>CALMBO010000029.1 GCA_937860055.1 uncultured Verrucomicrobiota bacterium | reverse complement strand
CCATCAAATAAGGGCAAGTCTTGTGTCCCCCAAAATAGTCCCCCGGAGACCCATGGAATATTGTGGTAGTTTGGGGTATTTATTGGAGGGATGCGAGTGGGCTGAAAACAGAAAAACCCCTGCAAATACAGGGGTTTTATTGACCATTAAGATGGTCGGGGCGACTGGATTTGAACCAGCGACTTCTTGGTCCCGAACCAAGGTTATTTTCTCAAAATCTCCGTTAAATATGGCATAATTTCAGATTTGCTCTGCCTGTGGGTGCGTTTGTGGGTGCTTTTTCCTTGCGCGCCCGCCCATTCTGGCTCATACTGACCGCGACGATTCAAGAAAGGGGTGTGGACCATGGGCTTGATGCTTAAACGACAACGAGACGGCGTTCTCCGAGAATCATGGTATGGGGTATTTACCGACTCCGACGGCAAGCGTCGAGTCATAAATCTGAATGTGAAGGTCACCGGAACGCCGCCGAAATCCATGTCATTGAGCGAGCCGGGCGACGTGGCATTCGAGCGGAGCCGGACCAGGGCGAAAGATGCGTTGGCGCAGTTCGTGGAGGAAGCCAAGCACAAGGGGAACGCCCAGCACTTGACGGAACGACTGATCGAGATGAAGACCGGCAGCACCGTCGAGTATTCAAAAATATCCGAACTTCTGGACAAGTGGCTGTCGATCCCCCGCGACGAGGATCTGTCCCCTGGCTACAAAATCATGTGCAAGGCCATCCTCGGCCGGTTCGAACGCTTCATGAAGGACCGGAATCCCAAGGCGTTCTATCTCTATCAGGTCACGGAGGGCGACGTGACGGCGTTTGCAAACGATGTCCGGGCATCCATGAGCCCCAAGACCTACCGCGAGCATTTGCGGTTGCTCCGCCCCGCCTTTGACCGGTTTCTACCTGCCGGGCATAAGAACCCATTCAGAACGGCGATCATGAAAAGGAAGGGGGGCAAGGCCGGAGAAGCCAAAAGCGTTCACCGGTCGTATTTCGACGAGGATCAGCTGCAGAAAATCTTCGATGCCGCCAAGGGCGACTCGCTCATGTATCCCTTGCTTGTGGCGGCTGCCTGTACGGGTATGCGCCGGGGCGATCTCTGCAAGCTGAAGTGGTCGGCGGTGGACCTGCAAAAGAACACGATCAATGTGGCCGCCGCCAAGACGGGGGAGCGGTTGGATATTCCGGTCTTCCCTCTGCTGCGCAGTGTGCTGGAGCCCCGCATAAAGAACGGCAGCAAGTACGTATTTCCCGAAGCGGCCCAAATGCTGGAGGAAAACCCTGGGGGCTTGACCTATCGGTGCAAGGCCATCATCGCGCGGGCGCTCGATGGCAAACCGCTGGAGCCAGCCGAGGAAGGATTAGACAAATTTGAGGATGAAGCCATTGAGGCGGTACGCGCCAACATTCCGGAAGGGGATCGGCGGGACCGCATGGTGGAAGTGGTACACCGCTACGCGGCAGGCGAAGGAATCCGAACCATTGAGAAAGAAATGGGAGTGTCAAAGGCCGGAATATCCAATGACATTCACGCCATCGAAGGCTGGCTTAAGAAGCCGCTGATGCGGAAGCGAGGGGGAAATATCAAGGCCATGATCCAACGGAATACAAGGGTGCCCCGCAGCAAGGGCATGAAGTCCGCCAGCATTCGGGATTTCCACGCGATGCGGACCTCGTTCGTGACGCTGGCCTTGAGAAACGGCACGCCGATTGAACTCGTGAAGCGGGTTACGGGCCACCAGACGACCAGTATCGTGCTGGAACACTACTTCCGCCCCAATGCCGCCGACTTCCGGGATACGCTCGGAAAAACCCTGCCTGACGTACTGACGGGCAATAAATCGAAAAAGCAGACCGCCACAGACAAGATGGCGGTTCTGATAGGCAAAATACAGGCACAAACGGCAACGGCAGCCGACAAAAAGCGGTTTAAGCTGTTGGCCGCGAAGGTGTGACGCCTTGCCCCGTATGAAGCGTATGTCGGGGCGCTAACGGATCAGAAGGGAGTAGCTTCACCTTCGGCGCCGGCGGACGGCGGATGGTTGCCGCGTCCGGGGCGTTCCGATGGGTCTTCTTCGATGAGCCCCAGCCTAACCAGGCGGGCCGTGATTGCGCCGGGCGTCCGGCCGTGCGAAGCGGCCAGTTCGGGAATCGCCTTTTGCGCGGCGAACCCGTCTCGGAGCTGTTGCTCCTCTTCCGGGGTCCAGGAGGCTCCCATTTTCGGCCGATTGGGATCTGCGGGGCGTTTTACCCGCACGTGTTTCTGTCGATTCAACACCTCAAGTGCCACAAACAAGGCCCGGACGGTGTCGGCCTGCTGATAGGGACTGTCTGGTGGGAACGCTTCGCCGGTTGCCGGGTTGCGCCCGTCCGCGAGGATACGAATGATCTCTGCTGCTTTTTGTGCTTCCATAGCTAGAATTATATCAAAAATGGCTGGCCGATTGATAAAAATATGGCTGTCTCCCATCTGAAGCGTAGATCCGGCCCGATTCTGGTCGCTCTACGGCGGTTTCCGCTGGCCCTAATGGACATGCCCTGCTACTTTTGAACTGTCTGGCACGCCAGCCGGGGCGGTTCCCGGTCTGAATACAGACATGGGAATGAACATGCAGCAAGAACGCTGGCTATCCGTGGACGAGATTGCGGCTCATATGGGAGTCAATCCGGACACGGTCTACAAGTGGATCGAACGGCGAAAACTCCCCGCGCACAAGATGGGCCGACTTTGGAAGTTTAAGGCGTCTGAGGTTGACGAGTGGGTCCGACAGGGCAAGGCTGCAGAGGATACGATTCCAGAATGAAACTTATCGCCAACAGCGGAAATGACCGGGTTGTGGATGCGTTACGAAAAGCGCTTTCTGGGGCTGGTCGTTTGGATGTGGCATCGCCAGAGTTCTCCCTGTTTGCGTTCGGAGCGATGCAGGAGACGCTGGCGGAACTGGAGAAGTGCCGGCTTGTACTGCCGGCTACGCACGATGGTGAGATTGGATTGTTCGGGAACGCGGCGGATCGCGCGTTTCGGAATCGCCTTGATGTCCGTGCGTTGGCCCGAGCTTGCATAGAATGGGTTAAGGCAAAGGCGGAAGTTCGCACCGCGCCGGGCGCTCTACCTCAGGCGGCTTTGATCACGGGGGACGGGAAGTCTGGCGAGGTGAGGGCTATTACTGGGAACTGCGCCTTCTCAACAGGCGGGCTAGGGCTGACGCCCGGAAACCAGTTTGGCTTAATCCAGTGTTCGGAAAACGCGGACGAAGGCGCTATGTTCGCCAACTGGTTTACCGCATTGTGGGACGGGTTGCCAGCATCAGCACCGACTGACCATGCTTTGGTGACACGGTTGGCCGAGCTTGTGAAGCACATGGCTCCTTCAGCGGTTTACTACCTAACGCTCTATCATCTATTCAAGGACCTCGGCGAAGCATTGGACGAGGAGCGGATTGTTAAGTCGGCGACAGGGATTCGCAATGCCGTCGTCTGGCGTAAATTGTTCAAGTTTCAACGGGATGGTGTGATCGGGGCGCTTGACAAGCTGGAAAGGCTCGGTGGGTGTATCATTGCGGACAGTGTCGGCCTTGGAAAGACCTTTGAGGCACTGGCAATCATCAAATACTACGAGTTGCGGAATGACCGGGTGCTCGTTCTCGTCCCGAAGCGACTGCGGGACAACTGGACCCTCTTCAAAGCGAACGACAAGCGAAACTTTTTAGCCGGCGACCGCTTTCATTATGACGTTTTGAATCACACGGACCTTTCACGTGACGCTGGCACTTCAGGGGACATTGACCTGGCGCACGTGAACTGGGGCAACTATGACTTGGTCGTGATCGACGAGTCGCACAACTTCCGGAACAAGGCCACGCACCGGGAGCATGAGACGCGGTATGACCGGCTCATGCGGCGAATCATCAAGGAAGGCGTCAAGACGCGAGTGCTGATGCTGACGGCCACGCCGGTGAACAACCGGTTGGCAGATCTAAAAAACCAGATTGCCTTTGTGACGGAAGGCGATGACACGGCGCTTTATGAGCACGGCATCCCAAGCATTGAGGCAACCGTCCGGCAGGCCCAGTTGCAGTTTAACCGGTGGATGGCATTTGAGGAGGTTGATCGGAAGCCGACGCGACTTCTAGATATGCTGGGGTTCGACTATTTCAAGTTGCTGGACCTGCTGACGATTGCGCGGTCGCGGAAGCATGTCGAGAAATACTACGGCACAGCGGAGACAGGGCGGTTCCCGGATCGGCTGAAACCGATCAACTTCAAACCGGACGTGGATCGAGCCGGGGAGTTCCGGTCCATCCGGGAGATCAACAACGAGATTCGGCGTTTGACGCTGGCTGCCTATGCGCCGCTGCGGTACGTCCTCTCCCACAAACAAGCAGCCTACGATAAAAAGTACAGCACGACAATCCGGGGCGGTGAGAGCTTTTTCCGCCAGGTTGATCGTGAAGAGAGCCTAGTTCATTTGCTGCGCGTTAATGTGCTCAAGCGCATGGAGAGTGCCGTTTCGTCGTTCGCTTCCACGCTGGATCGGCAGCTTGCGGACGTGAAGGCCACGCTTGCGAAAATTGAGGCACACGAGGCTACGGTTGAGGAGATCGACATTACGGACGTGGATGTGGACGACCCGGCGTTCGAGAGTCTTCTGGTCGGGCGGAAGGTCAAGGTTCTGCTCCACGATGTGGACCTGATTCGATGGAAGCAGGACTTGATTGAAGATCGGAACCGGCTCGCGACGCTTCTGTCGGCAGCGAAACAGGTAGGAGCGGCGCGTGACGCGAAGCTCGCGCAGTTACGCGAGGTAATTGCAAACAAGGCGGGCAATCCCATCAATGGGCAGAACCGGAAGGTTCTGGTGTTTACAGCGTTCGCCGACACAGCGGAGTATCTCTACGGAGAGTTGGCACCATGGGCGTTGAAGGAGCATGGACTTCACACCGCTTCGGTGACCGGCACGGGGCGTAATCACACGACCCTGCCGGGCCTGCGGAAGGACTTTGGAAGTATTATCAGCGCATTCTCTCCACGTTCGACCGAGCGACCGGCTGACATGGCGGCGGAAGGCGAAATTGACCTTTTAATCGCCACGGACTGCATCAGTGAGGGTCAGAATCTTCAGGACTGTGATTACTTGATCAACTACGACATCCATTGGAACCCGGTACGGATCATCCAGCGGTTCGGGCGCATTGACCGAATCGGATCGTCAAACGAGCGAATCCAGCTGGTGAACTTCTGGCCCAACCTGGAACTAGAGGAGTATATCAACCTGGAGCAGCGCGTCAGCGGGCGCATGGTGCTCTTGGATATTTCCGCCACGGGCGAGGAGAACCTGATCGAGCAACAGTCCGGAAACCAAATGAACGACCTAGAGTACCGGCGACGTCAGTTGCTGAAACTACAAGATGCGGTGATTGACCTAGAGGACCTAGGAAACGGCATCTCCATTGCCGACCTGACATTTACTGACTTCCGTGTGGACCTGGCAGGCTACCTGAAGGATCACGAGGATCAACTCCGCCGCACGGCTTTGGGATCGTTTGCCGTAACATCCACTTTGGAAAGCGGGATACCGCCGGGCATATTGTTCTGCTTGCGGGCGGCAAGTGAGGCCGCAGTCAAAGCCGTTGATCCGGGGTATCCTTTGGCACCGCATTACGTGCTTCATGTTGGCGAAGATGGCGAAGTGCTCCTGCCCTATGTGCAGGCCAAGCAGGTCATGGACCGGATTAAGAGAGTGTGCATTGGACGAGACATACCGGATGCGGTCGCGTGTGCCCGGTTCGACAAAGCCACTAAAGATGGGAAGGATATGAAGCACGCGCAAGAGCTGCTGGCGAGCGCCGTTGCCTCGATCATCGGAAAGAAGGAAGAACGAGCGGTTGCGAGTCTGTTCACGCCGGGCGGTACTCACGCGCTTAAGGGTGAGTTCCTGGGTCTCAACGACTTCGAGGTCGTGACATTTCTTGTTGTTTTGCCGGAGGACAACGCGGGATGACGGCAGAGACGATCATAGCCGCCCTGGCCCTGCCGCCGAATGCCCGCGTAGAACAGCGGGTGCCTAAGAAACTCCTGATGGAACAGGGAGCGCCGACAGCGGCGGACAAAAGAGTAATACAAGATGGGATCGAGGAGTTGTTTTGGGTGGCGGCGCTCAAGCCGACAAACATCGGGGTGCCGGGGTACCAGGATGAGGTGCGGGAGTACCTAGAAATCGCGGTTCTGACGACGACGTTTCGGCAAGGGGCGAAGGGCGGTCGGCTGGTGGAGTTGGTACACCGGGCCGTTCCCTATCCGGTTGTACTTGTCGGTACGGCTGTGGACGGTTGCACGTTTTCAGTCGCGCATAAGCGGTGGTCCCAAGGCGAGGCCGGGAAAGTGGTTTTAGACGAAGGCTATCCGCAGATGACGCAGATATCTTCAGAGGGTTCGACAGAGGCGGGATTCTTGGATAGTCTGGCTGTGTCTAACTTGTCGCGTGGTAATCTATTTGCGCTTTATCAGGGTTGGATTGATCGCGTTGCCGCATTAGAGGCAGCACGGATCACGGGCGTCTATGCCGTACCTGGTGCAATAGGCGAAAGCGGAGCCGTCCGGGATGGACTTGACGCGCACAAAGCGATAGAGCGTGAGTTAGTCGGCCTGCGGGCGCGAGCGAAGAAGGAGAAGCAGTTCAACAGGCGAGTTGAATTGAATCTGGAGATCAAGCGGCTTGAGGGAAAGATGGCTGTGATTGCAGGGCAGCTTGGAGGAAACGGATCATGAAGAAACTGACTGTGAACGATCCCGAGACAAAAAGTCCAGATATCGTATCCGATAATGTGGCGCGGCTCACGGCGTTATTCCCTGAATTGGTTACAGAGGGCAAGCATGGCGTGTGTGTCAATGTGGACGTACTTAAAGGACTTATCGGAGACAAGACTGTTACGGATGCCGAAGAGAAGTACGGGCTCAACTGGCATGGCAAACGGCTGGCCAGACAACTGGCGCTGACGCCTTCAACGGGAACGTTGAGACCTTGTCAGGAAGAGAGCGTGGATTGGGAAAAGACGCAGAACTTAATGATTGAGGGAGACAATCTGGAGGTGATGAAACTTCTACAGAAGACATACGTGGGACAAGTAAAGTTGATCTATATTGACCCTCCCTATAACACGGGGGGGGATTTTGTCTACCCTGATGACTACAGGGACAATATCCGCAATTACCTTGAGCTCACCAAGCAGTCTGATAAAAGCGGTCGCAAGTTGTCCTCCAACACTGAGTTGTCTGGGCGTTTCCACACCGACTGGTTAAATATGATTTACCCTCGGATGAAGTTGGCGCGCAATCTGCTTCGTGAGGACGGAATCTTGGTTGTCTCAATCTCGGACGTAGAGTCGGCAAATCTGCGCTGCATATTGGATGAAATATATGGCGATACTAATTTCATCGGTTGTGTGATTTGGAACTCGACCAAGTCGGTGACTAATACTGCCCTGATCTCCGTTTCCCATACCCATAACCTCATCTATGCAAAGTCAAAAGATTACTTTGTTGAAAATCGGGCACACTTCCGGATGCCGGAGGATGGTGATGGTTTTGCGAACCCGGATAACGATCCGAGAGGACCGTGGAAAGCAGACCCCTTCCAGGTTGGGGGCGAACGGCCAAATCAGTTGTATCAGATAAAGAATCCGAAGACTGGTGAGGTATATAAACCAAACCCTGGATGCAGTTGGAAAAATGAGTATACGGTCTTCCAACAGTTACTTGCCGACAACCGAATTGTGTTTGGCGCAAGCGGTGAGGCTGGACCGCAACGCAAGCGATTCTTAAGCGAAGCTGAAGAACGGGGCAAAGTTGCGAAGACGATCTGGAATGAAATCGATACAACCACGAATGCGACACGTGATTTGAAGGAATTACTTGGCGAAGCGGTGTTTGACAACCCGAAGCCGGTCGAATTGCTCCGCCGTTTCATTCAACTTGGCACGCACGACCGAGCAGATTCCATCGTCATGGATTTTTTTGCTGGTTCTGGAACTACTGGCCATGCCGTATTCGAACAGAACGCAGCGGATGGTGGAAAGCGCCGGTTCATTCTCGTGCAACTTCCGGAACCACTTGATGCAGACGACAAAGACCAGAAATTCGCGGCTGCTTACTGCAGGAAAAATGCTCTGGCAAACAATATAGCGGAGATAACGAAAGAACGTATGCGCCGCGCAGGTAATAAAATACGGACGGACAACGCTCTATTTAGTGGTGATGTCGGTTTTAGAACTTTCAAATTAGCGTCTAGTAATATTCAGACATGGGAACCAGATCGCGAGCGGCTGGCAGCCACGCTTGAGGCATCGATTGAACACCTGAAGACAGACCGCACCGCATCCGACATCTTATTTGAGCTGATGCTTAAACTTGGATTGGATCTCTGTGTGCCGATTGAGGAAAAAACGATTGCCGGAAAATCGGTGCAAAGCATCGGCGCCGGTATATTACTGGTATGCCTTGCAGCTGAGATTAGCCGAGAGGACTCTGAGGCGCTGGCTCTCGGAATCGTTGAATGGCACAAGTCGCTGGCACCGACAGGAGAGTCTACTGTTGTGTTCCGAGATAGCGCGTTCGTGGATGATGTTGCGAAGACTAACCTTACGGCAATACTTGAGCAGGCGGGCATGGACACTGTGCGGAGCATCTAGGAGATCCTACATGAATGAGTCAAAACCTATTAAGAAAGCTGATGACGCGAGCAAATTGCTGATTATCGAGGCTCTTGCCGGCAATGTCACATATGGCTTTGATGTCGACTCTATATACTACTTTGAACGGGAAGGTTCATGGGTTGTCATCGAATTCTTGAAATGCGACCATGCGACCGTGAAGCCAAGCAATAGTCATCCTTCTCGATACTGGGATAAGAACTGGAGGAAGTTCGCGTCACTATGGCGTCTAACCAAAACGCTGGCGGGTTCACTTTTCTTGGTGAACTACGAAGATGAAGATCATGCAAGACTTCAAGGAAGAACGGAACGTGAGTTTCATTTGATCCATGTCATGGACATGCAGCCAGTTGCCTCCGGAGGGATTACGCGCGAACAGTCTAGTACTATGTCATTCGAGGGGTTCAAAAAGTGGTTCCAAACGTTAAATGCACGTGGCGCCTAGAATGTCTCTATGGCGCGAGGGCGAATTGATGGCTTGCTCTGCGATAAGGCTGTTGCATTGCAAATACTAATGATGCTGAAGCAATGGAGTTGTTATTGCAACAGGAAGGCGCAGCCGACATTAGGAAAACTGGCATGAAGTTACATTTTGAACCCGATCTCGATTACCAGCGTGCGGCCTTTGAAGCAGTGTGCGATCTCTTTCGCGGGCAGGAAATCTGTCGTACCGAGTTCACGGTGGTGAGTGGTGCGATGGACCCGCAGATGCGGCTGGGGTTTGCGGAACATGATCAGGGCGTGGGCAATCGACTGACGCTACTTGATGACGAGATGCTTGCAAATTTGCATGCGATTCAGCTTCGGAATGGGTTGCCTCCGTCGCCGGAGTTGGTCTCGGGCGATTTCACGGTGGAGATGGAGACAGGGACCGGAAAGACGTATGTCTATCTACGGAGCATTTTCGAATTAAACCGGCGGTATGGATTCACCAAGTTCGTGATCGTGGTGCCGTCCGTTGCGATCAAAGAAGGCGTTTACAAGTCGCTACAGATGATGGAAGAGCACTTCCGGGCGTTGTATGCGAATGTGCCGTTCGAATACTTCCTCTATGACTCCAGTAAGCTCGGTCAAGTGAGGAACTTCTCTACAAGTCCGCACATCCAGATCATGGTGGTAACGGTTGGCGCGATCAACAAGAAGGACGTGAACAACCTCTATAAGGATAGCGAGAAGACCGGGGGCGACAAGCCGATTGACCTAATCAAGGCGACCCGACCGATCCTCATCATTGATGAGCCACAGAGCGTGGACGGCGGGCTTGAAGGGCGCGGCAAGGAGGCGCTGGGGGCCATGAATCCCCTGTGCACATTGCGGTTCTCGGCGACGCACGTGGACAAGCACAATATGGTGTACCGATTGGATGCGGTGGACGCCTACGAGCGGAAGCTCGTAAAACAGATTGAGGTGGCTGCAGCCACGGTGGAGGGCGCGCACAATCGGCCGTATGTGAAGCTGCTTTCAGTTGCGAGCAAGCGCGGGTCAATCACTGCCAAGGTTGAGTTAGATATAGAGACGCCAGGCGGCGTGCAGCGGCAGACGATGATTGTTCAGGATGGCGACAATCTGGAGATGACGACCGGGCGGCCAGTCTATAACGACTGTCGCGTGGGCGAGATTCGAGCCGGCGACGGCAATGAGTTCATGGAATTACGGTATCCGGGGGGCGAAAAGTACTTGAAACCTGGAGAGACGTACGGCGATGTGCAGGCATTAGCGTTCCAGCGGGAGTTGATTCGGCGTACAATCAAGGAGCATCTGGACAAGGAGAAGCGGTTGCGCCCGCAGGGCATCAAAGTGCTAAGCCTGTTCTTCATTGATCATGTGGAGAATTACCGACAGTACGACGCGGACGGCAACGCTGTTAAGGGGCCGTATGCAGCGATCTTCGAAGAGGAATACCGGCGTTTTGCGAAGCATCCTGATTACTGCACCTTGTTCAAAGATGCGGATCTGAGCCATGCCGTCGAGGAAGTCCACGACGGGTACTTCTCCATAGACAAGAAGGGCGGATGGACGGACACGGATGAGGGGAACCAGGGGAGTAGGGAAAACGCCGAGCGGGCGTATAACCTGATTATGAAGGACAAGGAACGGCTCCTGAGTTTCGCCACTCCCTTGAAGTTTATCTTCAGTCACTCCGCGTTGCGTGAGGGGTGGGATAATCCGAACGTGTTCCAGATTTGCGCGTTGCGCGAAATGGGTTCTAAGCGCGAGCGACGCCAGACGATCGGGCGTGGCCTGCGGATCTGCGTGAACCAAGAGGGTGCGCGGGTGCGCGGGTTCGAGGTGAACACGCTAACGGTGATAGCGACGGAGCGATACGAGCAGTTCGCCGAGAACCTTCAGAAGGAAATCGAGGAAGATACGGGTATCCGCTTCGGCATTGTGGAGAAGCACCAGTTCGCGGCGGTGGTGGTCAAGGGGGCTGACGGATTGGATGCGCCGTTGGGGTTCGACCAATCCAAGGCGATTTGGGAGCATCTGCGGGCAAAAGGCATGATTGACGGCAGAGGCAAGGTTCAGGAAGCCTTGAAGCGCGCGCTGAAGGACGACACGCTTGTGATTCCTGAGAAATATGCAGAGCAGCGGGACCGGATTATGGGAATTCTGAGGAAGCTCGCCGGTGGATTGGTGATCAAGGATGCCGACGAGCGGAGGTCGGTCCGAACGAGGCAGGCGATTTTGCATAGTCCGCAGTTCAAAGCATTGTGGGACCGGATCAAGCATAAAACCATGTACCGGGTCGAGTTCGACAACAAGAAGTTGATCATTAACTGCACCGAGGCCCTTCAGAAAAGTCCGCCGATACCGAAAGCCCGGCTGCAATGGCGTAAGGCGGATCTTCAGATTGGCAAGGCCGGTGTGGAAGCAAGAGAACGCGCCGGCGCGGCAATAGTGGCTTTGGATGAGACGGACATCGAGTTGCCCGACCTTTTGACCGAATTGCAGGACCAGACGCAACTGACGCGGCGCACGATCTGCCGCATTCTGGCAGATAGTGGTCGCCTAGACGATTTTAAGCGGAACCCCCAGCAATTCATTGAGATTGCGAGCGAGGCAATCAACCGCAGCAAGCGGTTGGCAATCGTGGACGGGATCAAGTACCAACGGAT
Source organism: uncultured Verrucomicrobiota bacterium (assembly GCA_937860055.1). Classification (GTDB taxonomy): domain Bacteria; phylum Verrucomicrobiota; class Kiritimatiellia; order CAIQIC01; family Lenti-01; genus Lenti-01. The sequence goes on along the minus strand of CALMBO010000029.1, from coordinate 548,348 downwards.
CGGGGACGGCGAATACTACGCCCAAGAGTTGTTCGAGAAGGAAGAGTTAACCGGGTACCTGAAGAACATGCTTTCGGAGGCCAAAAAGTCGGTCTACGAGTCGGTGGTTTACGATTCGGGAACCGAGTCCGCCTTTGCCGATGACCTGGAGAAAAATGATGCGGTAAAGGTTTATGCCAAGTTGCCGGGTTGGTTCAAGGTGCCGACGCCGCTTGGATCGTACAACCCGGACTGGGCGGTGTTGATTGAGACGCCCGATGGAGAGCGTTTATACTTTGTGGTGGAGACCAAGGGCGGATTGTTCACGGATGATTTGGGCGACAAGGAGAGCGCAAAGATCGAGTGTGGCAAGGCGCATTTCAAAGCGCTGGCCGTGCATGAAACATCAGCAGAGTATGTGGTAGCTAACACATTTGCGGATGTTTTGGCGCGGATGTAAGTGCGTTGACGGATATTTTAGGTGTGGATCTGTTTTAGGAAACATATTTCAATTTATTGAGTTGGGTAAGTACATAATGAGTACACTGCGTTTCAAGAGGTTCAGCAAACCGCATGTTCTGAAAGACATCGGACGCGCATTGCTCGGTCGATTTTTTGCTAAGTTCAAGGACGACCTGGAAGAAAGGCGGGTTCGCCTGCCGGACCCGACGCTTGCTGACGAAGAGTATTTCGGAACATTGGCCGGCGTTCTCATGTCCCCAGAAGGCTTGCCAGGTTCCTTGAACGATGCCTTATACGCAATAGACGAGATGGCAACAGAAGACGGCCAGCAACGGCTGGAGGAAGGCGTCGCGGAAGCACGACTGCCACTCGCTTTTGACGAGAAGTCTTCTCGTGAGGACATTGCATTGCAGGTCTGGCTTGAATCGCCTGAATTGCTTGCTAAGAAGCACAACGAGCAACGGCTCATTCGGCTCTCATCCTTCGAGTACTACAGCAATCCGGCTCCTGCCGATCGAACAGCGACCTTTGATCACCCTGATGTCGCTACGCTTGACGCACTCACTGCTGCGCTTGACCTCTGGTTCTCGCAACACAATCGCGGTCACAAGCACACAAAGATCGAATCCCATAAGATTGATGGCGAGTTCTGGTTTATGATCCGGCATGGTGACACCTTCGTCCGCACGCCGAAGGTCGAAGGTCAACGGAGTGAAGTCCTGCACTACCGCCCAGAGAAGGATGATGTGGTTGTCTACGCTCCCGACCTAGATGAAATCCGTATTCATGCAGGAACAAAAGGGGAAAAGGATCTCTACCGGGCGAAGTTCGGCTTCTTCTTATTCGGACAGGAAGATTACTTTTCCGAATTCAAGACCTATACGCTGGAACCGCTCCGACTTGGTAAGGATTGCCTTGACCCCAAAGGTGCCGACGGCATCCGCGAAATCATTCTCCGAGAGGTCGAAATGGCATGGGATGGTCAGTTCAACGACGGCCTCGTCCGCAAGTCCGACGATGTGTTCGCCAGCGCCGCCGCCTACTCACGGCCATTCAATCCCATACAAGAAAAGGCCCGACTCAAACGCGCTGCGTTCGACGTGTATTTCGGTGACTCGGACAAGCCCCGTAAGGTGCAAATTCGGCCGCCCAACATTCTGAAGCTGGGTCGCCATTGCGATGCCAGACTTGTCCATCGCTGGCTGTCAAAGCAGGGGTTCCGAACTACGTCACAGGCCCAGGATTGAAGGGGCGTTACCCCATGCCCTCAATCTGGCAACTGCTTGAGACCGTCCATGGTCCGGCGTCGGTCCCGGCGGTCTGGAAGACCAGTCTGGGAGTTAACTTCGACACCTTCAGAGAGCTATTCCTCCGCCAACTGCCCACGCCTGCAAAGTCCTATCCATGCCCACACGCATGCGGTTGCGCGCATGCGGTTGTCCGACACAAGGATGATGACATCGTGGCCGTGTGCCGCTGTGAACCTTCGCACTGTGCAGACATCTCCCTCACGCCTACCGACATTGAAGTCCTGGAACTGAATTGGACGAAACTTGGCCGCGCAATCGCCAAAGCGTTCGGGTTGAGCCGACGAGAGACTGAAACCAGCGTTCCCGGTGCGATCCAGATTGCCGCCTACGGTGCAGATGCGCTCCCCGTAATCTTGACCATCCAACACGACCGCGACGCCTTCCGCCAAGCGGTGACGGCACTTGCGGCACATTTGCGCGGCCGGTTCATTCTCCTTGCTCCGACGGCGGATTTCATGGACGCACCCACGCGGCAGCTTCTCTCCGCCTCTAACGCCTTGTTTCTCCCTCTCGATGCTACAGTGCATCTCTCGACCGCTGGGCTGCTGACGGCAGTCAAACCTTTCCCTGCGCTACTTGAACCACAGGGACGAAAATCGGCAGCACCAGCCACCCCGCGTTTTGCACTCATCAAGGGCCGGGGGACATGGACACTCATCTTTAATGGTGATACTGCTCCAATTAAGCATGAGAAGGGGCTCTTCTACGTTGCTTATCTTCTCCAGAACCCGCCGCGAGAACCGATCCATGCCATCGACCTTGCGACCAAGATCCCGGAAATCTACCGCAAGCAACTGGGTGTCGCGGCAGTGATAGATCAGATATCAGGCGAGGCTGTGCCCCTTGACCGACACGCTCGGATTCAGGAGCGTAGTCTCGGTCTTGATGACTTGGAATCGTCTAGGGCGGTCTGGCAAGAACAGCAAAAATGGGAAGCCGTTCTCGAAAACGAGAAGACCACCGAACCCGAGCAGGCGGAGGCGGTGAGGATTCTGGAAGAACTTGCCGAATTCCAAAGACACCACGCGAAACCCAGCAAGAGCGACGCTGAAAACATCGTCCGCGCCGTGCGGCGGGCGATCACCCGTTTCTACGACGGCCTTGCGCACGCGCTCGACAAGGATGGAAAGCCCCATCCCGTGTTGACCCCATTCGCTGAACATCTGCACGAGCATCTATTGAAACCGTCTGCCCGGTTCTCCGGCCGCTACCGCTCGCGTTCGCGAGCGGGCGTTGCCGGGTGTTTCACCTACGAGCCGCCGCCTGGCGTCACCTGGGCCGGTTGATACCGCCCAACTCGTTCGATCCCGTGGAGGTCTGACCTTCACGGGATTTTTTTGCCGTGACAGGGTTTGTCCCGTCGGTGACGCGCTTCGTCACCCCATGCCAGGCAAGCGGTGGAATTGGTCCACCACTATAACACCCAGGAGGCTGCCCATGGCAACCAACATGAGACTAAAGACGGCGCGAGTGGCGAAAGGCATGACCCAACTCCAGCTTGCGGAACAGGTTGGAAAGAAAGAAATCGAAATATCCCGCATTGAGACGGGCCGGGCATGCCCGGACCCGGAGACAAAGCGGCGCATTGCCGAGGTCCTTCAGAAAAACACCTACGAAATCTTCGACCGCTAAGGAGGAACGCACCATGACCATGCAAATCAATCAGACCGAACGGATGATGAAGTTCCTCCAGGCATCCCCGGAGATTCAGGCGGAGATCGACCGCATTCTCGACGGCAAGTTTCCGGCGAGGGTGGAGATGCCAACCGGGCCAATGCTTTTAGGCATGACCCCGGCGGCGAAGCTTCTGGGTGTCAGCCGAGCGACATTGTGGCGAATCATCAAGGCGGGGCGGCTCAGTAAGGTCGAAGTCCTGCCCGGCAGTTTCCGAATTCGACGGGCGGACCTGGAAGCCCTTGCAGCCGGAAAGGTGGTGGTCTAATGAAACACCCCCAAAACAACCTACCCAGTGAGTTTGGCGACCCCAAACGCGCTTTGATGGTGAGACAGGTACTGGAAGACGCCCCCGGCAAGGCCGGCGTTTTCCGCAAGTTGTATTCCGGCAAGGCCAGCCCCCGGCAGGCCATCAAAGCCAAATGCCTTGAATGCTGCTGGATGGATGAAATTGGTATCCGCGAGTGCACGGCGACCGGATGCCCTCTCTTCAACTTCCGTCCCTATCAGGTATCCAAGAGAAAGGCGGGTGCGGTATGAACGCGACTACTCCTCTTTTCGATGCGGCGGAGGTCCAGAAAGCCCTTGCGGTCATGGTGGAGCCGGACAGCGTCTTTGAAGTCCGCATTCTTGAACCGCGCCGCGCCGGACGAAATTTCGTTCCGCGCGTGATCTACGGCTACTTCAACGCCCCGGCCAAGGTCACCGGCGCCCTAAATGCTCTACACTTGGAGGGGGCGAAGGGCATCTACATCACCTTGAATCCGGTCAACCCGGCCTTGCTGGCGAGGAGCCAAAACAAGTTCACCGAGGCCAAAGACGGGCAGACGACAGCCGACAAGGACATCCTCCGCCGCCGTTGGCTGCTGGTGGATGCCGATCCAAAACGGCCGGCGGGAATCTCCGCCAGTGACGAGGAAAAGACCCATGCACATGCAAAGGCGCGGGAGGTATACGCCCATCTTAAGGAAGCGGGCTGGCCGGAACCGATCGTGGCGGACTCCGGCAACGGCTACCACCTGCTTTACCGGGTAGACATGCCGGCCAACTCCGAAACGGTGAAGCAGTGTTTGACGGCGCTCGATCAGACGTTCAGCGATGAGAATACATCCGTTGACACAACGGTCTTCAACCCGGCGCGGATCGTGAAACTGTATGGCACACGGGCGGAGAAGGGCGACGATTGCCCGGATCTCGCACGAACGCACCGACTATCAAAACTTTTGAATGTTCCGGAAGAGGTCGCAGCCGTTCCATCGGGATTGATCGACGGGTTGGCGGCAAAGGCAAAAGAAGCCGATGCTGTAGCGCCACCAGCCGCCACCCCTTCGAAAAGGACAAAGACCGGAGCACGCACCCACTCCTGGGACCATGCGCGTGTGCAGGAGTTCGTCGACAAGCATCTTGCGGGCTGCAGTCCGGGACCGGCCACGCCCTACGACGGCGGGTTCAAATGGGTTCTCAAGGTCTGCCCCTTCAACCCGGAGCATACGGACCGGTCCGCCGTCATCGTGATCAAACGGGATGGCGTTCTCGGGTTCAAGTGCCAGCACGACGGATGCAAGGGCAACAACTGGAAGGCGCTGAGGGCCATGTACGAGCCGGCATCCGACGCCTCGCATGACGACCATAAGCCAACGGTTCTCGATGTACTGGGCGACGAGGAGCTCGTCGCAGAGTACGGCCCACCGGTGACGGTGGATGAGAAGGGCCAGCCAGCTGCGATAAATCAGATGTTCGTCGCCGGCAAATACGCCCGCGACAACCTGATCCTGCATGAACCGATGCTGAATCAGTTCTACGACTACCACCCGGACACGGGGCTCTGGCAGCCGAAGACCGATGCCCGTCTGATGGTGGAGTTGGGCGCGTCGCTCCGGGACATGCTGAACGAGTGCGGCGCAGGCATGCTCCTGGACAAACGGACGGAAAACCTGTTGGGCCAGATCCTCCGACTGCTGAAAGGGATCATCGAGAGGCCGGAGGCGTTTCGCCAGCAACGGCCCATCATTCATGTCGGCAACGGGGTTCTGCACCTGGACGAGAACCCGCCCACGCTTCACGAATTCAGCCATACCTACTATTCCCGGAACCGGTCGGAGATCAACTTCGACATCGCGGCGGATTGCCCCCGCTTCCTGAACGAACTGTTGCTGACGGCGCTGGACTACGACGACATCTCCCTGCTGCAGCGGTACGCGGGCCAATGCCTTCTGGGCCGCAACCCGGCGCAGAAGATATTGCTCCTGCGCGGCACGCCCGGCGGCGGGAAGTCCACGCTGGCGAACATCCTGGAGGCGATCATCGGCACACATAACGTGACGCAACTGCGGGTTCAACACCTGGCCGAGCGTTTTGAGGTGGCTGGATTCGTCGGGAAGACCCTGCTTTCGGGCAAGGACGTTCCGGGCGACTTCCTCAACAACAAGTCGGCCTATGTCCTGAAAGCCCTTGTGGGCGGGGACCGGCTCGACGCCGAGCAGAAGAACGTGAAGCACAGGTTTGAATTGTTGGGAGAGTTCAACGTCTTGATCACGTCCAATACCCGCTTGCACGTCCGGCTGGACGCAGATTCCGGGGCATGGCGTCGCCGGCTGCTGATCGTGGACTATGAACGCGCCCCGACAGGCAAGCCCATACCGAACTTCGACCGTCGCCTGGTCGAGGCCGAGGGTCCCGGCATCCTGAATTGGTGCATCGACGGCGCGCTTCGGCTCCTGCACGAGCTCGAAACCTACGGTTCGGTCCAACTGACCGAGGCGCAGATGAAACGTGTCGATGCCCTGTTGTCCGAATCCGACTCCGTCCGGCACTTCGTGAGCGAGTCCGTCGTCAAATCCTCCGGATCTGACGTGACGGTGAGCGAACTCCAAACGGCCTACCATAATTTCTGCGAGGAGCAGGGGTGGCAGGCGGTCACCGTGCGGCAGTTCGAAAACCAAGTCAGCGACATCATGATGGAAATCCATCGGGTGGCGAAACGCACAGATATCAAACGCAACGACAAGAATCAGCGCGGGTTCGCCCATGTCAGCCTGAAACAGGAGGTTGAGGCATGAACAACCCCACTCAACCACTCCAGGCGGGCATGATCATGATGACCCGGCCCGACATACGCTTCATACGGCCACTCGGAAGCCCCCAGCCGACGCCGGGGAAGGGGCTGGAGAGCCAACACACGCGTGAGACTCCGGCGGGAGCGTCTGAATCGTATGTCCAAGGCGATCGGCTGCAATGGAGCATGCCGCCCCGGCCTCGTAAAAGCCGCCGGCGTAAAAAACTAAGTCTGACGCCGGAAGAGTTGGCCGGCCTCCAGAAGTTGCGCGAACGGAATGCGGCGCAATGGCTGGATGCTGTCCGCCAGGCCAGCCGGACGCCGTCGGTTCGGGCGCACTTGGCCGCCATCGTGATCTGGGACTATTTTTTCGACAATCCCGAACCCCATATGCGTGACCGGGCATTGTTGATCCAATGGATGAGAGAATGGTCCATGCAGACCTGTCCGAATCCGGCGGTACTTGCTCGTGCTCTGATCAGACTCGGTTATCCGCCGCGTCTCGCGGAACTACGCAGCCGTATTGAGCAATAAGTTCATGCCATAAAGCACATTCGACCGCCTTGCGGGCGGTGCCGCCATCGTCTCACTCGCTGAGTTTGTTGACGATTCGGCGCCGCCCTCCGACCCACCCACTGCGTGGTGCGATCCTGCGGGCGTTTGCTCCACTCGCCTTGCTCGTCAGCGTCCGCCCTCCGGCCAGTCCGCTGGGCGCGGTGCCATACCATAACAGCCCGCCTCGCTGGCTTCCGGCTGCGGGATGCGCGGAAACGCCGTCTCGCTGACCTCCGGCTGCGGTCGTTCTCCCGCTACGCTCGCAAGCTCGCTGGGCGTCGAACTTCCCTTGCCTCCGGAAACGCTCGCCGGCTGGCCGCACACCCTTGCCTCCAGAAACGCTCGGCACGATCCGCAGCCGTAGATCCGGCTACCTGCAGCCTAAAACCTGACAGCCTTCCGCTGTCCTTGGTTGGTTCTTCTTCGTTTTCTTGGGGCCTATTTCCTTTTTCCCTCCGGTTTCTTTTTTCAGCAGCCGTTTCCTGCACCCCGTTTGCCTGATCGCTTCTCCTGGCTCACCCCTTCGGGGCCGGGGGAGGTCCCCCGCTCGTCGGGACAGGCCCTTCCTCGCTTTGCGCCACCCTAAAGGGAATCCGTCGCGGGGAAGCCCCCCACTTGAGCCGTCCCTCCGGGAGGGGCGAAGCGACAGGCGAAAACGGACCGGAAACAAGATGAAAAAAGAAACCTCCAACCTCAAAGGGAAAAACGAAATGAAAACTACGAAGAACCAAGTCAGCCAGCGGGAAGCTCAAGGCTCCTCCGTCCCGGAAAACGCGATGATTGATGAGAACCGCTTCCAGCAGTTGCGAGACCTCGCCCGTGATGGCGACGAAATCGCCGCCGCCGAACTGGAATTGATCTACGCCCTTTCCTGATGGGGACGAGCATGAAAATCACCGTTTGCGAATCCGGCACCGACTTTGCCAAGAAGGACGCCCCGAGCATCCGCGAGCCCGCCCACGTTGCGGCCTTGCTCAAAGACCTTGCCAAGAGTGACACCGAGTTTTTCGCGGTTTTGTCGCTCAATCAGAAATATCGGTTGATCGCCCTCGACGTGATCGCGATGGGGACGGCCAACGCCTGCATCGCCAGCCCCCGCGACGTTTACCGGACGGCCCTGCAACGCAACGCCGTTGCGGTCATCGTCGCCCACAACCACCCGAGCGGGGACACCACGCCGAGCGCGGAGGACATCGCCGTCACCCGTCAGACCGTAGCCGCAGGCAAGACCCTCGAAGTCAAATGCCTCGACTCGATCATCGTCGGCCGTTGTGACGAAGAAACGCCCACCGCCTACAGCTTGCGGGAGGTTGGACTTGTGGAATTCGCATAGGAGCGAGGACCGCCATGCACCGCACACCCAAAGAAATCCCTGGGCAATCCCTTTTCATCTACGTCGGCCAGCCCGAGACCGTCAGGCCCGGAAAGGTCTACCACTACCAAGGCAAGCCCTATGCGGTCGGATTGCGCAACGATTGCCGCGCCCGTCTCGATCCCCTTTGGAAAAAACGCCGCGAAATCGTCAGCCGCCTGCACGACATCCGCCGCACCATCTACGCCGCGCCCCCGAGCGTGAATGTCAGCGCCAACACCGCGCTTTGCCCGATTTTGGAGGTATGAAAATGAAACGCGACACCACCGCCCGCCTGCCACTCACGGAAACCGTCAAGAAGGCATGGATTCGGGAAGAAGGTTATCCCGAAGGCATCCCGGCACCCGGTTTCTTCCGTTGCGATTGTGGCCGCAAGGTTCCTTGCCCCGAGTACGGCCAGCCCGAGCCCGTGACGTGCCCGGCCTGCCAAACCACCTACACCGGCCACGGATGGATCATCCGCCGCGCGCCGTTCGCCCTTGTTAGTTAAAACCAACCCCGAAAGGAAAACAGACCATGAAGAAGAACCACAAGCCCACCGAAGAACAGAAGGCCGCTGCCGCCGCGAAACGCGCCGAGCTTTGCCGGAGAACGGCCCCCTTCAAGGGCATCGTCGAAATGAACCGCGAAGCCCGTTTTGCCGAGATGGACGGAGCCAGCCCCGAAACCGTGGCAAAGATTCTTGCCGGAGTCCCGGCCAAGTTTCGCGGTTGCTACACGTTGAACGCTTGCCTTGAGGTGATCTACCGCGAGCAGACCGGACAAACCGAGTTCCACACATTCAACGACTGGAAGGCCAAAGGCTACAGCGTCAAGAGGGGGGAGCATGGGTTCATGCTCTGGAGTACGCCCAAGACGTTCACCTTTGAGACCGGCACCGTGGACGCCAAGGGCGAACCCGAGAAAGAAACCGTTGAACGGTATGCCCTGGCCTACGTGTTCCACGCCGGCCAAGTCCATCAGGACGAGCCCGACCCCGTGGAGGCTGTCGGCTGATTTGCCAGCGCGGGGTGAGACTCCCCGCGCCGACCGTCCCCGGCTTAAAGATGCGGCCCACGCAAAGGCCAGCGGCCGGGGGCGGGGCATTTTCAAAGGCCAGCAGCCCACCTGCGGCACCAGGCGGCCCTCGCGCCTGGGGCGCTCCCGCCACGCCCGGAAGCCCCGCCAGTGCCGCAGGTGATAACAGCCACGCGCTCCCCGCGCTCAAGCCGCCGGCCGTCCCGCTCCCCGCAGGACGACCAGCGCAGACGCCGCCTCCCCGGCGGCGCGGGCCTCGCTCCCCGCTCGCGCAGCCCACCGGCTCCCCGCCGGTGCGGTGAACAGCCCCGCCGTCCCATCCGCCTCGACCTCCGGCCCTGCTCCCCCCCTTCAGTTTCCCCCTTTGAAATCCCTCTTCCCGCCGCCGACCGGTGCCAAAGCCCGCCGGTCGTCGTATGCGCTTTTCGTCCAGAGCGCCGAAAAGTGATTCCCCCCCTAAAATGATCATCATCAAAGGGGGACACCGCAGGAGGGGGAGCAGGCGGCTACATTCATGCTTATAGCCTACGCCGCCGCGAAACGCGGTCCTCCGGTCGGGCGGATCAGGACGGCGGCGATCCCCGGAGGCGCTCCCCGCGCCGATCCAACAGCCTTGCGTCGAGAGACGCCTTGCCTTTGTCTTGCCCGTCGTTCCGCGCACAGACCACTGCCGAGGCGGCGCTGTCTTTTGCGCTACACTTACGGCCTTCGCCAAACGCGCCGACTCTCGCCGCGCGGGCGCGGACACCATTCGCACGGGACCGCAAGGCTTGTCCGCCGAGAGGGGTTGCAGGTCTTCACCCCGTCGTCGTCGGCCATCCCGCACGATTCGTGTCCCGATGCGCCCGCCCAGGGCGGCCCCGCTGCGCGCCCTCCGCCCTCACGCCTCCGGCGCTTCACCTACCCCTTCGGCCGCATGGCGGCCCCGGCGGTCATTCTGATCTGCATCAAACACAGCCGAATTCCCAGCGAAAGCAGCCCAAACTGAATGAAACAACCGCCTTTGGTTAGTGTGCCCTAAACTGTTCACCAGTTACCTAGCAATTATCCAGCCGAAAGAAGGAAGCCTCATAGCATGGAAGCAGCAGATATTCAGCCCTCGGAATCTCCGATCCCTCGTGCCGAAGACGGCACATTTCTTCCGGGCTACCGACCTTCAATGGCCGGCTTGGGCCGAGCGAAGGGAGCCGTGGGCGGTCGGGCAAAGGCCCTCATGCTCCTCGACCGGATTCTCGGGGAGGATCGGGTTCAGGCAGCCATGGCCAAGGCAATGCGGGATGCCGTGCTGGACAATCCAATGAAGTTTTTCCGCCAGATCATCATGCCGCTTCTGCCCCAGGACGTGAAGGTGAAGCTAGGCGAGGAGGGAGCCGTTTCATGGGTCCGAATTTCAACTATGTTCCCCACGCCGGACAGCTTGCCATCCATTCCAGCGGAACCGCTCGATTCCGCACGGTCTGTTGTGGACGACGCTGGGGAAAGACCCTGTGCCTTGCCGCCGAACTGCTGGACCGGGCCGGTGGAGAATCCGCCGGCGATTACGGATGGATTGCCCCCACGTACTTCATCGCCGAACGAGGAATAGAGGCTCTCCGCACCATTGCCGGGGACTTCGTCAGGATCACCGGCCGCAATCCCGTCCGGGCCGAGTTCACCGGCGCCCACGGAACCAGCCGGATCCTGTTCCTAAGCGCCGACAATCCCGAAAGCATCCTTGGACTGGGATTCCAAGGCATCGTGGTAGATGAAGCCGCACGGATTCCGCCCACCGTGTGGCATTATACCATCCGTCCGACGCTGGCCCAGACGATGGGATGGGCAACGCTCATCTCGACCCCCAACGGGCGTGGATGGTTCTACGACATGCACACGCGGGGGAAGGATCCTGCGGAAACCGAGTACAAGAGCTTTCACTTCGCCAGCAACACGAATCCCTTCTTCCCGGCGGCCGAGTGGGAGGAGGCGAAGCGGACCCTGCCCGAGGACGTCTTCAAGCAGGAATACATGGCCGAGTTCCTGGAGGACTCGGCGGGCGTTTTTCACAACGTTGAAGGCTGTCTCGTGGAGGAGGCTCCTTTCCAAAGCGCCGAAGTCGCCATCGGCTGCGATTTGGCCAAACACACCGACCACACGGTTTTGATCTCCATGGACCGGAGGACGGGCACCAGCCTGGAAATGGAAAGGTTCAACCATCTCGATTGGCCCATCCAAAAGGAGCGGATTGTCGGCTTTTGGCGTCGCCGTCCGGGGCTACTGGTTCTCGATGCTACGGGACTTGGGGATCCGATTTACGACGATCTGAAAACCGTGATCCCTGACATCCAGCCCGTCAAGCTGACCAATCCGGTCAAAACGCAACTAATCCAGCGGCTGGTGGTGGGGGTGGAACAGAGGCAGATCAACTGGCCCCGGAGCTGGACGACGCTGACGGACGAGATGAAACGCTATGAGTACGAAATCACGCCGAGCGGGGCGATCACCTACAACGCACCGGGCGGTTATCACGACGACTGCGTGATGGCCTTGGCCCTGGCTAACTCGGAGCGCTACCAGTACAAGTGGACCGGGGGCATGAAAACTTTCTGCACGAAAATGGCCCCAATGTCCTTGAAAACCGGGGGTCGGGCGCTCCGTTTATGAGCATATGCCCGTATTGGGCTATGCTTTTCCTATATGTCGAACTATCGGACAAAGCCCGGCGTGCGCGACCATTACAACCCGCTCCGAGGGTTGACGCTTTCACGCATCGTGGCCATGGAGGATGCCGCCGCACGGGGCGACTGGGCCGACCTTCAATGGCTCTGGCGCCATATGGAGGACACGGACGTGACGGTGGCGGCGGCGGTTGCCAAGCGACTCAGCTACATTGAATCCCTAGACTGGGAAATCCGAACGGTCGAGAATGCCGATCCATTTCTGGCCGCCGAACAAGAGGCCGTTCTCCGGTATGCCTACGAACGGGTCCAGAACCTGCAGGAGGCGGCCAAGAACATCGCCTACGCCAACTTCACTGGTTTTTCGATGCTGGAGAAGGTCCGCACGGGGTACGGTCCGTTCATCCAGAGGCTGGAATATATTCCGTGCCATTACTGGACCTATAAGCCGACCGAAAAGCGCTGGTATTTCGACCCCGAGGCCCGCAACGGATTCGGAGGGGCCGAAGTGGCCGATCCGCGCGACCTGGTAATCCGAGAAGTACAGTCCCCGCTCTTCAAATCGATCTGCCGCCATTTCTTTGCCAAGCAGCTCGCCATGGCCGACTGGGACGTCGCTCTCGAAAACGGAGCGAACCAAGCGGTCTTTATGATCGGCCCTCCGGGCACAACGCCCGAAAAGGAAACCGAATACATGACGCTGGCCGAAAAGCTGACCAGCAATATGCGTGGCTATCTGCCGCCGGGTTCAGACATCAAGGTGACGGATCTCGCCGCAAGGTCGAAGCTGCCGTACTTCGAGAGGATCGAATACAGCGACCGGCAGATCGTCATGGCCGCCACGGGCGGCCTGCTGACGATGTTGGCCGAGAGCGGCAGCGGGACGCTGGCCGGCAACGCCCACTCGGAGACGCTCGTGGGGCTCGCCCGCGCGGACGCGGCAGCCATCTCGGAGGTGTTCCAGCGGCAGTTCGACCGCGAAATCCTCAAGACCTTTTTCCCGGGCGAAACCATCTGCGTCTACTTCAAGTTCGACATCCCGCGCGCCCAGGAAACCATGGCCCAGCTCATCGAAGCCACCTCGGCCCTCTCGTGGGCGGGCTACCGCATCAACCAGCAGCAGCTCGAGGAAAAGCTTGGGCTGAAGATCGAAAAAATGGCCCCGGACAAATAGGAGCATCCCATGAAGAGCACCCTAAACCTGTTGAGCGCCGCATCCGTTTCCCTCGGCGGCGAAGACCAGATCCCCGAACGGAATCCCCGCGAATTACTCGCCAACGCCGTGCGCGTTTCGGCGACGGATGTACCCATCGCCAACGCGATCCGTACGGACGAGCAGCGCCGCGCGGTTTGGGCCAAGATGGGTGGAGGGGGAGGGGGAGGAAAAAGTTGGGCGCGGCCCGCGATGCAAGCAATGGTGGATATTGCGCCTTCCGCCGGGGGCAAGTCGTATTCCTGGAACGACGCCCTTCCCGCAGGCCTCGCCGATGCGCAGGCCCAAAACGCCCAATGGATCGGAAGCCAACTCGCCGCAGGGCGCACCGTCGCCCCGGCGGGCGGCGGCCAGATCACCGCGGAAGGCACTTGGACGCCGCAAGGCGGATTCGTGCCCCACAGCCCCGAGGTACTGCAGGCGATGGCGACGACCCGCGCCCAGATCGCGTTCAACAAGCAACTGGAACAGCGGATGTTCGAACGGGCTTCAACCGGCTTCAACCGCGAGATGGCGGGGATAGGGGGAACGCGCCCCGCGCTGGATGTCATGCCGCACGATCCGGGTAGCATGGTGTATGCCGGTGGATCTCCGAACTTCGACGAGAGGACGGGTCGCTACGTCGACCAGCCAGAGCCCCAATACACGACGATGCCGATCCGCAAGCCTTCGGGCAGCAGGGCGGGGCAGTCGGCGGCATCGCGCCCTCAATACAACAAGCAAACCGGCCAGATGGAATACCCTGCCGGGCGCATCACGACCAAACCCACGCCGTCCCGCCCGATCAAAACCCAGAACAGTCTGGCTCGGGCGCTGCAAAGGTACGAATAGGGGGCAGACCGTGGCGGAGTCCTGCTCCATCCCTGAATTCGTGCTGCCGGAAGACGGCTGGTTCAACATTGCCACGCGCGGCGAGTGGCCCCACCGTCCGACGGGGCTTGTCCAAGTCCTCGACGACGAAGCCATCGCCGCGATCATCGATGCCTTCAAGAAGTTTACGGCGGAACCCAACTGGCCCGGTGTCTTGATCGACTTCGACCACCAGAGTTTGGACCAGGACAAACCAACCGTCGCGGCAGGCTGGATCATCGCCTTGGAAGACCGCCCCAACGGACTCTGGGCGAAGGTCCGCTGGTCGGACATCGGCCGGAAGTCCATCGAAGGCGGGCGCTACCGCTTCATTTCCCCGGTCTGGCGTTCGACCGATTGCGCAAAGCTCGACGGCGACCGCATCCGCCCGCTCAAGCTGATGAATTGCGCAGTCACGAACGATCCCAACATCAAGGGGCTTTTCCCGCTATCCAACGCGGAAGGCGCTCCGATCGAGTTCTCGCCGCCGCCCATGCCGATCAATGCCACGGTTCAAGAAAGTGCCCAAGTGCCAAGTGCCGATCCTGTCCAGACCGAGGAACCGTCTCCCGGCGACCAAGCAACAAACCTGCCCGAGTCGGATCGTCCCGAAGAAACCCCGGCTCCAATGAAACCTGTCGGCAAGGAAACGATCGATGCTCGGAAACTTGGTCGGGGGGCGCTGAAGCGGGTGCAGCTCGCGTTCAGGAATCGCCGCGTCGAGCTCGGCGTGCTGCGCAACTATCGCTCGTCGACCACGGGCGAAGAATGGATCGGCGGCGCGCCTTGGGGCCGTTCCGGCGGCGGGGGAGGCGGCAGCACTTGGAATGGTCCGCAAACCACGCGCGATCACGAAAGCCGGATTTCCAGCCTGGACCGCCAAATTCAGGAACTGGAGGCCTCACGCGAGCCGCGCCCCGTTAGGGGCGACTACGGAATGCGGGATTGGCGCGAGACGCGCGACCGCATGATGAAGGAAGGCGCCAACCCCACGGAAATTCTGCAAGCCATCGCCGCCGACAAGGCCCACAACAAACAGGTCAGGGATCAGATCAGCCAGATCAAACGCGACCTGAAGAAGGTCTACAAGGACCCGGCGGCGCGCGAACGCGCCTATCAGCGGCGGATGGATCACGAAACGCGGCTTCATGAGCAAGACGTCAAGGCATGGGAAAAGAACGAGGACCGCATCACGCGGGAGGTTCGGAAGCTCGAGGGACGCAAAGACGAGGAAGTCGCCAAGTCCGTGGATTCCGAACTCAAGGCCCAGGTCAAGGAAGCCGACCGCGACCTGAAGATTTCCATGCAGGACCAAAAGCTGTTTGCCCGCGCCGCCCTGGAGGCCGAAAAGACGGCCCGCCAGCGGGAAGTCCTCGCGGCGCGCGAACAGCGCCGCATCGACGAAGCCAACGAGCGCGACCGGCGGTCCGCCCAAACGCAGGAAGAGCGGGCGCGGCGCGAAGCGCTGCGCATGGACCCGGTCAAGCTGGAGCGATATGAG
Source organism: uncultured Verrucomicrobiota bacterium (assembly GCA_937860055.1). Taxonomy (GTDB): domain Bacteria; phylum Verrucomicrobiota; class Kiritimatiellia; order CAIQIC01; family Lenti-01; genus Lenti-01. The sequence goes on along the minus strand of CALMBO010000029.1, from coordinate 532,707 downwards.
CAGCAGCGGGTCAGATCCTACTGGTCCGCCGTTCAGCGCGGCGACTGGCAATCGGCCCAGCGACTTTATCCGGATGCCGACCATTCAAGCGTCAGGAGCGAGGTCGATGCCATTCGCCAGGCGGCCAGCGCGGATCGCGGACGGGCGGCCCTGTTGCTCAGGGATTTGACTTCGACCGCTCCTGCGGGAGCCTATCCACCCTCGATGGGCTGATCCATGGAAGCCGTCCTTGCCAATTGGGGGCGCCGTTCGGGCCAGCCCATGAGTGATGAGCAGCGCAAGGCCATGTTCGCAAGCATGCGGGGAGGGGGAGGGGGTGGAGGTGGAGGATCGGGGTCCTCGTCGTCGGGCGGCAACGACTTGGCCGCGCAGTACGACCGGATGCGGGCGGCCGGGATCAAAATCTACGACGGCGACAACGCCCCATCCTGGTGGGACAAGACAAAGGCGTTTTTCAGCGGGGCCGTCGAGGGCGCGCGCGGAGGCAGCGCCATCGTTCAGGACAAGCTCACGTTCGGCGCGTCGGATGCCTTGGCACGGACCCGGTTGGGCCAGGCCCTCGGCATGATCGATTCCTCCACGCTGCAAGGCGGCGACTACGACTTTTCGCGCGGCGCGGCCACGGTCGCCCGCGAATCCCTCCTGGGGGCGCTCGGCATCGGGGCGCTCTCGAAACTCGGCGCAGCCTGGAAGGGGACGAGCCTCGCGCAGTCCGCCATAGGCGAGCACGCCCGTCTGCTTTCCGCCATCGGTGGTTTTGCGAGCAAGTACGGGATCGACTCCTACCGCGAAAACAATCCCACCCTCAATCCGGTCGCCGACAAGTTCCTTGGCATGGCCAGCCAGATTGCCGGCTACGTGGGCTCGATAGGCCTGCTTGGCTCCCTGCATCAGTACGGCCGCGCCGCGCTGGGCGGCACCAAGCTGGCCGCCGCCGGAAAATCTCTTGTCGCGGGAATCGACAACGCGCTTTCCGCTCCTTTCAAGTGGCTTGGCGGCAAGATGCCTGCGCCCGTGGCGAACGCCCTCAAGAAAGCCCACAGCGCCTACAGTGCGTTCAGCGACTTCACCGGCTCGTCGATAAAGGATCTGGCAACCAAGCCCGCCAGCAAGATGGACTGGTTCAAGAAGGCCTATGTCGCTACCGGCATGGCGGGCGTCGCGGCGCGCGATGAAATGGCCATCCGCCATTACCAAAAGGAACGCGAAAGCGCTCTCCGTGCAGGCCGCGACTTCACGATCCCATCGGACACGCCGCGCGGATTGCTCGGAACCCTCGGGTCTATGGCCGTTGGAACGACGGGCAACCCCATCGAAAAGCTGTTTCGGCCGGGGCTGAAGTCCTACCAAGCCAGCGTCGGCGCCTATCGCGCCGACTATGACGCGATCAAGGCGGACCAGGAGGCCGGGAGGATCTCCGCCCACGAGGCCAATGCGGCCCTTGCCAAGCTGGCGGAGAACAAACCCCGCAATATCCAGGGCAAGGAAATCTGGCAGTTCGCACCAGCCGCCGCCGCATTCATCAACTGGCAGGCCGGGGATGCGATGGCCAAGGCCCGTCGCAGTACCCTTGATCTACGCCAGCCCGGCCAATACGCAGATGCAGATACGCTGGCCTTGCGCGGAAGTACCGTGCGGATGTCCGACATGAACGCGCCGGAAGTGCCGCATGCCCAATCTAACGATCCGGATCATCCCGAGCGTCGCACGGGCGAATATCTCGGGGCCGAAGCCCAGCAAAGAATCCAGCAACTCGTGAAGGACAACCAATATGTGCGGCTGGTCGAAGACTCCAACCCCAAGGCCGGGGGCTTCGACAAGTACGGCCGCGCCGTCCGCACGGTGGAAACGCTACCCAAGCCGTTCGATCAGCTTTTGCGGGTCCCGTATCTCGGCAAGGTCATTCCCGCCCGCGATGTGAACAAGACGCTCATCCGGGAAGGGCTGGCGGACATCCACTATCGAGAGCTGTCTGGCAGGGGAGATCGGCAGGAAGCCTACGACCAGGCGCGGGCCAAGGCGCAGGCGGAGAAGATCGGGATATGGTCCGACCAAGGACGGGCGGCGTTGCCGTGGGTTGGGAAAGAAAAGACGGTCCAGGAGCGCCGCGAGGCGAACTACCAGCGGAAGACCGGCCAGTCCCTGCCGTACCCGCAATGGGCGAACATCTCCGACAAGGCGGGGCTCGGGCTCATGACCACGGGCAACAGCGGCATTTTCGGAATGATGCCGAAGTCCGGCACAGGCGCCGCGCAGGCCTGGAATGCGGCCCTCGCCGTTCTCGGGTCGCTGGAATACAACGAACGCGCCCAGAGGACGCTGAATCGTTCGCCCCGTCCGCCTTCGGTGATCAAATCCGATTGGCAGCTGGCGCAAGAAGCGCGCCTTGGCCGCGAACTGCAATCGCCAACCCGCCGTCCGCAAGCCACCGCCTCCGATTTTCGCGCTCTCGATGACTTTCTTGCCAACTACCGCCCATAGGCCGCTTTGAGACTTGCACGCAAATCGTCGAAAAACCCTTATAAATCCGCATGTTCTGCCGCCATTTATGCGCATATGACCACAATGAAGCATAATCATCATCGATAGTTGAATTCTAGTTAAGGAGATTGCCATGCCCGAATCGACCGCACCGAAAACCGAAGCCGCCGCCCCCGAGGAAACCCGAGTGGACATCGCCCAGATCAAGACGATGGTCAACCTGCCCGAAACCGCGAGCGACGTCGAACTCATCACTGTCCTCGTGAACCTTATCGCAAACCTTCAGGAGAAATACGAAGGGGTCCTGCAGGACGCCGTGGCGATGGAGGACGCGCTGACAAACCGCGTTATCCAGGACTTCGGCGACGTGATCGACGAAGCCCACGCCCCGTTCTGGAAGGAGCAGATCCTTCAGAACCGGTCTGCCGCAATTGATGCCCTCGCGGCCCTTCGCGAGCGGGTAAAGACCGAGGCGGTCCCCGCCGAGCCCCCGCGCACGATTCCGCTGCGCAACCGGCTGGCGGCCATCGAGCGGACCGTCGCGAGCGTCGCGAATCCCGCCGATGCGTCCAGAGCCGTCCAGTCGGCGGCCTCCGCGATCCGCAACCGCGCCCACGAAATCGCCAAGACCCAGAACATTCCGTTCATCACGGCGTTCGCCCGCGCCGAAAAAGAAATCACCAAGGAGTAGCCCATGAGCCAAACCAATGTCCAAGCGGGGCAGATCGTTCTGCCCGCCAATGAAGAGCTGACCGGCAAGGAAGGGCTGCTCGTCAAAATCGTCAACGACTCCACCGTCGCCAAGTTCGCACTTCCCGACGCCGTGACCGACCTCGCCCTGTTCATCCTGACGGACGGGGACGAGGCCGGCAATAGCGTCGCGGCCCTGCCGATGTCGCCTGACCGGAACGTGCGCATCCGCTTGAGTGGGGCTTGCATTCCTGGCGATGTCCTCGTGCCCGCCGACATCGACGGCACGATGGATGGAATGGTCAAGGTTTTGCCTTCCGTTGCCGGCACCTATCGCGGCATCGCCATCGCCGAAGAGGTTGGCGTGGATGGCCAGCTGGTCCGGGCCCGCCCGGCCTTGATCGGCTACATCACGGTGGTGTAGCGATGGCCAAGCGGTTTTCCATCCTGGCCGTCGCATTTCTTGCGGCAGCCGTGGCCTTCGCCGCAGATCCCGAGTACACCTTCCGGGAGGGCGTTCGCGTCGCGACGATCAACTCCATCCTGGGCGTCGATGCGTCCGCCGCCGGAAATCTGGCCGTCGCCACCAACCTGACGGTTGGCGGCGTCGCCACCGTGGAGGGGACCATCGAAGGCCACGGCACCGTGAGATCCTACCGCTCCGGCGGGGCCGGCCAGTTCCACGCCAAGGGCAGCACGAACCAGAATGCGGAGTTGCTCCTTTGGGCGAACACCGGAGCCGGGTCTGTCGACCAGTGGGCGATCATCAATCACGCGTCCAGCGACAATCTGCTGTTCCTGTCCGGTACGAATCCCCGCGTCAGCATCGCCCCTTCGGGGGCGGTGGGCATCTCCAACAACCTCACGGTGGGGGGCTATATCCATGCCGTTGGTGGACTCGCCGTAAGCGGGAACGCCTCATTCGCCGGGGCACCCGAGTTCGCGTCCATCGCCGCGCCCGGAACCGTCGTGGCAGCGGCGCTGACGAATCTTCCCACCGGCACGGCCACCAATGCCGCCTTCTTCGTCGTGACTTACGATGGCGATACCTACGCCGTCCCCATGTATCAGATCCCGTAAACAAAGGAGCATAACCATGAACCGACTCTCATCCATTTCCAGCAGCCCGACCCTCCGCGAATTCGCGCAGGGCGCCGCCCAGCAGACCGTCCAGCCGGTCGCCGACTTCATCGCCCCCACGGTGCCCGTGGGCGTGATGAACGGCCGCTACAAGGTCTATACCGAGAAGAACCGCTTCCGGCTGCCGAACACGCTCCGGGCCATCGGCGGCCGCGCGACCGAGTTGCGTTTCGAAACCACCGATGCATTCTACAACTGCGAACCGCATGCCCTGGATTATCCCGTGGACAATCTGGAGCAGCTTGAGGCGGAGGCCCTCGAGGATGTCCTGCGCGAAGGCGCGGTGGCCGTGGCCGAAGTCGCTGCCCTGGCCCACGAGAAGACCGTGATCGATGCCGCCCTCGAAGCGGCGGGCGGGGGCGCCAGCAAGACCTGGGACACCAGCGCCGATCCCGTGGACGACCTCGACTCCGCCGTCAAGGACGTCATTAAGGCCGCCGCCTATGGCTCGGCGATGGGGGTGGGGGTGCTGTTCGGCGTTTCCGCCTGGCAGAAGTTCAAGAATTCCCCGGCCGTGCGCTCGCGCTTCCTCGCTGGCAGCAAGACTTCGCTGGCCATCCCGACCGAGAACGTCGCCCAGCAGCTTCTGCTGGCCAGCCCCAAGACCATGACCAGTTTCATGGTCTATGACAACGCGCCCGAGGGCAAAGCGAAGAACATCCAGTTTCTCCTGGATAACGCCGTCCTCATCTTCGCGCGCCGGGATACCCCCGACCGCCGCGATCCCTCGTTCATGAAGACATTTCGTCTGATGAACAAGTGGATGGTGCCCGGCTCGTACACCCGCGAGGACGGCCGCGCCGAAGTCGCCAAGTTCGACTGGTCCGAAGACGTCCGCGTCACCAACAGCGCCGCCGTGATCCGGCTGAACATCGCCTAGAGGCAGATCTTCCTCTGACGGGCGGTGGCGCGGGCCGCCGCCCGTTTTTTCTTGGAGGCCATATGGAATGGGTTGAGATCAAAATCGAAGACATCCTGGCCCACATGCCGACCGACGTGAAGGCCCGGTACGAGACCTGGCTGGTCGCCAATCCCGACCGCTCCGGCCGGCTTGTGGAGATCATGGACAACATCATCCGCGAGTTCCGGGACAACCTGAAGAGCGTCCCGGCCAACATCGTGGACCCCCGGGAAACCTGGGTGCCGCAATCCGCCGTCCGCCACCTTGAGACCATCGTGTATTTCACCCTCGCCATGGAGATGGGCCTGCCGATCGACAGCGCGGCCCTCGGGGCCAGGTACGCGGCCGACATATTCCTGCGCCAGATCCTGCTGGGCCGCTACAAAGCGACCGACGAATCCGCCGGAACCCCGTCGCCGCACTTTTCGATCCCGGAAAAGGGATCATATTCCGAACGGGCGCTGCCAATCCTGATGGCCATGCTGCTCTTCGTTCAGCAAGCCATCGGGGGTTGGATCCGTCCGGATTCAGGTCCGCTGGACACCGACATCGCGACCACCTTCACCCCCTCGGCCTATTCGATCACGACGGCGTCCTTGTTCAGCCATCTGCAAGGGATCAACGCGGCCTTGGCGCCTCTGGCGACCACGAACTACGTCATGGCCGCCATCGACGCGATAGAGATCACCAACACCGTGGACGCGACGGCCCGCGCCTTGGCGACTTCGGCCAGCATCGCGGCCAATGCCGCGTTGAACTCGCTGTCGGGCTATCTGCCGCTATCCGGCGGAACTCATGCCCTCGACGCCAACGGGCAGATGTTCACCAACGTCGGCTCCATTTCGGTGACGAATCTCGCCGTGCTGGGCACTCTGACTGGGGACGGAGAAGACCTGACGGACATACCGGCGGGGACGCTTACAGCCTATCACTGCATGTTCAACCCGGCGGGAACGGTCGGGCCCCACTACTTTTTTGACATCCACGGAGAACTGGCGCCACAGAGCGGCGATAACTCCAGTCTCCGTGGTTTCGCGGTTCCCCGTGATTGCCGCGTCGTCGGCGCATCCCTGACCCGTCGGGTGGAAGGAACTTTGGGCGTCTCCAACGCAAGTCCGGTTGTCCTGTCGCTCTACAACAAAACGCTGGGGGTGCATGCGCCCCTGTTCCCGGACGTGAAATACGGCGCCCAGTTTCCGCCCCCGATGGCGACCAACAACCTGGACATCATGCTCTGGGCCAGCAACGAGTATTCCATCGCCATGAGCCGCGTCACTTGGCTCACGGTTCCGAAATCGGTTCAGAACGCGGTTGTCCTCTACCTGGAGAAGCCATGAGCACCTGCCTTCTGTTCAAATCATCCGCCTTGGCCCTCGGAGTCGGCACGGTCGCCCAGGTCCCCGTGCCCGAGGCCCTTTCAACCTATCGGGAATACGGGGTGATCGGGCTCCTAATCCTCGCCGTCATCGGCCTATGGCTCGAGGCCACCCGGAAAGAACGCGACGCCCAAACCCGCCGTGACGAGAGGGATAAGCGGGAAGAAGCCTATCGCCTGGAGCGCGACCGAAAAGATGACGAGCGGACGGAGAAATTCGTTGCTGCCGTCGAGCACCTGAGCCGCAGTATCGCGGAATCCCAGACCCAATGCGGGATGAATCAGTACCTGCTCGACCATCTGAAGAAGCCAGGCCCATGAGTCCATTCGTCGCGTCGATCCTGTCCATCCTCGCCCGCAAGGCCATCGAGTACGCCAAGAATTGGGCAGTCAAGAGCGCGAGACCTCGCGGAACTTGGATGGGCAAGGCGTCTGAATCATGTGTCACCGACGAGGCCGCCGTTCAGGCTGGCTACAAGAGCGGGCCGCCGTGCCGCCTCATCATCGCGGACGAACAGGATCCCCTCCGGTGGCGGCACGAATCCGGCGTCGAGTACCGGGTGGGGGATGGCATCAGCGACGGGGGAAGCACGCCCTTCTTCTTGCGCGACACGGTGAAATCCTGGGCGGACATCGAACCCTTCGGCCGACATGCCAACGCATTTTATGCGCACGATTCATTTTACCGCGATGGCGGATGCTTCGTTCGCAAGACGACCGCCGCCGAGTGGGAGTGGATGCGGCTGAATCGCGGGCAGGCGGATTTCCTATTCCTCCAGATGCTTTGCTCGACGGGGCGCCAGGCCGAAGTCTTCGCCATCTGGCAGGCCGCACGGCGCTTCGGCGCCCGACCGTGGGCCGTGTACCGCAAGCGGGAAGCCGCCTTGCTCGCCCGGCCGTAGTAACGGCATGCCTTTTCAGGGGATGCGGTGTTTCCCGGCTTTCAAAATTGATTTCAGTTGAATGCGGAGCAAATCTGAACGATAGTTCAGGTACGAAATGGGCGCGCAATCCACAATTCAGCCACGACCCCGCAAGGCCCGTCCCGTGGCCTTCAATGCGGCCACGCTCCCGCTGCCGCTCTACACCTCCCGCATCGCCGCTGGATTTCCGTCGCCCGCCGACGACCACCTAGAGGCGCCGCTCGACCTGAACGAGCACCTGGTCAAGCATCCGGCCGCGACCTTCGTCGTCAAAGTGGACGGCGACTCCATGACCGGCGCGGGCATCTACAACGGCGACCTGCTGGTGGTGGACCGCTCTCTGGAGGCCAAGTCGGGCAGCATCGTCGTGGCCGTCGTGAACGGCGAGCTGACGGTGAAGCGGCTGGTGATCGAACGGCGTCGCGCCCGCCTAATTCCCGAGAACCCCGCGTACAAGCCCATCGAGGTCCGGGATGGCCTGGACCTGGTGATCTGGGGCGTCGTCGCGCATGTCATCCGGTCCTACGGATAGGAGGGCGCCATGTTCGCCCTCGTGGACTGCAACAACTTCTACGCCTCCTGCGAGCGGGTGTTCCAGCCGAAGCTCGAGGGCCGGCCCATCGTGGTGCTGTCCAACAACGACGGGTGCGTGATAGCCCGGTCCAACGAGGCCAAGGCGCTGGGAATCGAGATGGGGGCGGCCTACTTCAAGGTCGAGAAGGACCTGCGCCGGATGGGCGTGGCGGTCTTCTCGTCCAACTACGCGCTCTACGGCGACCTGTCCCGGCGGGTCATGCAGGTGCTGGCCACTTACGCGCCCACCTTGGAGGTCTATTCGATCGACGAGTGCTTCTTGGATTTGACGGGAATGAAGAGGGACCTGACGGCCTACGGGCTGGAAATCGCCCAAACAGTCAGGAAGTGGACGGGCATCCCCGTCTCGGTGGGGATTGCGCAGACCAAGACGCTGGCCAAGGTGGCGAACCGGATGGCCAAGAAGGGCAAGAGCCCGGCCGGCCCCGTGCTGGAGTGGTCCACGCTGGCCTCGCCGAGGGATGCGCTGGCGGCGCTGCCCGTGGAGGACGTCTGGGGCATAGCGGGCCGCTGGGGGGCTAGGCTACGGGCGCTGGGCATCGCCAACGCCCAGGCGCTGGCCGAGGCCGATCCAATGCGCCTGCGCAAGCTATTCGGCGTGGTGATGGAGCGGACCTGCCGGGAACTTGGGGGAGTTTCGTGCCTGCCGCTGGAACTGGTGCCGCCGCCGAGAAAGCAGATCATGGTGTCGCGGAGCTTCGGCGAGAAGCTGCACAAGCTGGACGACCTGATGGCGGCGGTGACAGCCTTTGCGACGAGGGCGGGGGAAAAGCTGCGAGCGCAGCGAATGCGGGCCAGAGCGGTCAGCGTATTCGTCCACACCAGCCCGTTCGACAAATCGGGCCAGCACTACGCGAACAGCGCGACGGCGGGGCTGGACAAGCCGACGCGGGACTCGGGCATCCTAATCACATGCGCCGTGCAGGGGCTGGAGAGGATCTACCATGAGGGATACGCCTACCAGCGGGCGGGGGTGATGCTGCTGGACTTGGCACCCGAAAACGCGGAGCAGGGGTTGCTGTTCGCCGAGACGCCTGGCGACACGGGAAGGTCAAACCGGCTGATGGACGCGCTGGACCGGATCAACCGGACGCGGGGGCGCGGCGCGGTCCACTACGCCGGCGAAGGGCTGGGCGAGCGCTGGCGGATGCGGCAAAAGCTGAAGTCGGCGGCCAGCACGACAGGGTGGGCGGGGCTGCCGGCGGTGAGGGCGTAGTTGTCGGGCTCAGTCTTCATCTTGTTGCGAGTCCTGGTCGCCCTCTTTGCTGAACTGCGATTTGGCCATATACTCCAAGGTGGCGAACTTGCCGATGTGCTTTTCGAGCGTATCGATCCCCTGTGCCTTGAAGGTGTAGCCGCTTCCTACATCTGTACAAACCATGGTTACGAAAGCGGCTTCCTGGTCATGGTTCTCGCAGGCGGCACGATTGTTGGCAATCTCCTCGGGAGAAAAGGGGACAGGGGATTCCTGGCCAACAATATGGGTTCGAATCCAAACATTGACGGGTTTCCGTCCGGTCCGATCCAGTTGAAAAGCGGGCAGGGGACTGGAACGATCCGGATTCTCAAAGGGGATGACATCCCAACCTACGGTTGCGCAGGATGATGCCAATGCCACGATGCCGGGATGGAGATGGCGCAGTTCAGCCGTGGTATTGAAGGATCGGGCGATTCCTTCCATCGAGTGCTGAGGCGACGAGTCTGTGAGTCGGTCTCCCCAGTTGGCCGGGTCCTCCACCGTCCGCAAAGGATACCCTTGGAGCCAGAGCACGCCGCGAATGCTGTCGCCCACCTGGGGTTTGTAACCCTTCAGCACGTGTTCGGAGGCATATAGAATGACGCGAAAATCTTCGTCGTCCGGCCGCATAAGAACGACCGGCATCTTGCAGATCCTGGTTCCGACCATATCAATGTATTCCACGCCTTCGACAACCGTCTGGAATTCGGCGTCCACGTCGTTGTCATGGGGAAACATGAAGCGAAGATTCGCGGTTGAGATGTCGACGTGGGTGACTTTCGACACATCGGCGTTCGGGTCGTCCTCCAGCTGCCGCTGGCGTAGCATTTCCAAAGCGGCGCCTTTGGTGATTCTGATGTTCGTGTCTTCGACTTTTTCAAGGACATAAGCAAGTGCGGCGATTGAGAACGAATACTTGCAGCCGTTGGCATAGATGTGTTTGTTGCACGCGAATGTCGGATCGTAAAAGGATATCGTGACAGCGTTGCGGTTGACCGCTTCGATCGAGCCTTCGGTGCAATCGGGGTCCGGCCTGATGTCGAGAATCTCCAGCTCGTGAGGGATCCCGGCTCTTAGGAACGGGTAGAAAGCAACAACTTCATTCGCTTCTTTGGCGTTGTTGATTTCGATCATTACCAGAAAAGATGCTTCTGTGGAGGGGTAGGCCAGCGCTATGTAGGCACCATTGTCAATCGGTTGTTGGACATCCATTCCCGAAAGAGGGTTTACTCGCTTAGCGTCTTTAATGATCGTCGGCAGCATTTCAAGCGCCTTGTTTGCGTCGCCGACCAGCGCATCCAAATGTTCACCCGCCATGGTGTCACCTAACTTCCAGAGCGCGTGCTCTTCATGGGCTTTACATTCAATTCGCTGGGATGGCCGGCCAATCCCAGCAAGGTTTCGACTCGCCCGCCCGCCCGCATCACCTGGTAGATGTCCAGATGTCCGATGGTGGTCTCCTGGGCCATGAATCCGGCGAGATAGGTTTCGGACTTGGGTTTTATCCCCTGTCGTCCGCACACGATATAGGCGACCGACTCCGCCTCCAGCTCCTGCTGCGCGTAGCCCAAGCCGCGGCGCTCCGGGATTTTCAGCTTGGCGTCTAGTCCAAGATGGCCCAGGAACAGGTGACCAAGCTCGTGGGCCAGCGTGACAAACCGGACGGCGGGGGAATGTTTGCGGTTCATGAGCAGGACATAGTGGGCATACTCCTTGTCGCTTTTGGCGGGCTGAGCAAGGCGGATGTAGCCCGCCTTGCGGTCGCCGGCGTCGCAAGCCTGCACATGGATGCAAACTTTTTCAAGCCGACCGATGAATTGAGAAAGGGAGGATTCGGTCATGTCGCCGAGCACTGGGAAGGCGAAGGCATCCTCGGGAAGTGGATCGCCCTCGGTGTCCATTTGGTCGAAGACGAGCGCGACGGGTCCGAACGGCCATAGGATGAGCAGGGGCCGGGCGCCTTCCTTTGGAGTTCGCTTGAATCGTCGCTGCCAATCGTGCGCCGTTGCGGCGTAGCTCAATCCCGGATTTTGAACCTGGAGCAGCATCGCGTTGAACGGGGCGAAGGGCCTCAGTTTAACGACATAATCCAGCAATTCCTTGTAGTCTTTGCTTTTGGAGTAGAGGCGCGAACTCTCAAGGAGTTGGTCCAAGATGGACCGGACAGCCTCCACTTTGGCGGCGTCTGGCAGAGATTCTGGGATGTCGTCAGCGTGGTCGCTCATGGTCGTATTTGAATGATATTGATTGTTCCAATGTTAGGCAATGGGGAAGGGAGCCAGATGCACAAGGCAAGGTTTGTGCTACGCCAAGCGCTACGCAAGCCAAACCTACATTTTGTCGTTTTGACCTGGGAGCTGGCTCCAAAGTAAAAGATGGAACCACGCCGTGACGGACAGTCGGCATTAGCCGCGAAATCCCTGCAACGTGGTTCCAACCAGCCAGACGGTGACGTTCACTCCGGGATTAATCGCCCGGCGAAGATCAACCCGCCATGCTGGATTTGAAAAGATGCCGGGCGGGAGGACGGCCAATTCCTCATAACAAAGGACCTTTCGACCCGATGGGCGGCTGGCCTTTCCGCTCTTCCGTCCGGCAATAATATGTGAAAGAACAACTGAACGGTTAGCCCAGGAACTCGATCACCTGATCCTTGGTCAGCTTCTCGTGGATATCGATGACAAGACCGGGAAGTACGCCCTGGTTCTCCGGCAGGGGCGTTGCGCCCTTTTCCTTGCCGATTTCGGCCACGCTCTGCATGCAGGCGAGGGTGAGGCTGCCGTCGATGGCCTTAACGTCGCTGTAGTAGTCGTACCATGGCAGTCCGCGCCGGTTGTACTCCTCTGCGGTCGGCGGGACCGTGGGCGGGTTCCGGCCGGTGATCTGGCGCCAGACCATCGAGTTGGCGATGTGGACGAAGCACCGACTGTTGTGGTCGAGATCCCAATCGTTTAGATCGTAGGTGTCTTCATAGATTTCTTGCTTCATCCGGCCTCCCGGCGCCAGGCCCATAGATGGGGTCTCGAATACTTTGGCGCAAGGCCTGGATGAATACCGGACAGTGTCAAAGCTGTAGCGTGCTCTTGGAACGACGGGGAATCGTTTTTCGAACACTTCGCGTTTCATCGGAATTGCCATGATCTGGAGCCCACCGTGCTCGGCCTTGCCGGAGACCTGCTCCTCGGCCGTATAGCCTCCGCCCAGCGGCATGGCCACGAACTGGCGGATGACGCCCTTCTCGACGCAGTAGCCGTCCAACCAGGGCTGGCGGGGGACGACCACGTAGTCCTGCCGTGGCGTCCGGTTGAGGCCCTGTTCCCAAGAGAGCCCCGACACGGCGTTGATCTTGCCGGTGGCGACTTTGATGGCAAACGGGTAGTTCACGCCGCGATCCGCGTCGTAGTGCCCTTCGAAATGGATCCACATGGCTTCTGACTGGTACATGGGCAGCACAACGCCGCCGTGTTCGGCCCAGGAGGCCGGAACGCGCTTGGCGTAGTCGTCGGTATGGACCAGCGGAAAGCTGCCGAGCCCCGGGGGGAGGGGATAGTCGTCGCCGTCGTCTGGAATTCGCAGAGTCCGCTGGAATGTGATTTTCACCTTGGCGGAGGGGTGGACCTCGGGGAACGAGAAATTCAGTTTGTCCTGCTTGAGTTCGATCATGGCGTGCTTCCTTTCCTACCAGTTGCCGTCCCGAACTTCCCGGACGATGCGGAGGACCGCATGGTCGGGCGCGTCCTTGAGCTGGCGGATCAGTTCCGCGAACAGCACCGGACGCTTCAAAATCACTTGGCGCAGATCTTCCGACACCTTCCCGGCCAGAGCCAGCAGCACATCGGGGTTTTCTCCCAGCTCCTGGGCGATCTTGTGGATGGTCGCCTCAGACGGCGGCGCCACCTCTTCGCGTTCCACCTTGCTGATGTAGGAGGGTTGGATGCCTAGCCTGGACGCCAAGCCGCGCACGGAATAGCCTTGGCCTGCCTGTTGGAGCGTCGTACGCTTGGTCCGAATAAATTGTCCGAAAGTCGCATTCATTTGACAGGTTGTGTACTAAATAGTACACACTCGTGTCAACTATTTCAAATCGACAGATGGAAAAATGGCCAGAGGGTATTGGACGCAGTTTCTTAAGGCAATCGTAGAGTGTGAGATATGCTGAAAATATGGTTTATCAGTTACGCCAATAGCCATATGCTTGCCAGCAAGCGGGTGTGTGAAGCCGGGCGTGCTTGACGGTATAGGATTTCAGGTTGAAGATTCGAATTCAATGAAACTCGCCAAGATATTATCCGGCGGCCAGACGGGCGTGGACCAGGGCGCGCTGGACGCCTGCCGCTGGATCGACTTCCCGTACGGCGGCTGGGTACCAAAGGGCCGCAAGACGGAGGCGGGGCCGCTGCCGGACGCATTCAAGGGAATGCAGGAGCACCGCTCGGCCGACTACCTGCCCCGCACCGAGGCCAACGTGGTCGATTCCGACGCCACCCTGGTCTTGTGCCACGGGAAGCCGGAGGGCGGGTCGCTGAGGACGATCAAGTTCGCCCAGAAGCACAACCGTCCGTGGTTTCATGTTCATATGAACCGGCCGATGGACTCCGAGGTCAAGGAGTTCGTGGAGTGGCTGCAGGCTTCCTGCCCCGACAACTGCGTCCTGAACATCGCCGGCAGCCGGGAGAGCAAGAAGCCGGGCATCCAGAAGGCTACGTTGGTCTGGGTGCTGGAGATCCTCGGCAAGGCGAACGGCACGGTTTACTACCCGCCACCGATGAAGTAGAAGCTAGTATGCAGATAGGGATCAAGTTGAGAGGGTGAATAAATGAAACGAAACCGCAAGCTACAGAAAATCCAGGTCGAGGTGGAAGATGATGACGGCAGCGGGACTCGCCATATGCATCACAGAAATGTTGTTGGCCGCCTCATCAACTTCCGGGGCCTGGTCTATGCACCAGTAAATGAAAACGGCGTAATCTTCCTGTTTGGGAAATTGGCGGCCGACCTGAACATGTATGTTGAGACGATTCGACCGGGGTATCCCGACTGCATCGCAAAACGCTACATCAGCAAGGGGAAGTGGGAAGAACTCCGGATCGAGTTTGAATTCCGGTCGTCGGACTTTGTTCGCCACAAGCATCATTCCGACGATTGTGATGCCATTGTCTGCTGGTCCCATGACTGGAAAGAATGCCCCAAGCACATAGAAGTATTCGAGCTGCAGGCCATCTATCCCCAACTCGACAATCCTGTCCTGGAAGAGCCGGACAAGGTGACCGAGCTTAGCCAGCACAACATAGACGATCTGTTTGTAGGATCGGGCGCAAGATTGTTCTACGACAAACTTCATCCACTGATCATGAAAATCAATCGGGACATTTGGAGAAAAGTAACCGAAAGAACCATAACTTATTACAGCCCCGAACGGGTATTTGCCTATTTGGGGGTACGCAAGAAGCAATTACATTTTTCCATTTTCACAAATGGCAAGAAACTACCAGGCGTTGAGCCCCTCGACTATGAGCGTAGGGGGCAGAAATGGGGCCGGCTATACGTCAAGTCCGAGAAGGATATCCGGATTGCTGTCAAGGCGTTGAATATGTCGCACCGTCACATTTGCGAGGCCATAAGCCGTGGCGAGAATACAGGTTGGTTTGCCGAGCGGGATTGAGCATTGGTGTATCTAAAAATATTGGCTAAGGCCACCTCCCCCGCTAGGTTGATTTCAATCCCGCGCCTTCAAAAACAGGTATTTTCATGTGCGGCCGCTATGCCCTTCCAGATGAAGATTCGATAGGCGAGTACTGGGCCATCAACCGCTCCTTCTGCCGGGGCTGGTTTAAGCCGCGGTTCAACATCCCGCCGACCGCCCAGGTGCCCATCATCGTCAAGGCCGAGGGCCAGCTGTACCTGAGGAGCGCCCGCTGGGGCTTGATCCCGAGCTGGTGGACGAAGGACACGCCGCCCTCAACTACCTTCAACGCTCGGTCCGAGGACGCCGCCCAAAAGCCCACCTGGCGGGACAGCTTCCGCAGCCGGCGGTGCCTGATGCCGGCGCGTGGCTGGTACGAATGGAAAGCCGGCGAACAGGTTGAGGGCGGGGTGGGCCGACCAGCGAAGCAGCCGTATTTCATCTCCTGCCCGGAAGCCAAGGTCATCGCCTTCGCCGGCCTGTGGTCGACTTGGGAGCGTCCTGGCGCCGAGCCGGTGGTCTCCTGTGCCGTGCTGACGAAGGCCGCCGCGCCAAGCATCTCGTTTGTCCACGACCGCATGCCCGTTGTCCTGAAACCGGAGCAGTATGATGCATGGCTGGATTCGGCCTCGACGCCCTCCGATGTGTCCGGGCTTATCGATGGCGCCAGGGAGGACTTGGCGGGCTATTCCGTGAGCCCCAGAGTGAACAATGTTCGCAACGACGGGCCGGAGCTGATAGAGAAAGCACCTGCATGAAGTCATATCTCGTCAAATGGATGTCGGTCGTGGCACTGGCTTGCCTATTTGCCCAGCCCGCGGTCGCCGCCAAACCCTGGCAGACACTCTCCGGTTGCCACCTCGTGGACTACTATACAAACGACGGCGATTCATTCAGGGTCCGATGGAACGACGGGGAACTGACGGTTCGTCTCTACTTCGCCGACACGCCGGAGTCCAACACCCGCTTCCGGGATCGCACCAAAGCCCAGGCCGCCTACTTCGGCATCACCGAGGCGCAGTCCGTCGAGGTCGGCATGATGGCCAAAACCTTCACGCGGGACGCGCTGAAGGGCGGGTTCACGATCCGAACGAGATGGCAGGGGGTGTTCAGCGGGCAGAAGAACTCCAGGAAGTACGGCATCGTGAGTGTGCGCGGGCAGGATCTGGCCGAGCTGCTGGTGGCCAACGGGCTGGCCCGGATTCACGGCATGGGGATCGGTGGCCAGACCTGGGAGGAAGTGAAGCGGCTCAAAGCGCTGGAGGCCCAGGCCAGGAAGGCGAAGAGGGGGGCTTGGGGGATGAAGAAGTCATGAGCAGAACGGCCATGACGATCATCGGCCTGCTGGCGACCGCTGCCATAGGCTTGTTCGTGTTGGACACCCTGTTCTGGCTTCTGGGCTGGAAGGGGCGGGTGCGGGCACCGCGAGAGGGTGATGATGTCCGGCCGCCTGACCACCTGCGACCGGCTTCGGACAATTGACATCAGTGGCCAAACCCTATCCAGACTGGGACGCTTCTGATGCGTCAGCGTCCATGCGGCGCACGGCTGAGTGGTTCGTCGATGAGGCCCGGACGACTTTCCTCAAAGACGGCACCCATGTGGAGCTGTTCTTCCTGTACGACCAGAACGGGCAGGGTTCGATGGGGCCTCCGCCGCCGGGCATGCCCAAGCATCAGTTTGTCGAAGCGCTCAAAGCGTCCATCCGCCAGAACGACATCTTCGGCGTCGTCCACATCGTCGAGGCCTGGGTTTTCATTCCCAAGCACCCCAACGACCACACGATGAAACAAATCCTGGCCGGCGAGATCGCCGTGTCGGAGCTGAAGCAAGGCGACAAGACCGAGGCCCTTGTCGTCCGCTACGAGTGTCGGGACGGCACCCAGCGCATGTGGATCAACCCCATCGTGCGCCCCAAGAACGGTGGCGTCGCCCTCGGGGATGCCTTGGAGATGGGGGAGACGGCCGAGGGGCGGTTCGGGACTTTATTTGGCTGATCTTCTTGGAGAACCCCGGGAAGCGGGGGTCCAATCCCATGATATTCTGCTGTCCAGGGCGGGGGCGCCTAAAAATTTGTGGGTGCGTTTGTGGGTGCTTTTACCCACCCCGTTTCGGCCTGTTTCGAATCGTCCACTCCACCTGTGGTTATGGGGGGCCGGACAAAAAAACGCCGCTTTTCTTAAAGAAAAACGGCGTTTTGACCATCTAAAAATGGTCGGGGCGACTGGATTTGAACCAGCGACTTCTTGGTCCCGAACCAAGCGCTCTACCAGGCTGAGCCACGCCCCGGTTTCGTCCGCCTTAGGCGACAAAACAGGGGGGACTATAGACAGTTCGCCGCTTGGCGCAAGCCAATTCTGCCCGCAGAATGCGGGCGGGGGTTTGCGCGGCCGGAGTTGAAATCGGAGGCGGGGTGGGGCATAGTAACCGGATTGGATTGGCATTCGCCGGCTTAGCTCAGTTGGCAGAGCATCTGATTTGTAATCAGAAGGTCATCGGTTCGAGCCCGATCGCCGGCTCCAAGCAGGAAAACAGGAGCAAGATCATGAGATACGTGCTGGACATCGTGCTGGTCATCGGGCTGGTTTGGGTCGGATACCTGTGGAACGGAGAGAAGAAGGCCGGACTGACCCAGGGTGACGAAATCGCCAAGCTCAACGCCCGTGCGGAACAATTGCAGACGGACCTGGCCGTGGCGAAAGACGAGGGGACAAGGACGGCGACCGGCCTGGAGGCGGCCCAGGCGCAGGTGGAGCAGCTTTCGAAGGACCTGCAGGAAAAGACGGATGCCCTGGCGGCCAAGTCGGCGGAGACGGAGGAGATGCGCACGGCGGCCATGGCGTTGAAGGCGCGCGTGGACGAGCTGCAGGGCTACAAGGAACAGGCCCAGAAGGCGGTCATGGTGGACAAAACGGATGCCCCGGCGCCCTAGGGCGGAGGGGCCGGTGCCGGCTTGAGGAGCGGAACATGGATCGGAAAATCGTCGATGGCGTGCATTGGGTGGGCTTCGTGGATTGGAACATCCGGGATTTCCACGGATACGTGACGGAGCGGGGGTCGAGCTACAACGCCTATCTGGTTCTGGACCGGGAGCCGGCGCTGATCGATTCGGTCAAGGCCCCCTATGCGCCGGATCTCCTGCGGAACATCGCCGGGCTGGCGAACCCGGCGGACATCCGCTGGGTGGTGTGCAACCATGCGGAACCGGACCATTCGGGCGCCCTGCCGGCGGTGATGGCGGCCTGCTCGAACGCCACGCTGGTGTGCGACCAGAAGTGCAAGGATGTGCTGGCGATCTACTACGACACGGCCGCCTGGAAGTTCAGGATCGTGAAGACCGGGGATTCGCTGTCGCTGGGGCGGCGCACCCTGGAATTCATCGAGACGCCGATGGCGCATTGGCCGGAAAGCATGGCGACGTGGATCCCGCAGGACCGGTTGCTGTTCTCGATGGATGCGTTCGGCCAGCACTATGCGACGAGCGGCCGCTTCGACGACGAAGTGGAGGAGGGGACCCTCTATTTCGAGGCGAAGACCTATGTGGCGAACATCCTGATGCTGTACGCCGGGCCGGTGACGAAGGCGGTGGCGGCGGTGCGCCGGATGGATCCGGCGATCATCGCGCCGAGCCATGGCGTGGTCTGGCGCAGCCAGGTGAAGCGGATGCTGGATTTCTACGACCAGTGGGCGGTCTGCAAGCCGGTGCGCAAGGTGGTCGTGATGTACGACACCATGTGGAAAAGCACAGAGGCGATGGCCGAGGCCATCGTGCAGGGCGTGCTTGCCGAGGGCGGGCCCGCGGTGGAGGCGAAGCTGATGCATGTGCGTTCGACCACCGGCACGAAGCTCGCCACGGAAATGCTCGATGCCGCGGCGTTCGCGGCGGGTTCGCCGACGCTGAACGGCACGCTGATGCCCGCGATGGCGGATGCGCTGACCTATCTGAAGGGCCTGCGTCCGGCGAACAAGGCGGGCTTCGCGTTCGGCAGCTATGGCTGGGGCCGCGGCGGCCCCGAAGAGGTGGAGCAGTATCTGCAGGCGATGAAGGCCGAGCTGCTGCGCCCCGTGATGAAGAGCCAATACAAGCCTTCGCCGGCGGGTCTCGAAGAGTGCCGCGAGGCGGGGCGCCTCCTGGCGCGCCATGCCCTGAAGGTTTGTCCGGCCTAGGCGCCGGGAAGGCGGAGAGATGTCCAAGGTGCTGGGCGTGGATTTCGGGGAGCGCCGGACCGGCGTGGCGATCAGCGACGAATCCCGCATGATCGCGTTTCCACGCGAGACGCTGGACTGCCCCCGCGTGGAGCAGGCCGCGGCCGCGGTGGCGCGCCTGGCCGAATCCGAAAAGGTCGCTGAAATCGTCGTGGGCTATCCGCTGAACATGAACGGTTCGAAAGGCGCCCGCGCCGAACGGACGGACGCCTTCCTGGCCGAGCTGGCGAAGCGCACGGGCGTCCCCTTGCGGACATGGGACGAACGGCTCAGCACGAAGATCGCGGAGTCGGTGCTGATCGAGGCGGGGACCCGCCGCGAGAAGCGCCGGGAGGTGGTGGACAAGCTGGCGGCGCAGGTCATTTTGCAGGGCTATCTGGACGCGAAGGCTCCTCTTTCGCCGGAGGAGCCGTGAGCCCGGTCCCGGCAACCGGGGAAAAGCCACGGGTCCGTCCGCCGAAAGGGGGGCGGCGATACCGGATGACCATCGCCTACGACGGGACGGATTTCTACGGGTGGCAGGCGCAGCCCGGCAAAGCGACGGTGCAGGGGGCGCTGGAGGAGGCATTGCGGCAATTGACGGGCGAAACCATCCGCGTCCATTCCTGCGGCCGGACGGACACGGGCGTCCATGCGCGGGCGCAGGTGGCGCATTTCGACCTGAAGCTGCCCTGGGAAACCTGGAGGCTGCAAAAGGGATTGAATGCGCTTCTCCCCGAGGCGGTGCGGGTGCCGGAATTGCGCCTGGCCCGGCCCACGTTCCACGCGCGCTACGATGCCAAGGGAAAGGAATACCGCTTTTCCATCTGGAATGCGCCGGTGATGTCCCCGCTGCACCGCTTCCAGGCCGTCCACGTCCGGGCGCCGCTGGATGTGGCCGCCATGCGGCAGGCGGCGGCCATGCTGGAGGGCCCGCGCGATTTCGCGGCGTTTTCGGCGAATCCCCACCGGGAAATCGGCGGAACGGTGCGCACGCTGTGGCGGCTGTCGGTGCGGAAGCAGGGGAATCTGGTGACGATTTCGGCCTTGGGGGATGGATTCCTCTACAAGATGGTCCGGAGCCTGGCGGGGCATCTGCTCCGGGTGGGCCTGGGGAAGGTCCCGGCCGGCGAAACCCCGGCCCTGCTGGAGAGCAAGCTTCGAACGGCCCGCGTCGAGACGGCGCCCGCCCATGGGCTTTGCCTCTGGAAAATTCACTATGGGCGCATTCCGGGGCTTCCCAAGCCGCCGCCCGCATGATATGTTAAAAGATGGTTTGGAAGTACGCAACGAAACGCGAGGAACCGGAAATGGCAGATATCAACTTCAATTGTCCCCACTGCGGCCAGAACCTGAACGGTCCCGAGGAGATGGCGGGCCAGACCATCGACTGCCCGGTTTGCCAAAAGAGTTTCCAGATTCCGGGCGGCATCATCGAGATGCCCAAGGGGCAGATCGCGCCTCCGAGCCGTCCATCCGCTCCGGCGCCCGCCCGTTCCTCCACCGAGGATGACAAGGGCAAGACCGTGCGCATCGAGCTGCCGCCGGAATTCCTCGCGGAACCCGAGAAGCATATTTTCAAGATCAAGCGGATCCAGCACTAGGATGCGACGCAAGACCACGGTGGGGGAAGTGGATGCGGAAGTCCTGGCCTACACGGCCGGGCAGGACCGCCTCCTGGATGCGGCGCTCGTCGAGGCCGATTGCTTCGGGACGGCCGCGCATGTCACGATGCTTTCCCGCATGCCGCTCCGGCCGCCGCCGGTTGCTCCGGCGGATGCGCAGCGGGTGATCGCGGAACTGCGGAACATCCTGGAGGATTCCACCGCCGGGAAATTCGCGATTACGCTGGAAGACCAGGACGTCCATCTGGCCATCGAACGCCGCCTCACGGAGAAGCTGGGCGATCTCGGCAAGCGCGTGCACGTCTGCCGGAGCCGCAACGACCAGGTCGCCGTGGATCTGCGGCTCTTTGCGAAGACCCGCCTGCTGGAGGCGGCCTCCGCGGCGTCGGAGCTGGCCCGCGTGCTGGTCGCCTTCGCGAAGAAGCATGCGAAGGTTCCGATGGTGGGCCGCACGCACATGCAGCCGGCGATGCCGTCGAGCGTGGGCCTGTGGGCGTCGGCATGGGCCGAGGGCCTGCTGGACGACCTGGCGCTGCTGACGGCCGCCTATGACCTGAACAACCAATGCCCTCTCGGTTCGGCCGCGAGCTATGGCGTGCCGATGCCCATCGACCGGCAGCTCGTGAGCGATCTGCTGGGCTTCGCGAAGCCGGTCCACAATGTCCTGCATGCGAACCAGGGGCGGGGCAAGATGGAGTCGGTGATCCTTTCCGCGCTGGGGCAGGTCCTGCTGACACTGTCGCGGATGGCGCAGGACCTGATCCTGTTTTCGATGCCGGAATTCGGCTATTTCCGCCTGTCGGCGGAATTCACGACGGGCAGCAGCATCATGCCGCAGAAGCGGAATCCCGACGTGCTGGAATTGCTGCGCGCGAAGGCCGCCAAGGTGCTGGCCCACGCCAACCTCGTGGCCGAGATCGTGCGCGCCGCGCCTTCGGGCTACAACCGCGACCTGCAGGAGACGAAGGCCCCCTTCATGGAAGGCTTCGATCTGGCGATCTCGTCCCTCCGCATCCTCGCTCCGCTGGTGGAAGGGCTGGAGGTGGATGGCGACGCCCTCCGGCGGGCCTTCGGTCCGGAGGTCTTCGCGACCGACCGCGCCCTGGAACTGGTGGCGAAAGGCATGCCCTTCCGGGATGCCTACCACGAGGTGAAGGCCAATCTCGACAAGCTGACTGGACAAAGCCCCGACGAAGCTCTGGCCGCCAAGCGGCATCTCGGCGCGCCGATGGGGCTGGATTTCGACGCCTTGGATGCCCGGGCGAAAGAGGCAGGGAACTGGGCGGGCCGGGAGCTCGAACAGTATGAATCCCATCGGGACCAGCTCCTGGGGTTGAAGAGGGGAAAAACGCGCGGAGCGGTTTGACAGACCTCCAAAATGGGGTAGGGTTGGTCCAAAAGCGGGGGAAAAAAAGTGCGAGAGAACGATTAGATCATGACGACCGTGTATACGTTTGGCGACTACAGTGTTTCCCTGGCTTTGGAACAAGACGACGCTCCCTTGGGCAAGCTCGATGACTTGCATATCTGCCATCTGGGAATGAAGTTCATTTCCCCCCGTCCGCTTCCCGAATTCGGCATCTACGAGTTCGACATCGCGATCAAGCCGGTCAAAGAAGGAGCTGCCACCCGGGTGAAGTGCTGCGGCGTTGTCGTGAAGAGCGAGCCGGAAGCCGATGGATACCGCACGGTGATCCATTTCGCGGATCTGGCCAAATCCGACGCCAGCTGCCTCGAGGTCCTGACCAAGGCCAACAAGATGCGCTGCGAATATTGCGCAAACTGCTGAGGCCCCGCCGGGGCCGGCCGGGGTTGGGGGAGTGAAACGGGTTGCGAAACCCGTTTTTTTCGCATATAAGCGTCCTCGTTCTATTCGAGGAGCCGATCCGATGAAAAAAATCATCCTGATGTTGCTGGGGCTGTCGGCGGCGACGCTTTCGCCGGCGGCCGAAGACCGTGTATTCGCTCTCGCCACCGCCGGAGAGGTGGATCCCGCCCTGGCGGAGCGCGTCCGCGTCCGGATGGAGGAATCCTCCGGCGCCGTCGTCCGCATGGCGCCCCCCGTCGCGATGGAGCCCGGCCAGACCCTCGAGGCCATCGGCCGCGCCGCGGCCAAGACCCGGGCCGCGACCGACTTCGGCATCATCGTGCTGGCACGTTCGGAACCCAGCCAGCCCCAGGGCGTCTGCCTTCCCCACGAGCATTTCGCCATCCTGAACATCTCCCGCCTGGAGGCGGGGGCCGACGCGGCCCGCCTGGAGCGTCGCGCCATGCAGGAAGGACTGCGCGTGATGACCATGCTGCTGGACATGGCGCCGTGCCCCTTCCCGCTGTGCGTCCTGGTCGGCTACGAGAAGACCGGCGACCTGGACCAGATGAGCGGCAGCTACTGCCCGCCCTGCCTGGAACGGTTCGAACGCGTTGCGCGGGATGCCGGCCTCCGCATGGTGGAAAAGCCGATCCCGGAGCCTGCCTCTGAACCCGAAGCGGCCCCGGCGGCCGAACCGGCGCCGGCCCCCGCCGAATAACCCCCGCCAAGGCGCCCCATGTTCGACATCAAGCTCATCCGTGAAAACCCCGACCTCGTCCGCGCCGGACTGAAGACGCGCCATTCGCCGGTCGACATTTCCGCCGTGCTGGACCTCGACGAGCGCCGCCGCGCCGCCATCACCGAGGGCGACCGGCTGAAGGCCGCGCGAAACGAAATCTCCAAGAAGATCGGCGAGTTGAAAAAGGCCGGCCAGGACACGGCGGAGATCCAGCGCCAGACGCGCGAGATGGGCGAGAAGATCGCCGCGCTCGACGCCTCCGTGCGCGAGATCGAGGAGGCGCAGCGCAAGCTGGTGCTGGCGATCCCGAACCTGCCGCACGAGAGCGTGCCCAGCGGCGAAGACGCCATGGACAACGTGGTCGTGCGGGAGTGGGGCCACAAGAAGACCTTCGCCTTCCCGCCGAAGGACCACGTGGCGCTGGGCGAGGCCCTGGGCCTGTTCGATTTCGAGCGGGCGGCGCGGATGTCGGGCGCCGGCTTCCCGCTGTTCACGGGCCCCGGCGCGCGGCTGGAGCGGGCGCTGATCCAGTTCATGCTCGACCTGCACACCGCGAAGCACGGCTATACCGAGGTTTCGCCGCCGCATGTCGTGACCACGGCCACGATGACCGGCACGGGCCAGCTTCCCAAGATGGCCGACGACATGTACCACGTGCCGGTCGACGACCTGTGGCTGATCCCGACCGCCGAGGTGCCGGTCACCAACATCTACCGCGAGGAAATCATCCGCGAACCGCTGCCGATCAAGCTGGTGGCCCACACGCCGTGCTTCCGCCGCGAGGCGGGTTCCGCCGGCAAGGAGACGCGCGGCCTGATCCGCGTGCACCAGTTCGACAAGGTCGAGCTCGTCAAGTTCGTCCCGCCCGGCACGTCCTACGACGAGCTGGAGAAGCTGGTGGGCGACGCGACGGATGTGCTGGAGAAGCTGGGCCTGACGTACCGCGTGCTGCAGCTCTGCTCCGGCGACATGAGCTTCGCCGCCGCCAAGTGCTACGACCTGGAGCTGTGGGCGCCGGGCTTCAACGGCTGGCTCGAGGTGTCCTCGTGCAGCAATTTCGAGGCCTTCCAGGCCCGCCGCGCCGGCATCCGCTGGAAGAATGCGGAGGGCAAGACGGAGTTCGTCCATACGCTGAACGGCTCGGGCGTGGCCCTGCCGCGCCTCGTCGTCGCGATCCTCGAGAACGGCCAGCAGGAGGACGGATCGGTCGTCCTGCCCGAGGCGCTCCGGCCCTACATGGGCGGGATCGACCGCCTCGTGCCGAAGAAATGAGCGGCCGGTGGTCCCGACGGTTCAGCGAACCATCGAAGCGCGCTTTCCGCAGATCCGCGGGAAGCGCGTTTTGGTTGCCGCCAGCGGCGGCGCCGACTCCACCGCGCTGGCGCTGGTCCTGAAGGATTTCGGCTGCTCCGTCGCCCTCGCGCACGTCCACCACGGCATCCGCGGAAAATCCGCCGATGCCGATGCGCGGTTCGTCCGTGCCCTCGCGAAAAAGCTCGGCGCACCGTTTTTCCTTGGGAAATTCGATGTGCCGGCCTCGGTGCGGGAAAGCGGCGAGTCGCTGGAAATGGCCGCGCGGCGCATCCGGCGCGATTTCCTGGCCGCGACGGCGAAACGGGAGGGGATCCGGTTCATCGCCACGGGCCACACGGCCGACGACCAGGCCGAGACGGTGCTGATGCGCATCGTGCGCGGCACCTCCATCACCGGGCTGGCGGGGATTCCCTACGAGACGGAGCGCGGCGGAGTGAAATTCATCCGTCCGCTGCGCGACGCGACGCGGGAGCAGGTCGTCCGTTTCCTGAAGAGCCGCCGGCAGCCGTGGCGCGAGGACGAGACCAACGCCGGGGACTTCGCGTGGCGCAACCGCGTGCGCCACGAGATCCTCCCGCTGCTGGAAAGGCGCCTGAACCCGTCCGTCCGGCAGGCGCTGCGGCGGCTGGCCGACATCGCCGCCGCGGAGGACGAGGTGATGTCCGCGCTCGCGAAGAAGGCGGGCCGGAGCCGGAAGGCGGCGCCGCCGCTTGCGATCCGCCGCCGCGTGGCGCTGGAGGCGCTGCGACGGCAGGGGAAGGCGCCGGAAGAGATCGGTTTCGATGCCGTCGAACAGGTTTTCCACCCTGTGGAAAAACGGCGGAAAGTTTTTCCATTGCGTGGAAAAACGGATGAAAGTTTTTCCATTGTGTGGAAAAACGGCGGAAAGTTTTTCCATTGCGTGGAAAAACGGGGGGTGTGGAAGCAGGCGGCGCCTTTCCTGATTGTAAGGCAGGGCCGGGGGTTTTCGCGGCGGGCGGACGAAGTGTGCCTGTCGGCGGCGGCGGTGGGTGGCCGGGACCTGGTCTTCCGCAGCTGGCGGGCGGGGGACCGGATGAAGCCGCTGGGGATGGCGGGGAGCAAGAAGCTGTCGGACATTTTCACGGACCTGAAGGTGCCGCGCGAGGCGCGCGGCCGGCGCATCGTGGTCGAATGCGGGGGGGAGGTCGCGGCGCTGGGGGGCTGGCGCGTGGCGCGCGGTTTCGCGGTGGAGGGGGCGCGGGCGCCGTCGATCCGGATCCGGATTCCGCGCGCTAGGCCATGACGCCGCGGGCGCGGAGCTCGTAGTAGGCGGCCTTGCAGGCGCGGACGTCGGCGAGCGCGTCGTGGGCGTCCTGGAAGGCCTTGTTGAAGAGCTTGCGGTGCAGTTCGGTCAGGTTGGGGTATTTGAAGCCGTACATGCCGGGGATGGCGCAGTAGGGGGTGGATTCCTTCATCGTGCAGCGCAGGGGTTTCTTGAGGAAGGGGGCGGGGCGGCCGAGGCGCAGGCACTCGGCGCCGAGGATTTTCTCGTCGAAGGAGATGTTGTGGGCGACGGCGAAGGCGGCCTTTTCGATCTGGGGGAGAGCCTCCTCGACGGCTTCGGCGAGGGCGATGCCTTCGGCGAGGGCGCGTTCGGTGGTGATGCCGTGGACGCGGGCCGCTTCGGCGGGGATGACGTAGCCCTGGGGGCGGATGATGCGGGAAGCGTGGGCGAGCTCGTTTCCGGCTTCGTCGCAGAGCAGCCAGGCGAGCTGAACCATGCGCGGCCAGTTGTCGAGGTCGCGCAGGGGGGCGTCCCAGCGGCGGGGCAGGCCGGTGGTTTCGGTGTCGAAGAAAAACAGGAGGCGGTCCGAAGGGCCGTTGAAGTTGAGCATCATGTCGGTCATGTGGCGATAGTACGATGGGGGGAAGCCGCGCGCAATTGCGCGCAACGGAAAAACGGCCGGCGGACGCGTCTTCGGACTTTATAAAGTCTGCATACGTATGGCATGGATTTGGAGGACTTTTTCAGGAATTCGACGGATTTTCCGTGGAATCAATGGATTCCAGCCTATATGCGGACTTTATAAAGTCTGCATATTATCTAGATGGATTTGGAGGGTGGGGGCGGACGGGAATGAGGAGGGCGGAAAGCGGACGGGAGGCGAAAAATCGTTGGAGGGGCGGGGCGGATAGGGCTATACTGCGGGGCATGGAGAAGAACGCGCCGAATACCGGGAATTCCTCCGCGCCGCGGGTGCTGTTCGTGGCGTCGGAATGCGCGCCGTATGCGAAGTGCGGCGGGCTGGGCGACGTGGTGGCCAGCCTGCCGAAGGCCTTGCGTACGCTGGGCGTGGATGCCCGCGTGGCGATTCCGCTCTATGATTCCATCGATCGCGGCAAATACGGGCTGGAGCCGGAATCGCCCTGTCTGGCTGGCGCGGGGAGGGGCGAGACGAATGGCTGCGGCGTCTGGCGCGGGACGGCCGATGGCGATGTGCCGGTGTGGTTCATCGAGCACAACCGGTTTTTCGCCCGCGGAGGCATCTACGACGACCACGGGGCGGAATTCGGGGACAATGCGTTCCGGTTCGGCCTTCTGTGCATGGCGGCGGCGCAGGTGTGCCGCGACCGGGCCTGGATTCCCGACATCCTGCATGTGCACGACTGGCCGACGGCGGTGCTTCCGGCGATGATGGACGCCTGGCGGAAGAACGGAACGCCGCTGGGCCGCGCCGGGAGCGTGCTGACGATCCACAACCAGGGCTACCAGGGATACAGCCATGCGTCGGCGCTGGACTATCTGGGATTGGGGCCGGAGTATTTCGCGGCGGATGCGCTGGAATCGTACGGAAAAATCAATCTGCTGAAGGGCGGCATCGTGTTCGCGGATGCGATCACGACGGTTTCGCCGACCTATGCAAAGGAAATCCTGCTGGAACCCGGCGGCAACGGGCTGTCGGGTTTCCTGCAGCGCCGCGAGGGGGATTTCGAGGGGATCCTGAACGGCGCGGACTACGAGGTGTGGAATCCGGAGACGGATCCGCAGATCCCGGCGGTCTACGGGGCGAATTCGCTGATCGGCAAGGGCCGGTGCAAGCAGGAGCTCCAGGTGCAGATGGGGCTGAAGCCGGATGCCTCCGTCCCGTTGTTCGGCATCGTGAGCCGCCTGGCCGCGCAGAAGGGGACCGAGCTGATGCGCGAGGCGCTTCCCTGGGCGCTGAACGAGATGCAGATGCAGATCGCGGTGCTGGGGTCCGGCGATTCGGACGACGAAAGTTTCTTCCGCTGGCTGTCGCAGGCCTATCCGGGCCGCGTGGGCGTGGAGATCGGCTATTCGGACGAGCTGGCGCACCGCATCCAGGCGGGGTCGGATTTCTTCCTGATGCCGTCGCTGTTCGAGCCGTGCGGCTTGAGCCAGCTCTATGCGCTGCGCTACGGTTCGCTGCCGGTGGTGCATGCCACGGGCGGGCTGGAAGACACCGTGGAGCAATACAACGAGGGCGAAGGAACGGGGACCGGCTTCAAGTTCTACCATCCCGATGCGCGGGCGTTCCATGACACGATCGGCTGGGCGGTGAGCACGTGGTATGACCGGCCCAGCCACATCACGCTGATGCGCGAGGATGCCATGAAGCGGCGCTTCGAGTGGGAGACCTCGGCCCGGCGCTACGTGGGGATCTACCAGCGCGTGATGGCGAAGCACGGGGCCTGATCGGGGGCAGATGAAGACCGTCGGCATCGTGCTCGCGGCGGGGGAATCGCGGCGGATGGGGAGGCCCAAGGCGCTGTTGCGCGGCCGGGACGGCGTTCCGCTGGCGGCGCGGCAGGCGGAAACGCTGCGCGCCGGAGGCTGCGGGCCGGTCGCGGTGGTGCTGGGGGCGGAAATCGAACGGATCCGGCGTGAATTGCCGGAAGGGCTGGCCACGGTGGAGAATCCGCGCTGGGCGCAGGGGAGGGCCAGTTCGCTGCAGGCGGGGATCGGCGCGTTTCCGGAGGCGGAGGGATTCCTGTTCCTGCCGGTGGATGCGGTCGGAGTGAAAACCGGGACGATCCGGGAGATCTTGGCGGCGGCGGAAAAGGAGCCGAAATTCCTTTGGAGGCCGGTGCACCGCAGTCAAAAAGGGAATCTGCTGTGGGTGCCGCCGGAGGCGGGGCGGGAACTGATGCGGCTGCCCGTGGAAGCGCGGGTGGACGAATGGGCGCGGCCGCGGGCGAAACCGCTGGAGGTGGACGATCCGGCGATCCTGCGCAACCTCAACACGCCGGAGGAGTGGGCGTCGGCGAATCTGTGAGGGGGCGCCTCATGGGGTGCTCGAAACAGACCCACCCCTTCCATGCGGCGCGAGCCGGCTTTGCGGGCACAAAAAAACCGGCGGGAGATTCCCGCCGGTCTTGGACAGACTCGCTGATCTACCAGGTTACGGGCTGATTCCACTCGGGAACCTTGTCGGCGACCTTGGGCTTGAGCTCGGCCTTGGGCTCATCCTTCTTGGGTTCGTCCTTCTTCTCGGCCTTGGCCTTTTTGGCCTTCTTCTCGGCCTTGGGTTCTTCGATGGCTTCTTCGGCCTTCTTTTCTTCGACGACGGGGGCGGCGACCGCGGCGCCTTCGGCGGCCGGGGATTCTTCCACGGCGGCCTCGACAGGAGTGGCTTCCTCGGCGGTTTCGGTTTCTGCGGCGGGGACGGGTTCTTCCGCGGCGACCAGCGCCTCGGCGGGGACTTCTTCGACGGACTCTTCGATGGCCGGTGCGGCCTCCGCCGGCACTTCTTCCACGGCGACCTCGGCCGCAGGAGCTTCTTCCGCGGCGGGAGCGGCTTCGACGGCGACTTCCGCCGGCGCAGCTTCGGCGGGCCATTCATCGCCTAGCAAGTCCGCGAAGGGGTCTTCCGCCGGAACTTCGGCCGCGGGGGCGACTTCGGCCGGGGCAACTTCCGCCGTCGCCTCTTCCACGGCGATCTCGGCCGCAGGAACTTCTTCCGCAACGGGAGCGGCTTCGACGGCGGCTTCCACCGGCACGGCTTCGGCCACGGGGGCTTCTTCCGCGACGGGTTCGGCGGCGAGCAGATCGGCAAAGGGATCTTCGACGGCCGCTTCGGCGGCCGGGGCGACCTCGGCGGCCGGGGCCTCGACAGGAGCCTCCTCGACCAGGGTTTCGGCGGCGGCCGGGGCCTCTACGGCGGGCGCGGCTTCGGCGGGAACGGCCTCTTCGGTGGCGGCAGGCGCGGCGGCGGGTTCATCGCCCAGGCCGGCGAGCAGGGCGTCCAGATCATCCTGGGCGAAAGCGGGGATGGAAAGGGCGATGGAGCAAAGCAACAGGACCAACCAGCGAGACATAGTTCGACTCCTTTTTATCGGTAAGTAATCAGCGCGAAAGATAGCCCAACGCCCTTTCCAAAGGCAACGGATTAATGGAGGGAAATGTAAAACGTTTACAGGTTTTCGAGGGCGTCGCGGACGAGGCGTCCGGAGGCCCACCGGCGGTATTCGGCGGAGGAGCGGATATCGGCGATGGGCTGGACGGTGGCCTGGGCGAGACGCTCGGCTTCGTCGATCACAGCCGGGGAAAGGGACTTGCCGGCGAGGAAGGATTCGACGGCGCCCAGCCGCACGGGGGTGGGGGCGACGGAACCGAGGGCGATGGCGGCCGATTGGATGATGCCTTTTTCGACCAGGATGCGGGAGGCGGCCATGACCTTGGAGATGGCCTGGGCGCGGCGGGTGCCGATCTTGCGGAAGCGTTCCCGTGCCTTTCCCTTTTGGGGGAGGCGGAAGGCCACGATGATTTCGTCGGGGCGCGCGGCGATCTGGCGGTAGGCGGTCCAGAACTGCGAGAGGGGAATTTCGCGCGTGCCGGAGAGGGAGGCGAGGACGACGGAGCCGCCGGTGACGAGCAGGGCGGGGGCGGTATCGCCGGCGGGGGAGGCGTTGGCGGCGTTGCCGCCGAGGGTGCCGCGGGCCTGGATCTGCTTGGCGCCAACGGTGGCGGCCGCGGCGACCAGCGCCGGCACATGGGCGCGGATCTGCGGGCAGTCGCACAGGAAGGCGTGGGTGACGCCGGCGCCGATTTCGACGTGGCCGGGGAAGATCTCGATGCTGGAGAGTTCGGGGAGGTTCCAGATGGAGGTGGCGCGTCCGGGCGCGGGGACGCCGGAAGCCCACTGGACCATGAGATCCGTTCCGCCGGCGAGCAGCTTGCCGCGTGTTTCCTCCCTGGCCTGGAGGCGCAGGGCTTCGGCGAGGGTTTTGGGGAAGCGGATGTCGATTTTCTCGGTGGTTTTCATGGGCGGGCCCCGGTCATTTCCGTTTGGGGAGGCGGGAAGCGGCGAGCTTCACGGCCTGGATGATCTTGGTGTAGCCGGTGCAGCGGCAGAGGTTGCCGGCGAGGCCTTCGCGGATGGCCTGGACGGAGGGCTTGGGATTCCGGCAGAGGAGCGCGTAGGAGCTGACGACCATGCCGGGGATGCAGAAGCCGCACTGGACGGCGCCGCATTCGACGAAGGCCTGCTGGATCAGGCGGCCGGCGCGCTTCTTCTCGATGCCCTCGACGGTCAGGATTTCGGTACCGTCGGGGAGCTGGCCGACGGGGAGGATGCAGGAGACGACCGGTTCGCCGTCGACGATGACGGTGCAGGCGCCGCATTCGCCCTCGCCGCAGCCCTCCTTGGAGCCGACGAGCCCGAGATCTTCGCGGAGGAAATCGAGCAGGCGGCGCCCGGCGGGGGCGCGGACGGCGACGGACTTGCCGTTGACTTTCCAGGTGCGCTTGATGGTGCTCATGGGGTGCCTTTCTTGCCGGCATGCAGGGCCTCGAAGATGGCCTCGGGGGTGATGGGGATCTGACGGAGGCGCCGGCCGGTGGCGGCTTCGACGGCATTGGCGATGGCGGGCGCGAGGCCGTCCATCGGGAGTTCGCCGAGGCCTTTGCCGCCGGGCGGCGCGAACGAATAGGGATATTCCACGAACTTCACGTCGTATTCGGGGATGTCGAGCGCGGTGGGAATGATGTAGGTCTGGAGCCGCGCGGCGTCGTAGAGTCCGTTCCTGCCGGTGCCGATCTTCTCCATGACGGCGTAGCCCAGCGCCTGCGTGAGGCCGCCTTCGACCTGGCCGGAGGCGGTGACGGGGTTGATGACGCGGCCGATGTCGATCACGGCGGTGACGCGCGGGACGGAAATCTCGCAGGTCAGCGGATCGATCTCGACTTCCGCGACGTTGGCCGACCACGAATAGCCGGGGTAGGAATCGCCCTTGAAGGTCTGCTGGTCCCACTGGATGGAATCGGGCAGGACGAACTGGAAGAAGCCGCTGGCGGATCCGACTTCGGCGAGCATGGCCTTGGCGACCTTGGCGAAGGGGAGGGGCTTGCGGCCCTTGGCGACGAGCTGCGAGGCGCGCAACTCGGCCGGCGCGCCCTGGAAGAAGCGCAGGGAGGCGAAAGCCTCGATCTGGTTCTTCAAATCGAGGGAGGCGCGATGGACGACATTGCCGACGACCATGGTGGTGCGCGAGGCGACCGTGGGTCCGGAGTTCGGCACGAGGCCGGTGTCGGCCATCGGGTAGCGGATGAAGGCGGGATCGAGCGAAAGGGCGTCCGCCGCGATCTGCGTGAAGATGGTGTGCACGCCCTGACCCATCTCGGTGGACGAGACGCGGATGTTGACGCCGGGTTTGCCGTTTTCGAGCGCGGCGAGTTCGACGCGGCCCTTGGCCTTGAACTTCGCCTCGCCGTCGCCGGTGAAGGCGGAGCCGTGGGCGAAGAAGGACATGCCGACGCCATAGAGCTTCTTCTGGCCCTTGCGGAGCCGACCGCGCGAGACCTGCCGGAGCTTCTTGGCGAAATCCGAGCGCCGAAGCGCGAGCTTCAGGCAGGCGGTCGAGCCGTTTTCCTCCGTGAGGAGCTGGCCGGTGGGGGTGCGGTCGCCGGGGCGCGCGTGGACCTGCAGGCGGTACTCGTGGGGCGCCTTCCCGAGCCGAGCGGCGATGGCGTCCATGTGCGACTCGATGCCCCAGATGGCCTGGGGGGCTCCGAAGCCGCGGAAGGCGCCGCAGGGCATGGAATTCGTGCGGGCGACCTTGCCGCGGATGACGACGTTGTCGCAGCGGTAGGCGACGGCGCAATGGAGGATGCCGCGGAACATGACGACGTCGGAAATCGTCAGGTAGGCGCCGCCGTCGAGGATGTAGTCGCATTCGATGGCGGTGAGCGTGCCGTCCTTCTTGAAGCCGGTTTTGTAGCGGACCCAGACGGGATGGCGCTTGGGCGTGAAGAGGATGTCCTCGTTGCGCTCGTAGGTGATCTTGACGGGCTTGCCGGACTTGAGCGCGGGAAGGGCGGCGTAGCCGGTGAGCATGGTGGGATAGTCTTCCTTGCCGCCGAAGGCGCCGCCGATGGGCGTCTGGCGCACGCGGATCTTTTCGGGGGGGAGCTTCAGCGGATCGTTCAGCTCGTGCACGGGGAAATAGGGGCACTGGATGGAGCCTTCGGAAAGGATCGAGCCATCCTTCTGCGGAAAGACGACGAGGCCCTGGTTTTCGAGATAGAGCTGTTCCTGGTGTCCGGCGCGGTATTCGGCCTCGAGGATCTCGTCGGCTTCGGCGAAGCCCTTGGCGATGTCGCCCTTGACGATGTCCTGCTCCTTCATCGTGTCCAGCTGGCCGGGGGCGGACTTGAAGATGGCGACGGCCTCTTCGAGCGTGAGGAGCGGAGGCAACTCGTCGATTTCGAGGCGGATGCGCCTGGCGGCCTCGGCGGCGAGTTCGGGGGTTTTGGCGGCGACGACGCCGACGGGTTCGCCTCGGTAGCGGATTTCGCCGCCGATTTCGGCGAGGAGGGGCATGGTGCGGTCGTGCATGTGGACGACGTTGATGCCGGGGATGTCCTTGGCGGTGGCGAGGGTGATGCCGGTCCAGTCGAAGGCGGCATCGGGGACGATGGCCTTGAGAATGCCGCGGGGGACGGGGGAACGGACGACCGCGCCATGCAGGATCCCCTTGTAGTCGATGTCGTTGATGTAGCGGGTCGTGCCGCAGACCTTGCCATCGGCATCCACGCGGGGCATGCCCTTGCCGACGAGGCGGATGGATTGGGATGTGCGTTTCGTCATCGGTTCGCTCCTGCGGATATTCCGGGAAACCCTAAATCAAAGAAGGGCGGGATGCAAATCCGGAAACCGGGAAAGGACAAAGCGTTTTATTGGCGGAAACGGGGCTGGTCGCGCGTGTTTCTCCCTTTGCGCGAAGCGGAAGCGGCGAATACGGGCCGGAGTTCAATCGGCATCGCGCGGGGCGGGAGGGTTTTCCGTGCCGTGCGGCCCGTTTTTCCCGGCCATCGGTTCGATTTCGACGAAATCGAACAGCGCGTAGGTTTCGCGCCGGGGGAGATGGTCGCCCATGAACGCGAGATTTTCCACGCTGCAGCGCACCGTGAACCGGACATCCCCGCCAACGGCGGTCTGCAGGCGCTTGACCGGCTGGGCATTGATCGACCACGTGACGAGATGGTTTCCGTTTCCCCCGGGGGCCAGTTCCAGTTCCAGCAGGTGCCAGCGGTTGCGCCGGATCAGGACCTGGCTGGTGCTTTCGGGATTTCCCTGGGAGGTGCAGTAGGCGACCAGTTCCTTTTCGCCGGCGCCCAGGCGTTCGCGAACGTCGCGGGTTCCGTAACCGATTTCGAAATCGAACTCGTGCTCGTCGTCCCGGTAGAGAAAGGCGCCGATGCTGGCCTGGTCGCCGGCGCCCATTGCGGGGACGAAGACGCGCCAGCGGTATGTTGCGGCGCCGAATGGGCGGAGGGTCGCGATCCGCACGCGGTCGCGGGTCTGCGGCCGGGTGGAGAGGCGCAGGGTGCCGTCGCGGGGGACGAAGGCGTCGGGGCTGCCCTCCGCGGATGCGAACCGCCAGCCTTGGAGGTCGTCGAAGTCATAGCGGATGGGCGGTTCGCCGGCCGAGGCCGTTCCGGCGATCGCCGCCGCCAGCCCGCCGGCGATCCAGGCGGCGAGGCGCTGGCGGGCGATTCTAGTCTTGGAAGACCGAAACATGGATTCAATCTACCGCAACTTGCGCGTTCCGGAAAATATTCACCCGCGATTCGGCAAAGGCCCGGCCGGCACCTTTGCGGGCATCGGGAGGCGATCAGGGCCGGAGGGCGCGGAGGTGGTAGAAGGTGGCGGCGCCGGTGGGGGCGACGGGGAAGCGGAGGGTGCCGGACTGGAGCTGGTTGGTTTCGGCGACGAGGCGCCAGGCGATATCGCTGCCCTGGAAAGAACCCTCGTAGAGGCGCCAGACGGAGCCGGAGGAGAGCGAGGAACAGGTGATTTGCGCGGGGCCGGGCGCGGCCTCGAAGAGGGAGGCGGGATCGTTGGTGGCGGAGCCGGCGAGGATTTCGTGCGTGTCGGTGACGCCGTCGCCGTCGGAATCGGTGCCGAAGACTTCCTCGACCCATTCGGGGTGGTCGATGTAGGGGTTGCGGTTGGACTGGAAGTTGGCGTAGATGAGTTCGTTCTTGTTGCTTTCGAAGGCGTCGGGGGGATCCATGGCGTGCCAGAGCAGCAAGGTGGCCAGCTTGCCCATGGAGTTGGTGTGGGAGGGGTCGTCGGAGAACCAGAGGGCGGAGGTTTTGTCGGCGGTGCCGTCGTAGCGGGTGGCCATGTAGAAGACGGCGCGGGCGACGTTGCCCTTGGAGGCGGGGGGCGGCTCGAAGGAGTCGGAATCCATGGAGGTGAGGGGAGCGACGTTGGTGGAGGGGGAGCGGTAGGCGGGGTCGAGGGGATCGCTTTCGTCGAAGTAGAGGTTGCCGCGGAGGGCGTTGGCGCCGATGTGCTCGGCGAAGAGGTTGTGGACGTCGACCTGGTCGGGGCCGTCGATGCCGAGGCCGCGGGATTCGGGCCAGCCGTGCTCCTTGTTCCAGCCGTTGGGGCTGTTGTTGTATTCCGACTTGGGAACGGAAGAGGTGGGATTGTAGAGGAGGAGGACGTTGTTGGTGTCGGCCGGGTCGGTGTGGATGACCTTCATGGCCTCGTTTTCCTGGTCGTCGTTGAGCTGGCGGACGCCGGCGGAGATGATGTCGTGGAGCTTGGCGCGGAGGGCGGTGCCGGTGAGGCCGATGGCGTAGTGGTAGTAGGGGTAGATGGGGGTGACCTCGATGGAAAACGTGCGCGAGTTGGTGCCGTCCTTGTCGCCGGCGTAGAAGACGACGGGGAAGGAGCCGGTCTGGGAGGAGGACGGGATCCAGGAGAAGGCGGAGATGAGGGGGGCGGAGCCGGTGGCGGCATTGAAGGCGGCGCCGGGGGGGAGGCCGGCGGCCCAGAGGCGGACGGTGTCGGCGTTGGGCTCGGTGGCGGTGACGGTGAGGGAGACGGAATTGCTGCAGGGGACGAGGACGGAGTTGGTGTCGGGCGAGAAGAAAAGCGTCGGCGGTTCGGGGGAGGCACCGCCGTAGGAGGTCCAAGAGAGGTTGTCGATGGCGACCTGGCCGGCAGAGAAGCTGTGCTGCTGGATCTGGAGGGTGAAGTTGCTGCCGACGTTGACGGGGAGGTCGGCGACGTGGTTGGTGACATCGATCACGCCGCCGGTGATGGTGTGGCGGACGACGCCGTTGACGAGGATGTCGAAGCTACAGACGGAGGAGAAAGGGCGCATCCAGTCGAAAGAAAGGGTCCCGCAGCCGTTGGAGAGGGTGCCGGAGGTGATGTTGGCGGCGGGAGTCGCGCCCTTGTCGAGGCAGGGGGTGCGGGGGGCGGTGATGAGCTGGTCGCCGCGGCAGGCGGCGAAGGACCAGGTGGAGCCGTCCTGGCCGCGGAAGGTGCCGTTGGAGTAGGAACTGCCGGTGACGGGGAAATTGTTGAAGTTTTCGGAGCCGCCGGCGAAGGCGGAAGCCGCGGCGCAGAAGGCGAGGGCAAACTGGAAACGGCGGAACATGGGAGGGAGAGCATAGCCGATTGGCGGCCGGGCGCCACGGAAAAACGAGCGGCGCAGGAGAGAGGGATTGGTGGACGGGGCGGGACTCGAACCCGCAAGGATTGCTCCACCAGATCCTAAGTCTGGCGCGTCTGCCAATTTCGCCACCCGTCCGGGGGTGCGGCGTGCATTAGAAGACCGGGAGGGAGGGATTTCAAGTTATTTGAGAGAAGGTGTTTTGGGGTTTGTCGGGAGCAGGGAGGGGATGGTAGTATGCAGAGGTTTTAGTGAAGGAGACACCGATGGCGACCATCTACGAATCAAAAGACATCCTGGACATCCTGCCGCACCGGCATCCATTCCTCCTGGTGGACCGGATCATCGAGTGCAACGACACGGATTGGATCGTGGGCATCAAGAACATTGCGGCGAACGAGCCCTGCTTCCAGGGGCATTTTCCGGGGATGCCGGTCTTTCCGGGGGTGCTGCAGCTGGAGGCGATGGCGCAGACGGCGGGCATCCTGCTGAACAAGGTGCTGAAGAGCGAGGGCAAGGTGGCGTACTACCTGGGGGTGGACCAGGCGAAATTCCGCCGGATGGTGGTGCCGGGCGACCAGTTGCGGATGGAGATCAAGTTCCTGAAGCTGCGCATGGGGATGGCGAAGGTGTCCGGCCGGGCGCTGGTGGACGGTGAATTGGCGTGCGAAGCCGAGATGATGTTCGGGGGGGGGCGCTAGGCATGGGCGTTTCGATCCATCCCCAGGCGGTCGTCCAGCCCGGCGCCGAGCTGGGCGCGGATGTGACCATTGGCCCGTTCTGCGTGGTGGGTCCGAACGTGCGGCTGGGCGACCGGACGACGCTGCGTTCGCACGTGAGCGTGGACGGGCACACGACGATGGGCGCGGGCTGCGAAGTCTGGCCGTTCGCGAGCGTGGGGGGCAAGACGCAGGACCTGAAGTACAAGGGCGGGGCGCCGCGCCTGGTGGTGGGCGAGAACACGGTGATCCGGGAATGCGCGACGCTGAACTGCGCGACGTTCGACGGCGGCGAGACGCGCGTGGGGTCGAAGTGCCTGATCATGGCGTATTGCCACGTGGCGCACGACTGCCTCGTGGGCGACCGGGTCGTCATGGCCAACAACGCGACCTTGGCGGGGCACGTGATCATCGAGGACGACGCGATCATCGGCGGGCTGACGGGGGTGCACCAGTTCGTGCGCGTGGGGCGCATGAGCATCCTGGGCGGCTTCACCAAGGCGGTGAAGGATGTGCCGCCGTTCATGATGGCGGACGGCGATCCGCTGAAGATTTTCGGACCGAACAAGGTGGGGCTGGAGCGGCACGGCGTTTCGCCGGAGACGCAGCAGGCGCTGAAAGAGGCCTACAAGATCGTTTTCCGCATGGATCTGACGACCGACAAGGCGCTGGAGCGCATCGAGGCGGAGCTGGCGCCGGCGCCGGAGATCCGGCATTTCGTGGAATTCATCCGAAAGAGCGAACGAGGAATATCCCGATGAACATGCGCAGGCCGTGGCTGGGCTGGATGGCGTGGGTGGCGGGGGCCGCCGTGGCCTCGGCGGAGATCGCCGATGGCGTGGCCGGAGCCCTTTCCGCCCCGGCGGAGGCGCCCGCGGAGGCGGCGGCACCGGCCCGGACGGGCCACGGCGGCGCCGCCGTGCAGTTCAGCTTCGAGCAGGCGGACATCCGGCTGGTGACGCAGATCGTCGGCAAGATCACGGGCAAGAAGTTCGTGGTGCCGGAAGGCGTGACGGGGAAGGTGACCATCCTGACGCAGGGGGCGATCCCGGTGGAGGAGGTCTATCCGCTGTACCTGAACATGCTGGAAGCCAGCGGCTACACGGTGGCCGAACGCGACGGCGTCTGCCAGGTGATGGCGCTGCCGGGGGGGCCCGGCCTGACGACGGGCAGCGGGAAGGGCGGCGGGCTGGTCACCAAGCTGATCCCGCTGAAGAACGTGAGCGCGGCCGACGTGAAGAAGAGCTTCGAGCCGCTGGTGCGCGGCGGCAAGGAGGGGGCGCTGGAGGTGTTCCTGCCGGGCAACCACCTGATCGTGACCGATACGGCCTCGAACGTGGCCCGCCTGGAGGCGCTGGTGGCCGAGGTGGACAAGCCCGGCTCGGGCAGCATCGTCGAGGTGGTTCCGCTGAAATACGCCAGCGCCGAGGCCGTGGCCGAGCAGCTGCGCGCGACGTTCGGGGCGACGGACAGCGCGGTGAACAAGATCAACCGCCATTTCCAGCAGGTGGCCGGGGGCACGGGCGAGCTGCCGACGGACTTCACCGTGGTGTCGGCGCCGCAGGCGAACAGCCTGATCCTCGTGGGCCTGCCGATGCAGATCGCGGAGACGAAGCGGATCGTCGAGAAGATGGACGTGGAGAATCCGAACGGGTTCGGGCGGCTGAACGCGATTTTCCTGAAGTACCTGTCGGCGGAAGAGGCGTCCAAGAGCCTGAATTCGCTGCTGGGGAAGGCGCCGGCGACGGAGGGGGCGCCGGTGGAGCGGGACATCGCGATCGAGCCGAGCGTGGCGAACAACGCGCTGCTGGTGGATGCCTCGCCTCAGGATTTCGAATATGTGCGGCGCCTGGTGGAGCGCCTGGACGTGGTGCCGCAGCAGGTGCTCGTCGAGGTGCTCATCGCCGAGGTCAACATGGAGAAGGGCCTCGACCTGGGCGTGGAATGGTTCGGCATCGACGAGCCCGAAGGCAGCGGGACGGGGGGCTTCGGCCGCTCGCGCTACGGCGACAGCGACTCCATGATGGCGCTGCTGAAGGAGGGGTCCTTCCCGCAGGGGCTTGCGATGGGCGTCATCAGCGGCACCTTCACGGCCCCCGACGGGACGGTCTACAACCAGATTCCGCTGTACCTGCAGGCGGTCGCGGGCACCCGGGACCTGAAGATCCTGTCGAACATCCCGCTGTGGGCGCAGAACAACCTCGAGGCGTCCGTGAGCGTGGTGGAGAACATCCCCATCCTGAAGTCGTCGGTCGAGGGGTCCGGTTCCGACCGCGACTACATCCAGAACATCGAACGGCTCGATGTCGGCATCAAGCTGAAGCTGACGCCGCACGTGAACCCCGACCGCGAGATCCAGCTGGACCTCAACCCGAGCATCGAATCGGTGGTGGAGGAAAGCAGCGACGCGCTGCAATACACGCCGACCATCGCCAAGCGCGAAGTGAACACGACGGTCACGATCCCCGACCGTTCGACGGTGATCCTGAGCGGGCTGATCCGGGAAGACACGGCGAAGATCGTGACCAAGGTGCCGCTGCTGGGCGACATTCCGGTCCTGGGCGCGCTGTTCCGCTCGACGAGCGACGCGAAGAAGCGGACGAACCTGCTGATCTTCGTGACGCCGCGCATCGTGACGGACATGAAGGTGGCCGAGGCGGAGAAGGCGCGGTTGGAACATGCCGCGAGCCTGGAAGGCGCCGCGAAGGGGCTGGACGAGCCGCATCCCGAAGCCGAGAAGTCCGCGCAGAAGGATGCGGCGGAGAAGGCGAAGCGGGCGGAGAAAAAGAAGCCGAGGGTGGGCGGAAAGCCATGAGCGACGCCTCCCAGGGCCTTCCCGCGCTGGAGCGCATCGAGGAGGAATGGCTCGATCCGGCGCTGATCGAATCGGTTCCCGTGGACTGGGTCCGCCGGAACGCGCTGGTGCCCTTCCGGTGGAAGGGGCAGGTGGCGATCGCGGGGGCCGCGGGCGCCTCCCTGCAGGCCTATGAGGATTTGTCGCTGCTGCTGGGCGTGGAAGCCGCCTGGGTGGCGGCGCCGGCGGAGGAGATCCAGCGCGCGATCGACCGCTGCTATTTCCGCCGGGCGGGGCAGGCCGGCGAAGCCGCGGCGCAGGCCGGGCAGGCGGCCATCCGGGAAGGCGGGGCGGCCCCGCTCCGCCGCGAGGCCGACGACCTGCTGGCCGGCAGCGCCGATGCGCCGGTCGCGCAATACGTGAACCTGATCCTGCTGGAGGCCGTCAAGCAGGGGGCGTCGGACATCCATATCGAGCCGTTCGCCAACGCGCTGGCGGTCCGCTACCGCATCGACGGGCTGCTCTACGAGCAGCCGAGCCCGCCGCGGAACCTCGAGAACGCGCTGGCGGCGCGCCTGAAGGTGATGGCGAAGCTCGACCTGGCCGAGAAGCGCCTGCCGCAGGACGGCGTGGCGCGCGTCCGCGTCGGCGCGCGGGAGATCGACGTGCGCGTTTCCAGCGTGCCGGTGGCCGAGGGCGAGCGCATCGTGCTGCGCCTGCTGCACCGCGAATCCACGCGCTATTCCCTGAACGAGCTGGGCATGTCGCCGGCGATGCTGGAGCAATTCCGCGGGATCCTGCGCGAGCCGCACGGCATCGTGCTGGTGACGGGTCCGACGGGCAGCGGCAAGACCACGACGCTCTACGCGGCGCTGCGCGAGCTGGACACGGCGCACCTGAACGTGCTGACGATCGAGGATCCGATCGAATACCAGCTGCCGAACATCGGGCAGATGCAAGTGCATCCGAAGATCGGCCTGACCTTCGCGCGC
The DNA here is from genome assembly GCA_937860055.1 of uncultured Verrucomicrobiota bacterium. Classification (GTDB taxonomy): domain Bacteria; phylum Verrucomicrobiota; class Kiritimatiellia; order CAIQIC01; family Lenti-01; genus Lenti-01. Next base: position 491,610 of record CALMBO010000029.1, on the reverse strand, counting down.
GGCCTGCGGCACGTCCTGCGCCAGGATCCGGACGTGGTGCTGGTCGGCGAGACTCGCGACCTGGAGACGGCGGAGATCGTCGTGCGGGCGTCGCTGACGGGGCATCTGGTGTTCACCACGCTGCACACGAACGACGCGGTCGGGGCGGTGACGCGCATGGTGGACATGGGAATCCCGCCGTATCTGCTGGCCTCGGCCTCGCGCGCGGTGCTGGCGCAGCGGCTGGTGCGCCGCCTGTGCCCGGCCTGCCGGCGCGAAGCCGCGCTGGCGCCGGCGGATGCCGCCCTGCTGGGGCAGCCGAAGCTGGCGGGTCGCACCGTGTGGGAGGCGGAGCCGGCGGGCTGCGCGCAATGCCTGGGCGGCTACAAGGGACGGACGGGCATCCACGAGCTACTGGCGGTGACGCCTTCGATCGCGGAGGCCATCCGCACGAACCTGCCGCCGGCGGAGCTCCGGCGCATGGCCGTCGCGGTGGGATTCCGCGACATGCTCGACGACGGCGTGGACAAGATCCTGGCGGGCACCACGTCGGTCGCCGAGGTGCTGCGGTCCGCGGGTTCGCGGCGGGAATAGCGGGGGCGGCGCCGGGGCATGACGACTTTCGAATACAAAGGATATGACGCCGCCGGGCGCGCGCAGGACGGGCTGGTCGAAGCCGCCGATCTGAAGGATGCTCGCAAGCGCCTCGCCGCGCGGGGCATCCTGCCCGAGAACCTCCAGGCGGCGGGCGGAACGGCCTCCCGGCGCGCCGCGAAGGCCCCGGCCTTTTCCGCGGAGATCCGCACGATGTTCTACCGCGAGCTGGCGGCGCTGCTGGGATCCGGCGTCGCGCTGGTTCCCGCGCTGGATGTGATCCTGCAGGCTCCCGAGCTGGACCGGGCCCGGACGCGGCTGGCCGCCGTGCGCGACGCCGTGCGCGAAGGCCGATCGCTCAGCGCGGCCATGGTCGCCTCGTCGGCGCAGGTGACGCCGTTCGAGCAGGCGGTGATGGAGGTGGGCGAGCGCACGGGCGGCATGAACGAGGCCCTCGACCGGCTCGCGGCCTTCCTCGAGGAGCAGGAGAAGCTGCGGGAGAAGCTGGTGACGGCGCTGCTCTATCCGTGCATCGTGGTGTCGCTGGCGGTGGTGATCGGCGGCCTCGTGCTGGTGTTCATGCTCCCGATGGTGCAGCGGCTCTTCGAGGAGACGCACATGAAGCTGCCGATGCTGACGACGGTCATGCTGGCGGGCGGCCGCGCCTTCGGGGTGTGCCTGCTGCTGCTGGCGGCGGGCGCCGCCGCCGGCACCGCGTGGCTCCGGCGGAAGCTCCGCGCGGACGAATCGCTGCGCATCCGGGTGGACCGGCGGCTCTTTTCGATTCCGCTGGCGGGCGGCGGCTGGCGAGACCTGACGAGCCTGCGGTTCGTGCGCGTGCTGGGCCTGCTGCTGGAGCGCGGCGTGGGGCTGATCGAAAGCGTGCCGATGGCGGGCCGGGCTTCGGGCAGCGCCTGGCTGGCCGATTGCGCGCGCCGCGAAACCGAGGCCATGGGGCAGGGCAAGCCGCTGGTGGAGGTGATCCGCGGCATCCGTCCGCTGCATCCCTCGCTGGCGGCATGGGTGCAGGCCGGGGAGGCCGGCGGGAACCTGAAGGGACTGCTCGACAACGCGGCGCAGCGGTTCCAGCAGAGCTGGGACCGGCTCGCCTCGCGCGGCATGATGCTGCTGGAAATCGGGATGACGCTGGTGGTCGGCCTCTTCGTGACGCTGATCGCGCTGGCGGTGCTGCTGCCCGTCCTGCAAATGAACAAGGGGATCGTTCCATGATCTGGTGGGTCTACAATCTGCTGTTTCCGGCCGCCTTCGCCTGCCTGCTGCCGCATTTCATCCTGCGCATGCTCCGGCGCGGCGGCTACGGCCGCGATTTCTTCCAGCGCTTCGGCCGCTATGGGGCCGCCGACGCCGCGCGGCTCGATGCGCCGGGAAGGCCGGTCTGGATCCAGGCCGTCAGCGTGGGGGAACTGGCCGTGGCCTTTTCCTTCATGGACGAGCTTCGGCGCCGGGATCCGTCGGTGCGCTTCGTCCTGACGACGAACACGTCGACGGGGCATGCCCTGGCGCTGAAGAAGATCCGCGAGCCGGACGTGACGCTGTATTTTCCCCTGGACGTGCCGTGGGTGGTGCCGGGCGTGCTGCGGCGCATCCGCCCCTCCGCCGTCGTGCTGGTCGAGAACGAGATGTGGCCCAACCTGATCCGCTACGCGCGGAAGCAGGGCATTCCGACGGTGATGATCAACGGCCGCATCTCGGAGCACTCGTTCGGCGGCTACCGCAAGATCCGGTTCATCACCCGGCGCCTGCTGCCGGAGATCCACTGGTTCTGCGTGCAGAGTCCGGCCGACCGCGACCGCCTGCTGGCGCTGGGCGCGCCGGCGGACCGCGTGGAAATCACCGGCAGCGCGAAATACGACATCGGGCCGACGGCGCCGACGGCGGAGGCGCGCGCGCGGGCGGTGCTGGCGAAGATCGGCGTGAAGCCCGGCCAGCCGGTGCTGGTGGGCGGCTCGACATGGGAGGGGGAGGAAGAAGCGCTGCTCGATCTCTACCGCGACGCGAAAAAAGCCTATCCGGGCCTGCTGCTCGTCCTGGTGCCGCGCCATGCGGAGCGGCGGGAGGACGTGCTGGAGGAAATCCGGAAGCGGGAACTGGGCGTCATCCAGCGCAGCCAGTTCCCCGACAGCGCCGCGGCGCCCGCGCGGCGTCCCGACGTGCTGCTGGTGGATACCACCGGCGAATTGCGCGGCTTCTATGCGGCGGCGGACGTGGTGTTCGTGGGCAAGAGCCTGACGCAAACGGGGGGGCAGAACCCCATCGAGCCCGCGCGGGACGGCAAGCCCATCGTCGTCGGTCCGCACATGGAGAATTTCCCCGCCATTGCGCAGGATTTCATCGAGGCGCGGGCCTGGGCGCAGGCGAAGGACGTCAACGAACTGAGGGTCCTCGTGGCGCGCCTTTTGAGCGACACGGCGGAACGCGAGCGCCTGGGCCGAGCCGCCTCCGACCTGGTCGTCCGCAAGGCCGGCGCCACCCGTCTGATGGCGCAGCGCGTCCTCGCGGCGCGCGTGGCGGGATAAGGGGCCTCGTCCCTCTGCCCCGGGGCGCCCCCCCCTTTTTTTTTCTTGAAGGAAAAACGGGGAAAATTTTCTGCGGCGCCGGAAAAGCGGGGGTATCTTGCGGATAGAAGGCGAAAGGAGGCCGGCCATGGCATTCACATTGGAGATCGGAGCGAAGGCGCCGGATTTCAATCTGCCGGCGACGGACGGGAAAAGGTATTCGCTGGCGGACTTCGCGGAGGCGGAGACGCTGGTGGTGTTTTTCACCTGCAACCATTGCCCCTATGTGCTCGGATCGGACGAAGCCACGCGGGCGACCGCGGAGAAATTCCAGGGGCGGGGCGTGCGGTTCGTGGGGATCAACTCCAACAGCCGGCACACCTACGCGGAGGACGATTTCGCGCACATGGTGGGGCGGATGGAGGAATTCCACTTTCCGTGGGTCTATCTGCACGACGAGCCGCAGGACGTGGCGCGGGCGTACGGGGCGCTTCGCACGCCGCATTTCTTCGTGTTCGACCGCGGGCGCCGGCTGGTCTACACGGGACGGGCCCTGGACAACCCGCGCGAGCCGGGGAAGGCGACCGTGAACGATCTCGAGCGCGCGCTGGAGGACATTGCGTCGGGCCGGCCGGTCCGCGTGCCGGTGACGAATCCGATCGGTTGCAACGTGAAATGGGAGGGGAAGGACAAGCACTGGATGCCGCCGGAGGCCTGCGACCTGGTGCGGTGATTCCACGGGATCCGCCATGGACGCGGGTTGCCCGGTGGCGGAACGGGGCGGATCCGCGGGCGGGGGTTAGGATTCGGCGTATTTTTCGAGGATGGGGCGGACGTCCGCTTCGCGGCGCCGGAGCGCCCCGACGGCGAGGGGATCGAGCTTTCCCCCGGTGGCAAGCCGGTCGAGTTCAGCCAGGGCTTTTTCGACGGGCCAGGCGTCCTTGTAGGGGCGCCGGGAGGTCAAGGCGTCGAAGATGTCGGCGACGGTGGTGAGGCGGGCCTCGAGGGGGATATCCTCGCCGCACGCTCCTTTCGGGTAACCGCTGCCATCCAGATATTCGTGGTGGAATTCAACGATGTTCCGCAGGATGGAGATGTTCGGCAGGCGGTGAAGGGAGAGGTCCTCGACCATTTTGTCGATGACCGCGCAGCCGCGTGCCACGTGCGACTTCATGGTTTCCCACTCTTCGCCCTCCAGCTTGCCGGGTTTCAGGAGGATGTGGTCGGGGATGCCGATCTTACCGACGTCGTGGAGGGGGGAGAAGAGGAAGACATGCTCGACGAATTCGTCGGAGAGGCTCAGGTCCGGGGCGATTTCCTTTGCCATGAGGCGGGAATAGCGGGACATGCGTTCGAGGTGGGCGCCGGTTTCGAAATCGCGCAGGTCGCAGAACGCGCGCGCCATGTCCACGGAGCCGGCGAGCGCCCGGATGGAGAGGAGTTCGAAGGAAACCAGCAGGGAGATGAGGTTGGCATAGATCAGGAGCTGTCGCTGGTCGGCGGGGGAAAAGGCGTCGGGCCGCCGGGAATCGAAGAAAAGGAATCCGATGAAGGCGCCCTGGCCGTACATCGGGACGGTCAGGGAGGAGCGGTAGCCTTCCTTCAGCACCCAGCGGGAATGGGCGGTGGAGGGCGAGAGCGAGGCGGGGATGTCGGCCAGCAGGCGCCGGCGTCCGCTTTGGGCCATGTCGTTCAAGGCATGGCTGTCGGACATCCGGAATTCATAGCCCTTGAGCGCCTCGCCGGAGAGGGTGCTGTTGACGAAGGTCTTGAGCAGATCCTCCCCGCGGTCATAGAGGGCGCATCCGATCCGGTCCACCTGCGGGACTTCCCGGAGGAGCTGCCGGTGCAGGGATTCCAGCCGTTCGCCCAGGCTCGCCCCTTCTGTTTCCGCCATTTCCTCCGGCTTGTCCATGGCTGTGGCCCTCCATGGACAATATCGGACCCCGCCGGGGGGAGGTCAAGTCCGTCGTGCGGAGCTGTTCCTGTTTTCCGGCCGGAGCGTCGGGATCAGCGGAAGAACGGCCAGAAATGGCCCGGGAAGCTGGTGAAGAGGGAGAGGAACACGCCGTCGCGGAAATCCTCGCCGTTGCGCCATTCGTGGGAGCCGCCGAACATCACGCCGATCTCGGGCTTGAAATAATAGCGGCAGGAAAGGGAGAGGGATTCCACGTCGTCGTCCCGGAAATCGAAACCATCGGCGGTTTCGATTTCGACGGTTTCGTTGCCGTTTCCATAGGAAAGGGCGATGGCGTAGCGGGATTCTTTTTCATAACCGGCGCCGACGGAGTAGCTGAACACGTCCTTGTCGTTGGAGTCTTGTCCGGCGCTGAGGCCCGCCTTGGCGAACCAGTTGCCGATGCCCTGCCGCAGGTCGAGCAGGCCGCGGCGGGACCAGCGGGGGCCGTCATAGTAGGACAGATCCGTGCCGACGCCGAGGCTGGCCCCCCGCCAAAGCCCGGAAGTCAGTTCGAGGCGGTGTTTTTGCCGGGCGAGGAAGCCGGGGTCGTCGGAAAAGACGCCGTTGTAGGAGGCACCCAGCCAATCGCGGTGCCGGTAGGTCAGGCCGGCGGAGAGATCGAAGTCGGTGGTGCCGTAGCGGCTGTATTCCTTGGCGCCGAGCGACCACGAAAGGTCCGGGCGTTCCCGCCGGGCGAAGGTGAAGCCGATGGAATCCCATTCATCGCCGTATTTGGGCCAGTCGTGTGAATAGGTCAGGTAGACGGTGTTGGGGCGGGGGACGAGGGTGCGGTCCGGGTTCCGGGGATGGCGGGCATCGAGGGAGCGGGCCAGCTGGAAGTGGCCTTCGCGCCAGGCGGATTCGGCGAGATACTTCAGGCTGTTGGTTCGGCCGGCGCAGGCTTTGGCGCAATCGTCCAGGATCTCCCGGGAGCGCCGGGGCTGGCCCATGCGGCGATAGGCGGCGGAGGCGCCGACATAGGCATCGACATAGTTGGAGGAAACGGCGATGGTTTTCCGGAAATCCTCGAGGGCCAGGTCCGGGTTGCCGTCCCGCAGGCGGCAGAAGCCCCGGCCGACCAGCGCATCGGCATCCTCGGGCTTGATCTCGAGCATCTGGTTGAAGATTTCCACGGCTTCCCGGGTTTTGCCCGCGAGGCGGTATTCGGTCGCCTGTTGGAGGCGGCTTTCGTAGCTTTCGGCGGGTTCCCGGGCGGCGGCGGGAATCGCCATCGCCAGCACCGCGGCGGCGACCGCTGCCGCCTGTCCCATCGCCTGGAATGCGGTTTTCATGGTGGTTTCCTATGATGCCGGATTGAAGCCCGTCCGCCGGATCGAGCCCCAATCCTTGTGGTCTCCGAACACGTACCGGAACATGCCTTTCAGCCGCCAGAAGGCATGGAGCTGGCGGTAGCCGAAATTCTCGAGGACGGCGGCGCGGAACAGCGCCAGGAAATCGCGCCATCCCTCGTAGCGCCGGTGGGAAATCTCCGCGAGCGCGATGGAGGTGAAGGAGATTCCCACGCCCCACATCAGCGCCACGGCGAGGAAGAGCAGGAGGAAGTGCATGTTCACGATGCCCAGGAGGTAGCAGAGAATGGTGATGGGAATGCCGACGAGTTCGATCAAGGCGCCGAACATCTCGAAGACGAGGAAGTAGGGGAAGCCCACGAAGCCGACCGATCCGTAGCGGGGGTTGAACAGCATGTCCATGTTGCCGAACAGGCATTGCATGAGCCCGCGCTGCCAGCGGTCGCGCTGCGCGGAGAGGTCGGAAAGGGTGGTCGGGGCCTGGGTCCAGCAGAGGGGATCGGGGACGAAGCCAATCTTGTACGGCTTCCGGTCGTGGCTGATCTGCCGCTGCATTCGCAGGACCAGGTCCATGTCCTCCCCGATGGCCTTGGTGTTCCAGCCGCCGACGCGTTCCAGGAAGTCGCGCCGGAACACCCCGAAGGCGCCGGAGATGATCATCATGATGTCCATTTCGGACCAGCCGAGGCGGCCGAAGAGGAAGGCCCGGAAATATTCGACGACCTGGATGGCTTCCAGGGTGCCGCGGGGCATGCGGGCCTGGAGGATCTGGCCGTGGCGGACCACGCATCCGTTGGCGAGCCGGACGACGCCGCCGGCCGCCACCATGTCCGGGACGGCCACGAACCGGCGCATCAGGCGCTTCATGCTGTCGCTGGCCAGGAGGGAGTCGGCATCCGTCGCGCAGACATAGGGATAGCGGGCGAAGCAGGCGGAGGTGTTCTGCGCATCGGCCTTGCCGCCGTTTTCCTTGTCGACGACGATGAGGCGGGGATCCACTTGGGAGAAGTACACCGCGCGGATCGGCTTTCCCGGGAAGCGGCGTTCGACCTCGACGTCGACCGGCTGGAGCTGAAACGCGTCGACCAGGCGTTCCAGCGTCCGGTCGGCGGAGCCGTCGTTGCAGACGATCACCTCGAACTCGGGGTAGTCCAGCGAGAGCATCGCGCGGATGGACTCGACGATGGAGACCTCCTCGTTGTAGCACGGCACCAGCACCGAGAAGGGGCGGTCGAAGCCCTTGGGGAACCGCAGGCTGCGGTCGATCTTCTGCCGGAGCACATGCTGCCAGGAGGTGCGCGCCGAAACCGCGAGCAACAGCATGTAGAACATGTGCAGGGCGACGAAGAACCAGAAGATGAACCACTGGAATCCGTAGAGGAAATCAAGCAGGAAGCTGCGCATGCCTGAACCTCCCGCGGATCCGGCCGAACCGGTCTTCCGCCAGCGCCAGTTTCGCGACCGGGCGCTGTTCATCGTTTGAAGAAACCGCCATGGCTTCCAGGATCCGGCGCCCTTCGTCCCCCATGCGCAGGAGGACTTCGGCGGCATTGCGCCGCACCCAGGGGGTGGGGTCGTCCATCAGGGCCCTGGCTTCCGGCAGGAATTCCCGGCCGCCCAGATGTTCCAGGGCATTGATCGTCTTGAGGCGCACGCGGAAATCGGGATCCTGGAGATAGGGCCGCAGCGCGCCGCAGGTGGAGCGGTCGCCCACGATTTCCAGCGCTGCGATCAGGTGGCTCTTCAGGTCGCCATCGCTGGCCGAGGCCAGGCGGAGTTCCAGGGCGTTTTTCGCCGGGGCGTGGTTCCACGAGCCGAGGATGTCCGCCAGCACGCCCGCCGCCGCATCGGGCAGGTCGGGCGAGGGGAGGAATCCGACGAAATCCGGCGCCCGGCCGGGGCCGTAGGCGGCCAGGACCAGGAGCAGCTGGTCGCGGTTGGGGGTGGCCGGGTTGTAGAGCCGGGCCACGATGCGGGGAAGCGAGGCGATGTGCCCTCCGAGCGCAAGTCCGATGGCGGCGGCGAAGATGCAGGAAGGATGGTTGTCGTGTTCGAGGACATCGAGGAACAGATCCAGATCGGCCGGATCCCGCAGGAGAGCCAGCATGTGGAGGTGGGCGGCCTTTGCCCAGTTCCGGTGCCGGCGGACCTTCTTCCGGACCGCGGGCAGGAATCCGCAGGCGTTGGCCATGTGGCGCTCGGCGAAGGGATCTGTGCCCGTCGTGACCAGCCGTTCACGGAGATAGAGCTCGAAAACGCCGAAATCCGACCGGGGGATTTCCGCCTGGATTTCCCCGTCGGAAACGATCTGTCCCGCCTGGATGGACTGGATCAGGTGGTAATAGGCGGGAGTATGGGCGAACATCCGGTCGCGGAGGGCATTGTTGCGCAGGCGGCGGAGAAAGGCGTAGGCCGTCACAAGGACCATGAAGACAAACAGGATGAAGAAGGCGCACAGGACGACATCGGTGACGTAGCTTCCGGTTTGAACTGGCGAGGACCACGCTCTCATTTGATGTAATTCCTATCGGAGAGAAGAATCTACCGCCAAATGTCTAGTAATCAAATAGAAAACCGCCAGATTTCAAGAATGACCCAAGCCGTTGCGGAAGAAGCCAGTTGCGTCGTGAGGTTGTCGAGGCCATGGCTGGATACCGCCTCCACGGCCATGCCGGCGGCCGCGCACGCCAGCGCCGCGACGATGGCGGTGGCCGGAGGGGTGCCGCCCAGGACGAGGATCAGCATCGCTCCGAGGAAGCCGGCCCCGAAGACGGCCGCCGAACCTTCGAGGCTCCGCGTGACGCGCACGCCCAGCAGCGACGGAACGCGATAGCGATGCTTGCCGAAGGCCGTCCCGAAAGGTTCGCCGACGGCATCGCCCCAGCCGCCCACCAGATACCCGACCGCCGCCCAGGAGCCGAAGAACAGGTTGGAGAGCAACCCGCCCAGCGCGGTCGTGGCGAGCGGAACCAGGATGAAGAAGGTCCGGTGCGGTTCGTCCGTGGGGCGGGCCATGGCCTCGTAGAAGGGAAAGCCGGCGCCGCGGAACACGGCATAGAGCACGCAGAGGCTGGTGATGCCGCCGAACAGCATCACGGCCTGGACGCCGGCCACCAGTTGGAGAAGGCCCGCCATGGTGAAGATGGCGAAGTGGAAGATCTTTCGCGTATAGGGGGTGCGGACGCCTTTGGATTGCCTGAGCCACCCCGCCCACGCGGCGCAGGATCCCGCATACAGCAGGAGGAAGGGCGACAGCAGGAGCCACATCTTCAGCGGCGGCAGGAGGCGGTCCCGCTGGGCCAGCGCCCAGGGCTTCCACCCATCGCGCAGGGAAGGCGCCGCCGGGGCGCAGGCGGCTTCCGCATCCGGCGCCTCTTCCGCGGCGGCGCGGGCAAGCCCCGGCGCCAGCACTTCCGGGATCGCAGGGCCATGGGCCGCCGCGAGCTCGTGGGTCCGCCTGTCGGCGAAGGGGCCGTAGACATACCACGGCCCGCCGGCCGCGAGATCCGCCGGCGCCGCCGCGTCCGGCGGCCACACCGACCACTCCACGCCGGCCGCCTTCGCCATGTCGGACTGGATCCCGGCCGAGACCGCCTCGATCCGGTCGCAATAGATGAAATGGCGCACGCCGCGCTCCGCCAGCTGGGCCAACGCGCCGGGTTCCAGCGGGATTCCGCCCTTCGCGATGTTCGGAGCAATCACCTCGACGGTGCCGACGGCGAGCGGCTCTGCGAACAGCGACGGGGGGAGGGGAGGGCGGTCGGAGCGGTAGGCCTGCAAAAACGCGTCGCTCTCCACCGAGGGCGTCTGGAAGCCGTGGACCATGACAGGCCGTTCCATCTGCCGCACCTTCCGTGCGAGGGAGAGGACGGTTTCGGGCGAGAACGGTCTGGCGCCGATTCCTTCGACGGTGAACGCCACGCCGGCGGCTTCCAGCATCCGGCGTTCTTTTTCGATCCAGCTCCGGTCATCCCCGTTGTCCGGATTCAGGAGCGACACGATGTTCCGGGGGCGCGCCGATAGCACGAACCCGAGGTATTCCTCGTCGGTCGGGAGGGGAATCAGCCACACGTCCGGTTCCAGCTCGGTGAAGGGGCCGCGCTCGAAGCGGGGAAGGTCGCGCAGGTCGCGGACGCGCGGCGGCGCGCCTTCGCCTTCCGTCCCGGTCCCGGCGACCGTGCCGCCCGCTTTTTCGATCACCTGGCGCACCAGGGTGACGCGGTCCTTGCCGAGATAGCAATGGATGTAGTAGCGGCCGCCGGTGCCGACCAGGCCGCGCGCCCGGTCGAGCATTTCGCGGTTTTCGCTCACCCACGGCAGCATGGGCAGGTGGATGAGCTCGATGCCGGCCTTTTCCGCCGCGGCCCGTTCTTCGGCCAGCAGGGCGGGTTCGAACGGGACCACGGCGGGATGGAGCAGCGAGATGACGGCGGTGAAGCCGCGGTGCTTCAATTCGGCCATGCGGTCCCCGGCGGGATAGGGGCCGACGGTGAATTCCGCCCCCGAATCGTTTTCCAGCCAGTCGGCTCCATCCGAGGCGAAGCGCTGCGGGTTGAGCCAGAAGAACAGCGAGGCTCCGGCCGCGGCCATCGCCAGCAGGGGGATGCCGAGGCGGACGTCCCGGCGGCGCGAGCGATCGAGGATCCGGGCCAGGCACAGGGAGACCAGGAACGAACCCGCGACGAAAAGCGCGATGATGGCGCGGACATTGGCTTCCTCCCGCTGCCAGGTCCAGCCGTGGCTGCGCGCCCAGTCGGTGGTCCAGCGCACGGGTCCCATCAGCGTTTCGGTGCCGAGGGCGAACCCCACCAGCAGCCAGAGGAAGGCCAGTAGCGCCACGCGCCCGTAGGTGAGAGGGAAGAAGCGCGCCTCGAACGATTCCTTCAAGCCCATATGCGACCGTTTCTCTCTTTCCGCCGGATTTCCACTGGAGTTCCAAGCTACCCCGTGGCCCGGGGGGAGTCAACCCGGCGCTGGGAATCCCTGGGGAGCCTTCCCGGGTTTCGGCCCGGGATTCGGATCCCATGCGGATTCCGTTCCAAACCTGTTGCAATGCGCAGGGCCATCTCCCATAATCGCAGCGTGGTTTTGGAACCGGACCGCACGACAAAGGAAGCGCGCATGGAACAGCCATCTGTTGGACAAGGGGCGCCCTACAAGAAGGGAATGCCGGATCGCCGCCAGAACAAGCCGGACATCTGGGCGAAGATTTTCCGCTACGTCACGCTGCTGGTCTATCCCGTCCTTGTCATCTGCCTCTTCGCCTTCCTGTCGCTGGCGGACGCCCAGCAGCGGAAGCATCAACTGATGCAGATCGACCAGTCCGCCGCGACGGCGGAAGCCGCCGGTGGCGCGGGGATGCATTCGCTCCTGCCGATCCTGGCCGCGGGCCTGGCCATCGGCATCGCCGGGCTCGTCTTGGGGCGCATCCGGGCCCGTCGCCGTTCGGACTACAACTTCCAGACGCAGCTGATCCTGGTCATCCTGTCGGCGGGCGCGTTGCTGATCTATTTCATCCTCGCACAACAGGGCATCATCTGACGGCGTCCGCCGCCGGGCGGGGAACGAGGCATGCCGGAAAAGGCCGCGGGTGTTTCCCGCGGCCCTTTTCATGGTCTTTCCGGAGGCGTCCTAGACGAGCTTCTTGAGGAAGAGCGTGCAGTCGCCGGGGAGGCCGGCGAAGGAGGGGGCGGCGGCGTATGCGAGCCGGTTGATCTCGACGTAGCCCTGCTTGCGGAAGGCCCCCTCGGATTTCGGGTTGGTGGCTTCCGAGACGAGGTACTCGTAGCGCTTGCCGCGCAGGAGGGATTCCATCCGCTGGAGCATGGACATCGAGATGCCGGCGCGCCAGTAGGAGGGGGCGACGGCGAGATAGAAGACATAGGTCCACTTGCCGGGGATGCGGGAGAGGGGCTTGTCGAGTTCCTCGAAGAAGTCGTTCATCTGTTCCATCGCGGCGCGGTATTCGGGGGGGATGACATGGAGGGTCTGGCGGTACTTGCCGTCGTCGAGGCCGATGGCGACGCCGACGAGCCTGTCGACATCGGCATCGATGGCGGCGACGGCGAGGCCGTCTTCGAAGCAGTGGTCGCACACGGCGCGGACATAGGAGGAATAGAAGTCCCTGGAAAGCTGGAGCGCGGCGGTCATCGGCTCCAGATTGAGGAAGACATCGGTGAGGAGTTCAGCGGATTCGGGCAGGCGTTTGGCGGAGAGTTCCTGGATTTGGATGTTCATCGGGTGGGGGCGCAAGGTCCCCGCAAGGTGCCAGCGGGCTTGTTCGGGTGGGGTGCGGTCTCGAGTGCGAAGGGTTGACTCAGACCGCCAAGTCGATGGCGCGGGCCGGTGTCGCAGCCGCAAATGCGGCATCGGCCCGAAGGATCGGGTTGAGGGCGGCGTATTCCAAGGAAAGGGGTGCGTTGGGGCGTACACAGAGCGAAAGCCCGGCGGAAGGCCGGGCCTGGTCGGCAGCGGAACGCTGAACGATTCGGTTCATTGAAACGGGAGGCATCATACGCCATCCCCGAGGGGTGTCCAGAGATTTCGGGGGAGAAACGGAGAAAACATTTGAAAAATTCCAATAAAAAACGTTTTTATTCAACAAAAGAGCGACAAAATGTCTCATTTTGGAACAAAAATGGGGTTTGGGGCGGAAAATGAGCCCAAAACTCGAGAAATACGGATATTTTTGTCCAATTTTGAGATGGGAGGCGCCTCCCGGTCCTTGAAAAGGGAAGAAACGAATCCGTGGGCTGGTTTTCGAGGCGAAGGGGGGCGGAGGCGGCATTTTGTGCGTGATTTTTCGGGGCGGATATGCGATATTCATCCAACTATGTTAAATAGCAAGGAGATACGATGAAAGTCCCGCTGTTGGATTTGAAGCCTCAGTATGAACAGATCCGGGCCGAGGTGGAGCCGGTGATGCTGGAAATCTGCAAGTCGCAGGCCTTCATCCTGGGGCCGAAGGTGCAGGAATGCGAGGCGGCGGTGGCGAAGTATTGCGGGGCGGCGCACGGCGTGGGGATGTCGTCGGGCTCCGATGCGCTGATCGTGGCGCTGATGGCGGAAGGGATCGGGGCGGGGGACGAGGTGATCACGACGCCGTACACGTTTTTCGCGACGGTGGGGGCGATCGCGCGGGTGGGGGCGAAGACGGTGTTCGTGGACATCGACCCGGAGACGTTCAACATCGACGGGGCGAAGCTGGAGGCGGCGGTGACGCCGCGGACGAAGGCGATCATCCCGGTGCACCTGTACGGGCAGATGGCGGACATGGACGCGGTGATGGCGGTGGCGAAGAAGCACGGGCTGGCGGTGATCGAAGACGCCTGCCAGGCGATCGGCGCGGAATGGAAGGGCCGGCGGGCGGGGAGCATCGGGGACTACGGCTGCTTCTCGTTCTTCCCGTCGAAGAACCTGGGATGCTTCGGAGACGGCGGGATGGTGACGATGCAGGACGCGGCGAAGGCCCGGAAGGTGACGATCCTGCGGAACCACGGGATGGATCCGAAGTACTACCACCACGAAATCGGCGGGAATTTCCGGTTGGATGCGCTGCAGGCGGCGGTGGTGACGATCAAGCTGAAACATCTGGACGGGTGGACGCAGGCGCGGCAGTCGAATGCGGCGCGCTACGGGAAGCTGTTCGCGGAGACCCGCCTCGTGGAGGGGGGCAAGGTGAAGCTGCCGGCGGCGAAGACGAGCCGGCACATCTACAACCAGTTCGTGATCCGCGCGGAGAACCGCGACGGGCTGCTGGCGCATCTGCGCAGCCGCGAGATCGGGACGGAGATCTACTATCCGGTTCCGCTGCATCTGCAGGACTGCTTCCGGGCCCTGGGGCACCGCGAGGGAGCCTTCCCCGAAAGCGAGCGGGCGGCGAAGGAGACCCTGGCGCTGCCGATCTATCCAGACCTGACCGAGGAGATGGCCCGGTGGGTGGTCGGTTCGATCGCCGAATTCTACGGTTGCTAGGTTGCGGCCCCGCCGGATGGCGGTATACTCATGCAAATGGTTCATTCACAAACCGGAGGAAGACAATGAAGAAACTGGCGATGATGGTGTTGGCGGCCCTGTTCGTGTCGGCGTCGAGCGCGCCGGCCTGGTGGATTTTCGGGAAGAAGGCGGCGGAGGAGCCGGCGAAGGACGAGGCGGCGGTCGAGGTGCAGAAGGAGGAAGCCCCGGCGGCCGACCAGAAGGCCTGCAAGGCCAAGAAGTCCAAGTGCTGCGCGAGCATGAGCGAGGAAGACAAGGCCGCCTGCAAGGAAAAGTGCAAGGCCAAGAAGGCCGAGAAGAAGGCGAAGTGCGAAGCCCGGAAGGCCGAAAAGAAAGCCAAGTGCGAGGCGAAGAAAGCGGACAAGAAAGCCAAGTGCGAGGCAAAGAAGGCCAAGTGCAAGGCCCAGGAGGCGGAAGCGGCCGCCGAGGCCGCGCCGGCCGAAGCGGCTCCGGCCGTTGAAGCCGCCCCTGCGGAAGTTCCGGCTGCACCGGCCGAATAAGGGCGGTTCGCCGCCGATGGCGGAATCCCCGGCCGGGTTTCCGGCCGGGGTGTTTTCCATGACAGAGGCTATTTCAAGATGAGCAAGGACATTTCAAGCCTCGTGGGGGGATGGCCCTACGATCCCAACGAAGTGAGCGCCCGCTGGATCGAGGCGGACGACGGCACGCGGAAGCTGCAGCTCCGGCTGGACTTGGGGCTTTTCCAGATGGAGACCGAGGGGCGGCCGGACGGGACGCGTCCCCGCGGCGCGCTTTCGCTGTGCGACCATTACATCGACGAGGAGCGGCGGGCGCCGGGGAACGTGCTGCCGTACAAGCTGGATTTCGACGCCTGTTCCGAGCTGCAGCAGGAGGTCATGCAGTACTACTACCGGATCATGGCGTTCTATGCGCTGGGCGATTTCAAGGGCGTGGTGCGCGATTGCGACCACAACCTGGACCTGATCGACATCGTGTCGGAATATGCGCTGGACGACGAGGTGGCGTGGCAGTTCATGCAGCTTTATCCCTACATGCGCATGATGTCGGCCCGCGCCTACGCCGAGGTGTGCATGCAGTCGGGACGGTTCGACGAGGCCGGGAAGACGGTGCGCGAAGGGGTGAAGGACCTGGAGGGGTTCTTCGCGGAGAACTACGAGCCGGCGAACGAGGATGGTTCGCCGGTGCCGCCGCCGCCGGAGCTGGAAACGCTGCGCGAACTGCTGGTGCAGGTGGAGCGGCGTCGTCCGCGGAGCGAGGCGGAGACGCTGCGGGAGGAGCTGGCCCGCGCCGTCGAACTGGAAAACTACGAGAAGGCGGCGTTTCTCCGCGACCAGCTGAAGTCGCTGAAGGGCCTGGACCCCCGCGGGACCGGCAAGAAGCGCAATCGTCCGGGCGGCCGGGAGAGTTCCAATTGAGATTCCGTCCCGGCATCCTCCCTGGACGAGGCCGGGGCGCGGCCGCCGGTTTGCTGGCATGGGGCGCGCTGGCGGCGGCGGCGGGCGGGGCGCCGACCTTGTACGAGGGAGCCGGCGGCTGGGCCATCGTGACGGATATGCCGGAATCCGCGCCGCCGCCGGACAAGAGCTGGACCTTCGAGGACGGGGTCTGGATCGGCCGGATCCCGGAGGGGGTTTCGGAGTTGAAGTGGGGCGAACGGATCCTCCCGGTCGCGGAGGCGCAGGCCCCGCCGGCGGCGGTCGTCGAGCTGCCCCTGACCCGCAACGCGTTCGGTCCCTGCGCCGTCCGTTCGCTCTCGGTCCGATTTGAATCGGTGGTCAGCTCCCACCGCTGGTCGCTGGTTTTTGCGAAGGACGATGCGGTGCAGGAGATCGATCCGCTGTTCCTGCCGGGAGGCCGCCAGGCAGGGCTTTCAATGGAGCTGGAAGATGTATCGTCGGGGCAGCGCTGGGAACTGCATCCGACGCGCCAGGCCCGCGAGGGGGGGAAGTTCCCCGGCCGGGACGATCCGCGGTTCTATGCGGGAGCCCTGGACGAGGGAGACATCGATTGGAGCCTGGCGGTGGTTCCGCGGCAGAACGGCCGGCGGATCCTGCAGGGGCGGCTGCTGCTGCTCAAAAGCGATTCCCGGCGGTTCCGCCTGCGCATTTTCCTGCAGGCGGGGGCGCCCGGTTTGCCGGTGCTGCAGGAGGAAATGCCGCCCGCAATCGTGGCCGTGGCCGGTGGCGGGGCCGTCGGATTGTTCCCCGACCTGGCGGAGCCGCGCCGGTTCCGCGCGGTGTCCGGATCTCCGGACCGGGCGGGGGTGGAATTCGATTTGGCGGCGACGAAAGCCACGGGCAACTTTCCCCGCAGCGCGACCTTCTCGCTGGAGGTCGATGCGTGGGAGGCGGCGGATCCGGAGGCGGCGAAGCAGGAAGCGGTGGCCCGGCTGTCGCGCGCCGGCGGGGCGGTGGCGCTGCCGGAATCCGTGGCACAGGGAGGATTCGACGCGGTGCCGGTGTTCGAGCCCTGCGCGATGAGGCTGTCGCATCCGGGAGGTTTCCGGGACGGGGCCGACGCGATGCAATATCTGCTGCTGAAGACATCCGGCCTTTTCCGCGACCGGGACTGGGCGGCCAGCGCGTTCCAGTGCGCGGCGAAGGATGCGCAGGGCGAACCGCGGATCGTGTTGAGCGGCGATGACGCCATCCTGGCGGTGAACCCCGATCCCGATCTGGAATCGATGCTGGAGATGGGGCAGAACCGCGGACTGGCGCTGCTGGACCGCATCCGACGGAGCGGCGCGAAGACGGTCTGGATTCGGGCCGGCTCCCTGCCTGGGCGGGTGGATCACGGCGCGCGGGCGCTGTATTTGTGCGATTATCCGGCAGTCTGGGAGGAAAGTCCGGGGGGGATTGGCGTGGATCTGGGCCATGCGGAGGCGGAGCTGATTTCGTCGCTTTCGTGCATGCTGAGGACGGAGGGCGTCTGCCTGCTGGTGGAGGATGGCGGGCCGATGGCGCCGTTCACGACGTATTATGCGGACGCGCTGGTGTGCGGGAGTTCCAATCCCGCCGAGATGCGCCGCCAGCGCGCGCTGGCGGGGCCGCGCCCGGTGCTGTGGACGGGGCGGAATCCCGGCGCGGAGGCCGAGGAGCTGGCGGAGAATTTAGGGTTTGTCAGGCCCTGAGCATTCGAAGATAATCCATCCATGTTTGAAATTCCCGCAGGCAGATTGTTGAGCGGTCCCGTGGCCGCGCTGGAGCACGGCGTCCGGGCATGGAAGACCCACCCGGTGGATTGGGACATGATGGGGGAGGCGAAGCCGGCGCCGGCCACCCGCGGGCAGACGACCATCGAGCGTCCGGTGACGGTGCGGGGGCGCGGCACGTTCTTCGGCAAGAGCCTCCGCACGCTGACGCTGTGCCCGACGGACATGGAGGGCTGGTGGTTCGAGCGAACGGACCTGCCCGACAGCCTGCCGGTGCGGTGCTCGATCCGCAACGTATGGACGACGGGCAACGTCGTCAGCAACATCGTGCTGCGCAGCGGGTCCCCGCACAACTACATCCGCATGGCCGAGCACATGATCAGCCTGCGCATGGGGCTGGGGATCGACAACCTGCTGATCCGGCTGGATTCGGGCGATCCGCCGCTGTTCGACCGGGGAAGCACGGAGCTGGTCGAGGCGATCCGGAGCGCCGGGGTGCGGCCGGTGAACCGTCCGCAGCCCTACGTGACCGTCCGCGAGCGCGTGACGGTCTGCAACGGCCGCGGGGGCTTCCTGACGCTGGCGCCGGCGGATCCGGCGCGGCCGATGCTGGCCATCGACGCGGCGGTGGATTTCAAGACGGCGATCGGCAAGCAGCGCATCCGCTTCGCGGTGGATCCGGAGAAGTTCGCCTACGGGGCGACGGCGCGGACGAACACGTCGGCGATGAAGATGCTGTATTGCAAGACGATCGGCCTGCTGTTCGCGGACATCCGCAACCTGGGCTATTCGTTCGACAACCTGCTGGTCGCGGGGCGCCTGCGCTATTGGAACGAGGCGCTGCTGCCGCACAACGGAAAGTCGCTGGAGGCGGTCTGGCACCGGTCGACGCTGGACCTGCTGGCGGCCATCGCGCTGATCGACGAGGGGCTGTTCGTCGGCGAGATCATCTCCTACAAGTCGGGCCACGGCCTGGACGTGGAAATGGTGCAGCGCCTCTACCAGGAAGCGATGTTGACGCCGCTGGTCCCGGCGGGCGGCTGAGGCGGCGGGAGACGGAGCGCGGAGCATGAAGGCCGCAAGCAAAGCCGGATGGACGGGGGTCCTGGCGGCTTTGGCGGCCCACTGGGTGTTTGCGCAGGCGACGCTGCCAGCCCGCTACACCGGGCCGTGGGAATACAGCACGCCGCCGGCGGGGTGGACGTTCACGGGGCTGGGGATCGACTACCTGCCGGGCTACGACGGCCTGGGCGACGGGGCGGCCAAGCTGGACGGCACGGGCGATTTCATCGCCATCCATTTCTCATCGGCGCCGGGGGCGGTGACCTACTGGGTGGCGGGCAACACATTTTCGGGCGGGACATTCCGCGTGGACCAGTCGGTCGACGGCACGAACTGGACGGCGCTGCAGACCTACACGCAGCTGGCGGCCGTTGCCACGTTCCGGACGAATGCCACTTCGCCGGAGGCGCGGCATCTCCGTTTCCACTACGCGGAGAAAGTCACCGGCAACGTGGGGGTGGACGACATCACCGTCGCCGCGTTCGTCCTGCCCGAGATCGGGTCGGTTGCCGTGGCGGGGCGCGACGCCGCCATCACGGTTCCCGAAACCGTCGTGGGCCGGACGTACCGGCTGGAGCATGCGGACGCGCTGGCCACCAATCCGGTGGCGTGGACGCCGGACGATGTGGAGATGGGGAGCACCAATGCGCTGGTGTTCCATGATCTGGCGCCCAGCAACACCGTGTTGCGCTACTACCGGGTGCTCGACGCCACGCCCTGACGGGCCTTGGGCCGCGCGCGTTTCCGGAAAAGAAAACGATTTACCTGAAAGGGTGGAAATCCCTTGGCGCGGTTGCGGCGCATAATGTATTTTAAACAATAACTGTCAGAGTCCGTGTATTCAGGAGGAAACGGGTATGAAAAAGTGGTTGGTTGGGTTGGCGTGTGTCGGGATGTTGGCGGCGACGGCGATGGGGCAGGCGACGCTTCCCACCAGCTGGTCGGGGCCTTGGACGAACAGCTTCCTGCCGACGGGATGGACGCAGTCGGGTTTGGGAACGGACTATGCGACCAGTTATGACGGCGTTGGCGGCGGCGCGGCCAAATTCGACACGACGGGGGACATCCTGACCATCAACTTCGACAGCGCGCCCGGCGAGGTTTCGTATTGGCTCCGGGCAAACACACTCAGCGGCGCCTATGTCTTCAAGGTGGAGGAATCCACGGATGGCGCGAGCTGGACCGACGTGGCGGCCTACAACGGCAGCGGCATCCCCACCACGGCCGCACCGGTGACGAATGTCCTGAAGAACGCGTCGCGCTATGTACGGTTCAACTACGTGACCAAGGTTGCCGGCAATGTCGGCGTGGATGGCGTGCAAATCACCGCCGGCGCGACCGATTTCCTTGTGACGTTTGACCGGACCGATGGATTCCTGGTGCCTGAAGGCTCCGCCACGGCGATCACGGCGACGGCATTGAACGGGACGGAACCCTACAGCTTTGCGTGGAGCAGCACGCTGGATTCCAGCTACTACGCGACCAACGACAACATGTTCAACATCAGCTCGGCCGCGCCGGTGGGCGCCTACACGACGACGGTGGTGGCCACGGATGGCGCCGCCCGGAGCGTGACCAACGCCATCACGTTCAACGTGGTGCCTGTCTATGCGATCACGGTCACGGCGCCGACGAACGGCACGGTGACGACCGATCCGCCAACCCAGGCCATCGAAGGCCAAACCGTGACGATCACGGCGACGCCGGACTCGGGGTACCGCGTGGCCAGCATCACGGTGCTGGACGAGGGATTGAATCCGGTGGCGCTGACGGGCAACACTTTCACCATGCCGGCCTCGGCCGTCACGGTGACGGTTTTGTTCGAAGTCTACGTGGCGCCCGACACCCTGATCGATTTCGAAACCGTGACGGGCCTGAGCAGCTATGCTCCCGGCACTTCGACGGTCAGCGGCGTCCTGATGCGGCACGACGGTGCGCTGCGGGGGACGACCACCAGCGATCCGAAGAACGGGGCGGCCTCGGTCCGCATCCGCTACCTGAGCACCAACGCCGGTTATATCGCCACGGCCGAGGCGTTTGCCCAGCCCATCAGCAAGATCAGCTTCCTGTATGCCGACTACGGCACGGACAACACGACAACTTTCAAGGTGCAGGTCAGCCAGGATGGCGTGTCGTGGACCGACGTGGGCGAAGCCGCCTACGATCCTAGCGGCGCGACGTTGATGGAGGGCGTCATCGACACCATTCCGGCGAACATGACCTATGTCCAGTTCCTGACGCTCACCGGCGACGGCGACCGGGTGAACATCGACGACATCGGGATCTGGTTCGGCGCGGCGACGTTCAACGTGACCTTCGACAGGACGGGCGGGTTCGCCGTGACGCAGGGGGTGAGCGAGGCCATCACGGCGACGGCGGCGAACGGGACGGAGCCCTACGGCTATTCCTGGAGCAGCACGCTGGGCGGGTCGTACTACACGGCGGTGGACAACGTATTCACGATCCTGGCGACGGCGCCGGCGGGCGATTATTCGGCGACGGTGGTGGCGACGGACGGCACCGCGGCGAGCGTGACGAATTCGATCAACTTCAGCGTGAAAACGCCCTATGCGATCACGATCACGACGCCGACAAACGGCACGGTGTCGACAACGCCGGCGGGACAGGCCATCGAAGGGACGACGGTTGCCATCACCGCCACTCCGGATGCCAGCTACCTGGTCAGCACGATCACAGTGCTGGACGAGACGATGACGCCGGCGCCGGTGGTCGGGAACACGTTCGTCATGCCGGCCTCGCCGGTGACGGTGACGGTGGAGTTCGTGTACCACGAGCCCAGCGTCCTGATCATTTCCGAGGTGGCCGACCCGAGCAACAACGCGACGGGCGGGCGCTTTGTCGAGCTTTACAACGCGGGAGTTTCCAGCATCGACCTGACGGCGGGAAGCTGGTATCTGGCGCGCCAGATCAACGGCACCACGTGGGGCAACATCGCGCTGACGGGCACGGTGGCGGCCGGTTCGACCTACGTGATCGCCGGCAGCACGAACTTCGCGACGGCGTATCCGACGTCCCCCGCGCCGAACCATACCAGCGGCACGGTGGACGGGAACGGCGATGACGGCTACTTCCTCTTCAGCGGCGGCAACAGCGTGAGCGGCATCCTGGAGGATGCGCACGGCGTGATCGGCCAGGACGGCACGGGAATGGCCTGGGAGTATACCGATCGCCGTGCGTTCCGGAACAACGGCGTTTTCCAGGGCAACCCGACGTGGACGGCTTCGGAATGGACGATTCCGGCCGTGGCCAACACGGAAGACATGACGCCGGGCGTCCATCCCGAAGGGGCGGTTGTCCCGTCGGTGTCCATCGTGGGCGACACGACGGGCACGGTGGGCGTGCAGATGAACTACACGATCACGCTGCAGAACGGCACGGCGTCGAGCTGGGCCTTTGTCCTGAAGGATCCGGCGGACGCCGACGTGATCTACAACTGGGATTCGGGAACCGGCGCGTTCTCTTTCACGCCGGCGACGGCGGGCACCTATTTCCTGTCGGCGACGGCGCTGGATGCCGGCGCGCTGCCCATCGCGAGCAACAGCGTGACGCCTTCGGTGTCGGCGCCGGCGGACGTGGACATTCCGCCCGTGACGCTGGCGCTGAACGGCACCGGCAACTTCCTCTTCACCGTGCCGGGCGGCTACTCGCTCGGAACGGTGTACGGGGCGGACACGGTGGTGACGGGGGCGGCCCTGGTCTTCTCGAACCTGACGGCGGGCGTGCACTACACGGTGAGCGGCTCGAACGTCACAATCACGACGGTTTCCGGCTCGCGCAAGATCATCCGCATCGGATTGACCTCCCCGTAGGCGGCGGAACCGCCGCGCCAGATCGCCGGTCCCGTTCGCGGGGCCGGCGATTTGCTTTTGAGAGGGCGTCCGGCCGGCGACGGAGGGCCGACGGGAGAAAACCGGAACCCGCCCTAGACGCTGAAGCGGTCGAAGAAGATGTGTTCGTGGGGCATGCCGCGGGCGGTGAGGACCGCCATGGCGGCATCGATCATGCCGGGGGAACCGCAGAGATAGGCTTCCTGGCCGGTCAGATCGGGGAGGCGCCGGGCGACGGCGTCGGTGACGAGGCCGCGCTCGCCCTTCCAGGGGGAATTCGCGGGTTCATGGGAGAGGACGGGGATGAACTCGAACCACGGGGCCTTCTTTTCGAATCCGGCCCATTCGTCGAGCAGGAACAGGTCCTGCCGGGTGCGGGCGCCGAAGAAAAACCGCGCGGGCCGCTGGATGCCGCGGAACAGCATGTCCTGGAAGATGGAGCGGAGGGGGGCCATGCCGGAGCTGCCGGCGATGCCGACCAGGGGGGCCCGCGTGCCGGAGAGATGGAAATCGCCGAAGGGGCCGCGGAAGGCGACGGGCTGGCCGGGCTGGAGATTCTGGTGGATCCAGGTGGAGCAGGTGCCATTGGGGACCTGGCGGACCATCAGCTCGATATGGAGGGGATCGGAAGGGGCGACGGCCATGGAGTAGGCGCGCAGGAGGGGCTTGGCGGGGGGAGGGGCGACGGGGGCTTCGAACTGGATGTACTGGCCCGCGCGGAAGGAGAAGGGGGGCTTCTCGTCCACGGCGATGCGGAGGTGGGCGATATCGGCGGTGACGAGGGTCTTGGCGACGAGCTTGCCGGTGTGCCGGCGGACGGCGAGGATTTCGGGGGCGAGGCGGATCTCGACGTCGCCCCGGATGCGGGCCTGGCAAGCGAGGCGCAGACCCTTGGCGCGGTCTTCGCCGAGGATCTTGTTTTCCTCCGCCAGGGTGGGAGGCGCGAGGTCGCCGGAGACGACCTCGACGGCGCAGCGGCCGCAGAAGCCGCGTCCGCCGCAGGCCGAGGGGAGGAGGATGCCATGGGAGGCGCAGGCTTCGAGGAGGGAAATGCCGGCGGGGACCTCGACGGGGGGGGAGGAATTGATGACGAGGGAGGGCATGCTAGAGATGGTAATCGCCGGCGGCTTCGGGCTGGTAGAGGACATCTTCGATCCGGATCTGGCGGGAGCCGCCGGGGGTCTGCCAGACGAGGGTGTCGCCCTTGGCGTAGCCGAGGATGGCGGTGCCGATGGGGGAAACGACCGAGAGGCGGCCTTGTTCGACATCGGCCTGTTCGGGGAAGACGAGGGTGTATTCCGAGGATTCGCCGGTTTCCATGTCCTTGACGACGACGCGGGAATTCATGGTGACGACATCGGGGGGGACGGCCTTGGGGTCGACGGTTTCGGCAATGGAGAGTTCGCGGGAGAGTTCCTTGAGGGAGGCGGCGTCGCGGTGCTTGCCGGCGAGGGCCTCGTCCAGCATGAGGGTGAGGCGTTCGCGGTCCTGGCGGGTGATGAAGATGCGGCGGTTGCTCATGGGGGCCTCCTTTCGGAAGGGGGGGTTACAGGATCTTGAACTTGGGCAGGTCCTGGATGTCGATCATGCCGGCAAGGGTGCCGTCGGCGTTCAGGACGACGAGGTCGTCGAAGCGGTGTTTCTGGAAGATGGCGAGGGCGTCGGCGGCGAGG
The DNA here is from genome assembly GCA_937860055.1 of uncultured Verrucomicrobiota bacterium. GTDB lineage: Bacteria > Verrucomicrobiota > Kiritimatiellia > CAIQIC01 > Lenti-01 > Lenti-01. Next base: position 467,540 of record CALMBO010000029.1, on the reverse strand, counting down.
CGGCCGGAGCGGACGGAGGAGGGGTTCTTCGTCATGAGGTCGGCGACGGGGCGGGTCTGGACGTCGGTGGCGCCGCCGGCGAGATAGCGGCGGAGGTCGCCATCGGTGAAAAGGCCGACGACGCGGCGGGCGGCATCGACGACGGCGACGGCGCCGGCCTGGACCTTGGTCATGGCGATGACGGCGTCGCGGACGCTGGCGGAGAGGGGGACGGAGGCGAGGCGGTCGCCGGTGCGCATGATGTCGTCGACCTTGAGGAGGAGGGCGCGGCCGATGGCGCCGCCGGGGTGGAAGGTGGCGTATTCCTCGCGGGTGAGGCCGCGGGCGTCGAGGAGGGCGATGGCGAGGGCGTCGCCGATGGCGAGGGCGACGGTGGTGGAGGCGGTGGGGACGAGGTTGAAGGGGCAGGCTTCGCGCTCGACGGAGGCGTCGAGGACGATGTCCGAATGCCGGGCGAGGGTGGAGGCGAGGTCGCCGGTGAGGGCGACGATGCGGACGCCGGTGCGCTTGAGGACGGGGAGGAGGTTGACGAGTTCGTCGGATTCGCCGGAGTAGGAGAGGGCGAGGACGGCATCCTCGCCCTGGAGCAGCCCGAGGTCTCCGTGCATGGCCTCGGAGGGGTGGAGGACGTTGGCGGGGGCGCCGGTGCTGGTGAGGGTGGCGGCGATCTTCTGGCCGATGTGGAAGGACTTGCCGACGCCGGTGACGATGATCTTGCCGCCGTTGGCGAGGGTGGCCTGGAGGAGGTCGACGGCGGCGTCGAAGGCGCCGTCGAGGCGCCCGCGGGTGCGCTGCAGGGCGGCGATCTCGACGTCGAAGACGGCCTGGGCCTTTTCCAAATGGGAGGATTCGCTCATGGATGGAAACCTAGCGGAAAGGGGCGGGGAGGGCAAGGAGGGAGAAGAGGGGGAAGGGAGGGGAAGGGTTCAGAGTTCAGGGGGGCAGGGAAAACGGGTTCGATCGGACAGGCGGGATCGACAGATGGATCGTGCCCTGCCCCCAGAATCCCGAACCCTTCCCCCTATTTTCAATCCTCGCCAGTGACTTCGCGGAGGACGTCTTCGAGGGTGATGAGGCCGATGACCTCGTAGCGGTCGTCGGTGACGAGGAAGAGGGGGAGGCGGGTGACGCGCATGCGGGGGAGGAGGTGGTCGACGGGAAGGTAGGAGGCGACGAGCTGGGGGGGGCGCATGTAGTCGGCGGCGGTCTTTCCGGCGGGGGCGTCGTCGGCAAGGATGTCGAAGATATGGACGACGCCGGCGAAGGATTTCTGGGAGGGGTCGTAGACGGGAAGGCGGTTGAATTCGCGGGTGCGGGCGAGGGCAAGGATCTCGTCGGGGGTGGCGGTGACGGGGACGAAAGCCATCTTGTCGCGGGGGGTCATGAGGGCGTCGCAGGTTTTGTGGGTGAGTTCGAAGACACCGTGGATCATTTCGGACTCGTGCTTGGTGAGGACGCCGGACTGTTCGCCTTCGCGGGCGAGGTGGAGGAGTTCTTCGCGGGAGACGAGCATTTTGTCCTCGACCTCCTTGGCGTCGCGGCGGGGGAGGGTCCAGCGGACGACGAGGTTGACGAGGAAGGTGAAGGGCAGGAGGATCCAGGAGGCGGTGCGCAGGATGGCGGCGAGGGGGATGGTGCGGCGGGCGGGGGCGGCCTGGAACCAGGCCTTGGGGATGTATTCGCAGAGCACGAGGGTGACGAAGAGCATGACGACGCCGGCGGCGGTCGCGCCGGCGGCGCCGGCCAGGCGCTGGCCGATGGAGGCGGCGAGCACGGCGCTGACGACGTGGAGGAGGTTGGTGCCGATGAGGGTGGTGCCGAGGAGGAGGTCGGAGTGGGTGAGGAAGTGGCGGATGGTCTTGGCGCCGGGGACCTGGCGGCGGACGAGGTGCTGGAGGCGGAGGCGGTTGATGGAGATGATGCCGGTCTCGATGCCGGCGAAGAAGGCGGCGCCGACGAGGCAGAGGAGCAGCAGGACGAGTTCGAGCGTCATCATGCGGGGCCTCCGGTCCGGAGGGCGTCGAGCTTCTCGATGTGGGCGAGGGTGACGCGGAGGCGGATAGTCTGCATGACGCGGACGCGGACGCCCTGGGTCTGGACGACGTCGTCCTGCTTGGGGACGCTGCCGAGGTGCTCGGTGATCCAGCCGGCGAGGCGGTCGGAGGTCTGGGCCTGGAGGTCGAGGCGGAGCTTGCGGTTGATTTCCTCGAGGGAGATGTTGGCGTCGACGAGCCAGGCGTAGGGGCCGGCGGACTGGAAGATGGGGCGGGGCTTGGAGAGCTCGTTGTAGATGTCGCCGGTGATTTCCTCGAGGATGTCGCCGCGGGTGACGACGCCGGCGGCGCCGCCGTATTCATCGACGACGACGGCGATGCGGATCTTGTCCTTCTGGAAGCGGACGAGGAGGCGGTTGAGGTGGATGCTTTCGGGGACGAAGACAGGGGGGAGGGTGGCGGCGGGGAGGGAGTGGGCGGGATCGAGGAGGAACTTGCGGACGTCGAGGAAGCCGGCGATTTCGTCGAACTGGCCGCGGTAGAGGATGAGGAAGTTGCGCCGCGCCTTGCGGGCGGTCTCGACAGCGTTCACGGAGGGATCGCCGAGGTCGATGCCGATGAAATCGACGCGGGGGGTCATGACGTCGGAGGCGTGGAGGTCCTCGAGGTCGACGATGGCCTTGATCATGGCGAGTTCGTCGGCGTTGAGGATGCCCTCCTCGCGGGAGATGTCGAGGACGGTCTCGAATTCCTCCTCGGAGAGGGTTTTGCCCATGGGGCGGAAGAGGTGGACAAGGCGGCGGCTGACGAGGTCGAGCACGAAACGGAGAGGGAAGAGGAGACGCTCGGCGAAGCGAAGGGGGGGGCCATAGAGGCGGACGAGGACGGAGGTGTAGAGCAGGCCGATGTTCTTGGGGCCGACCTCGCCGAAGAAGATCAGCAGGAGGGTCACGGCGGGGATGGCGACGGCCTCCGCGTAGGCGGGGATCCAGCGTTCGGCGAGGAGATAGCCGACGTTGGCGAGGGCGAGGTTGACGAGGGTGTTGCCGATGAGGATGGTGGAGAGCAGGCGGGTGGGGTTGGCGAGGAGGGCGCGGAGGCGTTCGCCGGTGGCGGGGCGTTTCTCGGCGATGCGGCGGAGCTGGATGGGGTCGATGGAAAAATAAGCCGTTTCCGCGCTGGAGCAGAAGGCGGAGCCGGCCAGCAGCAGCAGGAACAAGACCACCAGGAGGAGCGACGTCATGGGCTCTCCCGGCGCAGGGGGAAACAGGATGGAGGCGCAGGTTTCACTTTCCGCAATCCGAAACAATGCGTATAGTATCGGGACATGGTCAAAATATCCATCACAACTTCCCGGCGGACGGAACTCGTGCCCGTGACACGGGCGATCCAGGCCGCCCTGGCGAAGCTGCCGGCATGGGACGGCCTGTTGCACGTGCATTCACCGCACACGACGGCGGGGGTGACCGTGAACGAGCAGGCGGATCCGGACGTGGCGGCGGACATGGAGCAGGCGCTGTCGAAGCTGGTGCCGTGGAGCGCGGGCTATGCGCACGCGGAGGGCAATTCGGCGGCGCACATCCAGACGGCGCTGGTGGGCGTTTCGGCCTGGGTGCCGGTGCGGGGAGGACGGCTGGCGATGGGGACCTGGCAGGGGATTTTCCTGTGCGAATTCGACGGGCCGCGCGCGCGGGAGCTGTGGCTGACGCCGGTCAAGGAGGCATGATGAGAGTTCAGGGGTCAGGGTTCCGGGTTCAGGGGCCGGCGGCGGCCGGGATGGCGCTGGCCCTGGCGGCGCTGCTGCTGGCGGGCTGCGGGAAGGCGACGCCGGAGAAGGACTACGAGGCGGGGCTGTCGCTGCTGAAGAAGGGCGAGCTGGCGAAAGGCCGGGCGCGGCTGGAATCGGCGCTGGAGCGCGCTCCGGAGGGGGCCTTTGCGGCCGAGGCGCAGAATTGGCTGGGGCTGGCGAACTGGGAGCTGGGGCAAACGGCGGAGGCGGCGGCGAACTTCGAGGGCGCGTCGAGGCTGGATCCGGCGGCGTTCGAGCCGGTGTACAACCTCGGGTGCCTCTCGCTGGATCTCGGCGACATGTCGCGCGGCATCTCGCTGCTGCGGCGGGCGGCGGATCTCGACCTGGAGGACACGCGGGCGCTGCTGCGGATCGGCGACTGGACGACGCGGAACGGGCGCTGGGACCTGGCGAAGCGGATGTATTTCGAGGCGCAGAAGCGGGCGCCGCAGTCGGCGGAGGCGGCGGCGGGGCTGGGGCGCATCGCGCTGCTGGAGGGGAACCTGGCGCAGGCGGAGACGTTCTTCATGCAGGCGCTGGAGATGAGCAAGGACTATCCGGCGGCGCTCTACAACCTGGGCGTGGTGCACGCGCAGACGCAGGGGCACGAGGAGCAGGCGCGCGAGTATTTCCGCCAGTATCTGGCGGCGGCGCCGCAGGGGGGGCGGGCGGAGGCGGCTTCCCGGCGCATCGGGGGGCAGGCGATCGAACAGACCTCGTTCCAGGCTCAGGCGCCGGCGCAGCCGAAGATGACGGCGGGCGTATGGTGGACGCAGGCGCAGGAGGCGCTGGAGGCGGGCGACCGGGAGGCGGCGTACACGCAGGCGCTGCGGGCGCTGGAGCTGTCGCGCGAGGGCGGCGACCCGGCGCAGGCCGGCGAGATCCTGCGGCGCGCGCTGGAGGTGTTCGGCGACCGCGCGGCGGTGCAGCTGGAGGCGGGCGAGCATTGGATGCGGCAGAACCAGCCGCGCGAGGCGCAGGCCGCGCTGATGAAGGCGCAGGCGCTCGATCCGGAGAACCCGATGGTGCTGCTGAACCTGGCGCGGGCGTCCTCCGCGCTGGAGGAGTACGACACCACGGTTGTTTCGCTGCGCAAGCTGGTGCAGCTCGAGGCGGGGAACGCCGATGCGCTGTGGGAGCTGGCGGGGACGTACGGGGAGAAGCTGGGGATGACCGGCAAGGGGACGGCGACCTATCGCGATTTCGAGCGCCGGTTCCCGTCCGATCCCCGTTCGGCGGAGGTTGCGGCGCGGGTGAAGGTGCTGGAGGAAGCCGCGGCGGCGCTGCCGCCGCCGGCCCCGTAGGGGGCGCCGGCGCGGCCGGCAAGGAGGAGCGGACATGAAGCCCAACGACGAGAACCTGGTGGCCGCGGTCCCGATGCGGAAGGTCGGCCCGGTGCGGCTGGCGGGGCCCGAGGCGGAGTGCGAAACGGAGGTGCCGCTGGCGACCTTCGAGACGCCGCTGTGGCCATCGGTCGAGCGCGGGGCGCGGGTGACGGCGCAGGCCGGCGGCATCCGCGCCACGATCTTCGACGAACGCATGACGCGGTCGGTGCTGGTGGACGCGCCCGGCGCGCAGGGGGCGCTGGCGCTGGTGCGGTTCGTGGACGCCGAGCGGGAGGCCCTGGCGCAGGTGGCGGCGGGCACGAGCCGGTTCGCGCGGCTGGCGGACATCCATTTCGAGGTGGCGGGGCACCTGGTCTACATCCGCTTCGAATTCACGACGGGCGACGCGGCGGGGCACAACATGGCCACGCGGGCGGCGGATGCGATGCTGGCGTGGATCCTGGAGAAGCGGCCCGAATGCGCGTATGGCTCCATTTCGGGCAACTACTGCTGCGACAAGAAGGCCTCGGCGGTGAACGGGATCCTGGGGCGGGGCAAGTACACGGTGGCGGAGGCGACGATACCGCGGCGGCTGGTGGAGCGCTACCTGCACACGACCCCGGAGAAGATCGCCGAGCTGAACTGGCGCAAGAACTGGGTGGGGACGACGCTGGCCGGCGGGCTGCGGAGCGCGAACGCGCACTTCGCGAACATGCTGCTGGCCTTCTACCTGGCGACGGGGCAGGACGCGGCGAACATCGTGGAAGGATCGCAGGGGTTCACGCTGGCGGAGGCGCGGGGGGACGAGGGCCTCTATTTTTCGGTGACGCTGCCGAACCTGATCGTGGGGACGGTGGGCAACGGGAAGGGGCTGCCGTTCGTGGAGGACAACCTGCGCGGGCTGGGCTGCCTGGAGAAGCGCGAGCCGGGGCAGAACGCGCGGCGCCTGGCCCTGATCTGCGCGGCGACGGTGCTGTGCGGCGAGCTGTCGCTGCTGGCGGCGCAGACGAATCCCGGCGAGCTGATGGCGGCCCACCTGCGGCTGGAGCGCGGCAAGTAGGGCGCGTGGCCGAGGAACAGGTCATCCTGGTGGATGCGCACGACCGCGAGGTCGGCACGATGGGGAAGCTGGCGGCCCACGAGCGGGGGGGGACGCGGCACCGGGCGTTTTCGGTGTTCATCGTGGATCCGCGCGGCCGCTGGCTGCTGCAGCGCCGCGCGGAAGGCAAGTACCACTTTCCCGGGCTGTGGACGAACGCCTGCTGCAGCCATCCGCGGCCGGGGGAGGACACGATCGGGGCGGCGCACCGGCGCCTGCGGGAGGAGCTGGGGTTCGACTGTCCGCTGACGGAGCGCTTCCAGTTCGAATACCAGGCCACGTCGGAGGCGGAAGGGCTGACCGAGCACGAGCTGGACCACGTGTTCACCGGGGTGTATGGCGGAGAAATCCATCCGAACCCGGACGAGGTGGGAAAGGTGCGGTGGGTGGAGCCGGCGGGGCTGGAGAAGGAATTGAAGGCGCATCCCGAGACGTTCACGCCGTGGTTCAAGCTGGCCTTGGAGCGCGTGCGGGACGTGCTGTGAGGGGGGAGCGGGACGGGGGCGGGGCGGGCGGAAAAACTTTTGTTTTCGGGATGCACTTTTGTGCGGGGTGGGATAAAGTGATTCTCCAAATCAAGGAGCGAAACCGATGAAAACGACCTGTTTAGACGGCTTGTGGCAGGAGGGGCGCGACTTCCTGGGGGTGCGCTATCCGGTGATGTGCGGGGCGATGACGTGGATCAGCGACGCGGCGCTGGTGAAGGCGGTGGGCGACCAGGGGGGCTTCGGCTGCCTGGCGGCGGGGAACATGCCCGGGGAGGCGCTGGCGGCGGAGATCGAGAAGTGCATGGCGCAGACCCGCAAGCCCTTCGCGGTCAATCTCGTGACCATCGCGCCGAATTTCCCCGCGCACAAGGAGGCGGTCTTGAAATCGAAGGCGTCCACCGTGATCTTCGCGGGCAATTTCCCGAAGAAGAACGACGTGGCGCAGATGAAGGCGGCGGGCAAGAAGGTGCTGTCCTTCGCCTCGACGGATTCGATCGCGGAGCAGATGGTGCGCTTCGGGGTGGACGGGCTGATCCTGGAAGGCAGCGAGGCGGGGGGGCATATCGGCCACGTGTCGCTGATGATTTTGCTGCAGCAGGTGCTGTTCAAGAAGCCGGGGGTGCCGGTGTTCGTGGCCGGCGGCATCGCGACGGGGCGGATGATCGCGCACATGCTGCTGATGGGCGCGGCGGGGGTGCAGATGGGCACGCGGTTCGTGATGAGCAACGAGTGCAGCGCCCATCCGAAGCTGAAGGAGCGTTTCGTGAAGGCCCGGGCGCGGGAGGCGATGAGCACGCCGGAATACGACAAGCGGCTGCCGATCGTGGCAGTGCGGGCGCTGAAGAACAAGTCGACGGAGGAATTCGGCCGGCTGCAGCTGGAGCTGCTGAAACTGATGGATGCGGGCCAAATCGGCCATGCGGAGGCTCAGTACAAGGTCGAGAGCTTCTGGATGGGGGGGCTGCGCAAGGCGGCGGTCGAGGGCGACGTGGACCGCGGTTCCTGCATGGCGGGGCAAAGCGTGGGGCTGGTGGATCGGATTCAGCCGATGGAGGAGATCTTCTCCGAGCTGATCGGCGACGCGGAGGCGGAGCTGGAGGCCGTGAAGGCCCGCCTGGCGGCGGCCGGCCGCTAGCGCCGGTTGCCCTTCGGCCGGAAAAAAGCGCCCCGCGGGAACGCGGGGCGCTTTTGTTTGACTTTGGGCGGGGCGGCTACCGGGAGTTGCCGAGGTCCTGGTAGAACTCGCGGCCGTCGTAGCCGTTGGGTCCCTCGGTGCCGTTGCGGAAGAAGAGCTGGAGGGTGAGCCAGATCGGCCAGTAGCACAGCGCGAGCATCGCCACCCAGGGCCACCACAGTTCGGGGAACTTGTCGGCGAGATGGAAGAGGCCGCTGACCTTCCAGATGCCCCAGTAGGGGATGGCGAGGGCCCAGAAGAGGCCGCCGGTGCGTCCGAGGTCGTGGAAGCGGCGGACGATTTCGAGGATGGTCCAGAAGGCGGCCCAGCCGAAGAGGAGCCAGGAGGCGAACCGGAGGGCTCCGGGGGCGTCGGCCAGCCAAGTCTTCTGGAGATGGAAGATGGCATAGAAGACGGCGGCGGCGATGGCCATGCGGAGGGCGAATCCGAAACGCGAGAGGCGGCGCTCGAACTTGGTTTCGATCCAGACGCAGAAATCCTTCAGCTTCAGCTGGAAGGGGGTGACGGGAACGGGGATGGATTCGTTGGTCATGGTCGGTCTCCGTTATTTGGCGGGGGCTTGGGGGGCGGGCGCCGCAGTGGCGGCCGTCGGGTTGGCGGCCTCCTCGGCGGCGGCGGCGGCTTCCTCGGCCGCGATGCGGGCTTCGTGGGCCGTTTTCTGGGCGCGGTAGTTGGGAACGCCGATGGCGGCGGCGGCGGCGAGCAGCAGGACCATCAAGGCGATGACGGCGCGGCTGGCGGCCTGGCGGCCCTTTTGGCGGAGGAGCAGCGAGAGCATGGCGCAGCCGCCGAAGAAGGCGAAGCAGGTCATGATGCCGAACCAGTAGGTGTAGTTGCCTTCGGAGACGGACAGCATGCGGCCGGTGATGAAGAGGCCGATGGCGGCGCCGTAGTACTGGAAGGAGTCGATGACGCCGGCGGCGAACCCGGCCATTTTCTTGCCGCCGATGTCCATGGGGGCGGCGGCGCCGACGATGGAGTGGGTGCTGTTGGCGGTGATGGCGATGAGGACGAGGAAGAGGCAGCCGAGGAGGATGCCGCCCGCGGAAGGGCTGATGAGGTGGAGGGCCATGACGGTGGCGGCGACGGCGATCACGACGGACTCCATGAAATAGAGGAACATGGCAACGGGATAGCGGTGGCCGTGGAAGAACCGGTCCGAGACCCAGCCGGAAAAGACCGAGCCGGCGACGGCCACCATGGGGATCAGCGCCAGCGTGCCGACGGCGATTTCGGGCATGTTGGTCTTCATGTTGAAGCCCAGGACATCCTCGAAATAGAGCGGGGCGAGCTGGTCGGAGGCGTGCCGGACGGCGCCGGTGCAGGCATAGGCCACGGCATAGAACCAGACGAGGGGGTTCGAGAAGACGAACTTGAAGGACTCCAGGATGGGCACGGTGGTGCCGGCGGAGTTGTCCACGTCGTCGTGGATGGCCTTGGGATAGCCGGCCTCATCGGGCGAGGGCGACGAGATGAAATAGAACCAGACGGCGACCAGGCCCACGGCGATGGGGGGCAGGGTGAACAGCATGCGCCACTGGCCGGGGCCGACGACGAAGGCGAGGAACGTGAAGCCATTGAGGATGATGGGCGCCAGGAGGCTGATCATGGTCTGGCCGGACTGGATCATGAAGCCGAAGATGCCGGCGAACACGCCGCGCTCGTCGCGGTTGAACCAGGCGGCGTTGGTCTTGACCATGCCGGGGGCGCCGGCGGCCTGGAGGTAGCCGTTGATCATCCACAGCAGCGCGAAGGTGGAGAAGCTGGAGGTGAAGGGCGAGAAGCCGATGACGAGGTTGAGGACGATGGTGCCGATGGCGCCGACCAGCATCGTGGCCCGGCCGCCGATGCGGTCGCTGAACAGGCCGTTGATGAGCTGCCCGGTGCCGTAGGCGAGGGAGAACCATGCCGCCAGGTCGGCGATCTGCCGGGCCTCGAAGCCGAATTCCTCGCGCATGCCGGGGCCGGCGAAGCGGAAGTTGTAGCGGCACATGTAGAAGGTGGCGTAGAGCAGGCCGACGGTGAACCAATTGAGGCCTCGGCGGGCGCGGAATCCCGGGGGGTGCTTGTGGGCGTCTTTCCATTCCATCTTGGCTTGGGCGGCAATCGTCATCGCGGGACTCCTCTGTATTGGACCGGGGCCGGGGTTTCGTCTTCGGGGGTTGTCGCGGATTCCTCCGCGGCAGGCAAGGGTTTTCCTTCGAACCAGACGCGCTGGTTCTTGTAGTCGAGGGTGACGGCGAAGCGGGAGAGCACGCCGAGGCCGAGGCGGGCGGGGAAGCTTTCCGGCAGGCCCAGTTCCCCGTGGAAGCGGAGGCGGAGGTCCTCGACGGAGTGGTTGCCCAGGACGAGCGGGCCCGGCGCCTCGCCTTCGAGGGCGGAACCGGGAAGGGACAGGTCGAATTCGCCGGCGGTATCGATCACCAGCAGGAGGGGCTGGCCGCCGAGGGTGCCCTGCACGGCGGGCCGGCCGCGCCAGTTGAGCATCGGCAGGTTGGCGGCCACGGCGGAAAGCATGGCCGGCCGATAGGCGCGGCTGGTGGAGAGCAGGACGGTGCGGCCGGGAAAGTCGAAGCGGAGGAAGGAAAAGGAACGCATCAAGGCGGCGCCCATGACGGCCGGCATGCGGCCGGCGAATTTCTCGCGCGTTTCCGCGGTCCGGGGATCCTGTCCCGGCAGGTCCGCGATGCGGGCGAGGGAACCGAGGCCTCCGCGGGCGGGGGGCAGGTAGAAGATGGGATACTCGACGTGGAGATCCTTGAAGATGAGCTTGTTGCCGACCCCGGCATAGCCGGGGATGTCGGAGGCGACATGGTCGGCATATTCGCCGGTGGGAGGGGCGAAGGCCCGGTATTCCATCGCCTTCATGGATTGCATCACGGTCCAGTTCTGGCGCGCGGAGGAATCCAGCAGGAGGGGGAAGGCGTCGGACAGGGCGGTCTTGGCCTGGACGATGGGGAACGGCCATTTGGGGGGCGAGGAGAAATCCAGCTGCACGGAACGGTCCAGGTGGATGCGGTTGGCGGATTCGAAGCGGGGGCCGGCGGCATCCTGGTAGGTGGTGATTCCGTATTCGCGCGCATCGCGGCCGCTGGCGAGGAAGCGGTCAACCTCATCCTGGGCCAGGGGGGTCTGCTGGAACGGCACGGTTTTGGCGCATCCTGCGGCGCCCAGAAGGGCCACCGCAAGGAGGAACCGGATGGACGAAAGGTTCATCATGCAGAATGTTCACTATGCCAAAATGAAGAGGAAAAAGGCAAGGCCGGAAAGGGGCGTGGAAGAGGCGGGACCGGAGCCGCCGCTTCGGGCGAGGGAGGGCGCTGCCTGCTTTCCCGCGCCCTGGGGCGGCGGGGCAGGAATCAGTTGCGGAGGGCGAGGAGGGCGTCGAGGATCTTGCGCAGCCCGGGGGTGGAGAGGGCCTTGTCGGTGGATTCGAAGAAGACGGAGAGGTCGCCGAGTTTTTCGTGTTCGTAGACGCTGGCCTGGAGGCCCATTTCGAGGCGGTCGATTTCCTTCATGAAACGCGCCTCGGCGGTCTTGCCCTCCTCGAATTCCTGCCAGATGGCGAGGTAGTCCCGGCCCTTCGGGAGGCGCAGGAAGACGCGTTCGACGGACTGTTTCTCCAGCTCGTGCTTGTCGGCGAGGGACATTTTGCCGGGGACGATGTCGCCGGCGTAGATCTCGCCGAAATCGTGGAGGAGGCCCATGCGGAGCAGTTTTCCCTTGTCCAGGGCGGGAAAATATTCATCTGCGAGGAAGAGGGCGAGGAGAGTGACGCCAAGGGTATGCTCGGCGACGGTTTCGCATTGGGTTTTGGGGATGCCGACGCGGAGCCAGCCCTGGCGGTAGAGGGCCTTGAGCTGGTTGAACTCATAGAAGACCTCGACGATGGGGAGGGTGGATTTGCCGGAAAGGTGCTGGATGGCGGGGGCGCGCTTGGTTTCCATGGGATGTCCTTTGTCCTTGTATGCCACGGCGGGGGGCGGGAGAGAAAGACATTTAACGCGGGGGGCGGGAGGATTGCGCGGGGGAGGGGGGGCTGGTAGGATATCGGCATCAACCTACGGATCCCGGCGGCGGCCGGGGGGAAGCGAGAGGGACGGATGAAGGCGGCGACGATTGGACGGGCGGTGGCGGCCGCGATGCTCGTGACTGGGGCGGCGCGGGGCGAGTCGGTGCGGGGGGACATCAACGCGTGGGGCACGAACTGGATGGCCACGAACGCGGCGTTTGCGGGGGACCTGATCTATTCGGTCACCTTGACGAGCACGGCGACACGGGCGAGTTCGGGGCTGCAGTTCGACCAAGACGGGGACTGGAATCCGCAATGGGGCACGGGCACGACTTCCACGAACGCGGCGGTGAACAGCACGATCGGCATGGCGCATGGCGACCTGGATTCGAGCAGCCCGGGCAACCTAACCTTCGCCGAGACCAGCGGGATGAAATACACCTTCCGCCTGCAAGGGGACGCGACGTGGTGGTACCGGCCGTACACGATCCAGGCGACGACGAACGCGCCGGCGGCGGTGGTGACGGTGGCGGACAACAGCGGATTGGCGGGGACGAACACGGTAACGGTGACGGCGACCTTGAGCGCGGCGACGAGCGGCGAGGGCGTCTATGCGCGATGGACGACGAACGGTTTCACGAACAGCGCGCTGGCCGTGGCCTCGGTTTCGGGCACGAACGCGACGATCACGATTCCCGGGCAACCCCCGGGCCGGACGGTGAAGTACTACGTGCTGACGAGCGCGATGCCGACGAACCTGCTCGCCAGCGCCTACGATCTGTGCACGCTGCGGGGCAACACGGCGGGCGGGACGAACTTCTCCTATGCGGTGGGCACGCCGGATCCGGTGTTCGGCAACTGCTGGCATTTTCCGACGAACATCGAGCCGGGGACGGTGACCATGCGCAACCCGGCGAACCCGACGCCGGGGGCGGATACATACGTCTACGCAGGCAACTACCAGCCGGACGCGGACATGACGGGGGGCTGGGTGTTCTACAAGAAATCAACGGACGGGGCGTGGTCGTCGAACAGCCTGTCGTATGACACCGCCGTCGGATCCAACCACTACTGGAAGGCGGCGATTCCGTCGAACGCGGTGGCGCTGGGCGAGACGCTGCAGTACTACCTCCGGGTGGACTACCTGAACGGCGGGGCGGACACGACGTACCTCGGCACGACGAACCAGATGGGGCAGGCGAAGTACGCGCAGGCGACGAACGCGGCGGCGCATCCGTTCGAGGCGGTGAGCGCGGCGAACCTGGGCAACGGCTGGCACATTCCGACCAACGCCGAACCGGCCGGCGCCTACATGCGCAATCCGCGGCATCCGTACGCGTCGAACACGGTGACGATCTACAACGGGAACCAATTCCAGGGTTCGGGGAACGCAGGGAACCAGAGCGGGGGATGGCTGCTGCACCGGCTGCAGGGGGGCGGGGCGTGGAGCAGCAACGCGCTGGCGTTCGACTCCCAGGCGGAGAACAACAAGTACTGGGCGGCGGCGATCGCGTCGGGGACGTATGGCAAGACGCAGACGGTGGAGTACGTGCTGGCGATCACGTACACGGACCACGACACGACGTACGTGGGGGCGAGCGGCACCGTCAGCCGGACGTTTGCGGAGATGGCGGACGCGCAGGCGTCGCCGTTCACGTTCACCTACGGCGACGATCCGGGGCTGGAGCCGGGATTCATCTGGCACGGGGGCAACGTGGTGCGGGCGGCGAGCGACACGATTCAGGTGTGGGCGAAGATCGGCTACGAGGCGACGAACGGGTACCGCTGGGCGGACCATGCCGAAGTGCGCTACCTCATCACCACGAACGGCGCGAGCAAGCGGACGGTCCGCGGCGTGTCGCTCCTGAGCAAGCTGGCGGTGCCGAAGGTGCTGCCGTCGGAGCTGACCTCGACCAACGCGATGGCGTTCAGCCATGCGGAGGACGATCCGAGCGAGAACGGCAATGCGATGTGGTGGGTGGCCACGATCCAGGACGACGAACTGACGAACCTGGAGGCGCTGGTGCAGTACCAGGTCGCCGCGTGGAATTCGGCGACGAACGGCGGCAACGGGGTGGTGCGGAAGGCGGAGTACCAGACCGACGGGGCGGCGGACGAGATCTTCGAATACCGCATGTACACGGGTGGCTCGGGCGCGCTGACGGTCAACGGCCAGAACGCGGACTACACGACGACGAAGTTCTTCCTCGACGAAGCGGAGAGCGAGACCGCGGCGATCACGGTGAGCTATACGCCGCCGGCGGGGTCGGTGAACGTGGAAGTGTTCTGCAACGTGGGGCGCCGGCACCTGGCGGACGCGGACTGGGACGAGGACGGGGTGCCGGACGGCATCCGGCCGCCGGACGGGAACCTGGTCACGACGAACGACGCGGGCGCCTATTTCGCGGCGTTCCCGATGGCGTACAACGGCGGGACGGGGACGTACGAGTGGAGCACGAATGCGGGGCAGTGCGGGGCCTACCGTTTGACGGCGCGCTACCAGACCACCAACCAGGCCGGCACGACGAACTGGACCTGGTACACGTCCGAGGGCCGCCGCGACCATGCCATCGTGATCTCGCCGAAGAAGGTGCTGCAGCAGACGATGTACGAGCTGAACACGCTGACGGTGAAGGCCAGCAACAACACGGAGAGCGGGCGGAGCACGTTCGACGACCTGATCGATCCGCAGCACGCGACGAACCTCAACACCTTCAACGAGTTCAGCATCGAGTATCTCGACAAGATCCGGGCGAACTGCCTGTGGTTCCAGCCGATCCATCCGGCGGGCTACGACCGGTCGGAGAACGATCCGGACACCGCCACGCGGTACAATCCGGGGAGCCCGTACGCGACGCGGGACTACTTCTCGGTGAACCATTTCTTCGGCCGGGCGGGGACGGAGGAGGGGGCGCTGGCGGAGTTCACGAACTTTGTGGCGTACTGCGACCGGGGCACGAACCGGCTGGGGAGCACGAACCACGTCGGCACGATCAACGTGATGCTCGACGGCGTGTTCAACCACACGTCGTGGGACGCGGAATTCGGGGAGATGGGTGTGGAGCTGGGCTTCTGCACGAACAAGGACGACCGCATCGGCTGGTTCAAGCCGGGGTGGTACTCCCACTGGGAGGACTACGGCGCGCCGGCGACGTACTACCACACGGCGTGGAGCAACGACATCGCGACGGCGCCGGACCGCGGCGACTTCGGCAAGTGGGCGGACGTGGCGGAGCTCTATTACGGGGCCTATTCCTGCCTGGTGCGGCACAACCCCGACAACAACAGCGACTACCTGAACGAGGAGGACGTGTACGACTTCGCGGGGATGAGCGAGGACACGATCGACCTGTGGACGTACGTCGGGCGGTATCCGGAATACTGGCTGGAGAAGACGGGCCACGGCCTGACCAACCGGCCGGGGCAGGTGGACGCCAAGGGCATCGCCTACGACGACTACGGCATCGACGGCCTGCGGTGCGACTTCGGGCAGGGGCTGCCGCCGCAGCTGTGGGAATACATCATCAACCGCACGCGGAACCTGAAGTGGAACTTCATGTTCATGGCGGAGACGCTGGACGGCGGCGTGCCGGGCTACCGCTCGAACCGGCATTTCGACATCCTGAACGAGAACATGGTGTTCCAATTCACGCAGGCGCACGTGAGCGATCCGGGGACGCTGCGCATGCAGCTGGAGAACCGGCGCACGGCGTACGGCGGCGGGGCAATCCTGCTGAACCTGACGGGGCATGACGAGGTGCTGCCGTGGAGCGATCCCTGGGTGACGGCGTCGCGCTACGCGATGGTCTCGGCGGTGGCGGGCGTGCCGATGGTGTTCTACGGCCAGGAGCAGGGCATCGGACCGTACGCGGGGACGGCGGACAAGTGGACGGGCTTCAGCAATTTCGAGCTGAACTTCGGCAAGTACATCCCGCATTTCAAGAAGTGGAACCAGCTGCGAGTCTGGGGCGAGCCGCCCTACGACGCGGCGTCGCGCGAGATGGCGCAATGGCACGGCCGGGTGAACGGGGCGCGGCACAGCAGTCCGGCGCTGCAGAGCGCGAACCAGTATTTCCTGAGCCGGACGGGCGGGGGGGACAACAGCAAGATCTTCGCCGTGGCCAAATACGAGGGGGCCGGCGCGGTGGCGGACGGGAAGGACGCGGTGCTGGCGTTTGCGCTGTTTGTGAACGACGGCGATCATTCCGGCGCTTCCGACACCTACGACCTGGCGGGATGCTGGAGCCTGCTGGGGCTCGCGAACACCGCGACGAACTACTACAACGTGCGCAACCTGGCTTCCAGCGATGCGGAGGCGGCGTTGTGGGCCGCGCCGAAGACGGGGGCCGACCTCTACGCCAACGGCATTTGGGTCGGCTTCACCTCCGATGGCGGCGGCACCAATATCTATGCCGACGGCGCGATCGTGCAGTACCTGAAGATCGAGGAGGTCGCGGCGCCCGCGACGGCGACATCGAATTCGCCGGCGGCGGTTCCCTACGCGTGGCTGGACGGCTACTATCCGGGCGAGCACAGCGCGCAGGATTACGAAGACCTGGCGATGCAGAGCGCCTCGAACGGGACGCTGGCGGTCTGGCAGATGTACGTGGCCGGGCTTGATCCGACGGACGCAGAAGCCGTCTTCCGGATGACGGATGTGCGGAGCGTTTCCGGGGCGCAGATCGCCGTTGCGGCGGCCTCCAACCGCGCCTACCGGATCGAGTTCCTCGACGGCGCGTTGAGCAATGCCCCGCAGGCCTGGAACGCGTTCCAGGCGAACGGCGCGTGGACCAACACGGAGCCCTTCACGAACCGGCATCTGTTCGTCGACACCGGCGCGGCGACCAACAGCGGCTGGCCGGTGGCCACGCAGCGCAGCTACCGCGTCTGGGTGGGCCTCCCGTAGCCCGGATGGAAAGCAAGGAGATCGGACCATGTGGATTCTGCGCGGATTGCTGGGGATCGTGGTGCTGCTGGCGCTGGCGTGGGCGCTCAGCGAGAACCGCCGCCGGGTGGAATGGAAGGGGGTGGCGTGGGGCCTCGCCCTGCAGTTCCTCCTCGCGCTGCTGATGGTGAAGGTGCCGGTATTCCAGGACCTGCTGGGCCAGCTGAACCGGGTTGTCCGCGCGGTCGAGCGCGCGAGCCACGAAGGCGGCGCGTTCGTGTTCGGGTACCTGACGGGTGGTCCATCGCCCTTCCAGACCGTGGACGGGGCGGCGGCGCCATCGCTCTTCTTCTTCGGTCCGCTGATGATGCTGATCGTGGTGGGGGCGCTGAGCTCGCTGCTGTTCCATTTCGGCATCCTGCAGAAGATCGTCGGCGTCTTCGCGCACCTGCTGCGCCGCACAATGGGCCTCGGCGGCGCGGAGGGGGTGGTGGTGGCGGCCAATGTCTTCATGGGGCAGAGCGATGCGCCCCTGCTGATCAAGCCCTATGTCGGCCACCTCGGCCGCGCGGGGCTGATGTGCGTGATGACGGCGGGGATGACGACGATCTCGGGATCGCTGATGATCGTCTACGCCTCGATCCTCGAGCCGGTGCTGCCGGGCATCGTCCTGGGCCACCTGGTGGTGGCGTCGATCATCAGCGCGCCGGCGGCGGTGATGGTGGCGCGCCTGATGGTGCCGGCGGAGGCGGGGGAGGTGGACCACGAGACGCCCCGGCTGGAGGCTGGAACGCATGGCGTGGTGGATGCGCTGCTCACGGGGGCGAACGACGGCGCGAAGGTGATGGTGAACGTGGCCGTGATGCTGGTCGCCATCATCGCCGTGGTCTCCCTGGTGAACAAGGCGCTGGGACTGATTCCCCTCGACACGCCCCTTTCACTGGAGCGGATGTTCGGGTGGGTGATGGCTCCGGCGATGTGGCTGGTGGGCGTGCCGTGGAACGAGGCGCAGGCGGCGGGCGAGCTGATGGCGCTGAAGACGGTCTTCAACGAGTTCGTGGCCTACCTGGCGCTGGCGAAGCAGCCGCCGGATGCGATGTCGGTCCACAGCCGGCTGATCACGATCTATTCACTGTGCGGATTCGCGAACTTCAGCAGCATCGGCATCCTGGCTGGGACTCTGACGGCGCTGTGCCCCCAGCACAAGAAGATCGTGGCCGGGCTGGGCCTGAAGGCCATGGTGGCCGGCACCCTCGGCACGTTGCTGACGGGGGTCGTCATCGGCATCCTCCTCAGGCCCTGACCCCCCCCGGGGGGGCATGAAATTATGTAGGAAATTTCACTACGAAAGGACTGGTCTTTCCCGCTGGACCACGCTATCGTTGGAGCCGTAGGAGATTTTCATGATGCTCTTTCCGGTCCGGGTTCGGAGGAAAATGAAAAGGCTCTGTTGGCTTGCCGCCGGCCTGGCCTGCGTGGCTGGTTCGGCCATGGCGGCGGAACCTTCCGCCGCCAATCCCAGCGGTTCGTTCCCGCTGACGGCCGAGGAGCAGGCCTGGCTGGCCGGGAACCCGGAGATTCACATCGGCATCCAGGATGCTTGGCCCCCGCTCGACTTCAAGGACATCGCCGGCAATCCCGCGGGCGTCGGCGTGGATTTCCTGAACGAGATCAACCAGCTGCTGGGGGGGGTGATCCGGATCCACGCGGACACCTTCGAGAACAACCTCCGGAAAGCCAAGGACCGGGAACTGGACGGGCTGATGGATGTGACGCCCAAGCCGGACCGCGAGGAATACCTGCAATTTACGCAGCCCTATCTCGACATTCCGCATGTGATCGTGGGGCGGCGGAACGCGCGGT
Organism: uncultured Verrucomicrobiota bacterium; assembly: GCA_937860055.1. Taxonomy (GTDB): domain Bacteria; phylum Verrucomicrobiota; class Kiritimatiellia; order CAIQIC01; family Lenti-01; genus Lenti-01. Next base: position 448,890 of record CALMBO010000029.1, on the reverse strand, counting down.
ATTATCCTTCGGCGGCTTCGCTGGCGGGCCGGACGGTGGCGCTGGAGAAGGGGTTCGGAAACATCCAGTGGTTCAAGACGAACTTCCCGTCCGTGCGGATCCGCCTGTACGATTCCACCAGCGATGCGCTCGACGCCGTCGCGCGCAGCCAGGCCGATGCCTATGCGGGGAACCGGGCGGTGGCGCTGTATCTCATCGAACGGGAGATGCTGACCAACCTGCATCTGCAGGGGCGGCTGGAGAAGCCCACCGTGGTCCTCTCCATCGGCATTCGCAAGGATTGGCCTGTCGTGGCGGGCCTGATGGACCGGGCGCTGGGGGTGGTCCTCCAGAAACAGGGGCGGTCCATTCTGGCGAAGTGGTTCGAGATGGCCAGCCAGGTGGGCAGTCATTTCCAGCTGAAGCCGGAGGAGGAGGCGTGGCTGGCGGCGCATCCCGTCATCCGGATGGGCGTCATGGACAATTGGCCCCCGATGGATTTCGTGGATGAGTCGGGTCACGTTCATGGCCTCGGCGTGGATTTCATCGGGCTGCTGAACGAACGGCTGGGCGGCCGGATCGAGGTGGTGCCGGGGCCGTTTCCCCGGCTCATGGAGGACTGCAAAGCGGGGAGGCTGGACGCGCTGATGGACATCACGCCTCGACCGGACCGCGAGGAATTCTTCCACTTCACCAAGCCTTATGCGGTTCTTCCCCATGCGATTGTCGGCCGCAAGGGGGATGCCTATTTCGATTCGTTCGAGAGCCTGCACAAGCGGACCGTGGCGGTCGAGGCCGGCTTCTTTGTTGCGGCGCACATCCGTTCCAACCATCCCTCGATCCGGCTGGTGGAATATCCCTCCACCCGCGACGCCCTCGTGGCGGTATCCGGAGGGAAGGCGGACGCCTATGTGGGGAACCGGGCGGGGGCGTCCTGGATCATCAGCCGCGAGATGCTGTCCAACCTGCAGGTGCAAGGCATCGTGAGGGAGACCTCCTCGGTGAACAGCATCGGCGTGCGCAAGGACGCGCCGGAGCTGGCCTCCATCCTGGGCACGGCGATGGCTTCGCTGCCGCAGGCCGGCATCCAGGCCATCTACGAGCGCTGGGGCGGGGTCGGGCAGGAGCGGCCGGGGGCCTTCCTGTCGTGGATCCAGCTGACGCCGGAGGAGAGGCAGTGGATCGACCGCCATCCGGTGATCCGCGTCGGCAGCCATCCCCGCTGGGCGCCGGTGGAGTTCGTGGACAAGGAGGGAATCTACCGGGGCATCACGCGCGACTATCTGGACCGGTTCGGAAGGGCGCTGGGCGTGGATTTCCGCTACGTGCCGATCCCCAGCTGGCGGCAGGCGCAGGCCAAGCTCCGGGATGGCGAAGTGGACATGCTGACCTCTCTGACCAAGGCGAGCGCCCGGAAGATGGATTTCGTGTTCACGCCGCCGTACCTGTCGCTGCAGACGGCGATCTTCACGCGCAAGGACACGCCCTATATCGGGGAACTGACCTTGCTGAAGGGCATGAAGGTGGCTACGGTGCCGGGCTATGCGATGAAGGAGTTCCTGGAGTCCCAGTGCCCCGGCATCCAGATGGAGGAAGCCAAGGACATCCCCGAAGTGCTGGTCATGCTGGAGAACGGACAGGTGGATGCCTTCGTGGGGACCCTGCTGATCACCAGCCACTACATCCAGCAGGGAGGGCACAGCCGGCTCAAGGTCGCGGGGGAAACACCCTTCGTCTACCAGCCGGCCTTCGCCTGCCGGAAGGACTGGAAGATCCTCGTGGAGATCCTGGACAAGCTGATGGAGGGCATCGACGAGGATGAGCGGAACGCCATCGCCCGGAGGTGGATGACGGTCACCTACGAGGAGCACATCGACTATTCGAAGGTGTACAAGATTGGTGCGGGGGCGCTGGTCCTGCTGGCGGTGTTCCTCTACTGGAACCGGCGGCTGGCTTCCGAAATCCGGCACCGCCGGGCGGTGGAGGCGTCCCTGATCAAGAGCGAAGAGGCGTTGGTTGCCGCGAACAAGGAGCTGGAGGCCTTTTCCTATTCGGTGTCGCACGACCTGCGCGCGCCGCTGCGCCACATCTCCGGGTTCGTCCAGCTGCTGCAGTCCAAGTCGAAGGACAAGCTCGACGAGACGGGCCGCCGCTATCTCGAGGTGATCGCCGGGGCGACCGGCAAGATGGCCGCGCTGATCGACGATCTGCTGCTGTTCTCGCGCACCGGCCGCGCGCAGATGCGGGAGGAAACGCTGCCGCTGGGCGCGATCGTGGAGGAATGCCGGCGCGAACTGGAGCCGGAAACGCGCGGCCGGAACATCGAGTGGAAGATCGGCGAGCTCCCGGAGGTGCTGGCGGACCGGGCGCTTCTGCGGCAGGTGGTGGCCAACCTGCTGGGCAACGCGGTGAAATATTCCAGCAAGAAGCCCGAAGCCCGGATCGAGGTCTCGGCCCGCCGCGAAGGGGACGAGATCATCGTGTGCGTGCGCGACAACGGCGCCGGTTTCGACATGAAATACGCGGACAAGCTTTTCGGCGTGTTCCAGCGGCTCCACACGGAGGCGGAATTCGAAGGCACGGGCATCGGCCTTGCCAACGTGCGCCGCATTGTCAGCCGGCATGGCGGCCGCACCTGGGCCGAGGGCGAGGTGGACAAGGGCGCAGCGTTCTATTTCAGCCTGCCGGTCCGGCCGGCGAAGGAAGGATAAAAGGAGGATATCGAATGAGCGGAAAGTACATCCTGCTGGCGGAAGACAACCCCAACGATATCGAGCTAACCCTCGCCGCCCTGGCGGACAGCCACATGATCAATCCGGTCGAGGTGGTGAACGACGGCGCGGAGGCACTCGATTTCCTCTATCGCCGGGGCAAGTACGCCTCCCGCAAGCAGGGGGATCCCACCGTGATCCTCTTGGACATCAAGATGCCGAAGGTGGATGGCCTGGAGGTGCTGCGCACCATCAAGAAGGATCCGGTCCTGCGCCTGATCCCGGTCGTGATGCTGACCTCGTCGCGGGAGGAGGCGGATCTGGTCCGCAGCTACGAAAACGGCGTGAACGCCTACGTGGTCAAGCCGCTGAATTTCGATGATTTCATGCATGCGGTGCGCGAGATCGGCCTCTTCTGGGGCTTTCTCAACGAACCGTCGCCAAGGCCGAACAAACCGGATGCGGAAACGAAGTAAGATCACCGAAAGCGAGCCGATCCATGAACGAGTCCACGCCCAGTCCCGAAACCGCGGTTCCTGACCCGCTCCCGGGAGAGCGACTCCGCCGCCTGAAGATCCTCCATCTGGAGGACAGTCCGGTCGATGCCCTACTCGTCCAGGAGATGCTGGCCAGCGAGAACATGGACTGCGAGATTATCGTTGTTTCGGAGCCGGCGGATTTCGAGCGCGAACTGGCCAGGGGCGGCGTGGACGTGGTCATTTCCGACTACAGCCTTCCGCGGTATTGCGGGACGGATGCGCTGAAGCGGACGCGGGAAGCGGGGCCGGAAACGCCCTTCATCTTCGTCTCGGGCTCCATCGGCGAGGAGCGCGCGGTGGAAGCCGTGAGGCTGGGGGCGACGGACTACGTCATGAAGGAGCACCTGCGCCGCCTCGGCCTGGCCGTCCGCCGCGCCGTTGAGGCCGCGGAAAGCGCCCGGCGCCGGCGGGAGGCCGAAACCCGGCTGGCGGAGGAGCGCAATTTCCTCGCGGACGTCTTTTCCAGCGTGCAGGACGGCATCGTCGTGCTGGATGCGGACCTGAAGATCGTCCAGACCAATCCCACCATGGAGAAGCTCTTTCCGGACCGGATGCCGCTGGCGGGAAAGCCGGGGAGCCTGTTCTGTCCGGGCGGCGATGGTTCCATCGCCGCCACCACCCTCCGGGACGGCTGTCCGGCGCAATCGGTCTGCACGATGGAAACGGCGGAAGGCAAGGGGGAATTCAGCGTCTATTCCTACCCGCTGCTGGAACGGAGCACGGGCCGTCAGAAGGGCGTCATCCTCTATGTGCGCAACGTCACCCACGAGCACGCGCTCCAGCAGCAGCTGTTCCAGTCGCAGAAGATGGAGAGCATCGGGAAGCTGGCCGGCGGAGTGGCCCATGATTTCAACAACATCCTGCAGGCCATCATGGGATTCAGCGAGATCCTGGAAGGCGAAATCCCCGAGGACGACCCCCGCCATGCGGATGTGCTGGAGATCCGCAAGGCGACCGACCGCGCCGTCGCGCTGACCCGCCAGCTTCTCGCCTTCAGCCGGAAGCAGGTGCTGAACCCCGTCGATCTGGACATGAACGGACTGGTCGGCAACATGGGCGGCATGCTGCAACGGCTCATCGGCGCGAACTTCCAGCTCCGATACGATTTCGATTCCGCCCCGGCGCGGGTCCATGGCGATACGGGCCAGATCGAGCAGGTCGTCCTGAACCTGGTGGTGAATGCGCGGGATGCGATGCCGAAGGGAGGGGAGATCGCCATCGCCACCCGCCAGCGGGAGGTGGAGGAACCGGAGGCCGCCGGGCGCGGGGCGCCCTGGCGCGCCGGCCGTTTCGTCTGCCTGTCCGTGAAAGACACGGGCACCGGCATCCCGCCGGATGTCCTGGCGCGCCTGTTCGAGCCATTCTTCACAACGAAGGAAAAAGGAAAGGGCACCGGCCTGGGCCTGTCCACGGTATATGGCATCGTGCAGCAGCATGGCGGATGGGTCGACGTGGAAACCCAGGAGGGGAGAGGCTCCACCTTCACCATCTATCTGCCCGCCCTGGGGCAGGAACCGCCGAAAGGGCCGGCAGCATGAGCAACGAGGCTCCGTCCGGCGGGCGGCCGCTGAAGGCCCTGGTCATCGAGGATTCCGAAGTCGATGCCCTCCTCCTGCTGGAGCAGCTCAAGGAGGGGGGATATGCGCCGGAGTCGCGCCGGGTGGACAATGCGGCGGATCTGGCGGATGCGCTGGAAAAGCAGAAGTGGGACATCATCTTTTCCGACCACAACATGCCGCACTTCAGCTCCACGGAGGCGCTGGAGATCGTCCGTTCCTCCGCCACCGACGTTCCTTTCCTCATTGTTTCCGGGGCCATCGGCGAGGAAGCGGCGGTGGCCGCCATGAAAGCCGGCGCGCAGGACTACCTGATGAAGGGGAACATGACCCGCCTGGTCGCCGCCGTGGACCGGGAACTGAAGGATGCGGAGGAGCGGCGGGCCCGGCGCGAGGCCGAACGCGCCCTTCTCGCGCAGGAGGAGGAATTTCGCATCGCGCGCGAAATCCAGCAGCAGCTGTTTCCCGCCGGTCCACCGGCGCTGGACGGCTACGATATCGCGGGGGCTTCGAGGCCCGCCACCGCCACCGGCGGCGACTACTTCGATTTCATCGCGATGCCCAAGGGCCGTTTGCTGATCGTGGTGGGGGACGTGACCGGCCACGGCATCGGTCCGGCCATGCTCATGGCCGATGTCCGCGCCTACCTGCACGCGCTGGCGCTGTCGAGCGCGAACTTCGAAGACATCCTGGCGCAGGCCCGCCACCTGCTGATCGAGGATCTCGGCTACGATCATTTCATCACCCTGCTGTTTGCCGAGCTCGATCCCGCGTCCGGCACCTGGCGGTTCATCAATGCCGGGCATCCCGCCGGCCATGTGCTCGCACCCGATGGACGCATCAAGGCCGAGATGGCCCCCAACACGGCCGCGCTGGGCATCGACCGGGAGGAGGAGCGCCTGTCGCCGGGGCAGGTTGCCCTGGAAAAGGGGGACCTGGTCCTGCTGCTGACCGACGGGATCCTGGAAGCCTGTTCGAAGACGGGCGAAGAATTCGGCGAAGAACGCGCCCTGGCGGTCGTGAGGCGCGAGCGCGCGAAGCCTTCCGCGGAGATCATCCGCATCCTGCTGGACGAAGCCCATCGCTTCAGCGATCCCGGCAATTCCCGCCAGGACGACATGACCGCCGTGATCCTCAAACTCTGACCGGAGGCGAAAGGTGGAAAACCTGCAACGGAGAAGGACGGGATGGATCCGGTGGCTTTGGCTGGCGGGCCTCTGGGCCGGCTTCGCCCAGGCGGAGGCCCCCCCGGCCGCGGCGCCGGAACGGGAGCCGGAAATCCGGCTGATCCAGGCGGGCCGCGACGATTCCGCCCTGCGGCGCATCGAGGCCGTTCGCCAGAAGCTGCCCCTCAAGAACCAGCAGCGGAACAACTTCGCCTGGGCGGTGGCGAAGATCGAAGGATTGGACAAAGCGGAATACTTCGCCCACAGCGGCATCCAGGGAACGGGGGGGCTGTCGGGCGAGGCGGCCGCCAAGATCGCGAACATCTCGCCCCGCCGCAAGAAGGGGCGGTTCGCCGTCCTGTGCGTGAACCACGCCGACGTGGTGGAGGGCCCCGACTGCTGGCCCCGCCATGTCGACACGGAATGCAAGATCCTCGAAGACATGGCCTCGCGCCTGCCGGATCCCTCCGCGACAGGCTGCATCCGCCTCTACACGGACCTCTATCCCTGCGCCAGCTGCCGGAACGTGATGAGGCAGTTCCTGGGCATCTATACCAACGTCCAGATGCAAGTTCTCTACCGCGAACGCTGAACCCGGGCGGGCGCGCCCGCCCTCCCGCCGGTCCCTTCCGTCCGGAGACCCATTTTTAACAAAGAGGGGCTTGACGTGCCTCCGCCGAAGGAGGTTGATGATGGGTGGTGAAGGGAACTTCACCCCCATGGCTTTTCGGAAGCGGTCCTTTCGCGGAAGAGGAGAAGGCACATGAAAACAAAAATGGGCTGGGTGGCGCCGGGCGTGGCGGGGCTTTTGCTGTGGGGGGCGCATCTTTCCGAGGCGGGGCCGTCGCTGCCGATCTCCAAGCCTCCGGTGCAATCGACGGCGCTGCTGACGGGGCCGATGGTGGATGCGGCGGCAACCAACGGGCAATGGTTCATGGACGCGACCGGATTCGAGAGCGTCCGCACGAACGAGTTCTACGACAACGCCACAGGTGGCTTCGCCGGCGCCGGCGCCATCACCGGCTACGTCGATTCCATCAACTATCTGGCCGGACCGGGCACGCCGATCGTGGCGTTCACCGTCCAGGCCACGATCTACAACGACGTGATGCCGGGCGCGACGTGGGGCGCCGGCAGCAACCGCCACGGCGAAACACTGAATTACCAGGAGTCTCCCTACGTGGGCCCGCTGGTGGAGGCCCGGCTCGTGGCCGAATTCGCCGTCAAGGACACCAACACGCTGCCGGCCGTTTTCACGGGCCCGTACGTGGACTTCAAGCCCTATATCGAAGCCGTCAACGAAGACCTGTGGGCCTGGTATTGCTGGAATCCGGCCGATCCGGACCAGCAGCACCAGCCCTCTGGCAACTATTTCGTGCCCGCGTGGGAATTCGGCACCATTCCGATCGGCCAATCGGCCACGCGCAAGCTGTCCTTCGCGATTCCGGGCGGCGGCCTCCTGCCCGGCGATTCCCGCTACCTGCCCATCGTGCAGTCGTTCGCGCTGACCAACGACATCCTGATGAACCGCACGCTTTCGCTGAAGATCAGCACGTGGATCGAGACGCTCGCGCTGGATGTCCTCCAGCAGGAGGAGCCCCCGGCGCGCCTGAGCGACGTTTCCGTTTTCCACGACGCCGGCGAAGAAGAGCCCTATCTGGATTTCGGCGACGCGCCGGACACCCCGTATCCGACCCTGCTGGTCAACGATGGGGCCCGGCATGTCGTCGTCCCGGGCGTTTACATGGGTTCGCTCATCGACGTGGAACCGGACGGCCAGCCCGATGCCACCGCCACCGGCGACGACAAGGCCAACCTCGACGACGAGGACGGCGTCGTTTTCCCGGGCGCGCTGGTCGCCGGCATGACTGCGACCGTGCAGGTCACGGCCTCCGTTTCGGGATATGTCAACGCCTGGATCGATTTCAACGCCGACGGGGACTGGGCGGATGCCGGCGAGAACATTTTCAGCGTGCAGGCGGTTGCCGCGGGAGTCAACGTCCTGGCCTTCGGCGTGCCGTCCGCCGCCGCGACCACCAACACGTTCGCCCGGTTCCGCTTCACGACCCTGCAGACTCCGGTCAGTTATGTGGGATTGCTTTCCGATGGCGAGGTGGAGGACTACCCGGTGCCGATCTACGCGGAAGAGGAGGAACTGCTCGACTTCGGCGACGCCGACGATCCGACCTATCCGACCCTGCTGGCCAGCACCGGCGCCTGCCACACCATCGTGCCCGGAGTCTTCCTGGGCGCGGCCATCGATGGCGAGCCGGACGGCCAGCCCGACGGCACCGCCACCGGCGATGACAACAACCCGCCCGCGGGCCTCGACGACGAAGACGGCGTGACGATTCCCGCGACCCTCTACGCCGGTTCAACGGCGCAGGTGCAGGTGGTTGCTTCCGTCGCCGGCTTCCTCAATGCGTGGATCGACTGGAACGCCGACGGGGACTGGGCCGATGTTGGCGAGCAGGTATTCCTCAACCAGCCGCTGAATCCAGGACCCAATCCGCTATCGGTGCCGGTGCCGGTGCCTCCGTCGCTGTACGCGGGGAGCCCGCAGACCCGCTGGCGGTTCACGACGAACGCCATGGTTGTTGCGGGCCCGGGGTATCAGGGGTTGTGGCCCGACGGCGAGGTCGAGGACTACGAAGTGCAGCTGGAATCGCTGGATTTCGGCGACGCGCCGGATCCCTCCTACCCGACCCTGCTGGCCAGCGATGGCGCGCGGCACCGCACGCCTTCGGCCTATTGGCTGGGCGGCATCGCGCCCGACACCGAGCCGGACGGATGGGCCGATCCCCAGGCGCTGGGCGACGACAGCAACAATGTCGACGACGAAGATTGGGTCGCGGTTTCGGCGACGCTGGTGAGGGGCTCGAACAAGACGGTCGCGGCCTATGCCTCCAGCAACGGGTATCTGAACCTGTGGGTGGATTTCAATGCGGACGGCGACTGGGCCGACGCCGGCGAACAAGCCGTTGCGGATCTTGCGCTCGTTCCCGGCAGCAATGCGGTCACCATCGCCACCCCCGCGGGTGCGGCGGTGGGCCCGACGTTCGGCCGCATGCGCTTCTGCAGCTACGCGGGCCTGGGCTACGCCGGCTTCGCTTCCGACGGCGAGGTGGAGGATTACACCATCACCATCTACCAGCCGGCCCCCGACACCAATACGTTCGCGATCACCAACCTTCTGCACACGGCCACGAACCAGATGACGATCTGGTGGGACGGCACGAATGGCGTGACCTACGAGGCGCAGTACACGACCAACCTGCTGAGCTCGGCGAGCCCACCGTGGACGGCGTGGGGCGGATACGTGACGGGCGCGCCCTATCTGCAGGTCGACAGCAACGCGCTGGCGGCGACGTCCAGGTCCTACCGCGTCGTCGCGCCGTATTCCCCGCCGCCCTGAGCCCTGCGCGCCGGGCGGGAGGGGGATCGCGTCGCGCGGATTTTCCACGCACGCAATGGAAAAACTTTCGGCTGGTTTTCCACACAATGGAAAAACTTTGCGGAGGGGGCAGGCGGCGCCTTCCCGCGCCTGGAATGGAAGGGGTTCCTACAGGCCGAGGCGCTTGCGGGCGCGCAGGAGCATGGCGCGGTCGAGGGGAAGGCTGCCGGTCTTGGCGACTTCGGTCTGGCCTTCGAAGCTGAGCAGGTAGTTCAGGAATTCGCGCGTTTCGGGCGGGAGGTCCGCGACGGAGGGGGCGTTGACGTAGACATGGAAGAAGCGGACCAGGGGGTATTCCTCGCCGTAGATGTGGGCGGGGAGGGGGGGATAGGCCGGCTCGTCCGTCTGCCGCGCGATGGCCAGCACCTTGACGCGGCTGTCGCGCGGGCGGTAGTTGCTGAACATGATGGCGAGGGGATCCGCCGCGATTTCGGATTCCGGGATCTGGATTTCGCCGAGGGTCCGGAGGTCCTCGCGCCAGGGACCGTCCCCGAGAACGGCTTCCTGAAAGAACTTCGAGGTGCCGTAGTATTCGGGACCGCTGCAGGCGTGGATGGGCCTTCCGGCGCCCCAGCCGGCGGCGCCGGCCTCGTCCCAGGTGCGGACCGGACGGAGGGCGCCGGCGCGGAGTTCGGTGCCGTAGATGGCGTCGAGCTGGGGCACCGTGAGTCGGTCCAGGGGATTGTCGGGATGCACCAGGACCTGGACGGCGTCGAGGGCGACGCGGGCCTCGAGGACGGGATAGCCGAAGCGGCGGGTGAAGTCTTCGCGCTGGGCCGACGTCATGGGGATGCTGCTGACGGCGAGATCGGCTTCGCCGCCGAGCATCATCGCGAGGACGCCGGCGCTGCATTGCCACTGGAATTCCCGGCCCCACGCCGCGCCGGGGTGGATCTGCGCCAGTTTGCCCAGCACGCCCTTCAGGAACAGTTCCGAGGTGCCGGTGTAGGCGGGCACGAAATTCCCCGTCAACGGCTCCGGGCACGGGACAAAATGAAGGTAGTCCGGCGCGGAGAGGGTCTGGTGTCCCAGCGGATTGGACTGCTGCAGGGGCACGTCATCGGCGGCGAGGGCCGGAAGGGCGGAGAGCAGGAGGCCGGTCCAGATCCACTTGATCATGTTCATTTGCGGGCGGAGGCCTTGGCGCGCAGGGTGGCGAGCCGGGAGATGGCTTCGCGCAGGGTGCTTTCCTGCTTGGCGAAATGGAAGCGGACGAGGTGGTGCACGGGCTCGCGGAAGAAGCTCGATCCGGGGACGGCGGCGACGCCGACGGCGCGCGCGAGCCACTCGCAGAACGCGGTGTCGTCCGCCACGCCGAATTCGGAGACGTCGACCATGACGTAGTAGGCGCCTTCGGGTTCGGTGAAGGCCAGGCCGGCCGCGCGCAGGCCGCCGAGGAAGAGGTCGCGCTTCTTCGTGTAGAGGGCGGCGAGCGAATCGTAGTAGGCATCCGGCATTTCGAGCCCGGCGATGGCGGCCTGCTGCAGGGGGGCGGCGGCGCCGACGGTCAGGAAGTCGTGGACCTTCCGCGCGCCGTCGATGAACGCCGGCGGGGCGATGATGTAGCCCAGCCGCCAGCCGGTGATGGAATAGGTTTTCGAGAGCGAGCTGCAGGAGACCGTGCGGTCGAACATGCCGGGGAGGGTGGAGAAATAGGTGTGGCGATGCGGCGCATACAGGATGTGCTCGTAGACCTCGTCGGTGATGACGAAAGCGTCGAATTCCTCGGCGAGGGCGGCGATCTGGAGGAGCTCTTCGCGGGTGAAGACCTTGCCGGTCGGATTCGAGGGGTTGCACAGGATGAGCGCCTTGGGGCGCTGCTCGAAGGCGCGGCGCAGTTCGGCGGGATCGAACGAGAAGTCCGGGGGACGCAGGGGCACGTAGATGGGCTCGGCGCCGGAGAGGATGGTGTCGGCCACGTAGTTCTCGTAGAAGGGGGAGAAGACGACGACCTTGTCGCCCGGGTTGCAGGCCGTCATCATCGCGGCCATCATGGCCTCGGTGCTGCCGCAGGTGACGACGATGTGGGCGTCGGGGTCGATGGCCAGGCCGGTGAAACGGCCCTGCTTGCGGGCGAGGGCGCGGCGGAAGTCCGGCGCGCCCCACGTCACGGCGTACTGGTGGGGGCCGGCATGGGCGGTCTTTTCCAGCGCGGCGCGCAGCTCCTCCGGCGGATCGAAGTCGGGAAAGCCCTGGGAGAGGTTGACGGCGCCGCACTCCATGGCGACGCGGGTCATGCGGCGGATGACCGATTCCGTGAAGCGGGAGACTCGATGGCTGGTCTGGGGCATGCGGGGGATTCTAGCGGATGCCGCCCGGCAATCAATGGCCTTTCATCCGGCGCGGTTATCACTCAAAAAGCGGTATAGGGGCTGATACCTTCGGTGTTGCCGCCGCCGATGAGATATCGGTTGATTGCCGGAAACGTATTCATGCCCTCGGGATTGATCAGAAGTCCCGTCTTGTCATCGTCAAAGCGCAGGTCCAAACAACCATCCTGTATGCATCCCCAGCGGATTTTTCGTCCTGCCAATTCCGACGGGAGGTCATTCGCGGGGACCGCCCCGCGGTGCGCTTGGGCCAACCGCTTGGCCAAGGGGAAAAGCTCCGACTCGGCCATTGCGGCGATCTGGTCTGCAAATTCCTCTTCCAGTTTGTATTTCAAAGCGTGTTCCGCCTGGTCTCTCACCCGTTCATCGGCGTCGTTGAGGTACAGGGAGATGATCTCGTAGCGGTCGAGAATGGAACTGTTGGAAAGCGCCCGGATGGCCGACCACCGCGGACCAATAATGCGGCCGTCCAGAATGCTCGTCAGGAATTCACGGGAACGGTCCGTGGCGGTCCAGCCCAGGTAGAACACCAGGCTGCTCTGCATCTCTTCAGTTTGACCCTTGAGATAGGTTTCAATCAACGCTTCCTCTGCCGCAGGGTCGTCGGAATGGGCAAGAATGCAGGCCGCTTCCTCTTTTTCAGTCTCGTCTGAGCCGGCCAGTTTCCGCAATAGGAAGTCGTCGAATCCATCACCCAGCAGTTTTTTCAAGGCGGGTGTCGCTTCGAAGTGGCCGTTGAAGGCAAAATATGCAGCTCGCAGAACGCGATCCGGAGAAGCCGAATGATGGATGGTCCATTCGGGCAGCCATGCCGGCAACATGAAGTAGGTGATCGCGATGCACACGCATCCTGCCGCCAATCCCGCAACCAGCAGGGTGCGCCGGTGTTTACTTGCCCAGCGGCCGGCGGCTCGGAAGGGAAGCGTGACGCAATAGGCCGCCCGTTTGACTCGGTCATCCACTCTGATGCGTCTCCGGTACAGCACCGCGCCCGCTACAATGGGCACGATGGCAAAGAGCCCTGGCGCGGCATGGGACCAGAAGTGCAACATGAGCTGAGGGGGCCGGAATTTGTCGGTATCTGCAGGGGCTTCGCCAAAGGCAAGGATTCCAACCCCCTCGTGTTTGGGAAAGGCGGCATTCCACTTCGTGTATTGCATGAGTCCAGCTTTGACCAGGTCCGAGGTGAGCGCCGGGGCATTCGAGAACGCGAAGAGCGTCTGGTCGAATCCGGAATCACGGAGCCAGCGAAACGCGTTGTACTGAAAGTACCCCGGGAAAGAATCGGGGGCTTTGGTCCCTTGAGGGCCGCCCCAGAGCGTGTTCCACGACTTGTGCCCCAAGACCTCCAGCAACGGGACGGAGTCTTCTGGATGCGGGGGGAAGTGGACGGAGATGCCGCGTTGGGCAAAGCCGTCTTGGATCCATTTTTCCTGCGGTTCGTCTTGATGGGCGTCCGCCCATTCCTTCCAAGATTGCTCTTGGCGGTTCGCCATGAACATGAGGGCGGTTTCCGTGCAGCCGCATACGCGGAAATCGCCGCCGCCATGCATCTTTTCAATCAGCCACAAGCACCAGCGCTTGTCGCCGTAGTATCCAATCATGTCACCTGCGAAGCACAGGTCTGGAGATGCCGAGAGGCGGAGGTACTTCTTCTGCTCCTCCTCCCATCGCGCTTGCGCAGAATGAGCCGCACACCAGATCGGATCGGCAAGATGGCGCACGGGGGCGAGCTTGTAGAACCACCCGTATGCAAAGAGGGCGCCAGCACAAATCAACAGGCAGCCGCAAGCCTTGCGAAGGAATGAAAAATGACGGGTGTTCCATCTCATCTTTTTTCGAAGTCAGAAAGTATCTATTCGCCCGAAACCAGTTTGTGCCGCTTGCGGGGATGGTCAAGGCATCCACTGCCTGCAGGATAGAGGTTTCGGAAGGGCGGGTCAACGGGTCAGTGCAAGGGCGGCGAGTGGTGGCATGGGGGACAGAGCAAGAAGACGGCAGGCCTGCACGGGCCTGTCTAGAGCAAGGCAGATTGGGAGGATGCGAAACGGGCGACGGATTGGGGATTGAACTCTTAGAAGGCGGCGCGGAGGGATGAGGAAGAGGGATGAGGAAGGCGGTTTTTGGGGTTGAAGGGGGGGGCGGGGGGGTGTATCGTGGCGGGGCGTTTTCATATTTCTATGGAGCAAAGGAAAAGCCATGGCTGAAGAACTGCAACATTTGATCGAACGTATCCGCAAGGAAGGGGTCGAATCCGGAGAAAAGGCGTCGGATTCGCTGGTGGCGGAGGCGAAGAAGAAGGCGGCGGCGATCGTGGCCGAAGCCCAGAAGCAGGCGAAGGACATGGTCGAGAAGGCCGAGAAGGATTCCTCGGCGTTCGCGGAGCGCGGACAGGCGACCCTCCGGCAGGCGGCGCGCGACCTCTTGATCAGCATCGGCGGCTCCGTGGGCGACGTGGTGGGCGGCATCGTGGACGCGAAGGTGGGCGCGGCGCTGACGCCGGACCTGATGGCGCAGATGCTGCTGAAGCTGGCGGAGGCCTATGCCAAGGGCGGCGGCGATGGCGGGATTGTCGCGATGCTGGGCGAGGCGGATGCGGCGGCCGTGAAGGCGGCGTTTGGGAAGGAATACCAGAACAAGCTGGCGGCGGGGATCCAGATCGAGAGCGACAAGGAAATTTTCAAGGGCTTCCGCGTGGGCGCGAAGGGTGGCCAGGTGTTCCATGACTTCACCAAGGAGGCGATCGCGGAATCGCTGTCGAACTTCCTGCGGCCGGAGCTGGCGCAGATCGTGAAGAAGGCGGCGGAATAAGGTTCGCGGATGGGCCTCTACCACTATCTGGTGTCGTCGCTTCCGGCGCTGTCGCTGGAGGCGCCGCCTCCGTTCACGCCGGCGGAATTCCGGTTCCGGTGCCAGGGCGTGCTGGGCAAGGCGGACCTGGCGGAGCTGGACCGGGTGCTGGCGGGCCGGGCGGCGGAGGGAAGCTCGGCGTTCTCGAGGGCGTGGGCGGCGGGCGATGCGCAGATCCGCAACACGGCGGCGAAGACGCGCGGGGCGAAGCTGGGGGTGGAGGCGAAGCCGTTCCTGCACGGCCATTCCGGCTATGCGGTGTGGCTGGACAAGGAAGTATCCGACGCGCTGGCCAAGGCGAGTCCGCTGGCCCGCGAGACGGGGCTGGATCTGGCGCGCTGGAAGTTCGTCGATGAGCTCGGTCGCGCCGACGCGTCCGGCCTGCCGGCGGTGCTGGCGTTCGCGGTCAAACTGATGCTGGCGGACCGCTGGGCGGCGATGAAGGAAGAGGCGGGCCGGGAGCGGCTCGAACAACTGGTTTCCCAACTGGAAGAGAACGCGGCCCAGAGCGGAGCGGCGAGTTTCAAATAGCGAAGGCGGTCGAAGATGAGCGAAAACATCGGAAAAATCGTGGGGATCAACGGCAACCTGATCACGGTGCGGTTCGACAAGCCGGTGACGCAGAGCGAAGTGGGCTATGCGCGCATCGGCGAGACCGCGCTGAAAGCGGAGGTCATCCGCATCCGCGGAGAGAACGCGGAACTGCAGGTGTTCGAGGACACGACGGGCCTGAAGGTGGGCGATCCGGTCGAATTCAGCGGCAACCTGCTGGCGGTGGAGCTGGGGCCGGGCCTGCTGGCGCAGGTGTATGACGGCTTGCAGAACCCGCTGCCCAAGCTGGCGGAGAAGTGCGGCTTCTTCCTGCAGCGCGGCACCTACCTGAAGGCGCTGGACCGCGCAAAGAAGTGGGCCTACACCCCCCAGGCGCGCAAGGGCGACGAAGTGACGGCGGGCGACACGCTCGGGACCGTTCCCGAAGGCATTTTCCAGCACCGCATCATGGTGCCGTTCCGCCTGCCGGGCAAATACAAGGTCGAGGAGGCGGTCGCGGCGGGTTCGTACAACGTGGACCAGGTGGTGGCGAAGCTGCGCGGCGAGCGCGGGGACGTCATCTCCGTGACGATGGTGCAGGAATGGCCGGTGAAAGTGCCGATCAAGGCCTACGCCGAGCGCCTGCGTCCGGTGGAGCCGCTGGTGACGAAGGTGCGCATCATCGACACGTTCTTCCCGGTGGCGCGCGGCGGCGTGTATTGCATTCCGGGGCCGTTCGGCGCGGGCAAGACCGTGCTGCAGCAGATCACCAGCAAGCACGCGGACGTGGACATCGTGCTGGTGGCGGCGTGCGGCGAGCGCGCGGGCGAGGTGGTGGAAACCCTCCGCGAATTCCCCGAGCTGACGGACCCGCGCACGGGCAAGAGCCTGATGGAGCGGACGCTGATCATCTGCAACACGTCGTCCATGCCGGTGGCTGCGCGCGAAGCGTCGGTCTACACGGCGGTGACGATCTGCGAATACTACCGGCAGATGGGGCTGAACGTGATGCTGCTGGCGGACTCGACGAGCCGCTGGGCGCAGGCGCTGCGCGAAATGAGCGGCCGCCTCGAGGAAATCCCGGGCGAAGAAGCCTTCCCGGCGTACCTCGAATCCGTGATCGCGGCGTTCTACGAGCGCGGCGGCGTGGTGAAGCTCAAGGACGGCACGACGGGGTCGGTGACGATCGGCGGGACGGTGTCGCCGGCCGGCGGCAACTTCGACGAGCCGGTGACGCAGGCGACGCTGAAGGTGGTGGGCGCGTTCCACGGCCTGAACCGCGAGCGGTCGGACGCGCGGCGCTATCCGGCGATCCATCCGCTGGACAGCTGGAGCAAGTATCCGGGCGTGGTGGATGCCAAGCAGGTCGCGCAGGCGCGCAAGACGCTGCGGCAGGGCAACGAAGTCAGCCAGATGATGAAGGTGGTCGGCGAGGAAGGCACGAGCATCGACGATTTCGTGGTCTACCTGAAGAGCGAATTCCTGGACGCGACCTACCTGCAGCAGAACAGCTTCCACGACGTGGACGCGGCGACGGGCGCGGACCGGCAGAAATACGTGTTCGCCAAGATCCACGGGATCCTGACGGCGAAGGTGTTCTTCCCGGACAAGGACGCGGCGCGCAAGTGGTTCCTGCAGCTCACCTCGGTGACGAAGGACTGGAACCTGGTCCCGATGGACGCGGCGGAATTCAAGCAACTGGAACAGCGCATCGACGCGATGCTGGCGGAGGTTTCGGAACATGCATAAGGTCTATCATCGCATCGAGCAGATCGCGGGCAACGTGATCACGGTCCGCGCCGACGGCGTGGCGAACGGCGAGCTGGCGCAGGTGGTCGGCACGCTGGGGACCTCGCTGGCGCAGGTCATCCGGCTGGACCGCGAAAAAGTGTTCTTGCAGGTGTTTGCGGGCAGCCGCGGCATCTCGACGGACGGCCAGGTGCGCTTCCTGGGACACAAGATGGACATTTCGTTCACGGAGGCCCTGCTGGGCCGCGTGTTCAACGGATCGGGCCGGCCGCGCGACAACGGGCCGGAACTGGACGAGAACCGCATCCCCATCGGCGGCCCTTCGGTGAATCCCGCCAAGCGCATCATCCCGCGCAAGATGGTCCGCACGGGCATCCCGATGATCGATGTGTTCAACTCGCTGGTGGAATCTCAGAAGCTGCCGATCTTCGCCGCGGCGGGCGAGCCGTACAACGAGCTGCTGGCGCGCATCGCCCTGCAGGCCGAGGTGGACATCATCATCCTGGGCGGCATGGGGCTGAAGCACGACGACTACCTGCAGTTCCGCGACACGCTGGAGGCCAACGGGGCGCTCTCGCGCTCGATCCTGTTCATCCACACGGCGGCCGATCCGACGGTGGAATGCCAGATGGTGCCGGACATCTCGCTGGCCGTGGCCGAGCAGTTCGCGCTGCAGAACAAGCGCGTGCTGGTGCTGCTGACGGACATGACGAGCTTCGCCGACGCCCTGAAGGAGATCGCCATCACGATGGAGCAGATTCCCTCGAACCGCGGCTATCCGGGCGATCTGTATTCGCAGCTCGCGGCGCGCTACGAGAAGGCCGTGGACTTCGAGGGCGCCGGCTCGATCACGATCCTGGCGGTGACGACGATGCCGGGCGACGACGTGACTCACCCGGTGCCCGACAACACGGGCTACATCACCGAGGGCCAGTTCTATCTCCGCAACGGGCGCATCGAGCCGTTCGGATCGCTGTCCCGCCTGAAGCAGCAGGTGAACGGCAAGACCCGCGAAGACCACCGCACGGTGATGAACACGATGATCCAGCTCTACGCGTCCTACAAGGAGACGCTGGAGAAGCAGTCCATGGGCTTCCGCATGAGCGCATGGGACAACAAGCTGCTCAAGTACGGCGAGCGTTTCGAGAAGGAGATGATGGACCTGTCCGTCAACATCCCGCTGGAAGCCGCGCTGGACCTGGGCTGGCAGATCATGGCGGACTGCTTCGACCCCGCGGAAACGGGCATTTCGTCGAAGCTGACCGGGAAATTCTGGCCGAAGAAGACCGCGTAGGGACGGGCCGGCGATGGGCAAGGTCAAGAACACCAAGACCGAACTGAAGGCGCAGCGGGACGCGCTGAAGCGCTACCGCCGCTATCTGCCGACGCTGCAGCTGAAGAAGCAGCAGCTGCAGATGGAAATCCGGCAGGTGGACCAGCGCGTCGCCGAAAAGAAGGCCGAGGAGGAGGCCGCGCGCGGCGCCCTGGCCGACTGGGTCAAGCTGTATTCCGATCCGCTGGACTACCTCTCGTGGCTGTCGGTCGAGGCGATCGACGTGGAGCCGGGGAACATCGCCGGCGTGGCGGTGCGGACGCTGAAGGAAATCCGCTTCCAGCGGACGGCGCCGGACCTGTGGGCGACCCCGGCGTGGCTGGACGAGGGGCTTTCGACGCTGGAACTGCTCTTCCGCCTGCGGATCGAGCGGCGCCTGCTCGAGGAGCAGCACCGGCTGCTGGCCGAGGAGCTGCGCACCACCAGCCAGCGCGTCAATCTGTTCGAGAAGGTGAAGATTCCGGAATGCGCGGAGAACATCCGCCGCATCCGCATCTTCCTGGGCGACGAAAACACGGGTGCCGTGGTGCGTTCGAAGATCGCCAAGGGCAAGAGCGTGAAGAAGGCGGCCGCGGAAGCGGCGGCGCCGGAGGGAACGGCGGCATGATCGTCCAGATGAAGAAATTGACGCTGCTCTGCCTGGCGCACGGCCGGTCGGCGACGCTGGAGGCCCTGCGGGGCCTGGGCGTGCTGCACGTCAAGCCGGTGGTGCATCCGTCGGGGGCGGGACTGGAGGATGCCCGCGAAAAGGCGGCGGGCCTCCGCCGGCTCCTGGAGGCGCTGCCCCCGGCGCCCGACGGCGCGAAGCCCACGGGGCGCGATGCCTTCGCGGTGATGGCGGAGACCGGCGATCTGCTGGACGAGCGCAAGGATTGGCAGGAGCGGCTCGACTTCCTCCAGGCGGAACTCGCGCGGATGGAACCGTTCGGCGCGTTCGACCCGGCGGCGGTGGAGGCCTTGGCCGATAAGGGCGTTTTCCTCAAGCTGTACCGTGCGTCCGCCAAGACCGTCCTGCCGCTGCCCGAGGGGGTGGCGGCGCAGAAGATGGCCGTGCGGAAGGCCGATGCCTACTGGGCCTTGTTCGGGAGCAAACCCTTCGAATGGACCGGGGCGGACGAGCAGCGCCTGCCGGAAGATTCCACGGCGGAACTGCAGAATGAAATCGGCCGTCTCCAGCATGCCTTGGCGGAAAGCGCGAAGGGACTGCAGGCGGCCTCCGGCGACCGCCCGCTGTTGGAGAGGCTGCTGGCCGAGGCCGAGGCCGAGGTGAGGTTGCAGGAAGTCCGCGCGGGCATGGGTTCGGCGGAATCCATCTCTTTCGTGCAGGGATTTGTTCCGGCGGACGATGTCGAGGCGGTCCGCCGGGAGGCGGGCCGGCATGGCTGGGGGCTGGTGGTCGAGGATCCCGGTCCGCAGGACGACGTGCCGGTCAAGCTCAGGCCTCCGCGCTGGGCATCTCCCGTCAAGGCGGTGTTCCAGGGCATCAACATCCTGCCGGGCTATGCCGAGGCGGATGTCAGCGTGGTCTTCATGCTGTTCTTCTCGCTGTTCTTCGCGATGATCATCGGCGACGCCGGCTATGGCGCGATTTTCCTGGGCCTGACCTGGTGGGCGCGGAGGAAACTGCCGAAGGACGCCTTCCGCCTCCTGACGGTGACCAGCGTCTGCACGATGGTCTGGGGCCTCGTCACGGGGACGGTCTTCGGCATCTCGCCGGAAATCCTGGCCCGGGCGGGGCTCGACAAGATCCAGATCCCGTTCCTGACCGATCCCGAGCGCTCGGCCAAGAACATCATGGGGCTTTGCTTCCTGATCGGCACGGTCCAGATCACGATCGGCCACCTGTGGAACGTGGTGGACCTGGCGAAGGCGAAGAAGCTGAAGGCGCTGGAGCAGGTGGGCTGGACGCTGACGACCTGGTTCATGTTCTTCCTGGCCGACAGCATGGTGCTCAAGGGAAACATGCTGTCGTATCTGGGCCTGTCCGAAGCCGCAACGTCCGCGTTGTGGACGGTCCTGGGCTATGCGCTGGTCGCGGGCATCGCGCTGATCGTCCTGTTCATGATGCCGCCGAAGGAGATCAAGGACGGCTGGTTCAACCTGGCGCTGCTGCCGCTGAACCTGGTGAGCAACTTCACCGACGTGGTGTCCTATGTGCGTCTCTACGCGGTGGGCACGGCGGGATTCGCGGTGGCGAACGCGTTCAACAACATGATCTTCCCCGGAGGCGACGTCTCGCTTGTTGGATTGCTGGTGGGGGCGGTGCTGGCGTTCCTGGCGCACACGCTGAACATCCTGCTGAGCACGATGGGCGTGCTGGTGCACGGCATCCGGTTGAACACGCTGGAATTTTCGAACCACAAGGGCATTTCGTGGAGCGGGTCTCCGTACCGGCCTTTCGCGAAGCCCGAGGCGGCATAAGGAACAGAGGAACAGGTTTAAAAAAGAAGGGCGGAGACGCCCGGAATCGAGGAGAGCAAACATGGATGCAGGAACAATCGAGGCATTGGGCAAGGCGGGCGGCGCGGCGGCGCTGGGTTTGGCGGCGGTGGGTTCGTCCATCGGCGCGGGGCTGGCGGGTTCGTCGGCGATCGGCGCGTGGAAGAAGTGCTACGCGCAGAGCAAGGCGGCGCCTTTCATCCTGATCACGTTCATCGGCGCGCCCCTGTCGCAGACCATCTACGGCATGATCCTGATGGGCTGGATGGTCGAAGTGGCGAAGAGCTCGGCGGCGGCCCAGAACTGGGCGACGATGCTGATCGGCGGCATCTGCGGCGGCCTGGGGATCGGCGTTTCCGCCTGGTTCCAGGGCTATGCCGGCGCGGCCGGCGCAGACGCGCTGGCCGAAACGGGCCAGGGCTTCGGCAACTACCTGATGACGCTGGGCGTCATCGAGACGGTGGCCTTGTTCGTGCTGGTGTTCATCCGCTCGTCGTTCATGGCGTAGAGACGAAGGTCTTCGGCCTTGTGCAACCGCCCCCTCCTCCCGGAGAGGGCGGTTTGCTTTTCAGGGGAGGGGGGCGGGCAAAGCTGCGCTGTCGTTCATGCGCCGGATGGCGCAGAATTCGCCGCACATCGTGCAGACGGATTCCCCGCCGATTTCGCTGCCGGCCCGGGATTGGCGGGCTTTTTCGGGATCCAGGGCCAGCTGGATCTGGGCATCCCAGTCGAGGGACTTCCGGGCGCGGGCCATGGCGGCCTCCCGGGCGAGCGCACCGGGGCGGCCCTTGGCCACGTCGGCGGCATGGGCTGCGATCCTGGAGGCGATGACTCCTTCGCGCACATCGGCCACGGTGGGCAGGCGCAGGTGTTCGGCGGGCGTCACGTAGCAGAGGAAGTCCGCGCCATGGAGGGCCGCCACGGCGCCGCCGATGGCGGCGGCGACATGGTCGTGTCCGGCGGCGACGTCGGTGACCAGCGGTCCGAGCACGTAGAAGGGGGCGCCATGGCACAGCTGTTTTTCCATGCGCATGTTGTCGGCGACCATGTGCAGCGGCACATGGCCCGGTCCTTCGATGATGACCTGCACCCCCTTGGCCCAGGCCCGTTCGGTCAACTCGCCCAGGACCAGCAGTTCGCCGATCTGGGCTCGGTCGGTGGCGTCGGCGGTGGCGCCGGGGCGCAGGCCGTCGCCCAGGCTGAGGGTGATGTCGTAGGCGGCCAGAAGGTCGAGGAGATCTTCGAAGGCGTCGTACAACGGCGATTCGCATCCGGGATGCTGGCGCAACCAGGCCGCCAGCATGGAGCCGCCGCGGCTGACGATGTCCAGCAGGCGTCCCTGGCGCTCCATGGCGGTCAAGGTGGCACGGGTCACTCCGGCATGGATCGTCATGAAATCCACCCCTTCCTCCGCCTGCTGCTCCACGGTTTTCAGGAAATCCGCGGCTGTCAGGGTCGTGATGTCGCGCCGCGCGCGGGCCAGCTCGAAGCCCGTCTGGTAGATCGGCACGGTGCCGACCATGAGGGGCGAGCGGTCGAGGATGGCGCGGCGGATTTCGTTCAGGCGCGGCCCGAGGGACAGATCCATGACGGCATCCGCGCCGCAGGCCACGGCCACCCCCAGCTTTTGGAGTTCTTCGGCCAGGTCCGTGTGGTGCGGCGAGGCACCCAGATTCACGTTGATTTTGGTGGCCAGGCCCCGTCCGATGCCGCGCGGGTTCTGGAGGCGTCGCCGGTTGTTGCCGGGAATGACGATGCTCCCGTCCGCCAGTCCGGCGCGAATGGTTTCAGGGGGGAGGGCTTCGGCGGCGGCCACCGCCTGCATGGCGGGGGTGATGAGTCCGCGTTCGGCGGCTTGCTTGAGGGATATATTCATCCGACACCTGTGAGTTGCTGTTGGAGGGTTTTCATTGCGAGAGCGGGATCGGCGGCTTCGGCCACGGCGCGGATGACGGCGGCGCAATGGTAGTGGGCGCGCGGCAAGGCGGCGATGCGTTCCGCCGTCAGGCCGCCGATGGCGACAATGGGATGGCGGGAAAGCGCAGCAGCCCGGGCCAGCAGGTCGGGGCCGGTCACGGGATCCGGATGTTCCTTGGAGTTGGTTTCAAACAGCGGGCCGAACCCGATGTAATCCACCGGTTCCTCATTGGCGGCGCGGACTTGACCGAGGTTGTGCGTGGAAAGTCCCAGCAGCCGCTGGTTTCCGATCAGGCGGCGCACTTCGCCGGCCGGCAGGTCCTCCTGCCCGGCATGAACGCCATCGGCTTCGCCCAGGATGGCCAGATCGGGGCGGTCGTTGACGAGGAAAAGAGTCTGGCTTCCCCGGGTGATGGCACGGAGGGAGCGTGCCACGCGAAGCGCTTCCTGATCGGTCGATGGAGTGCGCCTGGGCCGGAATTGGATGGCCGGCAAACCGGCGGCCACGGCCCACTCGGCCATCCGTTCATAGCCGGCGGGCGGATCGGTCAGCACCAGATAGAGTCCGCGCCGCAAGCGGGAAGGGGCGGCCATCATGCCCCGAGCTCCGCGAGCATGGACTGCGCGGCCTTGCGGCCGGAGAGCAGCATGCCGCCGAAGACCGGACCCATGCGGTGGCCGCCGCAAACGGTGATGGCCGCCATGCCGCTGACGAAAAGGCCGGGATAGACCTGCCGGGTGTTCTCCACCGTCTGGCGTTCGCCGTCCTCCGCCGCCATCGGTTTTTCGCCCACCAGTCCGCCGGTCGCCGTGTCCAGCCGGACGTTCATTTTCCGCACCAGCGTTTCCGCCACATGGGCCGGATGTCCGGTGGCATCCAGCACGAAGCGGCTGTGGATGGTGAGCGGGTCCACATGCCATTTCAGTTGCCGGACGGCCGTCCAATTGAGGACGAGTCCGGCGACGCGGTCCTTCTGGATGACCACATCTTCCATGCTTGTCAGGTTGAAGACGGCGAGGCCGGCTTCCATGGCGCGGGCGGTCAGGGCGGCGGCGACGTGCACGGCATCCAGCGTGTAGTAGCCGGGTTCGAATTCCGTGGCACGCAGGCCGAATTCCGCCAGCATTTTGTGCGCGGCCTCCTGAACCACGATTTCATTGAACCCCATGCCGCCGCCCCAGATGCCGCCGCCGATGGAGAGCTTGCTTTCGAACAGGGCCACTTTCTTTCCCGCCCGCGCCAGATCATGGCCGGCGACCAGGCCGGAAGGCCCGCCGCCTACGATGGCCACGTCCACGTCCAGATGGCTCGTCAACTTTTTGAAATAGGCGTCGATGATCGCCCGCGAGATGGTCACTTCATTCAACATGTGTTTTCCTTTCCGTGCAGGCAGGGAGGGGAAAACACCATGAAACTTCGAAAGGGCCGCCGCGGCCATCGCGGCTTCCGGTTGCTCCCTGCGCCGGCATTATCCGGATCAGGTTCGAAGGGTATGATCTCAGGCGCTTGTCGCCACCCCTGCTGATGTCCGGGCAAGGTGCCACAGGGGGGCGGCCCTGTCAAGGCGAGGGGAACGCCGCAGTTGACGCATGGGCGGGAAGCCTCCATGATCCCGGTCTTTCGTGGGATGGATTTGAGCAAAACATGGCCTTGTTGAGTCTACAGGAAATCCGCGTGCGCTTTGGCGGGCCGTGGCTGCTGGAGGGCGCGACGCTGAATGTCGAACGCGGGGAGCGGGTCTGCCTGCTGGGGCGCAACGGCGAGGGGAAATCCACGCTTCTGAAGATTGCGGCAGGCCGGATGCCCCCCGATGGCGGCGAGGTGGTGCGTGCGAGGGATCTCGTGGTTTCCATGATGCCCCAGGTGGTGCCCGCCGGCCTGGCCGGCACGGTGTTCCAGACGGTGCGCGAAGGTACGCGGCAAGAGATGGATGCCTGGCACCGCGATGTGCAGGCGCAGAAAGTCATTTCGCTGATGGAACTCGATCCGGGGGCGGACTGCACGGCGCTTTCGGGCGGCATGAAGCGGCGGGTGCTGCTGGCGAAGGCCCTGGCTTCGGAGCCGGATGTGCTGCTGCTGGACGAGCCGACGAACCACCTCGACGTGGAATCCATCGAGTGGATGGAGAATTTCCTGCTGCGGTTCCCGTGGGCGATCCTGTTCGTGACCCACGATCGCGCCTTCCTGCGGCGGCTGGCCACGCGGATCGTCGAACTGGACCGGGGGCGGTTGCGCTCGTGGGCCTGCAACTACGGCCAGTTCCTGGAGCGCAAGGCGGCGGCGCTGGAAGACGAGGAACGGCGGAACGCGGTGTTCGACAAGAAGCTGGCGCAGGAGGAGGCGTGGCTGCGGAGGGGCGTGAAGGCGCGGCGCACGCGCAACGAAGGGCGCGTGCGCGAGCTGAAGAGGCTGAGGGCCGAACGCGCGGCGCGCCGCGAACAGGGCGGAACCGTCCAGGCCACGCTGCAGGAAGCCGGCCGCTCGGGCTACAAGGTCATCACGGCCCAGGGCCTCGGACGGGCCTACGATGGACGGTTCCTGTTCCGCGGCCTGGATGTCGAAATCTGCCGCGGCGACAAGGTGGGGATCCTGGGGCCGAACGGGTGCGGCAAGTCCACGCTGATCCGCGTCCTGCTGGGGCAGGAGGCGCCGGATGAAGGCGGCGTGGAGCATGGGACCCGGCTGGAGATTTCCTATTTCGACCAGCTGAGGGAGGCGCTGGACGAGGGCCGGACGGTGTTCGACAACGTGGCGGACGGCAACGAGTATGTGATGGTGAACGGGCGGCGGAAGCATGTGATCGGCTATCTGGAGGAGTTCCTTTTTTCGCCGGACCGTGCGCGCAGTCCCGTGCGGGTGCTGTCGGGCGGAGAGCGCAGCCGCCTGCTTCTGGCGAAGCTTTTCGCGCGCCCTTCGAATGTGCTGGTGCTCGACGAGCCGACGAACGATCTCGACGTGGAGACGCTGGAACTGGTCGAGGACCTGCTCGTGGAGTATGCCGGCACGGTGCTGCTGGTGAGCCATGACCGCGAATTCCTGAACGAAGTGGTCACCAGCACGCTGGTGTTCGAAGGAGATGGCGTGGTGCGGGAATACGCGGGCGGCTACGACGACTGGGTGGCGCAGCGCAAATCGGCCGTGCCCGCGCCGGAGCCGGCGAAAGAAGCGCCGGCGAAGCTGGCCGCGGTGCATCCGCGGAAGCTCGGGAACAAGGAGCGCAAGGAGCTGCAGGAGATCCCGGGCCGGATCACGGCGCTGGAATCCGAGCTGGAAGAATTGCATACGCGGATGGCCCAGGCTGAGTTCTACAAGGGAGCAGCGGGGGAGATCCAAACAGCGACGCTGCGGGCGGGGGAGATTCCCGCCGAACTGGACCGACTCTATGGCCGCTGGGCGGAGCTGGAGCCCTAGCCTTCAGCGGTCAAGCAAAGTGAAGGGATTCTGGACGGACAGAAGATCAGATGGGTTAGTCGCAGTGCATAGATTTTGATTGTTTGGGGCTCCTGATTTGGCACACTGCGGCGCATGGAACACGATCCCCTGCAGAAACATTACGAGCAGGCCTATGGGAAGCATGCCGAGGCCTCCCGGGTGGATGTGGCGCTCCGCCTGCTGGGGAAATCGGCGCATTTTGAAAAGGGGCGGAACCTCCGCGTGCTGGATATCGGCGGGGGCGACATGCGGCTGGGCCGCCTGTTCGCCAACCGGCTGGCCGAACGCTTCGGCACGGCCGTGGAACTGGAAGGCTGGGATCTCTCGGAGGCCGGTGTCCAGCGGGCCCTCGCGGCGGGGGAAAAATCGCGCGTCCAGTCGATCTGCGGCGAGATCCCCGCGGATTCCGCCGGACGATATGACCTGGTGCTGTTCTTCGAGGTGCTGGAGCATCTGGTCGAAACGGATGTGGCGGTGGCCAACCTCCGGAAGCTGATGAAGCCGGATGGCTGGTTGCTGCTGTCCACGCCCAACCTGGCGGGATGGATTGACCGGCTTTCGCTGCTGTTCGGGATGCAACCCCATTCGATGGAGGTGTCGTTCATCCCGTATCGGTTCGGCAATCCCGTGATCGGCCGACTGCTGCCGCACGGTCCGGACGACGTGGCGGCGGGGCATCTGCGGGTGTTCACGCTGCGGGCGCTGAAGGAATTCCTACGCTGGCACGGGATCCGCCCGGTCCGGGTGGGGGGGTGCGTGAACCACTCGTTCGATTTCGTGTCGCGCCTGTTTGCGGGGTGGTGGCCCGGAATGGTGGGCGACGTGGTGGTGCTGGGAGCGCCAGGCCTCGAGGAAAGACCATGCAAGAAAAAGTGAAGGTCGTATCCGAGCACTCTCTTTACAGGTACAGGGACTGCAGCTCTTGCACTTTTATATTCCGTTCATCTGTTTAAGGTTAGCCAATAAGCCCAACTAATAGATTTTGGTTAGAGGGGCCATTCCACATTGACTATGATGGAGAACGGAGGAAACTGAAGTTGCCTTATCACATAGGGTGAAGGGAGAGGGTCATGAAACGTATGCGTAGCAGTTGGCTATCTGTATTAGCTATCTGTGTGTTTTTATCGGGGGGTAAGGTTTATGGCAATGGTTTTTCCATCGTGACCGAATCCCTGCCTGAAGGCACAGAGTTAGAGCCTTACAGTGTTACACTGGAGGCGACGAATGGGACGTCACCCTATGCTTGGAGTATTTCGGCGGACGCGGGTGGAGTTTCTTCGTGGGGCGGGAATGGATGTGGTCAGACAAATGTGCCGCCCGGATTAAGCAATGCAACGGCAGTGGCAGGAGGGGGAAATCACAGCTTGGCCCTTCAGCCGGACGGGACAGTGGTGGCATGGGGCGACAACCGGTACGGGCAGGCGACGGTGCCGGCGGGACTGGGCAACGTGGTGGCGGTTGCGGCAGGTGCGGACCACAGCTTGGCGCTGAAGTCGGACGGCACGGTGGCGGCCTGGGGCAGGAACAATTACGGGCAGTTGGCCGTTCCCGCGGGACTGAGCAACGTGGTGGCGCTGGCCGGAGGCCATACTCATAGCTTGGCGCTGAAGTCGGACGGGACAGTGGTGGGATGGGGCAACAACAATGTTGGCCAAATCAACGTGCCGGCGGGGTTGAGCAATGTGACTATGATTGCGAGCTTCAATTCGCACAGTCTCGCATTGCAATCCAACGGGACGGTGATGGCATGGGGTGACAATACCTTTGGTCAGACCAGTGTGCCTTCGGGGTTAACCAATGTGGTAGGAGTTGCGGCAGGTGCAAACAATAGTCTTGCCCTGAGGTCGAATAGAACGGTGGCGGTTTGGGGGGACAACACCTACGGGCAGACAAACGTCCCTCCGGGGTTGATTGAAGTGGTGGCGATTGCCGCGGGTCAAGACCACGTTTTAGCGCTCCGGTCGGATGGGGTGGTGGTGGGGTGGGGAAGCGATGCGGATGGGCGAGCAACGCCGCCGGCGGGTCTGGAAGATGTGACGGCCATTTCGGCCGGTTGGTACCACAGCTTGGCGATTCGTCCGTCCACGGCTCAGTTGCCAGATGGCTTGGCCTTGTCCTCCGGAGGCGTGATTTCCGGGACGCCGACGCAGGCGGGGACCAACCTCGTGACCTTTGTGGTGCAGGACGGAATCGGAGCCAGTACAAACAAGGCGCTGGAGATTGTCATCGCGGCAGGTCCTGTCACGGGCGAACTGGCGGTGGCGATTCTCGCCGAAGCCGGGACAGTGGTGCAGGGTGCGGAATTGTCATTCACGGCCGATATCGAGGGGAACGTGGCCTCCAACCGGTGGGACTTCGGGGATGGCACATCGGTGATGGACGCGGTGAATGTTTCACATGCCTGGGCGGAGACGGGGGAATATGCGGTGGTGCTGACGGCATACAACGACTCCTGTCCGACGGGCGTGTCGGCCACATCGACAGTCTCCGTCGTGGAGCCAGCGCCGCCCTGTACCCGGCATGTATGGCAGGATTCCCCTTCCTCTGCATATCCCTTCGATGCGTGGAGCAATGCGGCGCATACAATCCAGGCGGCGGTGGATGCAGCGGTGCCGGGCGACACGGTGCTGGTGACCAATGGGGTGTACGAAACGGGGTCGCGGGCGACGCCAGGTCACTTGACACAGAACCGGGTGGTGATTACGAACGCGATCGTGGTGCGAAGTGTGAACGGGCCTGCGGCGACGGTTATCCGGGGGCAGGGGCCTCGGGGGACGAACGCGGTGCGGGGAGTATTCATGCAGGCGGGGGCGCTGATCGGTTTCATGGTGACGAACGGACATACGCGGACGGATGGGGATGGGAGCTACGACCAGGCCGGGGGCGGGATCAACATGTATGCAACGACCCTGCCGGTGGTGTCGAACTGCGTGATCAGCGGGAACGCCGCGTATAGCGGAGGGGGAAGCACTTGGGGGACGCTGTACAATTGCATCGTCAGCGGGAATTCCGTTGTGCGCGAAGCGGGCGGGTCGGGTGGAAGCGGCATGCTGTACAACTGCCTGATCGCGGGCAATAGCGGCGTATACGGGGGTGGATCCGACCAGTGCACGCTGAACAACTGCACGATCACCGGGAACTCCGCTGCCTATGGGGGCGGGATCTACAATTGCAGGCTCAACAACTGCATCGTGTATTCCAACAGCCCGGCAAATGTGAGCGTGGCCACGTGCCGCTATACCTGCACTTCTCCCCTGCAGTCGGGGGAAGGGAATCTCGCGTCCGATCCGAAACTGATCTCCGGCGGACATATCGCGGCGAATTCCCCGTGCGCGGGAATGGGATCGTCGTCGTACGCCATCGGAACGGACATCGATGGCGAGGCCTGGCTGACCCCTCCCTCGATGGGGTGCGATGAACCGGCGTCCGGCCCCATCACCGGCCAACTCGCCGTGGCCATTGTGACGACTTCCCTGCCTGTGGGGACGGCGATGGAGTCCTACAATGCGGTGTTGGAGGCGACGAACGGGACATTGCCCTATGCATGGAGCACGATGGAGGGAGAGGGAGGGGTTGCTTCATGGGGCTACAACGCATCGGGGCAGACGAATGTGCCGGCGGAGCTTGGAGATGTGTTGTCGGTGTCGGGTGGCGGAAACCATGTGCTGGCGCTGAAGCCGGACGGGACAGTGGTGGCATGGGGCGACAACCGGTACGGACAGGCGACGGTGCCGGCGGGGCTGGGCAACGTGGTGGCGGTTGCGGCAGGGGCGGACCACAGCTTGGCGCTGAAGTCGGACGGCACGGTGGCGGCCTGGGGCAGGAACAATTACGGGCAGTTGACCGTTCCCGCGGGACTGAGCAACGTGGTG
This sequence comes from uncultured Verrucomicrobiota bacterium, assembly GCA_937860055.1. GTDB lineage: Bacteria > Verrucomicrobiota > Kiritimatiellia > CAIQIC01 > Lenti-01 > Lenti-01. Next base: position 419,031 of record CALMBO010000029.1, on the reverse strand, counting down.
GCGCTGGCCGGAGGCCACACTCATAGTTTGGCGCTGAAGTCGGACGGTACGGTGGTGGCATGGGGCAACAACAATGTTGGCCAGATCAATGTGCCGGCTGGGCTGAGCAACGTGCTGGCCATCGCCGGTTTCGGTTCCCAAAGCTTGGCGTTGAAGTCGGACGGAAGGGTGGTGGCCTGGGGGGATAACGCCTATGGGCAGACGGATGTGCCAGCGGGGCTGAGCAATGCAACGGCGATCGTCGCGGGGGCCGCGCACTGTTTGGCGTTGAGGTCGGATGGGACGGTGGTTGGGTGGGGCAACAACAATGTGGGCCAGATCAACGTGCCGGCTGGGCTGAGCAATGTGGTGGCTCTTGCCGCGGGGCAGGACCATAGTTTGGCGCTCCGGTCGGATGGGGTGGTGGTGGGGTGGGGAAGCGATGCGGATGGGCGGGCGACGCCGCCGGCGGGTCTGGAAGATGTGACGGCTATTTCAGCCAGCTGGTACAGCAGCTTGGCGATTCGCCCGTCCACGGCTCAGTTGCCAGACGGCTTGGCCTTGTCCTCCGGAGGCGTGATTTCCGGGACGCCGACGCAGGCGGGGACCAACCTCGTGACCTTTGTGGTGCAGGACGGAATCGGAGCCAGTACAAACAAGGCGCTGGAGATTGTCATCGCGGCAGGTCCTGTCACGGGCGAACTGGCGGTGGCGATTCTCGCCGAAGCCGGGACAGTGGTGCAGGGTGCGGAATTGTCATTCACGGCCGATATCGAGGGGAACGTGGCCTCCAACCGGTGGGACTTCGGGGATGGCACATCGGTGATGGACGCGGTGAATGTTTCACATGCCTGGGCGGAGACGGGGGAATATGCGGTGGTGCTGACGGCATACAACGACTCCTGTCCGACGGGCGTGTCGGCCACATCGACAGTCTCCGTCGTGGAGCCAGCGCCGCCCTGTACCCGGCATGTATGGCAGGATTCCCCTTCCTCTGCATATCCCTTCGATGCGTGGAGCAATGCGGCGCATACAATCCAGGCGGCGGTGGATGCAGCGGTGCCGGGCGACACGGTGCTGGTGACCAATGGGGTGTACGAAACGGGGTCGCGGGCGACGCCAGGTCACTTGACACAGAACCGGGTGGTGATTACGAACGCGATCGTGGTGCGAAGTGTGAACGGGCCTGCGGCGACGGTTATCCGGGGGCAGGGGCCTCGGGGGACGAACGCGGTGCGGGGAGTATTCATGCAGGCGGGGGCGCTGATCGGTTTCATGGTGACGAACGGACATACGCGGACGGATGGGGATGGGAGCTACGACCAGGCCGGGGGCGGGATCAACATGTATGCAACGACCCTGCCGGTGGTGTCGAACTGCGTGATCAGCGGGAACGCCGCGTATAGCGGAGGGGGAAGCACTTGGGGGACGCTGTACAATTGCATCGTCAGCGGGAATTCCGTTGTGCGCGAAGCGGGCGGGTCGGGTGGAAGCGGCATGCTGTACAACTGCCTGATCGCGGGCAATAGCGGCGTATACGGGGGTGGATCCGACCAGTGCACGCTGAACAACTGCACGATCACCGGGAACTCCGCTGCCTATGGGGGCGGGATCTACAATTGCAGGCTCAACAACTGCATCGTGTATTCCAACAGCCCGGCAAATGTGAGCGTGGCCACGTGCCGCTATACCTGCACTTCTCCCCTGCAGTCGGGGGAAGGGAATCTCGCGTCCGATCCGAAACTGATCTCCGGCGGACATATCGCGGCGAATTCCCCGTGCGCGGGAATGGGATCGTCGTCGTACGCCATCGGAACGGACATCGATGGCGAGGCCTGGCTGACCCCTCCCTCGATGGGGTGCGATGAACCGGCGTCCGGCCCCATCACCGGCCAACTCGCCGTGGCCATTGTTTCTTCAGCATTGAGCGTTGCTCCGGGTGTGGAAGTTGCTTTCGCCGCCGACATCGAAGGGAGAACGACATCAAACCGGTGGGACTTTGGAGATGGAACTTCGGAAATGAACACGATGAGCGTGCCGCATGCCTGGACGGAGACGGGGGAATACGCAGTGGTATTGACGGCATACAACGACACCTGCCCACTGGGCGTCTCGGCCACGGCAACGGTCTCCATCATAACAAGTCTTAACCAATATTCGGTGTTGGCCGTTGCAAGGCCCGGCGGGACCATTTCGCCTTCCGGGGAGATTCTCGTTCCCGAAGGGGCGGGCACCAACTTCATGGTTCAAGCATCCAATGGTTTCCATATTGCCCGTGTGCTGGTGGACAACCGGGATGTCGGGGAATTCGATTTCCAATGTAGCAGCTTCTCCTATGTGTTCTCCACCGTGGAGGCGGATCACAACATAGAAGCATATTTTAATTCGGCTCCAGTTCTTGGCGTAGCAGTATCGCCGACCCAAGGCGTTGCTCCATTGCGCGTAAGATTCGATTTTGTCTCTTCCGTTGACATGGAGAACAACATTGTTCGCTCGGAAGTGGACTGCAATGAAGACGGTTTGGCAGAATGGTCGGCCGATGGCAAAGCCGTCCTTTCCGGAGAATTCGCTTCTCCCGGTGTCTATACCAATATCCTGAAGGTCATCGATGGCTTTGGGTTGTCCGCTTCTACATCTATTGTTGTGACAGTCCTCGGTCAGGCTCCTGTAGCTGTTTTGAATGCTTCGACCAATTCGGCTCCGGCGCCGATGGTGCTCACTCTTTCTGCCGAGGGGTCGACCGTAGCTGTGGATCACACTCTTGTGTCCTACGAGTGGGATTTCAACGGCGATGGAGTTTACGACGAATTAACCTCGCAGCCGTTTGTCATTCACACCTATGGAGAGGTCGGTCTCCATCATGCTGTCGTGCGGGTGATGGATGACCAAGGGCTTCAAGACACGGCGGCCATCACTGTGGTTGTGCTGGCACCATTGGGTACTCCCCCTATTGTATTGCTGACCAACCAGCCCACCTCGGGGACTATTCCATTGGAGGTGGTATTCACAGCGGTCGCTTCGGACTCCGACGGCACCGTCGTGTCGTATGCCTGGGATTTCGATGGCGACGGAACACCGGATCTGATGGGTCCGAATTCTGTCGTTACCCAGTCTTACCAATCGGTCGGGACTTTTACGCCTTCCGTCCAGGTTGCGGATGATTCGGGTCTGTCAGGTAGCGCCTCCGCCTTGGTCACAACCCGAGAAGCCTCTAAGCTCAGGGCGTGGATCAGTGTCCCCAAGAATGGCGATCGGATTTGGGGAAGTAACGTCACGGTACATGCGCAGACAGCTCCCGGAAACCTGACGGCCAGTATCCAGATTCAATGCAAGGCGACGCTTTCCGGTGAATGGACCGACATCGGACATCTCCTTGTGCCACCCGCCAATTCATTCACTATAGCTTGGAATGTCTCTGCCTTGGTGAATGGCCAGTTCTACGATTTACGTGCCGTGGCTGTTGATACCGAGACCAATGCGGTGATTTCCGAAACCATAACGGTCATCGCAGACGCATCGACGGATAAAACGCCTGGCAAGGTGCTTGAAACAATCCAAAACGGAAAAGTGGTGAAAGAGCAAACCTTCAGCAAGGAAGAGACCGCAAATTGCATTCTCGCAGATGGGACCGGGGTTTATGTCCCGGCGGGATCGATAGCGTCGAACGCCACAGTTATTATTGAGAAAGTGGATGTCAATACGAACTCCGGGAATGGTGCCGCGCACGGGCTGGTAAGCGCGGAGGTCAACCGAAAAGTGTCTTTTGATGGCGGCTTGCAATCCCGACAGCCCGTGGTCATCGAGATCCCCTACGCCGATGCAGATCATGATGGAATTGTGGATGGAACCGTCATTCCGGCGGCGACGCTCGATGCCTTTTGGTATGACGTGGTCTCTAATGAGTGGCGGCGCGTTTTGGAAACCACCGTCGATCAAACCGCCTGCCGGGTTCGGTTGAAGACCTATCATCTCACGGAATTTGGTCTCTTTGGCGATGTCAGCTTGTTAAGCCCCGACAGAGGGGGGGTATTGCTGTATGGCACGGTCGGCGCAACCAACTATGCTGCGCCCAAGTATCTGACAGACGGCAATCGCGCGTCCTATTGGCGCAGCTGTGCAAACCCAAGTGATGCGCGCTTCACATATGGATTCACCAATTTCTCGGGCGCCATCTTGGATGAGGCCATTTTCTACAATTCGGGCGCGGGGGAGACCAATGCGTATTCAAAAGAATTTGAGATTCGCACCTCAATGGATGGCAGCAATTTCACCGTGGTGGTGACTGGAACTCTGGCTGCGGCGGAGTCACCAGAGACCTATGACATGGGCGGTTCGACATGCCGGTTCGTGCAGGTGGTGATCAAGAGCGGCTACAGCGTGGATTCATGGGCGCTTGCCGAGTTTTCCCTCAAGGGGAGCCTGACTGCCGATCCCGATGGAGACGGTTTGGACGATTCATGGGAGATGCAGTATTTTGGCTGTTTTGACTGGAGCGGTACAGACGACTATGAAACGGATGGCCTAGACAACCAGAGTGAATTCGATCTTGGCAGCGATCCGACCGTCGACGATACCGACTCTGACGGAATGCCGGATGCATGGGAGGCCCAATACGGCTTTTTATTGACTACAAATGATGCATTGGCAGATGCAGATGGCGACAGAATGCCCAATATGCATGAATACATCGCGGGAACGGATCCGGCCAATTCAACGTCCCTTTTGGAAGTAATTGCGCCAATCTATAGTGGCACATGGCAATCCAATGTTGTGTTGGGATGGCAGACGGTGATTGGACGCACCTATCGGCTTTACGGCACGACCAACCTCACTTCCACATCTTGGCTGACCAACTCCGGGCCGATTAACGGTACGGGCGGGTTCATGCTTTTCACAAACAGTTTGCTTCTCCAACAATATTTTGGGGTGGGGGTCGAACTCTCCCCCTAGTGTGGTGATGATGCGCGGCATCTCCGCTCTAGTGGGAAGGTGTTTTATCGGGGATGGGTTGTTTGCGGTGGAAACCCGGGACTTGGGCAAACATGTGTGATGTGCGCATCTCGATGCGGCGGAGGGGAGGGGTATTTGCGGATGCGCCTGCGGGACATTTTGGCAGGCCCATCGGTGATCATCGGCGGACTACACCAGAAGGTGTCCGGTCAGCTTGCAATAGAGGAATCGGTCGATGGGGGGGGGCGCCTCAGGTCCAGGCCCGTCCCGCACAAAAGTTCAGAATAGTGAGAAATAGCCAATACATGGATATGCGGGCTCTTGGTTCCGTTTCAATGTCTATGCAAGCGAGGCAGATGTGCGTTGATCCACTTGATGGCGGTCTTCAGCTTGCCAAGGATGGAATTTTCCGGAAGTTTTTCGATGATAGACACCATGCGCCGTCGCGGAGCCCTGCGCTTAAATTCCCGAAGCTTCTGTTCTGATTCGGAGAATGCATCCACCACTTCCCGGACCGCCACGGATGCAGTGTCCGGGAGCAGGATCGCCATGCCGGAGGAAGTGCGCCAGAGGATATGCCCCTTGCGGCCCACGACCTCGCAGCAGTGCAGGAATCCTTTTTCCATGTGCCAGTTGACGACATCGTGGAAGATGAAAATGCAATTAGGGTCAACAAGGCGCTGCAAGCCATCGAAATCTTTGATGACCTGTTCGTTGGAATGTCCGCCATCGATGAAGACCAGCTGGGGAGGGGCGGGGCAGGCGGATGGTATGACGTGGGGGAGATCCTGGGGGGACATGCCTTGGACGACCTGCACATCGAGGTGGTGGGCGCGAGCGAGATCATTGGTGAGGACGATGCCGAAATCACTGGGCATGCCGCCCTGGTGACGATCGAAGTCGAACACCTCGAACAATGGATTTGGCTTTTCCATCAGGCCGCAGTCGATGGCGGCGACACGGGCTTCGGGCCAGAGGAGGGCGAGGGCAAGGGTGCTCCAGCCACCGGAATTGCCAATGACAAAGATGCTGGAGAGGGGGAGGGCGGAGCGGAGGGATTCGAAGAAATTGAGTTCGGAGAGGGAAATGCCGCCGCCGCCGGTGCTCAGGGGCTTGCCATCCTTATAGAGCATGCAGAAGAGTGAATCCCCCCACCCGGCAAAGAATGCCGGATTCAGGTTGATCCGGATGTCATAGCCTGCCTGACGGTAGATTCGGAAAAGGCGGAGGAAAACTGGCTCGTAGGATTGAATGGGGGAGCAATCAGATTCATTCATATTTAAAATTCCTAAGGAATAGGCGGGATCGATGTCATTATGCATTCAAATTAAGAGAAAGGTAAGTCTTTATCCTCTTGTTTTCAATCGGGAAACTTGATGACGCGGGTGGTTTAAACTAGCGACCATCCACAAGAATGGGGTAAAGTGAACAAATATGCAATCTGCCTTGTCCATCAAAAAGGGAGGGGGGGGGACCATGCGCAAGTCTTCTGCCCGGGCCATTGCCGGATTTGCCGTTTTTTTCTCCCTAACTTATGTTTCCGTATTCCACAACGTGCTAGCTCCCGGGGCTATCTTGCAGGCCAGCGATGGCAATGTGGGGGTGGTGGCTTACAACCAAAGGCAGATTCAAGCCTCTCTTGTGACCCGCTGGCTGGGGGAATCCTTGTGGGGAATGCCCGACATATCCGGATTCCATCTTTGGGCATTGGCGATGCGCGTCACGTCTGCACGTGGTTTCATGAATCTGTATTATGGCGTTAGTCTTTTGCTCGCCGCTCTCTTCCTTACGCTCTATTTGCGGGACAAGGGATTGAAGGCGTCCGCCTGTGTCTTCGGGGGGCTGGTGGCGTTCTGGGTGGGGACAAACCTGACACTGACCTATGCGGGCCATATCGGTAAATTTGGAGTTTTGACTTTTTTGCCCCTGGCGATGCTGGCGCTGGGGAGGTGGGGGAAGACGGGGAGGATGGCCTGGTCGGTGGTGGCCGGCGCCTCGGCCGGGGCGATGTTCCTGGAGCAATCGGATGTGGCGCTGTTCTGCGCGCTCCTGCTGGCGCCGCTGGGGTTGTTCGAGGCGGCAAGGGCGGCGGGCGGATGGAACGCGGCGAAGCTGGCCAAGAAATCCTGGGCCGCGGCGCTGGTGGCGGCATTGATCGCGGGCGGCGCATCGATGTCCGTGGTGGGCGCGGGGGTGACGGAGGTTCCGGGCGAGGAATCCAAGGAATCGCAGTGGGCCTATCTGACGCAATGGAGCCAGCCGCCGGGCGAGAGCCTGGATTTCATCGCGCCGGGATGGACGGGATGGCGCAGCGGATATGAAAAGGGACCCTATTGGGGGAAGATGGGCCGGAGCGAGGGGTACGAGCAGACAGGCCAGGGGTTCATGAATTTCAAGCTGGAGACGGTGTACGTGGGGGCGGTCCCGCTCCTGTTCGCGCTGATCGGGCTGGGGGACGCGTTCCGCCGGCGGAGGGAGAGGGGCGAAGCGGCCGTGGTCTTCCTGTGGGGAGCCTTGTGCGTCCTGGCCTTGTTGCTGGCCTTCGGCAAATTCTTCGTGCTCTACAAGCCGTTGAGCCTCCTGCCGGGATTCGGCAGCATCCGCAATCCGAACAAGTTCATCCATTTCTTCCAGATGGCATGGGGGGTTCTGGCGGCGTTCGGGCTGGATGCGGCGTTGCGGATGGAGGGGAAGGCGGCGAAAAAATGGCAATGGGGCGCGGGAATCGCGGCGGGCGTTTTCCTGCTGTCGGGACTGGCGCTGTGGGCGGACCTGTCATCGGGCGCGGAACGGCTGGCGGCGGCCGGTTGGGGCGCGCTGGGGCGCGTGGTCCAGTGGAACAAGGCGTTTTCCGTGACGTATGCGGGCGTGGCGCTGGCGGTGGGCGCAGGCATCCTGTGGCTGTTGAGAGGGCGATCCCGCACATGGGGAGCGTGGCTGCCGGCCCTGGTGGTGGTGTTCGACGCGGCGGTCATCCTGGCGCCGCACTACATCCAAACCATGCCGCCGGGCTATGTGGCGGAAAACGAGCTGGTGCGCTACCTCAAGCGCGAGGTCGGCCACAACCGGACGGCCATGGCGACGCAGGATGGATTCTACAATCTCTGGTTGACCTATCTGTTCCCTTATCATGGAATCCTGTCGGTGAATGTGACGCAGCTTCCGCGGCCGCCGGCGGACTACACGGCATTCTGGGGCGCGATGAAGGATCCGGTGCGGATGTGGAGACTGACGGCGGTTTCGCATGTGCTGGCGCACCGGGATGTCGCCGCGCAATTGCTGGCCAATCCGGCGTGGGCCTCTCAGATGGAGATGGGGTGGGCGTACCAGCCCATGGACGACGGCCGCGGGGGGGTGGCGACGCGGAGCGTGCCGCCGGGACCGAACGCGCCGGAAGTCGTCCTCCAGATGAAACAGAGGCCGCCCCTCGTGGCCGCAGTGCAGTCGTGGCGGATCGTGGAGGATGCCGAGGCCCTGAAAACGCTGGCCGATCCCTCGTTTCAACCGTTCTCCTCGGTGTTGCTGGCGCCGGGGAGCGAGGTGTGCGCGCCGCCGTCGGGCGATCCGGGGCCGGCGCCAAAGGTGGAGATCACCAAGCGGCTGCCGGGGCGATATGAATTCACAGTGGAGAGCCACGGGCCCGTGGTGATGCGGGTGGCGGAGAAATTCGATCCGAACTGGAAGGCGACGGTGGATGGGCGGGCCGTGCCCGTGATTCGGTGCGATTTCATGTTCCAGGGCGTGGCCTTGGAAGAGGCGGGGCGGCACGACGTGGTGCTGCGATATGCGCCGCGGGGGCTTTCAACCTGGTTGCAGGGCACGGGGATCCTGGCCGGCCTGGTGGCGCTGGGGGCCCTGGCGTGGCCGCGGCGCCGGCTGGAGGCGGCGGCGTGAACGGAGCCGGGAAACCGTCCCCGGTCCTGTCGGTGGTGATCCCGACCATGGGGAGGGACATCCTGATCCGCACGCTGGAGTCGTTGGCGGAGGCGGAGGGATTCGAAGAGGTCGAGGTCATCGTTGCCGGCCGGGTGCCGGATCCGGAAGTGGCGGGGCGGCTTCGGGAATTCTGCGTCCGGCATCCGGGCGTCCTCCATCTGGACATTCAGTTCGAGACGGGCGATTCCAGCCGCAAGAAGAACGCCGGCGCGGCGGCGGCGCACGCGCCGCTGATCGCCTTCATGGACGACGACGTGGTGGTGGCGCCCGACTGGCCGCGGCGCATTGTGGAGCCGTTTTCAGATCCGGAGGTCGGGCTGGCGAGCGGGCCGAGCCTGGTGCCGGACGACATCAACCGCATCGGGCGGCTGGCGGGATTGGCGCTGTCGTCGCGGGCGGCGGGCTATGTGGCCGAGCGGTACCGGCGGAACCGGGCGGCGGCCTACCCGGTGGATTGGGACCGGATCATTGGATGCAATGCGATCTACCGGCGGGAAGCCTTCCTCCAGATGGGGGAATTCCCGTCGGATTTCTATCCCGGCGAGGAGATGATTGCGGCCTGCCGCACCGAAAAGGCGGGATGGAAGCTGGTGTTTGTTCCGGCGGCATGGGTGAAACACTATCCCCGGCAGTCGGTTCGACGGTTCTGGCGGCAGATGTGGACCTACGGGGCGACGCGCATCCGGCTGTTGCGGGGAGGGGTGTCGTTCAATCCACTACCCTTGGTTCCCGGGTTTTGGGTGGGGGGAACGGTGGCGCTGATGGCGCTGTCGCCGTTTTGGGGGTGGGCGGCTTGGTTGTTGGCGGCCGACCTGGGGCTGTATGCCCTGATGGCATTGGGGGTGGCGGTGGAAACCGCCTTCCGGACGAGGCGGTGGGGCGATTTGGGTTTGTGGGGCATGGTTCCCTTGATGCATCTGGCCTATGGCTTGGCGGAGTGGACGGAGTTCTTCCGGCCGGGGACGGATTTCAGCGAAGGGGCGCATTGACGCCGGGGTCGGGAGGAACGGCCGGAGCGGGGGACGGATTTGTTTGATTTTCGTCAATTTTTTGTCGACGGAAGCCATTGTTTTTGAGAGCGTAAAAACAAGTTGCAGGCCGCAAGCGCGGCACTCAGCGCCAACATCAAGGACAGGTGCAGGATATGGCTAAGGAAAAAGTGGAAGAACTGGACAAGATGCCCGCCACCGAGCCCCAAGAGACGTCTGCGGCAGCGACGGCGGTGGAAGACGAGGGATTGGCCACGGCGCGGCCCAACACCGATGTAAACGTCTGGATCCAGGTCGTCGGGTCGGTGATCGGCACGGTCATTGTCTGCTACGGGTTCAACTTCTGGAACAAGCTGCACCAGACGCCGTTGATCAAGTACATCAACGGCCTGATCAACCAGCGCGGCCCCATTCAGTGGCTCGAACTGCTCAGCTTCTTCGTCATCGTGGTTTTCATCCTGCAGAAGAACCGGGTCCTCAAGCGGCAGATCAAGCACATCGCGGAGGACACGGCGCAGATCCGCGGCGTCAACATGGAGAGCGAAGAAGACATCCAGGCCCTCCGCAAGCGCCTGCAGGAAAGCGGAGACAACCAGACCAGCATCCTGCTGAGCCGGTTGGACCGCGCCCTGGGGCTCTGGGTGGCCACGAAGGACCTGGGCCGCGTTGGAGGCTGGATCAGCTCGGAAAACACGCGCGACACCGTCATGTCCGACATGACGTTCACCATCGCGCGCCTGATGATGTGGGTGATTCCGATTCTGGGCTTCATCGGAACGGTGCAGGGACTGGGCGCCGCCGTCGGCGGATTCGCGGACTTCCTGTCGGGTTCGGCGGAACTGTCGGCCATCAAAGGCGCCATCGCGCAGGTGACCATCAGCCTGGGCGTCGCGTTCGACACGACGTTCCTGGCGCTGATGCTGGTGACGTTCGTGCAGTTCCCGCTGACCTCGCTGATGCGCCGCGAAGGAACCTTCATGGCGGAGGTTGACGTCTATCTGGACGAGCATTTCATCCGGCGCCTGCCGTCGGCCGAGCAGCAGCCGGTGGTGATCGAGAACCTCGAGGACTCGATCGAGGCGGCCTTCCGCCGCTACATTCCCGATCCGGACCGCTACGAAGAGGTCTTCACGGGTTCGATCGAGAAGGCGGGCGGCGAGCTGAAGAAACAGTTCGACGAACTGACCCTGCGGTATGTGGAGGTGCGCAAGACGGCCACCGACGACGAGGTGAAGGCCCTGGCCGAGGCGATGGAGCATGCGCACGCCCGGGCGGCGGACATGGCCGACCGGTATGCGCGCAGCGCCGACAGCATCCAGACCACGCTGGGCGAAAGCCTGCAGAAGGCGGCCAATGCCGCCGGCATCGTGGAAGACCAGATCGCCACCATCATGGACCTGGGCGCGAAGATCCAGGAGCTGCTGAAGGTGGAACAGGCCCTGGAGCGCGCCATGGCGGGCATCGCCGGGGCGGAAGAGTTCCAAAAGTCCTTTGCGCAGCTCCGCGAGCATCTGGCGACCACGGACGAATTCTGCCGCCGCCTGAGCAAGCCGAGGGTGATCACCCTGCACGAGGAAGTCGTTTCCTAGAGGGGGGGGGCGCGGAGGAGGCATCGGCATGAGGAGCGGATTCCGGTTCCGGATAGGGCACGCCGTCTGCGCGGGCCTTTTGCTCTTCGGCGCGGGGGCGCAGGGGCAGACCTTCTCGATCCGCGTGCTGGCCGAGGGCTTGAAGGAACCCAGCGGGGTGGCGGTCCATCCCATCACGGGCGATATCTATGTGGCGGAAAAAGGCAGCGGCCAGATCCTGGTCCTGAAGAACGGGAAGCCGGAACCCGCGCTGGCCAGTGGCTGGATTGTTTCCAATGCGATTCCCCGGTGGGCGATCTCCACCCAGGTCCCCCTGGAAAAATGGATGTCCGCCAGCCTCCAGAAGCCGGGGCCGATCTCGATTTCCTCGAACGGGACCTTGTTCGTGGCGGAGCAGGAACCCAACGGCCGCATTCTGGAATTCCATCCGGACGAGCAGGGGAAGTTCGTCGTGGCCAAGGGCATTCCCGTGCCGTGGCTGGACCAGGAGTTCCAATGGCGCGATCTGTATTGCGATCCCGGCGGACGCCTTTATATCGCCGGCGCCGACGAGATCGGGTCCGATTTCATGAAATTCGGTTCGGCCCTGATGAGGGAGCCGGACGGGAACTGGTGGGTGATCGATTTCGGCCCCTTCGCCAATTTTTCCACCCTGGCGATTTCGGAGCGGCAGGATGTGATGCTGCTGGGGGACCGGAACAAGGGGTCGCTGTCGTGGTGGGAGGTGGACCGCCACATCATGGTGGGCGGTTCGCCCGATGCCGCCGGGCGGACGGAGCTCCTGAGCCTGGCGCTCTATCCGGACGGGACCTTCATTCTGGGCGAGCAGATCGCCCCCGGCAAGGCGGCTTTGGTGCGGATGGAGCCCTTCACCGGGCAGCAGAAGACCTTGACGGAGGAGTTGAAGTCCATCGGCGACATCGAAATGGACCGGAAGAACGCCCGCTATCTGGTGACGGATCCCGCGGCCGGAAGACTTCTGGAATGCACGCTGAACCCGTCCATGCCCGTCAACGAGGTGGTGATGCGGCAGCTGGTCCGGTCGCTGGACGGCATGATGGGGATGCCATCGGAGGCGCCGGCCTTCCTGAACAATTTCTTCGACCGGTTGCAGGACGCCGCCAAGGAGATCCTGCCGGATGATTCGACGCACGCGGTCCAGTTCAACCTGAGCGACATCGCCGGCAAAATGCCGGTCGTGGCGGGCCGGGTGAAGGCTTCGGTCGAGGTCGAAGGGGCGGAGGAGGATCCGATCGAGTCCATCGAATTCTTCCTGTTGTTCCCCAGCAAGGTGGTCATGACGGAGACGGCGGTCAGCCCCAGCCTGAGCTTCTTTTCGGCAAAGCGGAAGAGCGGAAAAGTGGAGCAGACCAAGCCTGTTTTCCATGGCGATGTGGGTGTGTACCGCCTGTCGGGGACCAACGTCGCGAAGCTGGCCTCGGCGCCCGGCGGCCTGCATGTGCCCGTCGTTGTTTGCGGAATGGCCGAGGGCGAAGGCGGGGTCTATGTGAACCTGTCCTTCCTCGGTGCGGGCATCTTCGGGGACTATTATCTCACCTTGTTCCAGGGGCCGCGCGAGCAGAAGGCCAAGCTGGTGGTCAAGTCGGCCACTTCGCAAAGCGGCACCGTCGCCTATGATGCCTCCTTCATGGAGGATGCCACCATCGAAGGCATGGAGGGGGGCAAGGTCACGAAGGAGCAGCTCAGCAACCTGCTGATCTCCGGCTTTGGCGGCGGAGGCGGCGGGAACCGATCCGTCGGATGGCTCCGGCTCGGCCAGTTCCCGGCCCAGATGACCGTGGCGTTCGGCGGCGAGGAAAGCGGCGAAAAGCTGACCGGTTCCCAGACGGGGTTGAAGGAAATCGTCGAAAAGAAGCGCGTGGAGATGAGCCTGGAGACGGCGGCCGATGTTGAAGCGGAGGGGGCCGGGGACGCCGTGCCGGCCGGTGGAGCTGCGCCCGAGGCCGGGACGTCGCCCGCTCCCGAAGGGGAGGGCGCGGAAACAGGGGCTTCGGCGCCATGAAACAGGCCGATTTCGATTCTTCCGGCTTCCAGAACATCGTGCTGATGCTGATCGGCGTGTTGATGATGATGCTGGTCAGCAACGTGCTGACCATCATCAGCAACCCGGAAAACATCAAGATCGGCGCGCTGGTGACGGGCGCCGTCTACGGCGAAGACGAGGATGCCGAGTTCATTCCGCCCAAGTTCCAGAACATGCGGCAGGATCCCATCTATGTGGACGTGGAGCCGACGAAGCTCATCATCTATCCTGAAAAGAAGGAAATCGCGGCCCGGGACCTGATGTTCGAGGGGAACGACTTCGAGAAGTTCCTGGACGACGTGGAACGGGTGAAGAGCGTGCGCTATGTCGTGCTGCTGTTGCGGCCGGGAAGCGCCACGTTCCAGCGCAAGCTCCGCCAGGTCATCCGGGACCGGGGCGTCGATGTGGGTTTCGAGCCCTGGGATGCCGGACGGGAGATCCTGGTGGCCGGCGTCGACACTCCCTCTGCCCCGGCCGAGGAAGCCAGTGGCGGCGGAGAGACGGCGGGAGAAGGCGGCGGCGAAGCCGCAGCCCCGGAAGCCGGCGGAACCGCTGGCGAGGAAGGAAAATAGGCCATGGCATCCGGCCCTTCAATGGATTTGAGCTCCTTCACGGACCTGATGACCTGCATCCTGGGCGTGCTGGTCTTGATCATCTTGCTGACGGGCATCGATGCCTCCCAGATCACCGTGCTGGTGGCGACGCCGAAGGAAATGACGTCGGACGACAAGAGCCCGGTGTTCTTCGAGTGCCGCAAGGACCAGTTGTTCCAGATTTCGGTCGAGGAGCTGAAGAAAGCCTGCGACACCAAGACGGAAGAACTGAAAGAGCGGGTGAGCGGCGACGAGGCTGAATTCCTGAAGGCGGCCGCCCAGACGACCATCGAGATGGACGGGCACCGGCTGGACTACACCTATGCGCTGATGGGCAAATATGTCCTGTTGCCGATTCCCGAGGCCGAAGGCTATCCGCTGAAAAACCAGAAGGAAGAAACGGCGGACAAGTGGTATGGATCCCGGCTGGCAAAGATCGACCCGGCGACCCAGTTCATCTGCTTCCTGGTGCGTCCGGACAGCTACCGGGTGTTTCAGCGGGCGCGCAACATGGCGTGGGTCCGCAACATCAATGTCGCCTGCGAATTGCAGGACGAGAAGAACCCCATCATGATCGGCCCCGGCGGCGAACGCATCTTCATGCAATAGTTCCCGCGGGATGCCGCCTTTCCGGTCCGGTTTCCATGTCTTCCTTTGTGTGTCAGCGTTGCGGGGCCTGCTGCCGGTGGCCCGGATCGGTGCTGCTGGAGAAGGCCGATATCGCCGCGGCGGCGGCGGCGCTGGGGATGCCGGAGGGGGCGTTCATCGAAACGCATGCCGTGCTGGCACGCAACCGCGCGCAGCTCACCCTGAAGGAAGCGCCCGGCGGCGCCTGCGAGTTCCTCGATGCCGAAGGCCGGTGCCGCATCTACGCCGCGCGCCCGAGACAGTGCCGCGATTTTCCGCACGGATGGAAGGTCGATGGATGTCCGGGGTTTTCCCTCCACTGAGGATGCCGGCCTCCAGGATTTTCCAGCGTGGAAAATTCCCATGGGCCGCCTTCCCCCGCATAATGGGGTGTTGAGGGGGCGAAGGATCAGGCGCCTTCGGCGAGGCGTTTTTCGACCAGCGCCTTGGACTGTTCGCGGAGCTTGTATTTCTGGATCTTGCCGCTGGCGGTGAGGGGATATTCGGCGACAAAGAAAACGTATTTGGGGACTTTGTAAGCGGCGAGGTGCTGGCGGACGAAGTCGCGGACGTCCTCTTCCTTGAGCGATTTGCCGCGGTTGAGGATGATGAAGGCGACGGGGATTTCGCCGTACTTGGCGTCGGGGGCGCCGACGACCTGGACATTCATGACTTCGGGGAGGGGGAGGAGCAGGTCCTCGATCTCCTTGGGGGAGATGTTTTCGCCGCCGCGGATGATGATGTCCTTGATGCGACCGGTGATGCGGTAGTAGCCCTTTTCGTCGCAGGTGCCGAGGTCGCCGGAGTGGAGCCAGCCGTCCTTGTCGATGACGGCGGCGGTCTGCTCGGGCATCTTGTAGTAGCCGTGCATGATGTTGTAGCCGCGGCAGCAGACCTCGCCCTCGGTGTTGGGGGGCAGGGGGCGGGAGGTGGCGGGGTCGAGGATGGCGACTTCGACGCCGGGGAAGGCGGGGCCGACGGTGGAGACGCGGAGTTCGACGGGGTCGGTGCCGTAGGTCTGGGTCATGCCGGGAGAGGCCTCGGTGAGGCCGTAGACGGAGGTGATTTCGGTCACATGCATGTCGTTAATGACGCGCTTCATGACCTCCATCGGGCAGACGGTGCCGGCCATGATGCCGGTGCGGAGGCTGGACATGTCGAACATCTTGAACATCGGATGGGAATACATGGCGATGAACATGGTGGGGACGCCGTAGAGGACGGTGCACTTTTCCTGATGGACGGCGGCGAGGCCGAGGAGGGGGTCGAAGACCTCCACGCAGACGTGGGTGGCGCCGTGCGAGAGGATGGCCATGACGCCGAGGGTGACGCCGAAGCAGTGGAAGAGGGGGACCTGGAGGCAGAGCTTGTCGGCGGCGGTGAATCGCTGGCGGTGGCCGATGCTCCAGCCGTTGTTGAGGATGTTGTGGTGGGAGAGCATCACGCCCTTGGGGAAGCCGGTGGTGCCGGAGGTGTACTGCATGTTGACGATGTCGTGGCAGCCGATGGCGGCCTGGGCTTCTTCGAGGATGGCATCGGGCTGGTGGTCGCCGAGAAGCATCAGCTCGGCGGTGGTGTACATGCCGCGGTGCTTTTCCTGGCCGACGTAGCAGACGAACTTGAGATGGGGGTAGGCCTTGCTGGCGAGATGTCCGCGGGGCTGCTCCTTGAGTTCGGGGACGAGCCGGTTGATGATCTGGAGGTAGTCGACGTCGCGGAAGCCGTCGATGAGGCCGAGCATCTTCATGTCGGACTGGCGGAGGACGTAGTCGAGCTCTTCGGCCTTGTAGGCGGTGTTGACCGTGACGAGGACGGCGCCGGTCTTGGCGCAGGCGAACTGGAACACGAGCCAGTCGGGGACGTTCTTGGCCCAGATGCCGACATGGTCGCCCTTGCGGATGCCGATGGCGAGCAGTCCCTTGGCGAGGCGGTTGACGCGGTTGTCGAACTGCTTGTAGGACCAGCGGAGGTTGCGGTCGGGGTAGACGATGAAGTCGTGGCCGGGGGTTTCGCGGGCCCAGAATTCAAGCTGGCGGCCGAGGGTGAGGGAGGTGAAGCCGTCGGGGCCTGCGCCGATGGGGGCGTTGGTGGCGTCGGGGAGAGCCGATTTGAGATTTGAAATTCGGGAATGAGAAGACATGGCAGGTCCGGATTTGAGATTTCAAATATGAAATTCGAGATTCACGGGCATCAGGCGGGGGCGTAGACGACGGCGAGGATCCGGGCATCGCCGTCCAGGGCGTGGACATGGTGGGGGACGGCGGATTCGTAGTAGATGCTGTCGCCGGCGGCGAGCTGGTGGGTATCCTTGCCGTAGCGGATCTCGATGCGGCCGGAGAGGACGAAGATGAACTCCTCGCCCTCGTGGTCGTTGAGGGCGACCTCGCCCTGGGCGGGATGGACGTCGATCAGGAAAGGCTCCATGTTGCGCGCGGCCTTGCGGGGGGCGAGGGGGTGGAAGTCGAGCGTGCTGCGTTTGCGGGAGGGGTCGTTGCCGGAGAAATGGATGGCGGCGCCGGCGTCGCCGCGGCGGACGATGGCGGGGCCGTCCTGCGACTGGTCGTCGAGGAGGGTGCCGAGGCGGACGCCCAGGCCGCGGGCGAGGCGGAGGAGGGGGGTGAGGGAGGGGACGAGGTCGCCGGCCTCAAGGGCGGCGATCATTTCGGGGGAGCATCCGCTTTGCCGGGCCAGGGCTTCCACGGACCATTCGCGGTGTTCGCGGAGCTGGCGGATGCGGGGGCCGATGAGGTTGGGTTCTGGATTCATGCGGGGCGGCTCCGTTGCGGGAGATGTTCGTTCGTGCCTAAAAAAAGCTCCGCCGGAAAGCCGGCGGAGCGGAGGGGCGGAAGGCGTCAAGCCAGGCCGGCGATGTCCTCGGCGATTTCCTTGGCGGCCTCGATGGCCATTTCGCGCCGTTCGTTGGAATCGAAATGGCGGGAGGCGTCCTGGCCGTCGGCCCAGGCGATCTGGATGTCTTCGACCCCGATATAGGCGAAGATGGCGCGGATGGCGGGGGTGAGGCCGTCGCGGACATCGCCTTCCTTGTAGACCTGGTCGGAGGAGACGAGGAGGACGACGGTGCGGAGGTGGTGGGTGGGGACGATTCCTTCGGCGCCGAAGGTGAACATCTTGCCGGGAACGAGGAGCTGGTCGAGCCAGGCCTTGAGGATGGCCGGCATGCTGTTGAGCCAGACCGGCATGGTGAGGACGAGGACATCCGCATCCATCAGGGTCTGGGCGTTGTTGTTGGAGAAATTGGCGGCGGTCTCCTCGGCCTTGGTGGGGATGTAGGAGGGATTGGCGACGGGGCCCCAGAAGTAGTTGAGGGCTTCGGCGCTCACATAGGGGGGCTTGGCCTGGTAGAGGTCGATGTTGTTGACGACGACATCGGGGTTCTTCTCCGTGAGGGCGGCGAAGAATTCGAAGGCCAGCTTCTTGGAGGTCGATGTTTCCGCCGGGCGCGGGTTGGCAATCACATGCAAGACATTCATCCGGGTGCTCCTATTCGGGTAATGAAACGAACATAAGTTGGCCGTTGATGCCACAAAAGGGAGGGGGAAGACAATGCTAAAATTCGGCGGGGAAGGGGGGGGGAGGGCCGGAAAGCGGTGGACAAAGGCGGCGGAGCATGAATAATCAGGGCGATTTTGGAAAGGCAAGGGAAACGATGGAAATCCAAAAATTGTTTGCGGAACGGATCGGCGGGGTGAATTTCGGCCAGAGCACGGCGATCTACAAGTTCGAGAAGATCAAGCGGGCGAAGCGGGCGGCGCGCGAGGCGCATCCGGACGTGGAGATGCTGGATTTCGGCGTGGGCGAGCCGGACCAGATGGCGCCGAAGGCGATCCGCCAGGCGCTGAAGAAGGCGGTGGACGATCCGGCGAACCGGGGCTATGCGGACAACGGCATCGCGGAATTCAAGGCGGCCGCCGCCAAGTACATGGCCGATTTCTTCGGGGTGACGGACCTGGATCCGGCGACGGAGATCAACCACACGATCGGCTCGAAGCCGGCGCTGGCGATGCTCCCGCTGTGCTTCGTGAACCCGGGCGATTCGGTGCTGGCGACGACCCCGGGATATCCGGTGATGGCGACGCACACCCGGTACCTGGGCGGAACGGTCATTCCGGTGCCGCTGCTGGCGAAGAACAAGTTCTTCCCCGACCTGAAGGCGCTGCGGCTGATCGACCTGTCGCGGGTGAAGCTGTTCTACGTGAACTATCCGAACAACCCGACGGGGGCGGCGGCGACGGAGGAGTTCTTCGACGAGCTGATCGCGTTCGCGCACCGGCACAACATCCTGATCGTGCAGGACGCGGCGTATGCGACGCTGATCTACGGGCGCGAGCGCCTGTCGATCCTGTCGCGGCCGGGCGGCAAGGAGGCGGCGATCGAGCTGCACTCGATGAGCAAGAGCTACAACATGACGGGCTGGCGGCTGGGATTCGTGGCGGGCTCGGCGCGGGTGGTGTCGGCGGTGGCCGAAGTGAAGGACAACATCGACAGCGGCCAGTTCAAGGCCATCCAGATGGCGGCCTGCGCGGGCATCGCGGACATCCGGCTGTCGGAGAAGATCCGCGCGCACTACCAGCGGCGCCTGCGCGGGCTGGTGAAGGTGCTGAAGGCGGCGGGATTCCAGGCGAAGATGCCGGGCGGGACGTTCTACCTGTACGTGCCGGCGCCGAAGGGGGCGGCGGGCGGGCGGGTCTTCGCCAGCGCGGAGGAGGCCTCGCAGTACCTGATCAAGGAGCATGGCATTTCGACGGTGCCGTGGGACGACGCGGGGGCCTATCTGCGTTTCGGCGCGACCTTCGAGTCGGCGGGCCGGGCGGACGACGCCCGCGTCCTGGAGGAACTGGGCCGGCGCCTCGCGACAGCCGGGCTGGTCTTCTGAAGGAGGGGCCATGGGCGGGTCGAAAATCGTGTTCTCCAAGGGCACCCAGCTGACGGTGTACATCGACAACCGGAAGGGGACCCTGGCGGCGCTGGCGACGTTCCTGGGGCGGCACGGGGTGAACATCTACGGGCTGACGCTGGCGGACACGGAAGGCCACGGCTATGCGCGGCTGATCGTGGACGACACCGAGAAGGCCCGGCAGCTGGTGGAGGATTCCGGCGAGCTGGTGGCCGCGCGCGAGGTCCTGCTGATCCGCGTGCCGAACGAGCCGGGCGAGCTGGGGCGGGTGCTGGAGCTGCTGGCCCGGAACAACCTCAACATCGAATACGGCTATTCCTCGGGCGGGCCGGGGGACGAGAAGTCGATCGTGCTGGTGCCGTCGGACATCCGGGCGGCGCTGGACGTCCTGAAGGCGCTGTAGGCGGGAACGGGACATGGGCGCCGAGCCGAAGGTCAGCATCGTCACGAGCACGTACAACCGCTCGGCGGTGCTGCGGCGCGCCATCGCATCGGTCCTCGCGCAGCGGGGATTCGACGACTGGGAGATGTGCATCGTGGGCGACTGCACGCCGGACGACAGCGGGGCGGTGGTGGCGTCGTACGGGGATCCGCGCCTGCGGTTCTACAACCTGCCGGTGAAGTCGCCGCCGCGCGCCCACGGGGCGATCGCCAAGAACCACGGCGTCTTCCAGATGGCGAAGGCGCCCTACATCGCCTATCTGGACGACGACGACGAGTACCGTCCGGATTTCCTGCGGGTGATGATGGGCGAGGCGGCGAAGCATCCGGAGCAGCCTGTTTTCTACTGCCGCTGCCAGTACCGCGACAAGGCGACGGGGAGGCGGATCCTCGGGAATCCCTTCCAGCCGTGGCTGCACCGGTGGAGCCGCGAGAAGCTGATGCGCTACAACTTCATCAACACGGCGAACGTGGTGCACAAGAAGTCGCTGATCGAGCAGGTGGGGGGCTGGAATCCCGAAGACTATTTCGACGACTACGACCTCTGGAAGCGGATGAGCGCGGCCTGCGACTTCCGGTACGTGAACCGGGCGCTGGTGATCAGCCATGTGGGCGACTGTCCCCCGTTCTTCCGGCGGCTGTTCACGAAGGGGTGGAAGATCCTGCGGCGCGGGCGGCGGCTGGAGGACCAGGGGTGACCCTCCCCGCGCGCCGAAAGATTTGAAAAACAGCGGGATGGGCGTATCTTCCTGCTGACCGGAAGGCAGGAAACCATGGCTTGGGAATACAGCGAAAAGACGAAGCGGATCTTCATGGATGCGGTGCAGGGGAAGCCCGGCACGCACCTGGGGGAGATCGAGAACGCCGATGGCGTGGGCCAGCACGGCTCCATCGTGTGCGGAGACGCGCTGAAATTCACGTTCCGCGTGAAGAAGAACGCGGACCCGCTGAAGGACGTCATCGTAGAAGCCAAATACCTCACGTTCGGCTGCACGTCGGCGATCGCGGCCTCGGAGGCGCTGTGCGCGCTGATCGAGGGGCACGGGCTGACCCCGATCGAGGCGCTGAAGATCAAGAACCAGGACATCGTGGATTTCCTCGAGGGCCTGCCGCAGCAGAAGATCCATTGTTCGGTGATGGGCGCCGAGGCGCTGGAGGTCGCGGTGGTCGACTGGGCGAAGAAGCGCGGCGTGGACCTGGCCGCGCACGGCGTGAAGCTCACGGGCGAGACGGCGGACGACGACGGGCGCATCGTCTGCAAGTGCTTCAGCATCACGGAACCCTACCTGCGCCGGAAGATCAAGGAGCTGAACCTGCGGACGATCGAGGACATCGTTTCCGCGCTGAAGGCCGGCGGGATGTGCGGGGCGTGCCGCTATGCGCCGGGCGGACTGCAGGACATCCTGAACGAGACGTGGGGGACCGGCGAGCCGGCGCCGACGACGGTGGCGGCGGCCCCGGTGGCGGAGGCGGGCCCCTCGGTGTTCCAGCTCTACCGCAAGATCGAGAAGGTGATCGACGAGACCGTCCGCCCCGTGCTGAAGGGCGACGGGGGGGACATCGAGCTGGTGGACATCAAGGACTGGAAGGTCTACTGCTCCCTGCGGGGCATGTGCGCCGGCTGCATGGGGGCCTCGCGGACCCTGCAGCTGATCGTCGAGCGGACGCTGAAGGACCAGGTGGACGAGCGGATCCAGGTGATCCCGGTATGACGCGGGAAGGCGCCCCATGAGCGATGCCCAGCTGATTTTTGCGGACAACAACGCGACGACGCCGGTGGCCCCGGAGGTGGTCGAGGCGATGCAGCCGTATTTCGGTCCGGAATTCTTCAATCCGAGCTCGATGTACG
Organism: uncultured Verrucomicrobiota bacterium; assembly: GCA_937860055.1. GTDB lineage: Bacteria > Verrucomicrobiota > Kiritimatiellia > CAIQIC01 > Lenti-01 > Lenti-01. The sequence goes on along the minus strand of CALMBO010000029.1, from coordinate 397,119 downwards.
AGCCGGCGCTGCGGGTGGCGGGGGCGCTGAAGGCGGCGCGGAAGACGGTGGCGGAATTCCTGGGCGGGGCGGAGGCGTCGGAGGTGGTGTTCACGTCGTGCGCGACGGAGAGCAACAACGCGGCGATCTTCGGGGTGGCGGCGGCGAATCCGAAGCGGAGGCACATCGTGACGAGCGCGGTGGAGCATCCGGCCGTGCTGGAGGTCTGCCGCGAGATGCAGCGGCGGGGCTTCGAGGTGACGATCCTGCCGGTGGACCGGCAGGGGCAGATCGCGACGGCGGACTACGTGCGGGCGCTGCGGCCGGACACCCTGCTGGTGAGCCTGATGCACGCGAACAACGAGACGGGCGTGGTCTGGCCGGTGGGCGAGTGGGCGCGGATCGCGAAGGACACGGACGCCGGGATCGTGTTCCACACGGATGCGACGCAGACGGCGGGCAAGCTGCCGCTGGACCTGGCCGGGGAGATGGCGCACGTGGACCTGCTGTCGTTTTCGGGGCACAAGATGCATGCGCCGAAGGGCGTGGGCGCGCTGTTCGTGCGGCGGGGCACGCCGCTGCGCCCCTACCTGCTGGGCGGGCACCAGGAGGGCGGGCGCCGCGGCGGGACGGAGAACGTGCCGTACATCGTTGGATTGGCCCGGGCGTGCCGGCTGGCGGCGGAGCACGCGGCCGGCATGGAGCGCATCGGGCGCCTCCGCGACGGGCTGGAGGAGGAGATCCTCCGGGCGGTGCCGTACGTGGAGGTGAACGGGCGCGGGGTGCGGCGCACGCCGAACACCCTGAACATGGCGTGCCATTTCATCGAGGGGGAGAGCATCCTCTACGAGCTGAACGGCTATGGCATCTGCGCGAGCACGGGCAGCGCGTGCTCCAGCGGGTCGCTGGAGCCGAGCCACGTGCTGAAGGCGATGGGCGTGCCGTTCACGGCGATGCACGGGTCGGTGCGGCTGAGCTTCAGCGCCTACACGACGGAGGCCGAAGTGAAGCGGATCGCGGAGGTGTTCCCGAAGGTGGTGGCGAACCTGCGGAACATGTCGCCCTACTGGGACCAGAAGCGGAACTGTCCGCGCGAAAACGCGTGAATGCCGCTTTTCCACGGAATGGAAAACCTTTTTCCGTTTTTTCCACGGAATGGAAAAACTTTCGCCGTTTTTTCCACGGAATGGAAAAACTTTGGTCGATTTTTCCATACTGTGGAAAACTTTTTTCCACACTGTGGAAAAATCCCGGGCGGCGCTTTCCCTCATGGGGGGCGCGGGGGCCGGCCGCGAGGCCGTGGGGCTCGCCTGATTCACCCACGGCGCAAGGCCGTGGGGGTCTTGGGACAAGGGAGAGCACGGGGTTATCTTCAGCGCGAGGCCGTGGGTGTCTTAGGACAAAGGGGCGCGCGGGTTTGCCTTCGGCGCAAGGCCGTGGGGGTCTTGGGACAAGGGGGCTCCTGGCGCTGGTGCTGTGGGCGGGCGCGGCGGGGGCGGCGGAGGGGCCGGCCGTGGAGGGTGCGCCGATCGACCGGCTGGCGATGTGGTGCGAATTCCTGCCGTATGCGGAGGTGGAGGCGCAGCTGCCGGTGCTGGCGAAATACGATTGCGACCTGATCCTGCACGTGGAGCGGGAGAGTTTTTCCGACCCGGATTTCGCAAAGCTGCTGCGGGCGGCGGAGCGGGAGGGGGTGGGGGTGGATGCGTGGCTGCTGCTGCCGTACCGGGAGCATCTGTACGTGGGGCAGGCGAGCGTGGAGACCACGCGGGAGCTGGCGCGGAGGGCGGCGGATTATTTCGAGGAACACAGCCTGGCGGTGCGGGCGTTCGTGTTCGATTGCGAGCCGTCGCCGCTGCTGGGGCGCGAGCTGTTCGGGGCGGTGCGGGCGAAGAGTCCGCGGCAGCTGGCGCGGACGCTGCGGGAGCAGATGGACGCGGAGGCGTTCCGGCGCGACACGGCGGAGCTCAACGGGCTGATCGCGGAGCTGCGGGGGCGGGGCTATGCGGTGGACGGGGCGGCGAACCGGGCGTTTCTGGATGCGCAGGCGCGGGGGAACGCGGCGCTGGAGGACGCGCTGAACGCGCCGGTGAGCGGGGTGGAGTGGGACGCGCTGTCGTTCATCACGTACCGGTACATGGCGAGCGCGGAGAACTACGTGGCGATGCTGAACCGGTACGCGACGCTGGCGCGGCGGCTGTACGGGGAGCGGGCGGCGGTGGACGTGGGGCTGATCGGGGACTACGACGGCATTCCGCAGAACGGGGAGCGGGCGGCGCTGTTCGGCGGGGGCGAGGCCTTCTACGGCTATCTGCGGGGGATGCGGAGCGTGTTCGACCTGCAGGAGGCGGTGGGGGTGGCGCTGGGGTGCGGGATCCGGCGGGTGAACCTGTACGCGATGGACGGTGCGGTCACCTCGGTGGCGGGGCTGGACAACTGGCTGAAGGCGGCGCGCCGCGCGCGGCCGCTTCGGGGCCTTGCGCGCTGGACACCGGCGCGGTCGTTGCAATATGGTGCGCTGGGTGCGATGACGGAGAAAGGATTCCGGTGGTTCACCGGAGGATCGGAAAGAAGCCATGGAAGAATCGAGTTCCGGGAGCCGGCCGATGGTGCTGGCGAGCGCCAGCCCTAGGCGGCGCGGGTTTTTGCATCAACTGGGATATCCCTTCGAGGTCGTCACGCCGGCCACGGAGGAGAAGGCGCGGCCGGGCGAGGGCGCGGCGGAGTACGTGGTGCGCAACGCCATGGAGAAGGCGGCGGACGTGGCCGGGCGGGTGGCGGCGGATTCGGTGGTGGTGGCGGCGGACACGGTGGTGGTGCTGCGGGGGCGGATCATGGAGAAGCCGCGTTCGGAGGCGGATGCGCACGGGATGCTGCGGGCGCTGAGCGGACAGGTGCACCAGGTCATCACCGGCTTCTGCGTGCGCGGGCCCGGGAAGGACGGCGCGCCGGCGGCGCGTTCGCTGGCGGTGTCGACGGACGTGGAATTCAAGGAGCTTTCCGACGCGGAGATCGAGGCGTACATCCGCAGCGGGGAGCCGATGGACAAGGCGGGTTCCTATGCGATCCAGGGGCGGGCGGCGTACATGATCCGGCAGATCCGGGGGTCGTACACGAACGTGGTGGGGCTGCCGATGACGGAGCTGGTGGAGGTTCTTTCGGGCGAATTCGGCGTGAAGCCGACGTTTCACGGGCCGGCGGGGGCCTGAGGGACGATCCGGATGGCGATGGGGACGGGGAAGAGCTTGGCGGCCTGGCCATCCTGGCGGCCGGTCATGCGCTTGTTCTTTTCGTTGCGGAGGAGGAGGGAGAGGGAGTAGTCGCCGGGGGCGAGGTGTCCGGGGACGGGGATGTCGTGGTCGAAGGCATAGATGGCGGGGTGTATCTGGCAGCGGACGTCGTTGAGGTCGCCGTGGGTGGCGAAGGAGGCCTCCTCCTCGAACCAGGAGCCGTCGGGGGCGATGATGCGGGCATGGATGGCCATGTTGACGGCGGTGGCCATGTCGCGGGGGGATTGGATGAAATAGCGCAGGCGGATGGCGCCGCCGGGGGCGGCGGAGGCGGCGAGGGGTTCGCAGGCGACGATGGAATAGCCGTTGGGGTAATGGATGTTGAGATAGGCGGCGTCGACGGGGACCTGGTGCACGTGGCCGACCCAGGGGGGGCATTCCGAGGCGGAGAAATCCTCGGTGGGGGCAGGGGAAATGGCGGGGTCGGCAGGGCGGGGCGCGAAGGAATCGAGATGGAAGGGGGCGTCGCCGGAGGCGTGGAAGCGGAAGCGGTTGGGGAGGATGGGGAGGAAGTAGCGGTCGGGGATGGCGATCCGGATGTCGCGAGGTTCCGGGGAGAGTTCCCAGCGGCCGGCGGGGTAGCCGTTGACATCGAGCCAAAGCGTGGCGGGGGGGGTGTTGGAGGGGGTGCGGGCGCGGAAGGAGATCAGGGGATTGGCGGCGAGGAAATCGTGGCGGACGAGGCGGATCTGTTCGGTGGAGGGTTCCGCCTGGGGCTTGAAGCGGAGGAGGGCGAAGCGTTCATCCTCGTCGGCCACCTCCATGTCGCCGGAGAGAAGCCAGGCGAAGTTCCAGGGGATGCGGGCCGTTCGGGTGACATCCTTGTCTTCGAGGACGAAGCATTCGGGCCAGAGCTGGCGAAGGAGCGAGGCGGCGCGGACGGGATCGGGGCGGGCGGAGTCCATGGCTTGGCGGACATCGCGGGTATAGCGGGGGTAGGCGCCGCCCCAGGCGTAGACGAAGAGGCGGTCGGAGCGGGCGATCTGGAGCATGTAGCGCGAATCGCGGTAGCGGTCGCCCATGGGGGACATGGCAAGAACGAAAGGCTGGTCCATCCGGTCGAGGCGGTCGAGGACGGGAGTGGAGAGGGGGGCTTGGATGGGCACCATGCGGATGGAGAGGGGGAGGCATTCGGGAAGGGCAAGGAAGAGGGGAACCAGCCAGAGCCAGCGGAGGGCGGGGCGATGGAGCCAGCGGCGCTCGATGGTGCTCCAGGCAAGGGCGGCCGCGACGGCCATGAAGATCAGCAGGAAGATGCTGAAGCGGGACACCACGCGGAACCCCTGGAGAGCCGTCAGGTGCTTGTAGATCCAAATATAAAGGACATTGGGGGTTTGGAAAAGGGCGTGCCGGCCGACGATGGCGGGGCCCATGCTCAGGAAGAAGGCGAAGATGGCGCCGGCGAAGAGGCCGGTGGTGAAGAGGGAGGCGGCATCGCGCGCGGTGGGGTGCAGGAGGACGGCGAGGGCGGCGAGGCATGCCACGACGGGCAGGACGGCGTAGAGGTGCGCCAGCAGGCCGGAGACACCATGGAAGTAGACAAGGAAGGTCAGGAGGAAGAAGAGAAGCAGGGCGGACCAGCGGATGGCGCGGAAGGCCCAGACCCATCGCGGGACGGCTATGCGCGAAAGGCGGCGGGCGTCGAAGACCAGGTGGGCGCTGGCCAGCAGGATCATGGCGAGGGTGGGATAGACAATCATTTCGTCCCGGCGGGCGTCCAGGGTGAAGAGGAAATGGAAGCGGCCGCCGGGGCGGAGATAGGAGAGGGGTTCGAGGATGTGGGTGGCGATTTCATGCAGGTTGCGGTTCACGGCATGCACATTGAGCATGGTGAGGTAGGGGCCGAGAAGGATCCAGGTGAGGGTGCCGCCGAGGGCGGCGGCGCAGAGGAAGGGGAGCCAGAAGCGGCGGAAGGAGGCGAGGAGCCGCCACCGGGCGGCCAGGAGGGCCAGGCCGGGGAAGGGCAGGATCAGGAGGAGGAAAACAGCCTGGTAGAGTTCGCTGGAGGCCTGGAGCCACCAGGCGACGGCCATCCCGCAAGCGTAGCGGATGGATGGCTGCTGGAAGAAGCGGACCATGAAGAAGAAGAACAGCGGGAGGCCGAAGCAGAGCTGCATGTTGAATTCGACCATGTAGCTGATGCGGTAGGGCATGATCGTGAACAGCAGCGCGCCGAGGAGGGCGGCGCGGCGGGTGGCGCCGAGGGCGAGGAGGAGCATCCAGAAGCAGAGGCCCGAGAGGGCCCAGAAGAAGACGAGGACGAGATGGTAGACGAGGACGGGGCTCAGGCCGGCGAGGAAGAGGGGGGCGGCGACCAGCGCCTGGGGCCAGTGCAGGGCTTCGTAGTAGAGCGTTCCCGAATGGGGGTAGTACATGTTGGTGTTGCCTTCCGGCGGCAGCAGGTGGCCCGAGAGGATGGCGCGGGAAACGAATTCGAGTTTCCAGGCGTGGAAGGGCGGATCCCAGTGGTGGAAGAAGGCGGAGGAAAAGGATTGGACCCAGGGCCAGGTGATGGCGAGGATGGCGAAAACCAGCACCAGCAGGACAAAGGGGGAGTGCCGATAGGGGACCGAAGGCAGGGATTCCCCGGCATGCGGGCCGGTCTTCACAGCAGATCGGCCTCGTTCGGATTCTTGCAGAAGAACACGCCCTGATAGGCGAAGAGGCCCTTGAACAGGACGGTGAATCCGCGGCAGATCCACAGGGGCAGGCGCCACCGCCGCTTGCGCAGGAACGGAAAGATGAGTGTGAGGGGCAGGGAGGTGACGTCCATCGACTCCACCTGCCAGCCGGCGCGGACGAGAAGCTGCCGCATGCTGTCCAGGGTGTAGAAGTGGAGGGCCTGGGTTTCGAGGATGCCCCGGTGGTGGAGGGGAAATTGCCCGAACAGGATGCGCCAGCGGGTCTGGATGTTGACGACGTTGGGCAGCGCGACGGCCAGCAGGCCGCCCTTGACGAGATGTTTCTTGAGACGGGAGAGGAAATCGGCCGGATCCACAAGGAACTGCAGGATGTCGGCGGCCAGGATGATGTCGTATTTCTCGTCCAGCGGGATTTCGTCGGGCCGGTTGAGATCGTTCTGGAAGACATGGCGGAAGAGGGTGCCGGATTCGGCGACGGCGCGGGGGTCCCGGTCGATGCCGTCGAGGACGACGCCTTCCCTGGCGAGGGCGGAGGCGATGGCGGCGCAGCCGAAGCCGAGATCGAGGGCCTTGTCGCCCTGGAGCTTCATCTGGCGGAGGCGGCGCAGGATGATGGAATGGGACGAGTAGGGATCGTCGAGCTTCCGGGATTCGACCAAGGAGCGGGGGGCGATGTCGTAGCGGTTCAGGCGGATCAGGCCCCAGCGGTGCAGGCGGTAGAGGAGGGCGCTGCGGATGCAGTTGAGGCCATAGGAGATGCCGTTGACGTGGCAGACCTCGTCGCCGTAGCGGGTGGGGATGGGCAGTTCGCGGATGAGGGCGTCGGCCTGCCGGGCCTGGAAGAGGATATGGGTGTCGAAATGCCATTCGTCGCTGTTTTCCCACAGGGGGATGCGCCGGAGGAAGCGGGTGCTGTAGCCGCGGTATCCCGAATGGAACTCGGACATGGAAAGGCCGCTCAGGAGGTTTTCGATCCAGGTCAGAAAGATGTTGGCGACGAACTTGTATTTCGGCATGCCGCCCCGGAGGGCGTCCCGGCGGCGGATCATGCGCGAGCCGATGACGACGTCGGCGTCTTCCTCCACGAGGGGGCGGAAGAGGTCGGGGAGCATTTCCGGGGCGTACTGGCCGTCGCCGTGGAGCATGACCACGGCATCCAGGCCGCGGTCGATGGCATACTGGTAGCCGAATTTCTGGTTGCCGCCATAGCGGCGGTTGATGCGGTTGCGGAACACCACCAGCTTGCCATGGGGGTCGGGATAGTCCATCGCCTTGCGGGTGGTTTCGTCCATGCTGCAGTCGTCCACCACATAGACGACTTCCACCTCGCGCCAGATTTCCTCCGGGATGCGCCGCAGGGTGTCCTGGATGAGCAATTCGGCGTTATAGGAAATGACAAAGACCCCGAGGCGCTTTCCCTTGGCGGAAAAGGGTGCATGGGCGGTTTGAATGGAGGGGGATTCACTCATGGCGACTTCCATCTTTTCGGCCCCGCAGGATGCACCCGACAGGGCGTTTTTTCAAGCCCTATCGGGATTCGGGGCCGGCAGGGGCATTCGGCGGCGGAGGAAGTTCTCCATCCGCCGGTCCGTCCGGGGCGGGAACGGCTGGCGGAATCGATCCGGAGCCCAGATCGGGCCGGAGATCGGTGCGGAAGGCGCTGGATTTGGCCGGGGTTTCGGCCCCGGCGGGGGGAGCGGGATCGGCGGGGGCGGAAGCCGGCATGCGGAACTGTCCATCCATCAGCACCCAGGTCTCGCCCATCTTCTTGAAAAGCATGATGGTCGGCAGGCGGCTGGTCGATCCCTGAACGACGACGCCGAGCCCCAGGGTGGAAGGAGCGATTTCCCGGCTCTGCTCGATTTTCCAGGAGACGGGGACGCCGATCCGGGCGATGAATTCCTGCGCCTCCTGCAGGAAGGAAAGCAGGGGGACTTTCTCGCGATAAGGCGCGCCGAACAGGGCATAGGCATCGTTCAGTTCGCCGGTCTGCCAATGTTTCCAGAAGGCATCGACGACGGCGGCCACTTCCGCCGGCGGCGGAGTGCTGGGGACCACCCGCACGACCGGTTTCTGCCCCATCAGTTCTTCGATGATCTCGGGCGCGACCATCCACTGTTCTCCCAGCTTTTTGATTCCGAGCAGGATGGGTTTTTCCTGGCCGCCGGCCGTCCGGGCCTCGATGCTGACGAGATGGCCGCCCGTCTTTTCCGGGGCGGGGGCAAACCCGCGGATGCGCCAGGTCATGCCTTCGAAGGACGAGTCCCGCATGACCTTCAGCAGGATTTCCTGGAGTCGGAGGGGATTGAGCTCGTTGGTCTGGAGCTGGGCGGACATTTCCCCGATGTCCTGGGCGGTCAGCTCTGGATTCCGGGCCTTGAGGTCGTCAAGGCGGCGTTCCAGGAGATATTGGCGCATGCCGCGCAAATCGTTCAGAGCGAGCGCCTGTTCGAACTGTCCGGCGGCGAGCAGGGGCAGATAGGTTTCGACGAGGGCGGCGGCGGCCGGTTCGGGCGGTTCGGGGGAGAAAAGCGGAGGGGCCTCTGCGGAGGAATCCAAGGGCCCGCCCCAGGCGGCGAGGGCCAGGGTGAACAGGAAAAGCGGTTTTTTCATGGCGGGGACTTCCTTCCGTTTCCGGGGCGCGGCGGAATGTCCGCCACCGCCCTCTCACCTTGATTTATCGCCCAATGAACGCCCCAAGTCAAACGCCGTCCGGCGGTCCGGCGGGGGACCGGGGCGGCGGGCTCCGGCCGCCAAAAGTTTTGATTGAAATAGGGGAGGCCTGTTTCATAATGCGGAGGATTCTGGCGGCGGGAAAAACCGTTTCCGGTGCCGGCAAACGAAGGGTGCAGAGGGCAGTGAGCGAGTTCCTGGAGTTCGAGGACGTATCCAAGCGTTACGGCGAGGTGAAGGCCGTCGACCACGTGTCGCTGTCGGTCAGGCAGGGCGAGTTTTTCTCGTTGCTGGGGCCGAGCGGCTGCGGCAAGACCACGTTGCTCCGGATCCTGGCCGGGTTCGAGCAGCCCGACACCGGCCGCGTGTTGCTGGGGGGGGAGGACGTGACGGACCTGCCGCCCTACGAGCGCAAGGTCAACACCATTTTCCAGAGCTACGCGCTCTTTCCGCACCTCTCGGTCTGGGACAACATCGCCTTCGGGCTGAAGGTCGCCAAGCGCCCGAAGAGGGAGATCAAGGAGGAGGTCGCGAGGATGCTCACCCTGATCCAGATGGAGGACCAGGCTTGGAAGAAGCCGGACCAGATCTCGGGCGGGCAGAAGCAGCGCGTGGCGATCGCGCGGGCGCTGGTGAACAAGCCGCGCGTGCTGCTGCTGGACGAGCCGCTGGCGGCGCTGGACCTCAAGCTGCGCCAGCGCATGCTGATCGAGCTGGACCTGATCCACGACGAGGTGGGCATCACCTTCCTGTATGTGACGCACGACCAGGGGGAGGCGATGAGCCTGTCGGACCGCATCGCGGTGATGAAGCTCGGAAAGATCGAGCAGCTGGGGACGCCGGCGGAGATCTACGAGGCGCCGCGTTCCAGCTTCGTCGCCGCCTTCATCGGCGACACCAATTTCTTCGACGGGACCGTCGCCGAGCCGCTCGAGAAGAACTCGGTGCTCGACGGGCTCCTTTCCGTGGCGGTGGACAAGGACTACAGCCGCCTGAAGATCGAGGACTTCCCCGATCTGGAGTGCTTCAACGACAAGCAGATCAAGGAAGGCGAGCACGTCTTCCTGAGCATCCGCCCGGAGAAGCTGAGCATTTCGCGCGAACGCCCCGAGGCGGCGCCCCACCTGAACATGATCGAAGGCCTGGTGGAAGACGTGATCTACCTGGGATCGCAGACCAAGTACTGGGTGCGGACGGGCGACTACCGCATCTCGGTGATCCGCCAGCACAGCCGCTATCTCCTCGATGAGAAGCCGATCCGCTGGCGCGAGAAGGTCTGGATCAGCTGGCACGCGGACGACGGCTTCATGCTCGAGAAATACAGCGCCCAGGACGAGAACCTCATCCAGCTGCCTCCCGAAGAGGTGGGCGAGACGACCGAGGGCAACCAGATCCTGGCGCGTGCGGCGGGCGGCGGCGCGGCTCCGGCGGAGAGCCCGGGGCGATGAAGGCCGAGGCCCGGGTCAAGCTCTCCGAATGGCTGGTCACGCTGCCGTCGTTCGTCTGGCTGCTGGTGCTGTTCCTGGTTCCGACGGTGCTGGTGTTCGCCATCACCTTCAAGCCGGCGACGCCCTACGGCGGCATCGGCGAGGGGTGGACGCTGGACACCCTGCGGACGCTGGGCAACCCGAACTATCCGGCGATCGTCTGGCGGACGGTATGGCTGAGCATCGCGGCCACGGCGCTGTGCATCCTGCTGGCGACGCCGATGGGCTACTACATGGCCCGGGTGAGCCCTTCGCGGCGGCGGCTGGTACTGCTGCTGGTGATCCTGCCGTTCTGGACCAGCTTCCTGGTCCGCATCTTCGCCTGGAAGGTGCTGCTGCATCCGGAGGGGATGCTCAAGCATGCGCTGGTCTCCCTCGGACTGATCTCGCCGGAGACCTCGCTGCTCTACAACGCCTACGCGGTGCTGCTGGTGATGGTCTACACGGAGCTGCCCTTCGCCATCCTGCCGATCTACGCCGCTTCGGAGAAATTCGATTTCCGCCTGATCGAGGCGGCGAAGGACCTGGGCGCCTCGTCGTTCCGCGCCTTCCGCTCCGTTTTCCTGCCGGGCATCCGCGTCGGCCTGCTCACGGCGTTCCTGATGGTGTTCATCCCCTCGCTGGGGTCCTATGTGATCCCCGACATCGTGGGGGGGCCCACCAGCGAGATGATCGGCAACAAGATCGCGCAGCGGACCTTCGTGGACCGCAACCTGCCGCACGCGGCGGGCCTGTCGGCCCTGCTGACGGTGGCGGTGCTGGTGCCCATGGTCGCCATCACCGCCCTGCGGCGGAAGGAAAATCCCCGGAGCGCGCTGATCGAGGAGGGCGTCTGAGGCCATGAGACCCAGCCGCGTCCCCCTGATCGTGACCTGGTCGGTGATCGCCTTCTTCTACATTCCGATCGCGATCCTGGTGGCGAACTCCTTCAATTCCTCGCGTTTCGGCGGCTCGTGGGAATCCACGTCGCTGAAGTGGTACATCCGGCTGATGGACGAGCCGAGCATCTGGCACGCGCTGACCAACACGCTGGTCATCGCGGCCTCGGCGACGCTGATTTCGATGGTGCTGGGCACGTCGGCGGCGTTCGCGCTGCACCGGTTCGCGGGCAGCCGGCTGCAGAAGCTGCACTACAGCATCATCTATACGCCGCTGGTCCTGCCGGAGATCCTCATGGGCCTGAGCATGCTGCTGTTCTTCGTCGCCCTCAAGGTGCAGCTGGGCCTGGCCACGATCGCGATCGCGCACGTGACGTTCTGCCTGTCCTACGTCGCCATGACGGTGCTGGCGCGGCTGCAGGACTTCGATTTCTCGATCATCGAGGCGGCGCAGGACCTGGGGGCGGGGTGGTGGACGACGGTCTGGAAGGTGCTGCTACCCATGCTGGCGCCCGGCATCCTCGCGGGCGGGCTGCTGGCGTTCACGCTGTCGATCGACGACTTCGTCATTTCCTTCTTCGTGGCCGGCCCGGGGTCGACCACGCTGCCCATCAAGATCTACAGCATGATCAAGTACGGCGCGCCGCCGCTGATCAATGCGCTGTCGACCATCCTGCTGGCCATCACCTTCCTGTGCGTGATCGCCAGCCAATACCTGTCCGACCGCGGCCGCCGGGGGGCCGCCTGATTTCAAGAAACCACCAAGGAGAACGGAACCCATGACGACGAAGAAAATCCTGCGGGCGGCCTTCCTGGCCGCGATGATGGCGGTCCTGTGCGGCTGCGCGGAGAAGAAGCCCGTGCTGCACATCTACACCTGGTCGGACTACATCAAGCCCGAGCTGGTGCAGCAGTTCGAGCAGGAGAACCAGTGCAAGGTGGTGGTCGACACCTACGCCTCCAACGAGGAGATGTACGCCAAGCTGAAGGCGGGCGCGACGGGCTACGACCTGCTGTTCCCCAGCAGCTACATGGCCAAGATCATGAACGACCAGGGCATGCTGCAGAAGCTGGACCTCGGCCTGATCCCCAACCGCAGGAACATCGATCCCGCCTACATGAAGCTGGCGTTCGACAAGGAGATGGACCACAGCGTGCCCTACACGGTCACCATCACCTGCCTGGGCTACCTCGGCAGCAAGGTGCCGGATTTCAAGCCCACGTGGGGCATGCTCGACCGGGAGGACCTCAAGGGGCGCATGACGATGCTCAACGACCACCGCGAGGTGATCGGCGTGGCCCTCAAGTACCTGGGCTACAGCCTCAATACCATCGACGACAAGGAGCTGGCCGAGGCCAGGGACGTCGTCTTGCGCTGGAAGAAGAACCTCGCCAAGTTCGAGAACGAGCAGTACAAGACGGGCCTCGCCTCCGGCGAGTTCCTGCTGACCCACGGCTACAGCGGCGACCTGATGCTGGTGCAGAGCGAGAACGAGGACATCCAGATCGCCGTGCCGGAGGAAGGCTCGCAGATCAACTTCGACGACATGGTGATCCCCGTCGGCGCCCCGCAACCGGAACTCGCGCACAAGATGATCAACTTCATCCTTGCGCCGCAGTCCGCCGCCGAACTGACCGAGTTCATCTACTTCCTCTGCCCGAACCTGCCCAGCTATGAACTGTTGTCCGAGGAGATCCGGCAGGACCCGATCCTGTTCCCGCCCGCGGAGATCGTCGCCAAGCTCGAAACCCTGGCGGACCTGGGCGAAAACAACGTCAAGTACACGAAGATCTGGGACGAGATCAAAGGCGGCGAATAGTCGTTTCCCGGTTTTCTCGCGCGGCCCGCCGGTTTTCCGGCGGGCCGTTTTGCCTGGCATGGGCCGGAGGGGGGGAATCAGGGTTCGACGAAGGTGATGCCGGGATTGTTCCGGTCGCTGTTTTCGGCGGGGCGCAGGGCGGGATGGCGGCGGAGGAAGTCGCGGCCTTCGGGGCTGGTGTGGGTGTAGTGGTCGCCCGGGAAGACGCTGCGGATGCGGCGGGCATCGAGCTGCCGCTGCAGCCATTGGCGCGCGGCGGCGCGGATCCGGCCGCTGCCGCCGGAGGCGGAACCCCAGCCATGGATGACGCGGACGACGCGCACGCCGTCGGCTCGGGCGCGGTCGAGCTGCGCTTCGAGCCGGCGGAGGGCTTCCTCGACGGTCGGCAGGCCGGCCTCGATGTCGATGTCGCGCACGGGCGGGCCGCCGGCGCGGGCGGAGGGATCGGGGCGCTGCGGGGTTTCGCAGTAGGGGCAGACCGTCGACTGCGGGGCGATTTCCTCTCCGCAGGTGCCGCAGGTCTTCATGCGGCGCCTTCCCGTTCCTGTTCCATGCGCCGCAGGGCGCGCAGCTGGTTGGCGACGAGCGGGAGGGCGACGAGGAAGGTGAGGATGTCCGAGGCGGGGGCGGCCGCATAGATGCCGGGCAGTCCCCAGAACCGAGGGAAGACCAGCAGGAAGGGGATGAACAGCAGGATCTGGCGGCACAGGGCGATGAGCGTGGCCGGCACGGGTTTGCCGATGGCCTGGAAGAACTGGCCGCCCATGATCGGGAAGCCGATGATCGGGAAGGCGAGGGTGAAGATGCGCAGCGCGCGCACGCCGAGGGGGATCAGTTCCGAATCGGCGGCGACGAAGAGGCGCAGGATGGGGACGGGGAAGAGCTGGCTGACGCCCCAGCCGAGGGCCATCAGGACCGTGGCGGCGCCGGCCGAGGTCCAGAAGAGATGCCGGACCCGCCCGTATTTGCGCGCGCCGTAGTTGTAGCCCATGAGGGGCTGGGCCCCCTGGCCGAGGCCGAAGATGGGCATGAAGATGATGCTCATGTAGGCCGAAAGGATGCCCATGACCGCGATGGCCGCATCGCCGCCGTACTGGCGCAGGCCGCGGTTGAGGATCACGTTGAGCAGGCTGTTGGCGAGATTCATCGCGAAGGGCGCGAACCCGATGGCGAGCATGGGCCAGACGAGGTGGCGGAATTCCAGGCGCAGGTGGCGGCGGCGGAGGCGGGTGCCGGCCCCGGGCCGCAGGAAGTAGACAAAGCACCAGGCGAAGGAGAGTCCCTGCGAAATCACGGTGGCCCATGCGGCGCCCTTCATTCCCCAGTGGAACACGAAGATGAACAAGGGGTCCAGGAGGGTGTTGGCGCCGGCGCCGATGATCATGGAGGCCATCGAGACGTAGGGGTGCCCGTCGGACCGGATGAAGTGCGACAGGCCGTGGCCCGTGGTGCTGAGCGCGATGCCGTAGAGGACGATGCGGGCGTAGTCGCGGGCGTAGGGCAGGAGTTCGTCGCCGGCCCCCATGAGGCGGAGGAGGGGATCGAGACAGGCCAGACCGGCGAGGGAGGCGGCCAGCGGGATGAAGAGCAGCAGCCCGAAGGCGTTGCCGAGGATGCGTTCGGCCTCTTCCCGGCGCCCCTCGCCCATGCGGATGGAAAAGAGCGTGTTGGCGCCCACGCCGACCAGGATGGAAAAGGAGACCATGGCCATCATCAGCGGGAAACTGATGGTGACGCCGGCGATGCCCTGCGCCCCGATGCCATAGCCGATGAACATGCGGTCCACGATGTTGTAGAGCGCGTTGACGAGCATCCCGACGATGGCGGGGATGGAGAACCGCAGCAGCAACCGGGTGACGGAATCGGTTCCGATCCGGTCGGTGGCGCTGGGAGGCGGAGGCAGATTGTCGGGTGCGGAATCCATGGCCATTCGAAAGTCGGAGGGCATTCTATGCCACGGGGAGGGGGAGTGCGAGCGCGGATTTCGGGTCGGGGAGGCGGCGGAGGGTGATTTTTGGCTGTTTTCCGGTGCGAAACGGGTTAGGATTCCGCGAAATGACCGATTTCCAGACAGCTCATCAATTGTGGGCCCCGTGGCGAATGGAGTTCATCCGCGGACCGAAGGAGGAAGGGTGCTTCCTCTGCCGGATCATCCGGGAAGGGCCGGCGGGGGATGCCGGGAACCTCGTGGTTTGCCGGGGCAAGGCCTGCCTTCTGCTGATGAACCGCTATCCATACAACGGCGGCCATTTGATGGTGGCCCCCTATCGGCACGCGGGGCGGCTGGAGTCGCTGACCGCCGGCGAGCGGAACGAGATGATGGAGCTGACCTGCCTGGCCGAGCGGTTGCTGGAGCGGGTGATGAAGCCCCAGGGGTTCAACATGGGCATCAACCAGGGGGCGGCGGCCGGAGCCGGCCTGAAGGACCACTTGCACATGCATGTGGTGCCCCGCTGGGAGGGGGACACGAATTTCATGCCGGTGCTGGGCAGCGTGCGGGTGGTGCCGCAGGCGCTGGAGGAGATGCATGCGGCGCTGGTGGCGGAGCTGGGCCGGGGGAAGAAGGGCTGAGCCCCAGGGCGGCAGGGAGCACCATGGCGGAACGAACCATCCATTTCGACAACGCCCGCGAGGCGCAGGACGTGACCGGGGCGCGCGGGGAATACCTGCCGCCGATGGAGCAGGCCTTTGGCGTGGGGGCGGTCTCGCGCGACCTGTGGCTGAAGCTCGAAGGCGAAGCCAGCCAGGTGTCGGCCGCCGGGGAATTCGTGGATGGATTGCTGCGGGCGCGGAAGGCGGGGATGATGCTGAGCCGCCACACGGTGGACTATGCCCGCCTGGCCTATGCGGAAGGCCGCGGGGCGAAACTGGACAAGCTGGTGGGCCAGCGCGTGGACGTGGCCCCGGGGTGCGCGCCCATTTTTCCCCGGACGTTCGGGCAGGCGGCGTTCCTGGACGCCATCCGCCGGAGCGAGCTGACGTTTGGATTGGGGCCGGCCGGCACCGGCAAGACGTGGCTGGCGATGGCCATGGCGGTCTCTTCCCTGCTGAAGAACGAAGTGTCGCGCATCATCCTGACCCGGCCGGCCGTGGAGGCGGGCGAGGCGCTGGGCTTCCTGCCGGGCGATCTGCAGCAGAAGATCCTGCCGTATCTGCGGCCCCTTTACGACGCCCTCTACGAGATGATGCCGGCCGAGGACGTGTCCGGGCTGGTCGAGCGCGGCGTGATCGAGGTGGCTCCGCTGGCCTACATGCGCGGGCGCACGCTGAACCGGGCGTTCGTCATTCTCGACGAGGCGCAGAACACGACGCGCGAGCAGATGCTGATGTTCCTGACGCGCCTGGGATTCGGTTCCAAGGCCGTGGTGAACGGCGACCTGACGCAGGTGGACCTTCCGGCGCACAAGATGCCGGGCCTGCTGGAGGCGGAATTCCTGCTGCGGAAGGTGGAAGGGGTCGGCGTCGTGAGGCTGACCGGTGCGGACGTCGTCCGCCATCCGCTGGTCCAGCGGATCATCGAGGCCTACAAGGGGCGCGAAAAAGGCGTCGGCAACGAAGGGGCGGGCTGACATGGCTTTTCTGTTGCCCAAGAAGGCGAAAGGGAGCTGGGGCGGGGCGCCGTCCGGAAAGCCGCGCCATTGGCGCGGATGGCCCGCGACGGTGAACCTGATCCTCCTGCTTGCCCTCTGGCTGGTCGCCGTGGTGTTCATCCATCTGGGCGGACCGCAGCGCCATGTCGGCCTGGCGGAGGGGCAGCGCGCCCCGGCCACGGTGGTGGCCGCCATCGACTTCGATTGCGTGAACATGGCGGCGACGGAATTGCTTCGCCGGCAGGCCGCCGAAGCCGTGGTGCCGGTCTTCTCCATCCAGATGGGGCCCTTGCAGGCCGCATGGAGGACTCTGGAGAAGCTGGCGGAGCGAGCCATCGCGCTCCGCCGCGACCTGGACAAGGCGGCCGCGAAGGCCGGAGGGGCTCCGGAGGCCGCCGTTTCCAAGGCGCTGGAGGCGGATTTGGCGGTCGCGGCCGATTTGCTCGGACTTTCGGCGTCGGGCGAGGCCCTTGCGGAACTGTTCCCTCCCGGCAAGGAAATGGATGCGCTCTCCGCGCTGAAGGACAGCCTGTCGGGCGTCTGGATGAACGGCATCCTGTCGGAGGCGGACCGGGAAAGCGGATTCCAGGGGTTGTCGGAGGACACGACCATCGACATCTCCCAGCCGTCGGAGGGGGAGAAGCGCGTATTCCGCACGGTCCAGCTGGACGGGCTGCCGACGGTGGACGCCGCGCTGGAGGCCTACCGGGAAGAAGCCAAGAAACGACTCTCCGCGCTGGGCATCGAGGCGACCGGCCAGACGCTCGAGGAGATGGCCCGTCCCTCGATGCGGCCCAACCTCGACTATGACGAGCCCACGACGCAGGAACGGCGGACGGCGGTCCAGCGCGGCATCGAACCGGTGATCATGACCGTCCGGGCCGGCACGACGCTGATGGAGGAGGGGGCGACGGTTTCCCGCCAGACGGTGGAGATGATCGAGGCCTACAACCGCCGGACGGCGGAGCTGGAATCGCCCCGCGACCGGCGGATGAAGCGGTCGGGCGACGCCGCGCTGATGCTGATCATCCTGGCGATGTGCGCGGGATGGCTGCATGGCACGCAGCCCGGCGTCTATTCGAAGGAGCGCCGCAAATGGCTGCTGGTGGCCCTGGGCCTGCTGTCGGTCGTGCTGGCCAGCCTGTACCGGTATCTTTCCGTCGGGCTGAACTGGATTCCCCCCTGGCTGGCGCCCTTCGCCATCCCCGTTGCGCTTCCGGTGATGCTGGCGGTGCTGGTGCTGGGGCCGCGGCCCGCCCTGGCCGTTGGGCTTTGGAGCGGCCTGTCGGCGGCCCTGGTCTTCGACCGGAGTTTCGAGCTTCTGCTGCTGGGGCTGGGCGGATCGGTGCTGACGGTGGTGCTGCTGCGGAACGTCCGCAAGCGCTCGCAGGTGATGCGGAGCGGGCTGGCCGCGGGCCTGCTGGAAGGCGGGATGGCGCTGGTGCTGGCCGCGATGGTCCAGCAGATGCCGGCCACTTTCCTGGTGCAGGCGGCGACCGGCCTGGCCAGCGGGATCTTTTCGGCCGTCCTCGCGCTGCTGTTCCTGCCGTTCGTGGAATGGATGTTCCAGCATACAACCAACATCTCCCTGCTGGAACTGACGGACATGAGCCATCCGCTGCTGCAGCGGCTGGCGCTCGAGGCCCCCGGCACCTATCACCACAGCCTGATGGTCGGGGCGATCGGGCAGGCGGCGGCCACCCGCATCGGGGCGAACGGCCTGCTCGTATCGGTCTGCGCGTATTTCCACGACATCGGCAAGCTGACCAAGCCGGAGTTCTTCTCCGAAAACCAGCGCGGCGGGGAGAATCCGCACGACAGCCTGGCGCCGAGCATGAGCGCGCTGGTGATCCAGTCGCACGTGAAGGAGGGCCTGACGCTGGCCAAGCGGTACAAGCTGCCCCGTCCGGTCTGCGACGGCATCCGGACGCACCACGGCACGACGCTGACCTCCTATTTCTACCAGATGGCCCGGCGCGCGCTGAAGGATGCCGGCATGGCGGAGGATTCGGGCCTGGAGCACAGTTTCCGCTACGACGGGCCGAAGCCCTCCACGCGGGAACAGGCGGTGCTGATGCTGGCCGATACCGTCGAGGCCGCCTCCCGCTCGCTGGAGAAGGCGACGCCCAACCGCATCGCCGAGATGGTCGAGACCCTGATGCGCGACAAGCTGCTGGACGGACAGCTCGACCTTTGCCCGCTGACGCTCGAGGACCTGCACCAGATCCGGGCCTCGTTCGTCTTCGCGCTGACGAACATCCTGCATGGAAGGAATCCCTATCCCCGTGAAGATTCACTTGCTCAATCGGCAACGAACGCTGCCATTGCGGCCGGCGCCGTTCCGGCGGCTGATCCGGACGCTGGCGAGCCGGGCGTTTCCCGCTGACGTTCCCGCGCCCTTCGGCGAGCTGTCGGTGACGCTGACGGACGACGCCGACATGCCCGCCTACAAGGCGGGCTGCTTCGGCGTGCGCCGGCAGACCGACGTGGTGGTCCAGTCCTACGAGGCCGTTCCCGGCGTCTGTCCGGCGACCGCCGAAATCATTCTCAACGCCGAACGGGCGAAGGCGGAGGGGAAGGCGCGTCCCGGCGGCCCCGCACGCGAACTCGCGCTCTACCTCGCGCATGGCCTCGACCACCTGGCCGGCCACGACGACGACACGCCCGCGCGCCGCCGCGCGATGCGCCGCCGCGAAACCGGATGGCTGGATGCCGATTCCGCCGCCTACCGGGGAATTCTCGCCCGATGATCCTGAAGGACGAGGCCATCGCGCTGCGGATCCATCCGTTCGGCAACACGTCGCGGATCGTGGTGTGGCTGTCGCGGACGCATGGAAAGCTGGCGACCCTGGCCAAGGGCAGCCAGCGGGAGCGGAGCGGGTTCCTCGGGCAGTACGACCTGTTCTACACCTGCGAGCTGCTGTTCTATGCGCGCGAGCAGCGGAACCTCCACATCCTGAAGGAATGCTGTCCGGTGGAGATGCGCCCGGCGTTCCGGACCGATTGGCGCGCGTGCGCGGCGGCCTCCTATGCGGCGGGGGCCCTGGACCGCGCGATGCCCTTCGGACCCGCGCCGGCGGCCTTGCACGATTTGCTGAAGGACACGCTGGACCGGTTGGCCGCGCGGACGCCGGGGCCGGCCTTCCTGCCGCGTTTCGAGCTCCGGCTGCTGCAGGAGCTCGGCCTCTCGCCGGGATGGGATGCCTGCGCCAGGTGCCGGGCGGACCTGCGCGGTTCGTCGGCCCGGCTGGACGTGGCCCATGGGGCGGTGCGGTGCGAAGCGTGCGCCGGGGGGCAGGGGGCCCTGGTTTCCGCCGCCGCGCTCGAGGCCATCCGCCGGATGCGCGGCGAAACCCTGCCGGCTTCGCTGCCCGAGCGCGTTTTCCGCGAAGTGCGGACGATCATGGGCGGATTGCTCGAGCACCACGCCGATTTCTCGCCGCGCTCGAGGGAGGTCGCCTTCCAGGTGCTCGCCGCCGGCTGACGGGTTTTCCACGGCGTGGAAAGAAGTTTTCCACGCCATGGAAAAACGGATGGCGGCCGCCGTGGCGCGCGGGAGGGGGCTACGGAAGGACCATGGCGGAATAACCCTTGGCCGCCTTGATCTGGAGCTTGCCGTCGTATTCGCCGACTTCGCCGGCCGCGGCGATCTTCGCGCCTTCCCCGAGGGCGTTGAGCACGTCGATGGGGATGATGGATTCCCACAGGACGAGGTCGATCGTGCCACTTTCGTCCGTCAGCGCGTAGACGACGCCGCCGCGGAGGGCGCGGGGGGCGCCGAGGGTTCCCTTGACCACGCGGGCCTGGCCCTTGTCGGCGGCGGTGATGGAGGAAATCGCCACGGCCTGGGAGACATCCACGGCGGGCGCGGAGGCGGGCGTGTCGTCCACCAGCTTGACCTTGTAGCCGCTCTTCACCTGGAGCTGGGGCTTTTCCTTGTACACCTCGACCACGCCTTCGACCTCGAACAGCGCGCCGGGGGCGGGCTTGACGGTGATCACTTCGTTCACATTGGACCAGTAGGTCACGCGCAAGGTGGCCTCGCCGTCCTTGAGCAGCACCGCGTAGGGCTGCTTGGTTCCTTCCTTCGGGGCGCGGACGGATTCCACGCGGCCCCGGACGCGGACGGTCTGCCCCTTCTGGGCGGCCGTGACGGCGCCCACGGAAAGGCTGCCGGCCGGAGCCGAACGGCCGCGGGAGAAGTCGCGGGCGGGCGCGGGCGTTTTCTGTTCATAGGCCGCCGCGGCCTTCTGGGCGGGGGTGGGCGCCTCGACGGCGGCGGAAGGAGGCAGGATCTCGAGGTCCTGTCCGGCCAGGAGCTTGAGCTGGAGCTTGTCCTGGTAGCTCGAAACGGAGACGCGGGCGCGGATGTTGGCGCCGGCCAGCACATCCTTGTCCTGGATCTGGTCGTATTCGGTCTGCCAGAAGTTGATGGTCTTCTCGCCGGAATCGTCCGCGATCTTGAGGCCGTAGGGCCGCTTGGATCCGGCGGGCGGGGGGAACAGGTCCATGACCTTGCCGACGACCGTGACCGACGAGCCGATGCGCGAGTCGTCGATCTCGGCCAGCTTGACGACCGCGACCTCGGCGGGGGCCTTGTCCGCGCCGCACGGCTTGTCCGCGCAGCTTCCCGACGGTTTCGCCATCCGGTTGAGGACGAGGGTCAGGAAGACGAGCAGCACGAGGAGGATCGCCACTCCGTAGATGGAGGCCGCCCCTTGGCGGGGGCGGGCCTTCGGGCCGTCTGCTTTTTGCGGTGGGGATTGCGGATCGGGCTGTGCCTGCTGGTATTCCGTCATGATCATTTCTCCTCGGCCCTGCCGCGGGGGGATTCCATGGATATGCGGCACGGGCGAATATAGCCTGAAGGCCGGACGGGCCAAAGAACAAAACAGAGAAAGGGGCGATTCCCGGTGGAGCGTTTTCCCTCTTCCTATTTGGGACGGAATGTGGAGAATCGAAAGAGAAAAGTTCCCGCCGTTTTTCTGTCATGGTAAGGTGGACCCATGGATGATGCTGGAAAATCCAAGCCGTTGCGCGTGTTGTTCGTCAACCGCATGGCCTGCCTCGAACGGGGAGGAGGGGAGACCTTCGACCTGGAGATTTCCCGGCATCTGGCGAAGGCCGGCGCGCGGGTTTCCTTCCTGAGCGGGGCTCCGCTGCTGCGTCCGGCCCCCCTGCCTCTGGAAGGGGCGCGGACGCTGCATACGCCCTGGCTGCGGCGGTTCCCCTGGGACAAGGTCAAGGGGGGGTGGCGAGTCCGGCAGGTCGAATTCGAGTGCTTCGAATGGCGCGCGGCCCGCTGGGTGGCGAAACATGCGGGAGAGTTCGACGTCATCCAGGTCTGCGAACTGCCCAACCTGGTCCATTGGCTGAAGAAGAAGGGCGTGAAGACGCCCGTCGTGATGCGCCTGACGGCGCCCAACTACTACGACCCGCGCGGCGGCGTGCCGCTGGCCGACGCCCTGATCGCCAGCGGGACCAGCATCGAGCGCCTGATGGAACGCGGCCACGCCGGCGTGGTGGACATTCCCAATGCGGTGGATGCGGACTTGTTCCGTCCGCAGCCTTCCGGTTTCAGGAAAAAACACGGTATTGGCCGGGATGAATTCGTCGCCCTGTACGTCGCGCGGTTCCAGGCGTTCAAGAACCACGCGATGCTGCTGGAGGCGTTCGCGGAATTCGCCAAGGGCCATCCGGACTCGCGGCTGGTGCTGGCGGGCAGCGGGCCCTTGCGGGAAAGATGCGAACAGCAGGCCCGCGATCTTGGCATCACAGGCAAGGTGCTGTTCCTGGGCGAAGTGCCCTATGGCGAACTGCCCGGCGTGTACGCGGCGGCCGACGTGAAGGTGATTTCCAGCGACTACGAGTCGTTCTGCTTCGCCGCGATCGAGGCGATGTCCGCGGGGCTGCCCGTGCTCACGACGGATTGCGCCTGGGTGCCCCGGCTGGTCTCCGACGGGGCCGGGATGGTGGTGCCGGCCGGCGATGCCGCCGCGTTCGCCGCCGGGTTGAAGAAATTGGCCGACAATCCCGCGCTGAGGCAGCGCATGGGCGCCGCCGGCCGCCAGCAGGTGCTCAAGCGCCACACCTGGCCGGCCAGCGCGGAGAAACTGATGGCGCTGTATGGCCGGCTGGCCGGGAGCCGCCCGGCGCCTTCCGCCCCTCCGCAGAAGGATGCGCATGCTTGAACTCCTGAAGAAGATCGCAGGCCCGCTGGTGGGATACACCCCGGTTCCCTGGACGCGGGTGGTGATGAACCGCGAAACCCTGGAATGGGTGCGGGCGCTGGACACGGCCCGCATGGATGCGCTGGAGATTTCCGGCGAATACTGGAAGAACAAGGTTCCGTTCAAGAGCTACCGCACCGCCTGGTATCCGGAATACGACGTGTGCGGGAAGCCCTTGCCGGAGACCTTCGACATTCTTTTCGCCGAGCAGGTGTTCGAACATCTGCTGCATCCGCACCGCGCCGCCCGGAACGTCCACCAGATGCTCCGGCCGGGCGGATATTTCCTCCTGACGACGCCCTTCCTGTTCCGGATCCATGCCGATCCGGCCGATTGCACCCGCTGGACGCCCCAGGGGATGGCCGGTCTGCTGGAAGAGGCCGGTTTCCGCCGCGAACAGGTGCGGGTGGGCTCGTGGGGCAACCGGGCGTGCGTGAAGGCTTCGCTCCGGGGCCGGAACTATTGCCGCCGGATCCACAGCCTGGAGAACGAGCCGGATTTCCCGGTGGTGGTCTGGGCGCTTGCGCAAAAATAGGGGACGAAGATGAAACGGTACGAATCCTATTTCTATTCCAGCCGCTATGAATGGACGGCGCAGGCCGCCGGCCGGATCCTCGACCTGGTCCTGCCGCGCCTTCCGCCGGTCCGTTCCGCGCTGGACGTGGGCTGCGGCGTCGGTGCCTGGCTCTCGGTCCTGCGGGAAAAGGGCGTTCCGGAAATCGCCGGCATCGACGGGTCCTGGGTGGAGGAGAAGCTGTTGCGGATTCCGCCGGAGAGCTTCCGCCGCGCCGATCTGTCGGAACGGCTGGACGTGGGGCGGAGATACGACCTGGCGATTTCCCTGGAAGTGGCCGAGCACCTGCCGCCCGCCCGCGCCGCGGGCTTTGTCGGGGAACTGGCGGACGCCTCCGACTTCGTTGTTTTCTCGGCGGCGATCCCCTTCCAGGGCGGCTACCACCATGTCAATGAACAATGGCAGTCGTATTGGGTGGATCTGTTCGCCCGCCGCGGCTACGTGGTGCGCGACTGGGTGAGGCCGCGCCTCTGGCCGGACGAGCAGATCCCCGTCTGGTACCGGGAAAACCTGCTGCTGTTCGTTGCGCAGGGGCGGGTGGCCGAACTCCGGCCGGCGCCCGACGGCTCGGAAGACACGGTCCTGCCGTTCGATCTGGTCCATCCGCAGGCCTATCTGTCCAAGGTCGATCCGGAATCCGTCCGCTACGGGCTGAGCCTGGCCAAGCGCGCGCTGAAGAAGCGGTGGGGAAGAACCTGATGGGGCGGAAGCTGGAACAGCTGAAGATCCGTGCGAACCGCTGGGTGAGGCGGAAAACCGCCTGGGCGGGCATGAGGCAGGTCGATGGCCGGCCCGTTCCGGAATGGAGGCCGGACGAGGTCTGGATGGTGGTGGTCTGCCGCAACGAGTCCCTGCGCCTGCCCTATATGCTGAAGTACCATTTCGACCTGGGCGTGTCGCGCGTGCTGCTGGTGGACAACGATTCCTCGGACGGGACGCGGGAACTGGTGCGCGGCGATCCCCGCATCCATGTGTTCCTCTCGAGGGAAAAGTACAAGGGGCCGCTGTATTGGCAGGAACCCCTGCTGAGGCGATACGCCGCGGGGCGCTGGTGCCTGGTGCTGGATGCGGATGAATTGTTTGTCTATCCCCGCATGGACCGGCTGGACCTGCCGGCCCTGGCCCGCCATCTGGATGGCCGGGGATGCGCGGCGCTCCACAGCCTGTTCATCGAGATGTTCTCCCGCGAGCCCGTCGGCCGGGCGGGATACCGGGCGGGCGGAGATCCGAGGGAGGCGGCTCCGTGGTTCGACGCGGAGGGATATGTCCGGAAGAAATACCACCGCGTCTTCGATGGCGAGGCGCCGGATTCCATCTACATGGGCGGCACGCGGGGCCGGGTGTTCAACGAAGAGTTCGGATGTTCCAAGTATCCGTTCTTCAAGTATTCGAAGGACCTGTTCCTGCGCCGGGGGCTGCACACCATCGAAGGGGCGAAGATCGCGGAGGAGCAGGCGGCGGTCCTCCATTTCAAGTATCTGCAGGATTTCAAGGAAAAGGCCTTCCGGGAGGCGGAACGGGGGGTGTATTGGAACGCCTCGGCGGAATACAAGGCCTACGCGGCGCGGTTCGAGAAGGAGGGGGATTTCACCCTGTGGCATCCGGGGGCGGAGAAATACGCGGGTTGGCGGCGGCTGGTGGAACTGGGGATGATGAAAAGCAGTCCGGAGCTGGATGCGGCCGCGGCGGCGGCGGGAGGCGGGCCATGAGCCTGTGGGCCTTCCGGTTCCTCCTCTGGTACATCTGCGTCCTGCTGGTGCAGCCGCAGAACCGGTTCACCTTCCTGTGGCCGCTCCACATCGCGGATCTTTCCTTCGTGGCCGCGCTCGGCCTGCATTTCCTCGGCTGCCTGGAGAAGCGGCAGCCGGTGGTGCGCCTGGGGCCGGGGACCGTCCTGGCCTTTGCGCTGCTGTTCTTCGCCACGCTGTCGCAGCATTTCGGCGTGTACCAGGTTTCGCCGGCGTGGAACCCATCCATCGATCTGCTGGTGAAGAACGCCCTGCTGCTGATCATGGTGGAGTCGATGGCCACGTCGGTGGAGCGGATCTGGGCCGTGCAGATGGTCACGCTTTTCTCCACGCTGTGGTGGGTGAAGGGGGGGCTGCGCCTCTCCAGCCTGGGCGCCACCTATTCCGGGGACCGGCTGATGGGCGCGGCGGTCTCCCTAATCGACAATCCCAACAGCTACGCCTACATGATGTGCGTCTTTCTTCCCCTGTACCTGTATGCCTACCAGCAGGCGACGAAGAAGTGGATGAAATATTCCTTCCTGGCCTGCGCCCTGGCGGCGGTCTACATCGTCTTCCAGACCGGCAGCCGGACGGGATTGCTGACCCTGATCGTGATGGGGGCGTTCCTGATGCCCCACTACGGGCGGAAGCACTTGAGGGCCCTGCTGATCATCGTGGCGGCCCTGGTGATCCTGTTCCCGATGAGCGGGGAGCAGAACATGAAGCGGTTCCGCACGATCCCCCAGTCCATCGTATCCTTTTTCAATGCGTCGGACGCGGAGCCCATCCGCCGGATGTCGCAGGATGAACTGAGCGCGGACGAGCGGCAGCAGAAGAACGCCCACACGTGGGCGCTGATCAAGGAACATCTCTTCTTCGGGGTGGGCGTGTGGGCGGATCCCTCCCGGTATGCCGACCGGTTCCCGATGGCGACGGGGCAGGTGCACTGCGAAATCCTGATCGCCGGGCGCCAGATGGGGCTGATTGGAATGGGCCTGTATGCGGGATTCATCGCCATCACGTTCTTCGGGGGCGGATGGGTCCGCCGGCATGCGGCGCATTGGCCGGCGGTGCAGGACCTGGGATGGACCTTCCAGATGCAGGCGGTGGCGATTGCCGTGGGTGGATCGTTCTGCCCCATGCCCTGGCATCCGCCGATGATGATGTTCGCCGGCCTGGTTTCCGGCCTGGTCGGAATCCTGAAGCGGGAGGAGGAGGCAAAGCGGGAACGCCTTGCGGGAATCCAGGAACCATTGGTGCCATGAGCGATCCCCGGGTGTTCCATCTGGTTTTCGACCTGATCCGCGGCGGCACGGAAGGCCAATGCGCGCGGATCGCCATGGGGCTGGCGAAGCGGGGGCTGCCGCACCGGGTGGCGGCATTCCACCGGCGGGGGTTCTTCCTCGAGGCGGTGGAGGCGGCTTGCGGCCCGGTTCGGGAGGTTCCCATCCGGCATTTGGCGAGGCCGTCGACGGTTCTCGAGGTGGTGCGCCTGGCGGATTGGCTGGTCCGCGAGCGGTGCGACCTGCTCCATGCGTGGGACGCGGATGCCGCGATCTTCGGCCAGTTCGCCGCGCGGCGGGCAGGCACGGGGTTCGTGACGAGCCGCCGCGATCTCGGCCAGATCTATCCCTGGCACAAGCAGGTCCTGATGCGCCGGGCCGATCGCGCCGCCGGCCGCGTGGTGGCCAATGCCGAGGCCGTCCGGGCGCACTTCATCTCGCAGGGGCTGCCGGCCGGGAAGATCGAGGTGCTGCCCAATCTGCTGGACGTGGACGAACGCGACCGGCTGTCCGTCCTGCCTTGCCCCTGCGCGGACCGCCTGCCGGCCGGCCGGCGGATGGTGGTGGTGAACCGGCTGGATCCGGAAAAGAACACCGGCTTGCTGATCGACGCCCTTCCGCAGGTCCGGCAGGAAATTCCCGACGCGGTGCTGGTCGTCGTCGGCGACGGGCGGGAAATGCCTCTGCTTCGCGAGAAGGCGGCCGCCAACGGCGTGGAGAAGGCCGTGTGCTTCCTGGGCGAGGTGATGGAAACCCCGTCGTTGCTGTCGTTGTGCGAAGCGGGGGCGCTGGTGCCGTCGCGCAACGAGGGGTTGTCGAACACCATCCTCGAGTACATGGCGGCCCGCCTGCCGGTGCTGGCCACGGATTGCGGAGGCAACCGCGAACTGGTGCGGAACCTGGAAACCGGCCGCCTGCTGCCGCGGGAAGCTTCGCCCGCCGAAGTGGCGGAGGCATGGACCGCCTTGCTGCGGAACCGGGACGAAGCGGCGGCGATGGGGCGCCACGGACGCGCGGTGGTCGAGCAAAACCACTCGCCGGCCGTCGCGCTGGATGCCTTTGCCCGCTTCTACCGGGGGGCGGCGGGATGCGATGGACGGGGGAAGCCATGAGTCCAAAGGCGGGAATCCGGCTCATCCATTTCCTCTTCTTCCTGGGTTGCGCATGGTTCGCGGCCGCGGCGGCCGCCGGCTTCCTGGTCCGCCCGCTCTGCTCCTACGACGCCATCCACCGCGTCCTCGAAGCCTCTTCGAACCGGGCCGCGGCCGATTTCTTCACGCTGGACTACTACGAGGGGGTCGTCGTCCGCGCGAGGCTGGCCGGTTTCTATCTGGCGCTGAGCGCCCTGGCCCTGGCCATCGGATGGAGATGGCTTTCCCGGAGAAGGGGCGAATGGATTTCCCCGCGGCCGGTCGGGGCGAATCGGGTTTCGGCGGGGCGGTTCCTTCGCCAGGCCTTGATCGCGGACCGGATGGTGTTCTGTATCCTTGCCGCGGCGGTGGTCCTGCGCCTGCTGTATCTCTTCCAGCCGGCGAGTTCGGACGAGGTCCGCGGCTATTATGCCTGGACCGCGAGGCCGTTTCTCCTGGCCATTTCCGATTTCCGCGCGCCGCAGCATCTCCTGTACACGATCCTGGATTATCCGGTCGTGCGGCTGTTCGGCAATGCCGAGTGGTCCATCCGGCTGCCGGCGTTCATCGGGGGCATCCTGATGCCCGTCCTGGTTTTTGGGGCGGGGCGGAAATGGTTTGGAAGGTCCGCCGGCCTCCTGGCCGCCTGTTTCGTGGCGGCGAATCCGATCCTCGTCCACTACAGCGTCAACGGCCGGGCCTATACGATCCACGCCTGCATGGTCCTCCTCCTCTGGATTTCCGCCATGGCGCTGGCCGGGGAACCGTTCCGGCTCCGCTGGTCCGCGCTGCTGGTCCTTTCCGGCGTGGCCGGATTGATGGCCCTGCCCACCATGATCTACTCCCTCGTCGGGACCTACCTGTGGCTGCTGCTGGCGCATCTGTCGGACCGGGGACGGGACTGGAAGAGCCGCGGGAAGAGCGTTTTCCGCCTGGCCGGTTGCGGAGCGGCCACGGTATGGCTCGGGGGCCTGGCCTACCTGCCGGCGTTTGTCGCCTCCGACCAGTGGTACAGCGTGGATGCCGGGGAAGTTTCGGGGGTGGTGCCGTGGGGGGAGATCCCGGCGCGGATGGCGGGCTTCCTGCGCGGAGCCTTCCGCGTCTGGAACCTGGACATCCCGGCCCCCGCCGTGGTCCTGCTGTCGATCCTGTTCGTGGCCGGGGTGGCGGCGGTGTGGAGGAAAAAGGCGTTTTCGCTGCTGGTGGCCAACCTGCTGGGAGCGATCGGCGTCCTGCTGGTGCTTCGCATCATTCCCTATTCGAGGGCGATCCTCTACCTGTGCCTGGTCTATTGGATGGCGATCGGAGCCGGTCTGGCCGCCTTGGTCGATTTCGTTTCGCGCCGGCTCGGAAAGGGGAGTCCCGCTGCCGCCGCCAACCTCGCCGCCGTCCTCGTCGCGCTGGCCCTGTCGGCCAATCTGCTGGTGCACAACCGGGAGGGGTTCACGGCGGCCGCCGGCCAGCTGGCTCCGGGCATCCGCGAAGCCATGGGCTATCTGAAGGACCATGCCCGGCCGGGGGACCACATCGTGTGCGCCATGCCGGCGGCGGGGCCGGTCTACTACTACCACCTGCGCGCCGGAATGGACTGCCGCCTGTGGTTCGCCTACGACGAGAATCCGCCGGCGGACATCCTGGCGGGGCCGCCCTCGGTCTATTTCGTCATCAACACCTACGACGGCCAGTCCCTGCGCCATATCCGCGACCTGTGCAACTGGGGCGCCGCCACGCCGGCCCTGGAGCGCTTCGAGGCCGTCCATTCGAACCGCCATGCGGTCGTCTACCGGTATCTCGGCGGATAGCGGCGGGCCGTCTTCCGCCGGCATGGCAAAATCATTGCGAAGAGGGCGCCGGCGGGGTAGAGTCCCGCGGATTTCATGAGACCGATCGGACAGTTGGAGAACGAAGAGCAGGCGCGGATGTTCGCGGACTACCTGTTCATCCGCGACATCGAGGCCCAGGTGGAGCCCGCCAAGGGCGGGGCCTGGATCCTCTGGGTCGTCGATGAAGACCGGGTGGACGAAGGCAGGGCGCTCCTGTCGCGTTTCCGCAGCATGCCCGACGCGGAGGAGTTCCACCAGGCCGTGGAGGCGGCGGCGGAGCGCCGCCGCGGCGAGAAGAAGGAAGCCCGGGAAGAGGAGAAGATCCTGGCGCGTCCCGGCGCCTTTCCCTGGCACATGGGATATGGCGGGCTGACGACGGTGCTGCTGGTCCTGAGCGTGGCGGTATCGCTGGCGACCCGGCTGGGGCAGGACATGGACTGGACGGGCTGGTTCCGGATCTCCAACCTGCAGCTGATCGATCCGGCGCGGTTCTGGAGTTCGCTGGTGGAGGTCTCCAACGGCCAGGTGTGGCGGCTGTTCACGCCCGTCTTCCTCCATTTCTCGATGTGGCACCTGCTGTTCAACCTGCTGTGGATGCAGGACCTGGGGACGGCGCTGGAGGGCAAGATCGGCACCTGGCGTTTCGCGGCGCTGGTGGCGCTGGTGGCGCTGGTTTCGAACCTGGCGCAGTATGTGGCGGGCGGCGCTGGTTTCGGCGGCCTGAGCGGGGTGGTCTACGGCGTGTTCGGCTACCTGTGGATCCGCGGCAAGCGGGATTTCCACTTTGGCCTGTCGATTTCGCCCCTGACCTCGGGGCTCCTGCTGATTTTCCTTGCGATGGGGATCTTCGGCCTGTTGGGGCCGACGGCGAACGCCGCGCATTTTTCGGGCCTGCTGGTTGGTGCTGCACTTGGATGGCTTGCGGCCTTGAAACAAAGGGTTTAGGCAGGATTGCAGGATTGACAGGATTACAGCCCGGGGGGATCGCAGCAGGAAAACCGGAAACACAGGAATACAGGAGAAGGTGTTCTCTGTGAACCTCCGTGAGAGATATGGCTGTTGATTTTCTCCCTGAACTTCTATACTTCCCCTTCAATGAAATCCAAGACCCTCCAGATCCTGCCTTCGATCCTGTCCGCCCGGATGGGGCATCTGGCCGAGGACTGCCGCCGCGCGATGGACGCGGGGGCGGACGGCCTGCATGTGGACATCATGGACGGGCATTTCGTGCCGAACCTGACGATGGGGCCGGACATCCTGCGCGCGGTGAGGGAAGCGGTGCCGCAGGCCTACCTGCACGTGCACCTGATGGTGATGCGGCCCGACCTCTACGCGCCGAAGTTCATCGAGGCGGGCGCGGACACGGTGCTGATCCACGCGGAAGCCCCGTGCGACGTGAAGGCGGCGCTGGCGGCGATCCGGGCCTCGGGCAAGCGGGCGGGGCTGACGATCTGCCCGGAGACGCCCGTGGCGGCGCTGGCGGAATACAAGGGCCTGGCGGACGAGGCGCTGATCATGACGGTGCATCCCGGATTCGGCGGCCAATCCTTCCTGGAAAGCGGCGTGCCGAAGATCGAAGAGGCGGCCCGGATGTGGC
Source organism: uncultured Verrucomicrobiota bacterium (assembly GCA_937860055.1). Lineage (GTDB taxonomy): Bacteria > Verrucomicrobiota > Kiritimatiellia > CAIQIC01 > Lenti-01 > Lenti-01. The sequence goes on along the minus strand of CALMBO010000029.1, from coordinate 366,393 downwards.
CGGCGGCGGACATTTCGGTGGACGGGGGGATCAACGCGGAGACCGGCGCGCGGTGCGCGGCGGCGGGCGCGAACGTGCTGCTGGCCGGATCGTTCCTGTTCAAGGCCGCCGACATGCGCGACGCCATCGCCGACATGCGCTGGAAGATCGAGTCGGTCCGGAAGGCCGGAGGCTGAAGGCGCTCCGCCGCTCCGGCGGCATTCCCTTTCACGAAGGAACCATGGCAACGAAGTTTTACAGAGAGAACGAGGACGGGGAACCCCGGCCGTCCGCGCCGGAGGCGAAGGCCGGCCCGGCGCACGACCTGTCGCTCATCCGCAATTTCAGCATCATCGCGCACATCGACCACGGCAAGACGACGCTCTCCGACCGGCTGCTGGAGCTGACGGGCGCGGTGGCGAAGCGCGACCAGCGCGACCAGCTGCTGGACGACATGGATCTCGAACGCGAGCGCGGCATCACGATCAAGGCCCATCCCGTCACGATGAAATACAAGGCGCGGGACGGGAAGGCCTACGAGTTCAACTTCATCGACACGCCGGGGCACGTGGACTTCTCCTACGAGGTGAGCCGCAGCCTGGCCGCGTGCGAAGGCGCCCTGCTGGTGGTGGACGCCACGCAGGGCGTGGAGGCGCAGACGGTGGCGCACGCCTTCCTGGCGGCGGCGAACCACGTCAAGATCATCCCCGTCCTGAACAAGACCGACATGCCGGCGGCCGATCCGGAGACGGTGGCGCGGCAGATCGAGGACATCTTCGCGATTTCGCGCGAAGAGTGCTTCCACGTCAGCGCCAAGACGGGCGCCGGCGTGGCGGAGGTGCTGGAGGCGCTGGTCGAGCGCATCCCGCCGCCGGAATCCAAACGCCCCGGCGAGCTGCGCGCGCTGGTGTTCGATTCGGAATACGACACGTTCCGCGGCGGCATGATCTACGTGCGGATGTTCGACGGCGCGATCCGGCGCGGCGACCGCATCCGCCTGATGGGGTCCGCCAAGGACTACGAGGTGCAGGAAGTCGGCCTGTTCAACCCCAAGCCGCAGCCGACGGACGCCCTGCAGGCCGGGCAGGTGGGCTATTTCCTCGCCAACATCAAGGCCACGGCGGAAATCCAGATCGGCGACACGGTGACCGGCGCGCGGAACCCGACGGAGCATCCGCTGCCGGGCTTCAAGGCCATGCATCCGATGGTCTTCACCGGGCTGTATCCCATCGACGCGGACGACTACGAGAAGCTGAAATACTCGCTGGAGAAGCTGGCGCTGAACGACAGCTCGTTCCAGTACCAGACCGAGTCGAGCGTGGCGCTGGGGTTCGGCTTCCGCTGCGGGTTCCTGGGGCTGCTGCACATGGAGATCGTGCAGGAGCGCCTGCGCCGCGAGTACGACTGCGACATCATCGCCACCTATCCGGGCGTCGTCTACCGCGTGCGCATGCACGACGGCACCGTCAAGGAGGTGGACAACCCCGTCTTCCTGCCGGATCCGACGGAGTTCGAGGCGATCGAGGAGCCCATCGTGAAGATGTTCCTGATCTGCCTGGGCGAGCAAATCGGCGACATGATGAAGCTGGTGATGGACAAGCGCGGCGTCATCGAGCGCACGGAAACCCTCGACGCCAAGCGCGTGATGCTCACGTGCGTCATGCCGCTCAACGAGATCCTGATCGACTTCCACGACCGGCTCAAGAGCCTGTCGCGCGGCTACGCCTCGATGGACTACGAGGAGGCGGGCTACCGCGAGGACGATCTCGTGAAGCTGGACATCCTCGTGCACGGCGACGTGGTCGAGGCGTTTTCCTGCATCGTGCACCGCGACAAGGCGGAGGCGCGCGGCCGGCAGATCTGCGAGGTGCTGGTGGACCTGATTCCGCCGGCGCAGTTCGCGATCGCGGTCCAGGCGGCGATCGGCGCGAAGATCATCGCGCGCACGACGGTCCGCCCGTACCGCAAGGACGTGACGGCCAAGTGCTACGGCGGCGACATCACCCGCAAGCGCAAGCTGCTGGAGAAGCAGAAGGAAGGCAAGAAGCGCATGAAGCAGTTCGGCAAGGTCGGCATTCCGCAGGAGGCGTTCATCGCCGTCCTGAAGACCAAGCAATGACGGGGATGCGGGCGTGAACTTTTTCGCGAAGCGGCGGCTGAAGAAGACGGTCCACCTGGCCGGGCACCTCGTCCGCCACGCCCTGCACATGCGCGGGGACATCGCCCCCGCCGGGGACCTCGCCGCCGCGCGCGCGGCGGAGGACGCCCTGCGCGCGGCCTGGTCCGCGCGCGACTGGGACCGGATGGAGGCCGCGTGCGACGCGGCCGCCGAAGCCGCCGAAGCGCTGATGCCGCCCCGTCCGTTCCCCAAGTGGCGGGAGAACGTCGAGGTGCTGGTGGTCGCCATCTCGCTGGCGATGGCCTGCCGCACCTATTTCATCCAGCCCTTCAAGATCCCGACCGGCTCCATGCAGCCCACGCTCAACGGCGTGACCGCGCGCCCGCAGGAGGGGCGGCAGTGGTTCGACCGCCCGCCGATGAACCTCTTCGGCCTCGCGCTGTTCGGCGAGCGCTACGTCGAGGTGCGGGCGCGGAACTCCGGGCGCCTGGAATTCGCGGGCGTGCAGAACGACCAGTTCGCCTACCGCATCGGCGCGGAGATCTATCCGGTCACGATCGCGATGCGGCCCGACAGCCCCTTCCTCGATTCCGCGCGCAGCATGAAGATGCATGTCCAGGCCGGCGACCGGGTGGAGGCGGGGCAGCTCATCGCCTCCGGCCGCGTGCGGCAGGGCGACCACATCTTCGTCAACAAGGTGGCCTACAACTTCGTCCGCCCCCGGCGCGGCGAGATCATCGTGTTCGACACCAACTACATCCCCGAAAAGGAGCGGCTCGGCATCCGGTCCGACACCTTCTACATCAAGCGCCTCGTCGGTCTTCCCGGCGAAACCATTTCGATCCGGGACCGCCACCTGGTGGTGGACGGCCGGCCCCTCGAGGAGCCGTTCCCGTTCCGGCGGCTGGTGGAGAATCCCGCCTACCACGGCTACGTGCCGCGGTCCGGCTCGCGACTGGACAGCGAGGACGCGGAGATCCGGCTGGGCGCGAAGCAGTTCCTGCCGTTCGGCGACAACACCTATTCCAGCCTCGACGGCCGCTACTTCGGCCCCGTCACGCAGCAGGCCCTCGTCGGGCCGTCGTTCTTCGTCTACTGGCCCTTCGGCGCCCACTGGGGCCTCTCGCGTTGAGCCGCCCTCCGGGGGAGGGAAGGCGCCGCACGCGGTTTTTCCACACCGTGGAAAAACCGGGCAACGTTTTTCCATTGTGTGGAAAACCGGCGGAAAGGTTTTCCATTGCGTGGAAAAATCCGGAGGGACTGTTTTGCGCTTGCGGGGAGGGCGGTTTGCGCGGATTCTTCCGGGCATGGCATCCCCCGTTTTCATCCGGAACATCGCGGCCGGCCTGCTGCTGGCGGCGCTGGTCTTCCTGGCGTTCGGCGGGGCGCTGGACTGCGGGTTCGTGCGCTTCGACGACCACGGATACGTGTATGAAAACCCGGTGGTGTCGGCGGGGCTGACGAAGGCGGGGATCCGCTGGGCGTTCACGACGCGGCACATGTTCTACTGGCATCCGTTGACGTGGCTCTCGCACATGGCCGACGCGGAGGTGCACGGGCTGGACCCGGCCGGGCACCACCTGACGAGCCTGCTGCTGCATGCGCTGAACGCCATTCTCCTGTTTGCCGCCTTGCGCGGGGCGACCGGGCGGTTCTTCCCCTCGCTGCTGGCCGCGGCGCTGTGGGCGGTGCATCCGCTGCGCACGGAGTCGGTGGTGTGGATCACCGAGCGCAAGGATCTGCTCTCCACCTTCTTCGCCCTGCTGGCGATGGGCGCCTACGGATGGAAACCGCTGCGGGGGCGGATGGCGTGGACGGCCGGATTCTTCGTGCTGGCGCTTTTGTCGAAACCCATGTGGGTGACGCTGCCGTTCCTGCTGCTGCTGCTGGATGCCTGGCCGCTGCGCCGGTGGCCGGCGGCCTCCGCCCGCGCGCTGGCGGCGGAGAAGATCCCGCTGTTCCTGCTGGCGGCGGTGTTCTGCGGCATCACGTATTTCGCGCAGCAGGCGGGCGGCGCCTTGCGGCCCCTGGAGGGCTATCCGGCGGGCCTGCGGCTGGCGAACGCGGTGGCGGCCTATGGGCAGTATCTTCGCGCGCTGGTCTGGCCGTCCGGCCTGGCGGCCTTCTATCCGTATCCGGTCGGCGGCGTGTCTCCGTGGGTGGTGGGGGGCTCGCTCGCCGCCCTGCTGGGATTGACGGCGCTGGCGTTCCGGTCGGCCCGCCGCCGGCCCTGGGCGCTGGCGGGGTGGCTGTGGTTCCTGGGGTCGCTGGTGCCGATGATCGGGCTGGTGCAGACGGGCGGGCAAGCCTGGGCCGACCGCTACAGCTACCTGCCCCACATCGGACTGGCGGTGGTGCTGGCGTGGGGCGCGGCGGAACGGGCGGAGACGGCGGCGGGAGGCCGCTGGCGGAGGGCCGGGGTTCTGCTGGCCTTTGGGCTTGTCACGGGGCTGGCCCTGCTTTCGCAGCGGCAGACGGCGACGTGGCGCGACAGCGAGACGCTGTTCCGGCATGCGCTGGCCGTCACGCGGGACAACGCGAACATCCACTTCAACCTGGCCAACGGGTACCAGCAGCAAGGCCGGGGGCGGGAGGCGGCCGTCCACTACCGCGAGACCCTGCGGATCGTGCCGGGCTACGCGCCCGCGATGAACAACCTGGCGTGGGCGCTGGCGTCGGATCCGGCGGCGACGCCGGAGGAGGCGCAGGAGGCGCTTTCGCTGGCCCGCCGCGCCATCGAGGCCGCGGGCGCACCCGACGCCTCGCTGCTGAACACGCTGGAGCGGGCGCAGGCGGCCTGCGGCGATTTCGCGGGGGCGGCGGAAACGGCCCGGGAGGCGTGGGCGCTGGCGGACCGCGCGGGCGACGCCGAACGGCGCGACAAGATCCGCTGGCGGATGGGGATCTACGAAGCGAAGGCGCAGGAGGCGCGGTAGCGCATGGCTCCGGACCGGGCCACCATCCGGATGAACATCGGGGCGAGCCTGCTGCTGGCGGCGCTGGTCTTCCTGGCGTTCGGCGGGGCGCTGGCCGGCGATTTCGTGCTGTTCGACGATCCCATGTACGTGTTCGAAAACCCGGACCTGCAGGACGGGTGGACGAGGGAAGGCGTCCGCTGGGCCTTCACCACCGGCTATGCGGCGAACTGGCATCCGCTGACGTGGCTTTCGCACATGCTGGACGTGGAGTCGTACGGCCTGGAGCCGGCGGGGCACCACCTGACGAGCCTGTGGCTGCACGCGATGAACGCCATCCTGTTGTTCGCCGCCCTGCGCAGGCTGACGGGGCGCCGGGGCCTGTCGTTCTTCGCGGCGGCGCTGTGGGCGGTGCATCCGCTGCGCGTGGAATCGGTGGCGTGGATCGCCGAGCGCAAGGACGTGCTTTCGATGTTCTTCGGCCTGGCGGCGCTGTGCGCGTATGGAGGCAAAGCGAAGGAAACCGCCGGGGCCAGCGCGCGCGGCCGGATGGCGTGGGTGGCGGCGTGGTTTGCGCTGAGCCTGATGTCGAAGCCGCTGTGGGTGACGCTGCCGTTCCTGCTGCTGCTGCTGGATGCGTGGCCGCTGGGGCGGTGGCCGGGGGTGTCCGCGCGGGCGCTGGTGCGGGAGAAGATCCCGTTGTTCCTGCTGGCGGCGGCCTCGTGCGCCGTCACCTATTTCGTGCAGCAGGCGGGCGGCGCGACGCGTTCCTTCGTCCAGTATCCGATCGGCATCCGGCTGGCGAACGCGGTGGCGGCCTGCGGGCAGTATCTCCGCACGCTGGCGTGGCCGTCCGGCCTGTCGTTCTTCAATCCCCATCCCGGCGCCGGCCTGCCGGCGGGGGCCGTGGCGGTTGCGCTGGCGATCCTGCTGCCGCTGGCCGCATGGGCGGCGGCGGGGGTACGGCGGCGGCCGTGGTTCGCGGTCGGCGGGCTGTGGTTCCTGGGGTCGCTGGTGCCGATGATCGGGCTGGTGCAGGTGGGGGGCGCGGCGTGGGCCGACCGCTACACCTACCTGCCGCACATCGGGCTGTGGGTGGCGCTGGCGTGGGGCGCGGGGGAATGGGCGGGGATCGGCGTTCCGGCTCCCAAAGAGACGGGGAGGAATGCGCCGGGTGGGGGCACCCGGCCTACAGCGAAAACCCGGATCATCCCAGCGGTGTTGTCGGTCGCGCTCGTGCTTGTCCTGGCGCTGCTTTCGCGGCGGCAGACGGCGGTGTGGCGCGACAGCGAGACGCTGTTTCTCCACGCGCTGGGGGTGCAGGAAGAGAACGCGGTGGCGCACGGGAACCTCGGCATCCACTACGTCACGCAGGAACGCCCGGCCGAGGCGGAGCGGCACCTGCTCCGGAGCCTGGAGATCCAGGAGGGCAACGCCGCCGTCCATTGCGTGCTGGGCGGGCTGTATGCCTCCCAAAACCGGACCGGGGAGGCGACGGAGCATCTGTTTCGGAGCCTGGAGCTCGATCCCGGCAACGCGATGGCGCACGCGAACCTGGGCGGCGTGTACGACGCGCTGGGGCGGGACGAGGAAACGCTGGCGCACCTGGCCCGGAGCCTGGAGATCCAGCCCCGGCGCAACGAGGCGACCTACAACCTGGGCAACTTCCACCTGAAGAGGGGGAGGCGGGCGGAAGCCATCCGGTGCTACCGCGCCATGCTGGAGGACGATCCCCGGCACGCGAAGTCGCTGAACAACCTGGCGTGGCTGCTGGCGGCGGAGCCGGGCGCGCCCCGCGCGCAGGCGGAGGAGGCGCTTGCGCTGGCGCGCCGCGCCATCGGGCTGGAGAAGGAGCCGGATGCCTCGCTGCTGGACACCCTGGCGCTCGCGCAGGCGGCCTGCGGCGATTTCGCGGAGGCGGCGGAAACGGCGCGGAAGGCGGCGGAACGGGCGGCGGAAGAGGGGGACGGCGCATTGGGCGAAAGCATCCGGTCGAGGATCCGGGGGTACGAGGAAGGGCGGATGCCGCCCCCCTAGGATGGTCCGGACCATGAAGACAGATTCCATCCGGTCGCTCCTGTTCTCCCGGGAATCCGCGCTGGCGGCGCTGGTTTTCCTTTCCACGCTGGCACTGTTTTCGCCCGCGGTTGGATATGATTTCGTGGGGCTGGACGACGAGCCCTACGTGAGCCGGAACCCGATGACGCGGGACGGGTTCTCGGCGGAATCGCTGAAGTGGGCGTGCACGGCGGACGTGGTGGGGCACTGGGCACCGCTGCTGTGGATGTCGTACATGCTGGACGGCACGCTGTACGGGCCGGGGCCGGCAGGGTTCCACTTCACGAACATCCTGCTGCACGCGGTCAACGCGGCGCTGGTGTTCCTCCTGCTGCGGCGGTGGACGGGGGCGAAGGGGGCGGCGCTGTGGGGCGCGCTGTTCTGGGCGTGGCATCCGCTGCGGGTGGAGAGCGTGGCGTGGATCACGGAACGCAAGGACGTGCTCAGCGGGCTGTTCTTCCTGCTGTGCGCGGGATCCTATGTGCGCGGGGTCCGGGACCGGCGCGGGTGGGGATGGAGAACGGGCCTGCCGGCCTTCTTCCTCGGCGCGGGGCTGCTGGTCAAGCCGGTGCTGGTGACGGTTCCGTTCGTGCTGCTGCTGCTGGATGCGTGGCCCCTGCGCCGGCTGGGCGGGGGCGGGCGGGTGCTGGCGGCGCGGGTGGCGGAGAAGTGGCCGTTCTGGCTGCTGGCGGCCGGGCTCGGGGCGGTGTCGTGGCAGGTGAACGCGGCGGCGGGCATTCCCCATGCGGACATGCCGCCGCTGGCGGACCGCCTGCTGGCGGTGCCGGGGAACTACCTCGTCTACCTGCGCCAGGCGGTCTGGCCCGGAATCCTCGCGGCGCTGTATCCCCGTCCCGTTTTTTCCCCGGCGGCGACGGGGGTGGCGCTGGCGGTCCTGGGGGGAATCGGCGCGGCCGCGTGGGCCTCGCGGCGGACGCGGCCGGGCGCGGCGGTCGGCGGCCTGTGGTTTGCCGGCATGCTGGTGCCATCCATCGGCCTGGTCTGGATGGGGACGACGGAAGGGGCGGGGGACCGCTTCACCTATCTGCCGGCGATCGGGCTCTCTCTGCTGGCGGTGTCGTGGCTGGACGGGCACCTGCGCGGCAGAGGGCTGTGGGCGGCGGCGGGCGCGGCCACGCTGCTGGCGGCGGCCATCGGGACGGCGCGGCAGCTGCCGGTCTGGAAGAATTCAGGGACGTTGTACGCACGGGTGCTGGAGGTGTCGCCGTTCCATCTGCAGGCGAACCTGAACTACGGGATCTGGCTGCAGGAAGAGGGGCGGACGGAAGAGGCGCAGGAACACTACCGCCACGCCGCGGCGCACTCCGCGAAAGGGCCGGAAACCCTCGGGGCGGCGGGGTACGGATGGGTTCTGGAAGGGCGCGCGCGCGAGGCGAAGAGCCTGCTGGAGCCGGCGCTGGCGGATCCGCGCGCGCCAGCGCTGGTCCACGGGGCCTACGGGATGGCGTGCCTGCATCTCGGTGATGTTTCCTCCGCAGTCCGGCATCTGGAGCGGGCGCTGGAGCGGGATCCGGCGGACGCGGAATTCCGGCTGGAACTGATCCGGGCGCATTTCGAGGCGGGGGAGGCGGAGGAGGCGCGCCGCCAAGCCGCCTTGCTGAAGGGCTGGCCGGACGGGGAAATTCGGGACGCGGCGGACCTGTTCCCGTTCTATGTCCAGCGCTGGCGAAACGGGGAGAAGAAGTACGCATGGGGCTATTTCGAACGGCGGGTGGACGCCGCGCCGGATTCGGTCCCGCTGCTGAACAATCTGGCGTGGCTGGCGGCGACGGACGGCGCTTCCCCGCCGGAAGCCCTCGCCGCGGCGGTGGAATACGCCGAACGGGCGGTCCGGCTGACGGAGGGGAAAAGCGCGGCGGCGATGGATACGCTGGCGGCGGCGCAGGCGGCCCGCGGCGATTTCGCGGGGGCGGCGGAAACGGCGCGGAAGGCGGCGGAACGGGCGGCGGAGGAGGGGGACGGCGCGTTGCGCGAAAACATCCGGTCGCGGATCCGGGGTTACGAGGAAGGGCGGAGGCCGCCCCCATAGAACGGAACAGCCCGGCGTCCTCGGCGAGGCCGCCCTACCGAGCAGCCGGGCAGCCCGCCGCGTGGGGGCACGCGGCCTACAACAAGGCGGGAAGATGCCGGGTTTGATGTAGGCCCGGTCACGACCGGGCGGGAAGAAGGAACAGCCCCGGCCCCACCGTGGCCGGCTACAACAACAGCCGAGCAGCCGAGAACAGCCCGCCGCGTGGGGGCACGCGGCCTACAACGGGGCAGGGGACGGGGCGGGATGAATTCCGGCGGGAAAAACGCTTTAATTTTTTTTGAAAAAATCCCTTTACCCCTTTTGGCCACAGGCGTATAAACAATGGCAAGTTGAGGAAGGAATATTTTCTTCCGGTGATTTAAAAAGAAAAGACCCCAAGGAGAAGTTGGAATGAAGAAAGCATTAGTCATTATGGCGGTGTTGGCCATGGCGGCGGCGGCGCAAGCCGAAGTCATCCTGAACTGGGCGTTCCTGAACAGTAATATCGTCAGTCAGTCGGCGGATACCACCAATGCGAATCTGGATTCGGGTTCCCCCCTCAACGACATGATCCGCGGCGCGGGCGCTGGCTCCAGCATTGGCGCGAGTTCGTTCCGCACATTGGGCTTCCAGAACAACGGCATCAACGTGGCGAACACGGACTTCTTCCAGTTCTCCCTGTCGGCGGCCGCGGGCTATGAGCTCTCGCTGACCAGCATCACCGGCGCCTTTGTCGGCACGGGCAGCTTCTCGACGAACCTGGGCGTGGACCACCAGTGGGCCTACAGTTTCGACGACAGCAGCTACACGCTGATCGGCACCGCCGTGAACCGCGTCGGCAACGGCAGCAGCTTCTTTGACTTCTCGGGCACCGCCGCCCTGCAGAATGTCGCGGACACCTCGACGGTGTATCTCCGCTACTACGCGACCGGCCAGACCTCGACCGGCGGCTGGGGCTTTGCGAGCGCGGGTATTCAGGTGGATGGCACGGTGGCCCCCTCCGCGATTCCGGAGCCGGCGACGATGGGCCTGCTGGGCCTCGGCGCGCTGGCGATGGTGCTCCGTCGCCGGATGAGCAAGTAATCCTTTTCCAAGGATGAAACGAAGAGCGGCCTTCGGGCCGCTCTTTTTTTGTGCCGGTCCGCCGGGCTTGTCCGGGCGGGGGCGGGGCTGGTATCCTCTCCGCATGGATAGACGATTCCTCGCGTTGTTCATTGCCGCCGCGCTGGTCCTCGCGGCCGGCCTGGCTTGGACGGCCGTGCGGTGGGACGGCGCGATCCGCGCCTATGAATCGCGGTTCCGGCCGGCGGATGGGAGCGGGGAGGGAGCCGCGCCGGGCCGGGGCCGGATCTTCCTGGACAACGACGCCTATTATTGGGTGGCGCATGCGCAGGAAATGGCGGAGACAGGGCGGTGGCGGATCCGACACACATCGTTCGACAATCCGCCGGGGGGCCGGCCGGTGCATTGGAGCCAGTCGATCTCGTGGCTGCTGCTTTTGGCGGGCGGGCTCCGGCATGCCGCCACGGGGGAGGCGTGGCCGGCGGCGATCGAGAACGCGGCCCATGGGGTCGAACCGGCGTTGTATTTCCTGCTGGTGGCGGGGACGGGATGGCTGGTCTTCCGGCGGCTGGGGCTGGCGCCGGCCCTGATCTGGATGCTTCATCTGGCGATGCTTCCGGCGGTTTCCTGGTCGTTCCATCCGATGCGGCCGGACCACCACGGGCTGCAGTTGGGGTTCATGCTGTCGAGCGCGCTTTGCCTTGTGCTGGGGGGGCTGGGCCGGGTCCGGTCCGGTCCGGAGGACGGGGAAGGCGCCGCATGGTTCCGGCCGCTGCGTCCGCCCGGCCGGCGGACGGCGCGGCGGCTGGCCATCGCGTCCGGCGTGCTGGGGGGATTCGGGCTTTGGACGGGAGCGAGCGTGCTGCTGCCCGGCATGATGCTGCTGGTGGCGGGGGCGGGGGTGGTGGCGTGGTTCGCGCGCCTGTCCCCCCCGTCGGAGGAGGAGGGGGAGGAGGCCTGGGAGCCTTCCTTCTGGCGGATGTGGAGCCGGGCGGGAGCGGCCACGGCGATCCTGTTCTATTTGATCGAATATGCGCCGGCGTTTCCCGGGATGCGGCTGGAGGTGAACCATCCGCTGTACGCGGTTTCCTGGGTTTGCGCCGGCGAACTTTTGACGCGGCTGGCGGCGGGGCGGGGGCGCGGGTTCCGCGCGGGGGATGGGTGGCTGGTTCCGCTGGCGGCGGGCGTGTTGCTGCTGCCGGCGCTGATGGCGCTGGGGCCGTCCGAGTGGCATGGCTTCCGCGATCCGCTCATGCGGCGCCTCCACGAGTCGATCGACGAATTCCATCCCTATCTGGCGATTTCCGCATCGGCCCCGTGGAAGAGCCTCTGGAAGGATTTCGGCATGCTGCCGGTTTTCCTGGTGCTGGCGCCGTTCCTGGCGGGCGGGAAGCGGATCCTGTTCCATGAATGGGCGGCGCTGTGGATGGGGTACCTGCTGGCGCTGGGCTATGGGGCGCTGACGTTGTGGCAGGCGCGCTGGGCGAATTTCTTCGCGGCATCCGTTTTGCTGCTGGCGATCCTCGCGCTGGCCATTCTCTGGCGGAACGCGGCGGGGCGGGGCCGCGCCGCCGCGTGGTTCTGCGTGCTGGCCGCGGCGCTGGCCGTGCAGCCGGCCGGTTTCCTGAACCAGCAGCGGCAGGACATCCATTGCCGCGACACTTCGCGGGAGCAGATCGGGGAGTTGACCGCGCCCATCCTCCAGCGGCAGCTGGCGGAGAGGCTGGGGGCGATGGACGCGGCGCATTCCTTCCGCGTGATGGGCAGCCCCAACCTGGCGGCGCGGCTGGCCTACTACGGAGGCGTGCCGGTCCTGTGTTCGTACTACTGGGAGAACCTGGACGGGCTGCGGGCCTCGGCCGCGTTCTTCGCGGCGGAGGACGACGGGGAGGCTTTGCGCATCGCGAGGGAGAGGGGGATCACCCATGTGATCCTGCCGCCGACGGTGGAGGTGGCGCGCCTGTTCCATTACGTGTGGAACGGCGTCCGTTCGGAGGAGGGGGTGCGGCGCTCGATCGGGGGGCGGCTGCTGGCGGAACCGGGCGCCTTGCCGCCGTGGATCCGGCGGGACGCGGCGCTGGAGAAGGCGCTGCAGCCGGGTTATCTGGTGGAAGGGCGGCCCGTCTTCGGCACGCTCCAGGTGTTCACGGTCCGGGCGGAGCCGTAAGGAGCGCGGCGGGGATCAGGGCGCGGGGGCGGGGGGGCGCCACATCCGGCCGGCGCGGAAGGCCTGGAGGCGGATTTCAATCTGGAGGGCGAAATCTTCCATGCCCTGGGAGCGGGCGATGGCCTGCGCCTTCTCCGCAAAGCGGATGGCGTCGTCGAACTGTCCGTTGGCGGCATGGGCAAGGGCGAGGGTGTCGAGGATGCCGGGGTTGGCGTCGCCCGCGAGGTCATGGGCCTTTTGGGCGAGGCGGAGGGCATCGGCGGGGGAGGCGCCGGCGGGGGGATCGAAGGCAAGGAACCAGGCGGCGTTGTTCAGCATGTTGACGTTGTCCGGATCCTTTTCCAGTTCGCGCTGGAAGAAGGTCCACGAGCGCCGTCCGTGGCCGTGCTGCCAGAGGCCCAGGTAGTAGAGACAGAGGCCGTCGTAGCTGGAGAGGTTGGGGAAGCCGGCCGCGGCGATGCGGGACAGTTCGTTGGAGTAGGCGGGGAGCTGGCCGTCCTCGCGGTAGGCGCGGGCGAGCTCGGCCCGCCAGGTGGGCGGGGGCGAGCCGGTCTGCAGCGCGCGCAGGAAGAAGGGGATGGCGGCCTTCGGATCGTTTTTCTGCATCCAGGCGAGGGCCGTGGTGTAGTCGAGGAAGACGAGGTCGGTGCGGCATTGCGCGCGGGCAGCCTCCATGCGCCGGATGGCTTCGTCCGGGCGGTCGAGGAGGAGGAGGGCCATGCCGAGGTTGGAGAAGGGGAGGGCGCTGGGATCGCCGCCGCCGGCGGCCCGTTCCAGATGGACGAGCGCCTGCTCGGTTTGTCCGATTCCCAGCAGGTGTTCCCCGTAGTTGGTGTTGGAGAGCACGTGGTCCGGGGCGTGCTTCAGGACGTTCTCGAAGGCGGCGAGGCTGTCTTTCCACGCGGGGAAGGCGGCGCGCGTGCGCGCGGCGCAGGCGGCGAGGAGGACCAGCGCCAGCGCGGCCGGCAGGGCGGTGCGTCCGCGGCGAACACGGGAAAGGAGATCGGCGGCGGTCCAGGCGAGGGCGATGGCGAGGCCGATGGCGGGCAGGTAGGTGTAGCGGTCCGAGAAGGGGGATTGCTCGTCGAAGCGGATGCCGCGGATGACGGGGGCGAGGGCGGCGAGGAACCAGAGCCAGCCGACGAGGAGGGCGGGGTGTTTCGCGCGGAGGCGCCAAAAGAGGAAAGTGATTCCCAGGAGCCCGGCGGCGGCCAGCGCGCGCAGGAGGACGGGCGGGAACGAAACGGGATAGACGATCGACAGGCGGGCGGGCCAGAAGATCTGGGCGAGGTAGTTTCCGTAGTTGGGGGCCACCAGCGTCAGGCGGCTCCAGATCGACCAATCGGCGTTTTGATGCCCGGTGGTGCCATGGGTGGCGAGCGTGATGGCGACGAACACGGCCGACAGGACGAAGAGGAGGGTTTTTTCCAGCAGCAGGGGGCGCCATTGCGTCCAGGCGCCGCGTCCCCACAGGGCGGAGGCGCGGCGGAGGGGCCAGTAGTCGAGGAGGAGGAGGAGGAAGGGCAGGACGACCAGGATGGATTTGGCCATGAGGCCCAGCAGCATCAGGAGCTGCAGGATCCAGAAGCGGAGGGGGGAGGGGCGTTCGGTCCAGCGCAGGTGGGCCAGCAGGCAGAGGAAGAAGAAGACGCCGCTGAGGACATCCTTGCGTTCCGTGATCCACGCGACGGATTCCACGCGCAGGGGATGGAAGGCGAAGAGCGCGGCGACGAAGGCGCTGCGCCAGCGGGAGCCGGTCATGCGGAACAGGACCCAGAACAGGAGGGCGGCATTGAGCGCGTGCAGGAGGATGTTGGCCAGGTGGTAGCCGAAGGGGCCGGGGCCGAAGAAGGAGGTGTCCGCCATGTAGGAGATCCAAAGGAGGGGCAGCCACCAGAGTTCGTAGACGGAGGTGAAGGCCCAGCGGACGCCGGGAAGCGTCAGGCCCTGCTGCACGATCAGGTTGTTCGAGACGTAGCGGTCGTCGTCGAAGTTGAGGAATCCGCATTCCGTGGCCGGCCAGAAGAGCGCGAGGGTTGCGGCGGCGATCGCCACGGCCAGGAGGAAGGGGATCCAACGGCGGGAGGCGGGGGTTGGCGGGATGGGTTTCGGCATGTCGGAAAATCTAGTCGAGCGAACGGGGGGAGGGAAGGCAAAAGCGCCGGATCATTCCCGCCATGGCTGGCGGCGGCGGTAGGAATCCAGCCGTCGTTCGATCTGCCCGGCCAGATCGGAGAGGCCGCCGGCCTGCGCTTGCCGGAGGGCGAGGGAGGCGGTCTGGACGGCGTCATCGAACTGCCCGTTGGCGGCCTGGGCGGCGGCGAGGGTGTCGAGGATGCCGGCATGGGCATCGCCGGCGAGGTCGCGGGCTTTTTGCGCGAGGCGCAGGGACTCGGCGGGATCGGCGCCGGCGGGCGGCCGCGTGGCGAGGTACCAGGCCACGTTGTTCAGGAGGAGGACGTTGGCGGGATCCCGGTCGAGTTCGCGCCGGAAGAAGGTCCAGGCGCGCCGGCCATAGCCGTTTTCCCACAGGCTGAGATAATAGAGGCGGAGCCCGTCGACATCCGCGCGGAAGAATCCATCCGCGACGGCGCGGGCCATTTCGTTGGAATAGGCCTGCATCCGGCCGTCGTCGCGGTAGGCGCGGGCGAGCTCGACCCGCCAGTTGGGGCTTGCCGCCGGGGCGGCCGCCAAGGCCCGCTCGAAACAGGGGATGGCCTTTTTCGGCTCGGCCTTTTCCATCCAGGCGAGGCCGAGGTCGAAATTGAGGAATTCGCAATCGGGATTGAGCCTCTGGCGCGCGCTTTCCATGCGCAGGATGGCTTCATCCGCGCGGTCGAGCAGGAGGAGGGCCATGCCGAGGTTGGCGATGAAGGAGGTGACGCCGCGGCTGTTCTCGACGGCCTTTTCCAGATGGGGCAGGGCCTCCCCTGCCCGGCCGGATTCGATCAGGGAAAGGCCGTAGTTGTTGTGGAGCAGGGCATGCTCGGGGGCTTCGACCAGCGCATTCTCGAAGGCGGCAATGGAATTTTTCCACAGGGGGAGCGCGGCGCGGGTTCTCCATGCGCAGGCGGCGAGGAGCGCCAGCGCCAGCGCGGCCAGCAGGGCGCCGCGTCCGCGCCGCGGAGGGACGAGGTCGGCGGCGAGCCAGGCGAGGGCGATGGCGAGGCCGATGGAGGGCAGGTAGGTGAAGCGGTCGGCATAGGCGGCCAGGCCAAAGCGGATGCCGCGGATGACGGGGAACAGCGCGAGCAGGAACCACAGCCAGCCGACGAGGAGATAGGGCCGGTTTTTCCGCTGCTGCAGGCAAAGGAGGGAGAGGGCGGCCAGGCCGGCCAGCGCGAGGAGGGAGGTCGGCCAATGGACCACATCGACGTCGGGGTGGTAGATGGACAGGCGCGCCGGCCAAAAGACCTGTCGCAGGTAGTCCCAATAATTGGGGAAGACGAGGGCGAGGCGGTCGAGGGGGGCGAGCGAGGTGTAGTCCGGGCCGCCAGTGCGGTGCGTGCGCAGGTTGAGGAGGATGAAGGCCAGCGCCAGCAGGAAAAGCGGAAGCTTCTCCCGGAGGAGGGGGCGCCATTGCGTCCAGGCCGCGCGGCCCCAGAGGGCGGAGGCGCGGCGGAGGGGCCAGAAGTCGAGAAGCAGGAGGGCAAAGGGCAGGATGATCACGATGGCCTTGGACATCAGGCCCAGCGCCATGCACGACAGGAGGACCCAGCGTCCGGCGCCTTGCGGTCTCTCCACATGCCGGAGATAGGCCAGTCCGCCCAGCAGGAAGAA
The DNA here is from genome assembly GCA_937860055.1 of uncultured Verrucomicrobiota bacterium. Lineage (GTDB taxonomy): Bacteria > Verrucomicrobiota > Kiritimatiellia > CAIQIC01 > Lenti-01 > Lenti-01. Next base: position 350,281 of record CALMBO010000029.1, on the reverse strand, counting down.
GAGGCCGCTCAGCACATCCTTGCGGGCGGCAATCCACGCGACGGATTCCACGCGCAGGGGGTGGAGGGCGAAGAGCGCGGCGACGAACAGGCTGCGCCAGCGGGAGCCGGTCATGCGGGACAGGATCCAGAACAGCAGGGCGGCGTTGAGCGCATGGAGGAGGATGTTGGCCAGGTGGTAGCCGAAGGGGTCCGGCCCCCACAGGGAGGTGTCGGCCATGTAGGACAGCCACAGCATCGGCAGCCACCAGTCCTCGTACACGGCGGTGAAGGCCCAGCGGACGTTTTCAATGGAGAACCCCCGGTTGACATGGGGATTGTTGAGCACGTAGCGGTCGTCGTCGAAGTTGAGGAAATCGAATTCCGTGGCGGGCCAGAACACCGCGACCGCCACGGCGGCGAGAAGCGCCGCCAGCAGGAGCCGGCTCCGCCAGCGCGGGGCGTTATTGCGGGCTTCTTCGGTCATGGAAGGGAAATCTAGCCGAGGGGCCGGGCGGTGGGAAGGCAAAAGGCCCCGGGGATCATTCGCGACCGGGCTCGCCGCGGCGATAGGCGGCCAGGCGCTTCGCGACGGAGGCGGCGAGGGAGGATTCCCCGTTCGCCTGCGCCCGTTGCAGGGCCTCCTCCGCCGTCCGGGCGGCATCGCCGAACCGCCTGTTGGCGGCATAGGCCACGGCGAGGGTGTCGAGGATGGAGGCGTCGGCCGATTTCGAGAGCTCGGTTGCGCGGAGGGCGAGGCGGAGGGATTCTTCCCGCTGGGAGGGGGAGGCGCCGGGAGTTTCGGCCAGCAGCCAGGAGAGGTTGTTCAGCGCCTTGAGGCTGTCCGGGCGGGATTCCAGGACGGCGCGGTAGTGGAGGACGGCGTCCGGGAGATTCCCCTCCGCCATGCACAGGTTGGCGAGGTTGAGATGGGCGTCGGCGAATCCGGGCTGGAGCTGGAGGCAGCGCTGCAGGTGGACGCGCGCGGGGCCGGGGCGGTTGATGGAGGCGTAGTAGGCGCCGAGATTGTTGTGCGCCAGCGGATAGTCCGGCGCCTGCGCGAGGACGTTTTCGAATACCGTGAGGGTGTTTTTCCACAACGGCAGCGTGGCGCGGACCTTGCCCGCGCAGGCGGCGAGGAGCGCCAGCGCCAGGGCGGCCAGGAAGGGGATGCGGCGGGGTTCGGGGAGGAGGAGGTCCGCGACGGCCCAGGCGAAGAGCAGGAACAGGCCGATGGACGGCAGGTAGGTGAATCGGTCGGCATAGGCCGCGTAGCCGAGGCGCAGGCCTCGGATGACCGGGAAGAGGGCGACGAGGAACCAGAGCCAGCCGACGAGAAGGGCGGGATGCTTCGCGCGGAGACGGACCAGCAGGACGGTGACGGCGGCCAGCCCCGCCAGCGCGGCGAGGGAGACGGTCCAGTCCACGACATCGTGTTCGGGATAGAGGATGGCGAGATGAGCCGGCCAAAGCAGCTTGCCGGCATAGCTCCAGTAGTTGGGGAAGACGAGGCCGGCGCGGACGGCCGGCGGCACCGCCTCGTAGATCGCGCTGCCGGTCAGGTGCGTCCGCAGGTTGAGGAGGACGAAGGCGGCCGCCAGGAGGATCAGCGGCCCTTTCCCAAGGAGGAGGCGCCCCCAGTTCCTCCATTCCCGGCGGTCGAAGGGATCGCCCGCGCGGCGCAGGGGCCAGAAATCGAGCAGCAGCAGGACCGGCGGCAGGATGATGAGGATGGCCTTGGACATCAGGCCGAGGAGCATCCACAGCGCGACCCATGAAAAGCGCGCGGGGGAGGGGCGCTCGGCGTGGCGAAGATAGGCCAGGAGGGCGAGCAGGAAGAAGAAACCGCTGAGGACGTCCTTGCGCTCCGTGATCCACGCGACGGATTCCACGCGCAGGGGATGGAAGGCGAAGAGCGCGGCGACGAAGGCGCTGCGCCAGCGGGAGCCGGTCATGCGGGACAGGATCCAAAAAAGCAGGGCGGCATTGAGCGCGTGGAGGAGGACGTTCACCAGGTGGTAGCCGAAGGGGCCGGGACCGAACAGCCCGGTGTCCGCCATGAAGGAGATCCACAGCACCGGCAGCCACCAGTTCTCGTGGACCGAGGTGAAGGCCCAGCGGAGGTTCGCGGCGGACAGGCCGGTGTTGACGTGCGGATTCTCGAACACATAGCTGCCGTCGTCGAAGTGGAGGAACCCGCATTCCGTCGCCGGCCAGAACAGGGCGATCGCCAGCGCGGCGATCCCCAGGGCGAGGATCAGGCGCCAGGGGGTGGCTCGGGCCTTCGGTGGCGCGGAGGGCGTCGTTCTGTTCATGGAATCCAGCCTAGGGGGTTTGCCTTCAAAATGAAAAACAAAAAATCCCGGGGGCCGGTGCGGATCCTGTTTTCCGGTTGTGTTCCCGGTGCGGGGCGGATAACGTGCTGGTCCCATGAATCCCGCCGATGCGAAACCGATGGAGAGGTCGCCGGCATCCGGCCTGCTCCGGTTTGCGGCCGCGGCCGTGTTCGTCTGGGCGGCGCTCCATCTGGCCGGATTGGTCTGCGACTATTCCCGGTGCTTCCAGGATGCCGAGTTCTACGGCCATTGGGCGGGCCGCATCCTGATGGACGGGAAGGCACCTTCGATTTCCGATTTCGGGACGGCCCTCGACGCCTTTGCCCTGGACGGGGATTCGCGGCCGAGGTTCCTGTCCTACCTGTGCGCCATCTGGGCGATGAAGACGCGCCTGGCCTTGTGGAGCTTCCTGCCGCCGCATCCGTCGTTTTCGCCCGTCTGGCTTTTCAGCCTGGTTCTGGCGCCCTGGCTGCTGTACCTCTTCCTGAAGGGGGAGACGGGCTGCCGCCGGACCGCCCTGCTGGGGACCGGGCTGTACATGGCGACCGCCGGATATCTCTCGTCGGCCTCGATGCTGTTCCATGCGGCCAAATCGCTGGCCAACGTGGCCGTGATCGCGACGCTGTACATGGCGATGCGGGCGAACCGGAGCCTGCCGGAAGATCAAGCCGAGCCGCCGCGTTTTCCCCTCTCCATGAAATGGTTCCTGCTCTTCGTCCTGCCCGTTCTGCTGTTTGCGGACGAGACGGCCGTGTTCGCGCTGGCGGTGCTGCCCGTCTGGAATCCCCGCTTTTTCCTGCCCCGCCGGTGGAGCGGGGCCCACCTGCGCGCGTGCGCCGGAAACGCCGCATGGGCGGCCGTGCCGCCGGCGTTCTTCCTTCTGTTCGTTTTCTTCGCGGCCCCGCGGCTGGCGCATTCGTTCTACGGATTCCCCTTCGATTTCGCCTCCTATCTCGGGCGCCACGGCGAGCCCGGAAAATTCGACCTGGCGCACGTCGTCCAGAATGCGACCACGCTGCTGGCCGCCGGGATGGCTCCGTGGTCCGCGCTCCGGACGAGCATTCCCGTCGCGGAAGCGCCCATCCATGGCCGCTGGATTTTGGCGGGGTGCCTGGCGGCCCTGGCGGGGCTGGGCGCCTGGACGTTCCGCCGCCGCGCGGGCTGGACCACCTTCGCGCGGGCCGGAGCCTTGGCGCTTCTCTTCGTGGTGTTCCAGACCCTGGTGGATGCGCACCATCCGTCCGATCTGGTGGCCAGCGGCTTCTATTACGGCGCGATTTTTTCCGTCTGGATGGCGATCCTGCTTTCGGTTCCGCTCGGCGGCCTGTTGCGGGAGCCCCGCATCCGCTGGCTGGCGGCGGCGGCGGCCGGCTATCTGCTGTGGATCCAGCTCGGCAACTTCGGCCAGTTGAACCGTTCATGGATCGCCCACAACCATTTCAAGACCGCGAACTGGGTCCGGACGGCTCCTTACAATCCCTGGATGGCCTACAGTGATATGTCCGAAATCCGGCAGGTCATGCCTCCGCCCGCCGGAAGCGTGTACATGGACGATGTTCCCTCCCGGCGTCCCGACCGCCGCCGCGTGGCGGTGGAGCTGTGGAAGAGCCGGGCCGGCGGCTATCGCGAGGTCCTTGGCCGGCGCCCGCTGGCGCTGGAGGACATGGGGCTGCTGATGGAGCTCTACTACGGAAGGACGCCGGGCACGGTTTCCGGGAACGGCGCCGGCGAAGACCGGCGCGTGCGGATGTACCGCGGCGCGTTGGCGCGGGCGCGCCTGGGTCAGCCGGACGAGGAGCCGCTGCCGCCGCTGGCCTATTGCCAGTTTCCGGGATTCGGCATGGTCACCCGCTTCCTCTATCCCTGGTACGAGACGGATGCCGGAAATGCCCTGGAACAATTCCGCACGGACCATTATCGGAACTGGCTGGTGCCGCTCGACGGCGAAATGCAGAGCGACGGGGCCTATTGGACCTTCCACAACGAAATCCGGCGGGCGCTGGACGAGCGCCGCCTGTACGATTGCGGGTTGATCGAAGTGGGCCGGCTCCGCGTGGATGGACGGGAACTGCTGGTGCTCGCGCACTGAAGCGCCGGCGGGAATCTTCCGGTCAGCGGATCCGCCAGGCGGAAATCCAGTTGTCGGAGAACACGGGCGGGCCGAACTCCGTATCCAGGTAGAAGGAGAGCATCACGGGGGGGATGACGTTTCCTCCGTTCAGCTGGATGCCGAGCGTTTCCTGCAGGACGTCCCGGTGGACGACCAGGAACCATCCGGAACGGCCCTGGCGCAGGCGGGCGAAATCCAGGACGGGAACCATCTGGGAAAAGCGCATCTGTCCGCCCAGGCCGAGGGCCTGCGCGCGGCTGAACACGTAGTCGATCGGGGTGGCCTGGGTCACGAAATCGTCTTTCGAGCGCAGGGGGGGGAAGGGGAAGTCCTGCACGTAGCCGGCGGCGACGGGTTTCCGGTGGAAGTGCTGGCAGTAGGAATACAGGTTCAGGGGGTCGCCGATATACATGGGATATTCGACGATGCCCGGCACGGAGGGATCGGCGGCGAGGGCGGCGTAGAACGGTGGGATGCGGGAGGCGGGCATCTGCGGCATGGGGGTGAGGAGGCGCAGGCGGCTCTTCGAGGCATCGAAGGGGGCGTAGGAATCCTGGAACGCCGAGTGGTGCATGAAATTGTTGGGAAGATCGAAAGTCCGCCAGAGGGGGCTGCCCGCCAGCAGCCCGGCGATCGGCAGCAGGCCCAGCCCGGCCCGGGCGGCCGGGGACAGGGCGGGAAGAAAACGGCCGAGGAGGGAGTCCAGGGCGGAGGCCACCAGCAGCATCGACAGGGGGAACAGGACGATGTTGTAGCGCGCGACCTGGATAGCCGCGTGCATGCCGTCCTGCGTGCCGAAGACCAGGAGGAGGAGGAAGGCGGCCCATGCGGACAAAAACAGGAGGCCGATGCGGAATTCCCTGCGGAGCCATATGCAAAGGCCGTATCCGGCCAGCGCGGCGAAGACCAGTTTCGATGCGGCGACGTGCGTGCCCGCGAGCAGGGAAAGGAATTCCCACAAGCCGGACAGGGTGGCATGGCTGACGCCCTGGACGTTCATCCACCACGGATTCCGAAAGTGGGCGGGGCCGAGGAACGCCAGGACGAGCGCGGCCAGAAGCGCGCCGGCGCCGGCCAGGGCTTTTGCCGAAATCCAGGGCGGAAGCGCCTCCTTCCTGCGCGGGAAGAGGGAGAGGAGGAACAGCGCGGCGAGCGGAGCGAGGACGGGCAGCGCGGCATAGAGATGGAAATAGATGGCGGCGAAACCGGAGAGGACATAGGAGGCCAGGAGGCGCCTCCGCCCTTCGCGGGTCCAAAGCGCGAGGCAGAGAAGGGCCAGGAAGCCGAAGAAAATCACCATCGGATAGGGCCGGACGATGCGCGAATAGAAAATCACGCAGGGGGAAATGGCGAGAAGCCAGGAGAAGAAGACGGCGGCGGTCCGGCCCGCGAGGCGGGAGACCAGTCCGGGAAAGACCAGCAATCCCGCGACGCCGCAGAGGACGGAGGGCAGGAAGAGCGAAGTTTCGGACCAGCCCGCGGTGTGCAGCAGGATCCAGTTGAGAATGTTCTGCGGGATGCAATTGGCCCCCAGTCCATGCGTGGTCAGCACCTCGAAGAAGGATTTTCCCAGCACGAAGTTCAGCGAGTGCCATTCATCGTCGACGAGGATTTGCCCCAGGAGGCCATGGAGTCTCAAGAACAGGCCGACGAGGAAGGGCGGGGCGAACGCCCACAGGAAGAACCGGATGTCCCGGGAAGGCATGCGGAGCCGGAGAGAGCCGTTCATGGAGCCGTTCCTTCCCGCCATGGCTTTCCTTCCCGATAGGCGGCGCCCTGCGTTCCCATGCGGCGGGCGTCGTCGGACCGGCCGGCCTGCAGGGCCAGGGCCCGTGCCTTGGAGGCTTGCTGCGCGGCTTCGTCGAACCGGCCGTTGGCGGCGAGGGCGGCGGCGAGGGTGCCGAGCAGGTCGGGATGGGGTGCCGGAGCCAAATCGATGGCGCGCTGCGCGAGGCGGAGGGCCTCCGGGGGATCGGCGGGGGGCGCCGGGTCCGTCGCCAGCAGCCAGGCGGCGGCGTTCAGCAGGAGGACATGGTCCGGCTGGTTCGAAATGGCGTTCCGGAAGAAATGCCAGGCGTGGGTCTTTTCACCGCCGCGCCACCAGTTGACGTAGTGGGGGATCAGGTCGTCGAACGACTGGATGCCGGCATAGCCTTCCGCCTGCAGGCGGCGGATCTCCTCCTGGGCGCCGGCGGCTTGTCCGGATTCGAAGAGGGCGCGGATGAGTTCGATGCGCCAGCCGAGATTCATCGGCTGGCTGGCCAGCGCCTTTCGCAGGGGGGCGATGGCGAGGTCTGCGCGATCGTCGTCGAGAAGGGCGAAGGCCAGCAGGCTGTTCAGGACGGGGCAAACGGGATTCCGTTCAGCCAGGGATTTTTGGAGCCAAACGATGGCCTCCCGGTTGCGGCCGAGGCGGAGCAGGGCGTCGGCATATTCGGCGGGGGCCTGGGTATCCCGCGGCTTGATTTCCGCGGCCCGCGCGAAATAGGGAAGGGCTTCCTCCCCCCGGCCCTTTTCCAGCAGGGCGAAACCATAGGCGCTGTTGGCGGTGAAATTATCCGGCGCAAAGGCGGCCAGCTCGGAGAACATGGTCAGGGAGTCCCTCCAGGAGGGGAGGCGAAGGGCGGTGCGGGTTGCGCAGGCCAGCAGAAGCGCCGCGCCCAGGGCCACCATCGGCATCCGGAGCGAAGGGCGGCGTTCGGCGAGGCGGGCGGCGCCCCAGACGAGGGCGATGGAAAGGCCGATGGAAGGCAGGTAGACGAAGCGGTCGGCGTAGGCCACCGTGGGGTCGAAGCGCACACCCCGGATGACCGGGAAGAGCGCGAGAAGGAACCAGAGCCAGCCCGCGAGGCCCCAGGGAGCGGATTTGCGGAAGCGGAACAGAAGGACCGTGGGAACCAGCAGCCCGATTGCCGCCAAGACCGCCGTGGCGGCATGCACGGCGTCGTGCGGGGGATAGATGATCGACAGTTCGGCGGGCCAGAAGATCTTCGCGAGATAGGTCCAGTAGTTGGGGGCGATCAATCCCAGCCGCAGCCCGAGCGAGGCGGATTCGTGGACGCCGCTGGCCGAGGCATGGGTGCGCAGGTTGACGAGGATGAAGGCGGCGGAAAGCAGGAAGAGGGGAATCTTCTCGGCGACCATCGGGCGCCAGCGCGCCCAGGCGCCGGGGCCATGGAAATCGCCGGCCCGGCGGAGCGGCCAATCATCGAGCAGGAGCAGCAGGAAGGGCAGGACGATCAGGATGGCCTTGGACAGGAGGCCGAGGAGCATCAGCGCGAAGACCGTCCAGAAGCGCGCGCGGCCGGGGCGTTCGGCGTAGCGCGCATAGGCCAGCAGGGCGAGGAAGAAGAACAGCCCGCTCAGCACGTCCTTGCGTTCGGCGATCCAGGCGACGGATTCCACGCGCAGGGGGTGGAGGGCGAAGAAGGCCGCGACGAAGAAGCTGCGCCACCGGGCGCCGGTCAGGCGGGACAGGACCCAGAACAGCAGGGCGGCATTGAGCGCATGGAGGAGGATGTTCGCCAGGTGGTAGCCGGAAGGACCGGTGCCGAACAGTTCGGTGTCCGCCATGTAGGAGATCCACAGCAAGGGCAGCCACCAGTCCTCGTGGACGGTGGTGAAGGCCCAGCGGACGTTGGCGGCGGAAAGACCGGTGGTCACATGGGGGTTCAGGCAGATGTACTGGTCGTCGTCGAGCTTGACGAAGTCGTAGCCGGCGGCGGGCCGGAAGAGGGCGAGAACCATGGCCGCGAGAAGAAGCGCCAAGCCCATGCGGGCGCGCGATCCGGCCAGGGACGGTTGTGGCTTTTCCGGCATGGCAGGTACCTTAACCGAGGCCCCCGTGCGGGGAAAAGGGAAAAGGAGGGAGGGCATTCCGCATTGCCTTGCCCCGCGGTTTCCATGTAAGGTCGGACCATGAACGGCAGATTCCAGCGGATACTCGTCACGGGCGCGACGGGATTCATGGGGCATCATGTCGTTGCGGCGCTGCGCGGGGCTTTCGGGGATGCCGCCATCCTGGCGGTCGGCTCGCGCGATGCCGACCTGCTGCGGCCGGGGGAACCCGACCGGCTGCTGCGGGAAACCCGGCCGGACGGCGTGGTGCATCTCGCCGCCAAATCCGGGGGTATCCTGGCGAACCGGGAGCAGCCGGCGGATTTCTTCTACGAGAACGTCGTGATGAACACCCATGTGTTCGAGGCGGCGTTCCGGCACGGGGCGAAGAAGTTCCTGACGTTCATGGGCGGATGCTCCTATCCGGCGCGCGCCGTTTCTCCGATCGGGGAGGGGCAGATGTGGGAGGGGTTTCCGCAGATGGAAAGCGCCGGCTATTCCATGGCGAAGAAGATGAACCTGGTCCAGTCCTGGGCCTACCGCGTCCAGCACGGATTCAATTCCGTCGTCCTGATCCCCGGAAACGTCTACGGCGAGTGGGACAACTTCAACGAACGCGAGGCGCACGCGGTTCCGGCGCTGATCCGCCGCTGCGTCGAGGCGCGGGAGCGGAACGCGCCCCGCATCGCCGTCTGGGGATCCGGCCGGCCGGTGCGGGATTTCGTCTATGCCGGCGATGTGGCCGCCCTGGTCCCCTGGTTCCTGGAGCACTACGATTCCTCCGAGCCGGTCAATCTTTCCACCGGGCGGGGGATTTCCATCCGCGAACTGGCCGGGATCCTCTGCCGGCTTGCGGGCTATGCCGGCGGAATCGCGTGGGATGAAACCAAGCCGGACGGCCAGATGGAGAAGATCTTCGACGTGTCCCGCCTGCGGGGACTGGGGCTTTCGTGCCCCACGCCGCTGGAGGAGGGCTTGCGCCGCACGCTGGACTGGTTCCTCGCGGCGCGGAAAGACGGAACGGTCCGGCTCTGACCATGCGCGTACTGGTGCTGGGTTCGGCGGGTTTCATCGGTTCGGCCATCGCGGCCGAAGCCGCGCGGCTCGGCCACGAAGTGGTGGGCGTGGGGCGGGAGCGGTATGCCGCGTTCGTTGGAACGGCCTGCGACATCCTGGTCAACGCCTGCGGGAACGCCCGCAAGTACCTGGATGAGCGGGATCCCGTCGCCGGCTACGAGAAGTCCGTTTCGTCCACCCTGCGCGCCCTGCGCGATTTCCATTACGGGGTTTTCGTCCAGATTTCGAGCGGGGCGGTCTATCCCCGCGAAGATTCGCCGGCGGAAAATTCCGAAGACATCCGCCTGGCGCCGCCGCTGCCCACCCTCTACGGATTCCACAAGTGGATGGCCGAGCAACTGGTGCTCCAGCATGCGCCCCGGCACGTGATTCTCCGCATCGGGGGAGCGGTCGGTCCCGGCCTCCGCAAGAATCCCGTCTATGATCTGCTGGCCGGCGCCCCCCTCTACGTCCATCCCGATTCGCGCTTCCAGTTCATCGATTCGCGGGACGCCGCGCGCGCCGTGTTCGACCTTTGCGCGCGGGAATCCTCCGGCGGCCGGATCTACAACCTCTGCGGGCGAGGGACGGTGTCGGTCCGCCAGGTCGCCCGGTGGGCGGGAAAAGACATCCCGCCGGACGCGGAGAGCCTTCCCCGCGTTTGCGCCGAGTTGAACCTGGCCAAGGTGGCGGCCGGCTGGGATCTGCCTTCCACCGAAGACAGCGTCCGCCGGTTCATCCGCGAGGTGCAGGCGGGGGAGATCGTTTTGCCGCAATGAGGCCGTCGATCTGAAACCTGTTCCGGCCGCAACGGGAACCCGCCCCATGAGCTTCGAGCGGCATCGCCCGCTTTTGCTGCGCAGGCAGGCTGCGGGGGGGAGGAAGATTCAGCGGAAACGGGCGGCCAGGGACTTGGCCATGATGACCAGGCCGGCCTGGATGACCTTCCATGTGTTCCGATGCATGGAGGCGCCGGCGGTGCGGCTGGCATAGCGGACGGGGACCTCGGCGATCCTCAGGCCCCGTTTTGCGGCGCGGACGATGAGTTCCGCCTCATAGCTGTAGCGGTCGTCGCGGAAATCGATTTGCCGGATCGCATCGCGGGTCCATGCCTTGATGCCGGCGGTGGCGTCGGTGATGCGCCGTCCGGCCAGCAGGGAGATGAAGCCGGAGAGCAGGCGGTTGCCCGCATCGCGGAAGAAGAGAGGCTGGTAGGCGGAGCGGTCGGAGCCCGCCCGGAAGCGCGAGCCCAGCGTGAGGTCGCATTCGCCGCGCAGGACCGGGCCCAGCACGGCGGGCAGGTCGTCGGCGAAGAACTGGAGGTCGCAGTCAAACTGGGCCATGATGGGGGCGGAGGCGGCGGAGATGCCGGTCCGGATGGCGTGCCCTTTGCCGCGATCCCCGGTGTTCCGGATGGGCCGGACACCGGGAAATCCGCCTTGCAGCGATTCGGCGATGGCGAACGTCCGGTCCGTGCCGCCGTCGATGATGAGGATTTCGGCCTGCGGCAGGACGCGGGCCACTTCCCGGATGCACCGTTCGACGTTGTCCTCTTCGTTCCGGCAGGCGATCAGAATGCTGATGTCGGGTTGTGCCATGAGGGGACATCATGGCCGATGCAGGAGGATTTATCCATTTCTCTTTTTGGGGGCCGGCGGGGATTTCATTCCCGCCAGGGCCGGTCTTGGCAATAGGCGGCCAGATGCGATTCGGTTTTCATGGCGGCGGCGGAATTTCCGTTTTGCCGGGCAAGGTCGGTGGCCGCCTGGGCCGTTTGCCGGGCGTCTTCGAACCGGCCGTTGGCGGCGAAGGCGGCGGCGAGGGTGTCGAGCAGGTCGGGGTGGGGTGCCGGAGCCCGTTCGACGGCCTGTTGCGCGAGGCGGAGGGCCTCCGGGGGATCGGCGGGGGGCGCCGGGTCCGTCGCCAGCAGCCAGGCGGCGGCGTTCAGCAGGAGGACATGGTCCGGCTGGTTCGAAATGGCGTTCCGGAAGAAATGCCAGGCGTGGGTCTTTTCACCGCCGCGCCACCAGTTGACGTAGTGGGGGATCAGGTCGTCGAACGACTGGATGCCGGCATAGCCTTCCGCCTGCAGGCGGCGGATCTCCTCCTGGGCGCCGGCGGCTTGTCCGGATTCGAAGAGGGCGCGGATGAGTTCGATGCGCCAGCCGAGATTCATCGGCTGGCTGGCCAGCGCCTTCCGCAGGGGGGCGATGGCGAGGTCTGCGCGATCGTCGTCGAGAAGGGCGAAGGCCAGCAGGCTGTTCAGGACGGGGCTGCCGGGATCCCGTTCGGCCAGGGCCTGCCGGAGCCAGGCGATGGCCGCCCGGTTGCGGCCGAGGCGGAGCAGGGCGTCGGCATATTCGGCGGCGATCTCGACGTCGGCGGGTTTGACTTTCGCGGCGCGGGCGAAATAGGCGAGCGATTCCCCGGTCCGTCCTTTCTCCATCAGTGCGAAGCCGTAGGCCCGGTTGCCGTCGAAATGGTTGGGCGCATGGTCGATCAACTCCGAGAGGGTCGTGAAGGAATCCTTCCAGTCCGGCAGGCGGAAGGCGCTGCGCGCGGCGCAGGCCGCGAGCAGGAGAACGGCCAGCGCCGCCAGCGGGATCTTCAGGGCCGTCCGTTTTCCGGCGAGGGCGGCGGCGCCCCAGACGAGGGCGATGGAAAGGCCGATGGAGGGCAGATAGACGAAGCGGTCGGCATAGGCGGCCAGGCCGAGGCGGACGCCGCGGATGACGGGGAAGAGCGCGAGCAGGAACCACAGCCAGCCCATGATCCCGTACGGCGCCTTCCGTCGCAGGAGAAACAGCAGGGCAGTGAGGGCGAGGAGGCCGATGGCGGCGACGGCCGAGACGGTCCAGTCCACGACGTCGTGTTCGGGATAGAAGATGGACAGCCGGGCCGGCCAGAAGATCTTGCCGAGATAGGCGAAATAATTGGGGAAGACCAGTCCGGCGCGGTCGAGCCAGGCGAGGCTTTCCCCTTCGACATTGGTGCGATGGGTATAGAGGTTGATGAGGATGAACACCACCGAAAGGGCGAAGAGCGGGATTTTCTCCAGGAGAAGGGGCCGCCATATCCGCCCCGCTTCCGGCCCCTGCGTCCCGCCGGCGCGCCGGAGTGGCCAGTAGTCGAGCAACAACAGCAGCAGGGGCAGGATGACGAGGATGGCCTTGGAGAGGAGGCCCAGCAGCATCAGCGAAAAGACAAGCCGGAAACGCGCCGCGCCGGGACGTTCGGCGTAGCGCGCATAGGCCAGCAGGGAGAGGAAGAAGAAGAGCCCGCTCAGCACGTCCTTGCGCTCGGCGATCCAGGCGACGGATTCCACGCGCAGGGGATGGAGGGCGAAGAAGGCCGCGACGAAGAAGCTGCGCCAGCGGGCGCCGGTCATGAGGTGGAGGATCCGGAACAGGAGGAGGACGTTGGCGGCGTGGAGCAGGAGGTTGACCAGATGGTAGCCGAACGGCCCGGGGCCGAAGAGCGAAGTGTCGGCCATGTAGGAGATCCAGAGCAGCGGCAGCCACCAGTTTTCATGGACGGTGGTGAAGGCCCAGCGGATATTTGCAGGCGTCAGGCCGGAGGCCACGTGCGGGTTCAGGACGATGTACCGGTCGTCGTCCAGCTTGACGAAATCATAGCCGGTGGAAGACCAGAACAAGGCGAGCGTCAGGACGGCCAGGATCAGCAGGAAGCCGAGAACGGATTTCGGGGGGGATGCCGTCATGCGGTCCGCCGGTGCGGGGCTATCTCCAGAAGAACAGCTCGCGCCAGACCTGCGCCATGTAGGCGCCGCCCCAGCGGAAGGGCTGGAGCTTCCGGGCGCCGCCGATGCGCGCGGGTTCGTCCACCGGGATCTCCGCGATCCGGAGCTTGCGCTTGGCCGCGCGGACGGACAGCAGCGGCTCGACGCCCAGCAGGGTGCCGAACCATTTCTCGGTGACATAGCCTTCCGGCTTGTCCAGGTCCAGTTCGCGGAACAGGCGGGCGGGATAGATGCGGTAGATCACCATGGCATCGGTGTAGGGCCGGCTCCAGGCATGGCCATGCAGCACGTTGATGGTGTGCGTGAACAGCCAGTTGCCGAAGGCGGTCATGGCATCGTCGTCCTCGCTCCGGGCCGGCGGCAGGTAGCGGGAGCCGATGACCATGTCGTAGCCTTCCTGGATCTTGGCGACGAGCCGGGGGATGGCCTCGACGGGGGAGTTGCCATCGGGGCTGAAAGTGATGATGAGGTCCCCGCGCACCTTGGCGAACCCCTCCACGTAGGCGGCGCGCAGACCCTTGCCCTGCTGGCGGACCACGTCGCAGCCGATGGATTCGGCGTATTCGGCGGTGCCGTCGGTGGAATCGTCCACGACCAGGATCTGGTCCACCCCCGAGCGGTCGATCTGCGGCATGATGACCCGCATGGCTTCGATCTCGTTCTTGGTGGGAATGAACAGGGTGACGGTCGGTTTCATCGCTTCCTCAGGCATGGTTCGCGCCAAGGATACACGTTTGGGCGGCGGAGAAAACCCCATTTTGAGGATTCGTTCCGCGGCGGGCGGCGGCCCCTGCCGGCCGGGCTTGATTTGCCGGTGGGGGTTTGGCACGGTGCCGTCACGCGATGGACAAGGAATCTTCAGCCTGGATCCGGAACCGGGGATGGTCCCGGTGGCTGGCCGCCGCGCTGATCGCGCTCTGCGGCGCGTGGGTCTATTGGCCGGCGCTGAACCGGGTGTTCGCGGGGGACCAGATCGCGTACTTCCTCGAGCTGGATGGCGGAACCTCGCTGGCGTCGGGGCTTCGGCTCATCGACTATCCGGCGGTCCGGCAGCATGAAAAAGGGGACGAGGTGCTGTACCGGCCGCTGACGCATTTGGGACTGGCCCTGGAAAACGCGGCGTTCGGCCGGGATTTCCGCCGGTGGAACCTGGCCAGCCTGGTCCTCCATCTGGGGGTGGCCTGTCTGCTGTTCGGGGTGTTGTGGAGCATCCGGCGGACTCCGCTGGCCCTCGCCGGCGCCTTGTGGTTTGTCCTGCTTCCCTCGAATTTCGAGCTGGTGTCGTGGAACCATTTGGGCGTCTACATGCTGGGATACGGCCTGCTGCTGGCGGCGCTGCGGGCTGCGCGCGAGCTGGGGGAGGACGGGGCCGGCGCGCGCTGGCTTTGGATCCATGGGATCACCATGACGGGCGCCATGCTGGTGCATGAGATCGCCGTCGTTGCCGCGATCGGATCCGCCGCCTTCGTTGCCTGGAGCCGATGGAAAAAGCCGCGGACAAATTGGAAAAGCCTGGCCGTCGCAGGGGGCGCCCCCCTGCTGATCTATGCGGTCCTGTACGGCTTCCACGTCGCCCGGTGCGAGCGGTTCCTGTGGGTCGATCCCCATGCGGCGGCATCGTCCTGGGCCGGCCTGGCCTCGCTGCCTCCGCTGCTGGGGCAGTGGGCGCAGCGCATCCTGCTGCCGGGCCACAGCATGCTGGGCGTGCGGGCGTTCTGGCGTTCGGGCTGGCTGCCTCCGTCCGGCGATTGGGCCTGGGGCACGTGGGGCGCGGGCGTGTTGTGGCTGGGCCTCCTGGCCTGCCTGTGGCGGGGCCTGGCGCGGAGGCGCCTGAAGGAAGCCTGGCCTTTCGGCGCCTTGCTGGCCCTGTTGATCCTTTCCTATGCCGCCATGAACGGGCTCGGCCGCTCCAATGCTATGGCGATCGCCTATTACGCCTATTTCCCGGCGCTGTTCGGCTGCGTCCTGCTCTATTCCCTGTTCGATTTCTCCCGCCTGGGCCGGCGGGCGCAACCGCTGGCGCTGGCATGCCTGTTGCTGCTGGCGGCGCTCAACGGATGGCACACGCGGCGGATCAGCGAACAGGTCCGGGAGGCCAACAGGTCCGCCGCCCAATTTCATGGCTGGCTGGAACAGGCCGTCCGTCCCTGGCTGGGCGAGCCGGGGTTCACCTTCGCCGTCGAAGGCGTCCCGCCGGAGCTGGATATCCAGGGGCCCGTGAGGGTGGGATATCCCGACGAAGGCCGGACCGTGACGAAGACCTTGCTGCAATGCCTGTATGGGCGGCACTACGACAGGGCCGCACCGGCGGAGACCTTTGTTTTTCCCGGGTTTGGAGCGTTTCCGCCCTGAGCTTGCGCGCGGGATTGGGACTTGCATTTTGCCTGGATTGGCTGAAAATGCCGCTGTTTTCATGATTTGCCTACGTATCGCGAAAGGAAGAGGAAGATGACGCAGTTCATTCGTTGGGTCGGGGTTCTGGCTTTGGTGCTGGCGGCGGGTTGCGGCAAAAAAGAGGCGCAGGTGGTGACGCCGCGGGCGAATCTCGACACGGAAGTGGCGGTGTGGGTGGACCAGACGGGGATCACCGGCGCCCAGATCCAGAAGGAGGCGAGCCGCCTCTTCTCCAAGGTCCCGAAAGATGTGCCGGCGGACCAGATTCCGGCGATCCAGATGCGGATGCTGCAGCAGGCCATCGACAACCTCGTGGTCCGCCAGCTGGTCAAGGCGGAGATGGATCGGTCGGGCGTGCTGATCACCGGCGAGGAAATCGAGAAGGGCAAGAAGGATCTCGAGAAGGCGCTGGGCCCGGGCCACTCGCTGGCGATGCTGCTGGCGGATGCGAATGTCCCGATGGAAGAAGTGGAGATGAACCTGCAGCTCGATCTTTTCAAGAACAAGATGACGAAGGAGCGGCAGATGGCCGCGGTCGAGGCGGTGACGGAGGAGACGGCCAAGGCCTATTACGACGGGAATCCCAAGGAGTTCACGCAGCCGGCCGGCCGGCTGGTTTCGCACATCCTGGTCCGCGTGGCGCCGGATGCGGACGAGGCCGCCAAGACGGATGCCCGCGCCAAGGCGGAAGGCGTTCGCAAGGCGCTGCTGGAAGGCGCCGATTTCGCGAAGCTGGCGGGCGAGGTGTCGGACTGCATGAGCCGCTCCCGCGGCGGCGACCTGGGCGTGATTCCGCGCGGCCGCGAGGCGAAATCGTTCGAGGACGCCGTCTATTCCCAGGAAATCGGCGCGATCGGCGAAGTGGTGGAATCGCCCGTGGGCTTCCATGTCATCAAGGTGACCGGCGAACAGGAGGAGAAACTCATTCCGTTCGACGACATCAAGGACCGCATGGTCAACGTCTTGAAGGCGCAGGCGCAGCAGAAGGTCACGGCCGACTACATCAAGGAACTGCGCGAAAAGGCGACCATCAAGCTGGATGGCGCGCTGGCCGCCGCCGCCCAGGAGGCGGACAAGGCCGCCGCGCAGCAGACCCCCGCCGGCGAGGTGGTGGCGCCGGCGGCCCCGGTGACCGCTCCGGCGGCCGAGGCACCGGCTCCCGCGCCGGCCCCCTAGTGGAAAAGGCGGATTCCCGCCGTCCGCCGCGGAAATGCCATTCCTGACGATGTCCCGGGGGAGCGTCCCATGATCGCGCCGATCCAGGATGGACATCCGGCGGATGCCCGTCCGTTGAAGGACGTTTCCTGCGCGGTGTTCGAGCCGGGCGGCGCGCTGTCGGGCGCCTGCGGCGGGGATTTCGAATACGAAGCCCGTCCGCAGCAGGTCGAGATGGCCCGCGCGGTGGCGGAGGCGCTGGAGGGGGACCGCCCCCTGATCGTGGAAGCCGGCACGGGGGTGGGCAAGAGCCTGGCCTATCTGGTGCCGCTGATCCTGCACGCCCGGCGCACCGGCACCCGGGCGCTGGTTTCGACCCACACGATTTCGCTGCAGGAGCAGCTGGTCGGCAAGGACCTGCCGCTGCTGGAGGACCGCCTCGGGACGCCGTTCCGCGCCACGCTGGTGAAGGGGCGGATGAACTACCTGTGCCTGCGCCGCCTGGCCCGCGCGCGCATCATGCAGCGCGAACTGTTCGGCGAGGGCATCGGGGAGGAACTGGAGCGCATCCGCGCCTGGGCCGACGCGACGGAGGACGGCAGCGTGCAGGAGCTGCGCCGGCAGCCCCCGGCCGAGGCCTGGAGCGCGGTATGCGCGGAACACGGCAACTGCATGGGACCGAAATGCCCGGAACGCCGGCGCTGCTTCCTGCAGCGCGCGCGGGCGCAGATGCACGACGCGGACCTGCTCGTGGCGAACCACCACCTTCTGTTCTCCGACCTGGCGCTGCGGCGCGAGGGCGCCGGGTTCCTGCCCGATGTGGCCGCCGTGGTGATGGACGAAGCCCATACCGTCGAGGACACGGCGAGCGAGCATCTGGGCATCCGCCTCTCGCCGCACGGATTCGAGCATTGGCTCCGCCGCCTGTTCGCGCCGGACACGGGCAAGGGGCTGCTGGGCTTCCTGCGCGCCGGCCCCGCGGCGCAGACGGTGTCGCGCCTTTGGGATGCCGTGTCGGACCTGTTCCACGAGGTGCCGCGCGCGGCCGGCCTGTCGGCGCGCGAAGGCCAGAAGGTGGTCGCCGGTCCGCTGGCGGTGGAGTCGGAGGTCCCCGGCCTCCTGGCCGAACTGTCGGAGAGGCTGGGAACGCTGATCGAGGAGCTGGAGGAGCAGGACGAGGAATCGCGGGCGGAACTGCGCAGCCTGCGCGGGCAGGGGGCGGGGCTGGGGCAGATGCTGGAGGCGTTCCTGGGGCAGACGATGCCGGACCATGTCTACTGGATCGAGCGCGAGGGCAAGCGCCGCCAGCCGGTCCTGCATTCGGCGCCGATCGAGGTGGCGCCCGTCCTGCGCGAGGCGTTGTTCGGGCAGATTCCGAGCGTGATCCTGACCAGCGCGACGCTGGCCGTCGGCGGGCGGCTGGAATACTGCCGCGACCGGCTGGGCGCGGGGGAGGGATGCGCCATGCTCTGCCTGGGCTCGCCGTTCGACCATGCGCGGCAGATGCGCCTGCATGTGGCGGCCAATGCGCCGGATCCGAAGGACAAGGAGGCGTTCGCGGAGGCCGTGGCGAAGGGCGTGCTGCGCTGGTCCCTGAAGACGCGCGGGAGGGCCTTCGCGCTTTTCACGAGTGACGAACTTTTGAAGCGGACGGCCGCGGCGCTGCGCGGCCCGCTGGAGGAGGCGGGCCTGACCCTCCTGGCGCAGGGAGAGGGCATGGGACGGCGCGCGATGCTGGAAACGTTCCGGAAGAACGAGGGGTTCGTGCTGTTCGGACTGGACAGCTTCTGGATGGGCGTGGACGTGCGCGGCGACGCGCTGAGCAACGTGATCCTGACGCGGCTGCCCTTCGCGGTCCCGGACCATCCCGTGGTGGCGGCGCGGCTGAAGCGCATCAAGGAAAAGGGCGGCGACCCGTTCAAGGAGTATTCACTGCCGGAGGCCGTGCTGAAGTTCCGGCAGGGCTTCGGGCGGCTGATCCGCTCGCAGACGGACGAGGGCATCGTGGTGGTGCTCGATTCGCGGATCCTGACCAAGTGGTACGGGCGGGTCTTCCTGCGGTCCCTGCCGGAATGCCCGGTCGACACGTTTGAATTGTAGGACGCGCCCGGCCTGCTATGATGCCAACCATGTCGAAGGACGGGAAATCCGGGGATGCGGCCGGGGCGGCGGTTCCGCGGTGGTGGCTCCTGCCGCTGCTGGCGGCGCTGCTGGCGGCCTACGTGCTGTGGATGGGCGAAGGCCTGGCCTGGAGCCACCAGAAGAATCACTACTGGTTTTTCCTGGCGCCGTGGTGGACGGTCACCAGCCTGAAGTACTTGGCGATTTCGGCGGGCCTGGCGGCGGCGTTCTTTTTCGCGCGCGAGCGCCTGCGCCGCTGGATGCCGCTGGCGCTGGCGGCGGTGCTGCTGGGCGGGCAGATCCTGGCCGCCCGCGCGGCGTGGGGCGAGTTGAGTGGAGCGATCCCCTGGGGCTTCGACCATCCGTCGTTCATGTTCCGCCTGAAGGAATTCGGCGACCTGTTTCCGTTCGCGCTGGGCGGCTACAGCCCGTGGTGGAACGCGGGCACGGAGCATTTCGTGGGGGTGACGAGCGGCGCGCATGGCTTCGGGGTGCTGATCCTGCCGCTGCTGAAGATCTGGCCGCCGCACGTCGTGCATGGCGCGGCGATCGTCTTCTGGTTCGTGTGGGGGTTCCCGTGGCTGGGGGTGGCGGCGGTGCGCGCCGCCGGAGTGAACCGCGAAGGGGCGCTGTGCGCGGGCATCCTGATGTGCGGGGCGAGCCGCGAGGTGTTCATGTGGGCCTGGCATTTCGGGACGGTGGGGGCGATGACGTCCGCGATGATGGCGCTGCCCGTGGTCGCGCTGGGCTACCGGCTGGCCGTCCTCCGGCGGGGAAGCTGGGGCACCGCGCTGGCACTGGGCGTCGCGGCGTGGCTGATGTGCCTGTGGACGCCGGGCGTGTTCATCGGCGCGGGCCTCGCGCTGGGCTGGCTGTGGAATGCCCGGGAGTGGTCGTGGAGGTCGAACCGCTGGCTTTTCGCGGCGGGTGCGCTGGCCCTGGCGCTGCTGTCGCCGTGGCTCTGGACCACGCTGTTCCCGTGCCGCAACGTGGTGGAATATGTCGGCACCGAAATGCCGCGCCCGGAATGGACCGCGATGGCGTCGAAGGGCGCGAACCGGCTGCTCTGCTCGGTGCAGGAATTCCATCCGGTGCTGGCGGTGCTGGGCCTGCTGGGCGCGGCGGCGGCCGCGCCCCGCGCGATGCGCCGCTGGATGCTGCCGTTGTTCCTGGTGCTCGGCGGGATCGCCGGCTGGAGCCGCGAGCTCAAGCCGCTTTCGCAGCTGGAACGCATGGCAATCCCCATGGCGGTGGCGGCGGTGTTTCCGGCGGCGGCGCTGTGCGGCCGCCTGTTCGGCGGCGGGGAAGAGGCGGAAGCGGGGCGGCGACGGGCGTGGCTCCGGGCGCTGGCGCAGGGCATCGTGCTGGCGACGATGCTGATGGGCCTGCGCGTCGTGCGCATGCACTACGCCAACCAGGGGCCCGCCCCCCTGCGGACCATGCCGCCCGAGATTTCCAAATTCGCCAAATGGGTCCGCGCGGAGGTGCCGGAGGAAGGGCGTCTGGGATTCGCCGGCCCGGCCGTGCATTTCTATGGCGGCGGCAACATCGCCTATCTGCCCGTCCTCGCCGGCCGGGAGATGATGGCGGACGACTACTACGGATTCCCCCGCGGCACCATCGAATACAACTATCCGCCCGAGGCCTACCGGCGGGCGCTGGACCGCTATCTGTTCTTCTCGCGCGCCTACGGCATCACGCACTGGACGGCCCTGGCGCCGGATGCGCAGCGGTTCCTCGCCTCGCATCCGGAACAGTTCGAGCCGGCGAATTCCTTCAAGGTCCTGGGCCGCGGAATCGAGGTGTTTCGCGTGAAGGACCCGGGGCCGGTCTCGCGGTTTTGGGAAGGGGCGGGACGCGTGGCCGCGCGGGAGAACCACATCGAGGTCTTTCCGGCGGACCCTTCGGCGGAACGCGTTGTGATCCGCTACAACTGGCGCGACGGGCTGTTCTGCCGCACGCCGGGCGCGTCCATCGAACCGTTCGCGGTGGACGAAAACCTGCGGTTCATCGCGGTGGAGCCCGGCGGCAACGGGCGCGTCGAGATCGGCTACCGGCCGCACGGGGCGCCGGTGAAGCCCAACTTCGACGGGCATTTCCACCATTGAGGATTGGGAAATGAACGAGGAAGCGGAACGGAAAGGCGGGGAGGCGCTGGCGGACCGGCTGGCGTGGATTGCGCTACTGCTGGGCGTCGCGGCGCGCCTCTGGGGCGCATGGGCCGGGCGTTTCCTCGTCGTGCCCGACACCGCCGTGGTCGGCCTGATGGCGCGCCACATGGCGGAGCTGAAGGAATTCCCGCTCTTCTTCTACGGCCAGGCCTACATGGGAAGCCTCGAGCCGATGGCGAGCGCGGGGATGGTGCGCCTGCTGGGATCGTCGGGCTTCGCGGTCAACCTGGGGCCGGTGCTGTTCGCGGCGGCGGCGCTGTTCTTCCTGTGGCGCTGGGCGCGCGATGCGGCGGGGCCGTGGGGCGGACTCGCCGCGCTGCTGGCGGGCCTGTTCGGGCCGCTGGTCTATTTCCACTTCCAGATGGCGCCGCGCGGCGGCTACATGGTCGCCTTGTGGGTGGACGCCCTGGCGATCTTCGGCGCCGCCCGGATGGCCGCCCGTCTGCGCGCGGGCGGGAAGGTCGGCTGGGGCCGCTATCTGGCGCTGGGCCTGCTGGCCGGCATCGGGATGTGGTCGAACATGATCGTGGTGTCGGCGCTGGCCGTCGCGGCCCTCCTGCTGGCGCACGGGATGCGCTGGAAGGTCTGGCGGCATCCCGCCGGCCTCGCGGCGGGCGTGGCGGGATTCCTCGCGGGCCTCGCCCCGTGGCTGGTTTGGAACGCGCGCCACGGCTGGCTGTCGCTGGACATGTCGCAGGTGAGCGGCCACGAGCCGCTGTCGAAGGCGCTGCTCAGCACCTGGAACCGGTTCGTGATGCTGCAGAACGCGGAGATCGGGGCGCTGGGCACGCGCGTGCCCGTGATCCTGGCCTGGGCGGTGCTGGGGCTCGCCGCATGGGGCGCGGCGGTTCTGCTGGTCCGTTTCCGCCGCGCCACCCTCCGCGAGAACTACGCCCGCGCGGGTGCCCTCCTGTTCTGCGCGGTCTTCGCGCTGGTCTTCGCAACCTCGGGCTTCACGCAGACGCACACGGCGCGCTACTGGGTCCCCGTGGTGCCCGGCCTCGCCGTGCTGGCGGCCGTGGCCTGCGCGGCGCCCGTGCGCCGGCCGGTCCGGGCCGCGGCGTGGAGCCTGCTGGGCGCACTGGCCCTCGCGCAAGGGGCGCTGGTGACGGGTTCGCTGCGGGCGTTCGCCCCCGGTTCCGAGGCGGCCTATGCGGGCTACCGCGAGATCGGCGCCGCGCTGGAAAAAGCGGGCGTGGATTCCCTGATGGCGCCGATCCAGCTGTTCCCGCTGAACTTCGCGCTGGAGGAGCGCTTCGCGGTCTCCAACGGCAAGCAGAAGTTCTACGAGCCCATCCTGCGCCAGGCGGAATGTTCGGATGCGGTCGCGTATTCGTCCGATTTCAACGGCATCGAGGTCTTCCTGCAGCAGCATGGCGCGGAGCGCGATGCCGCGCCGGCCGGCGGACGGAGCATCCTGTGGAACGTGCGGCGCCCGGCCGCGGCCCTGCGGGAAATTCCACCGGGCCGTTCCGGGAGCCTTCGCGACGGGGAAGGCGCCGACTGGAGGGAGGCGCTGTCGGACCGGAACCTCGACACGTTCTGGTCGCCGGGCGGGCAGGGGGGAGGGCTGGAGTGGACCTTCGCGGAGCCGCAGGACATCCATTCCATCCAGCTCGTGTTCGCGCACGGCATGGGCGACGAGGCGTTCGATTTTCCGCGCCGGATCCGGCTGGAGGCGAAGGTGGCCGGCGGATGGAGAACGTTGCTGGCCGATGCGCCGCTGGTGCCGCTGGAGTGGTCCGGCCCGCGCGTCTACTTTCCGTCGGGGCTTGCGCGCCTGGAATTCCGGGTGGCGGAAAAGGGCGTGGAGGCGCTGCGCCTCGACCTGCTCGATCGGCAGGCGCAGGGGCGCAGCATGGGCTGGCGGCTGGCGGAAACCATGGCGTTCGCAGCGGAGGAAAAGGCCGGGCCCGGAATGGATGCCGCCGCGGTGGATGCCTTGGGCGGTTGGCTGCGCGACGAGAAACCGGCCGCGATGATCTACGCTCCGCGCTGGCTGTCGAACCAGCTGCTCAAGCGGGGGTGGGCGGAGGAGCCGCGTTTGCCGGGGCTTGCCGGGCGCGTGTTCGGATCCACGCCGGAAACGCCGCGCGACGGCACCCTGCGGACGGATGTCCCGTGCATTTTCGTGGTGGAGCCGCCCTATGCGGACGCCACCCGCTCGACGCTGGATTCGCTGCATCTGGCCTATCGTTCGGGAACCAGCGGGCCCTGGCCGGTTTTCATCGTCGAGCCCGGCGCCTGGTCGGCGGACGGTCTGGGACTTCCGCCGGCGGCGCTGTGGAGCGGCGACGCCCTGCTGGCCGGCGGCACCGCCGCGCGCGCGGGCGAAGCCCTGCGGCGCCTGCGCGCCGGCGGGGAGCCGGAAGACATGCAGAAAATCCTGCTGGGCGAGATCCTCCGTTGGCGGCCTTCGGCGCTGTCCGGACTGCCGGAGGAGACGGCGCGGCGACTGGGCGGCGAGGAGGCCGCGAAGGCGCGGCGCGATTTTGCGCGCTTCCCCGCCAAGCCCTGCGCGACGGAATTCGCCAACGGCCTGCGCCTCGAAGGCGTGGAAGCCATGCCCGCCGCGGTGCCGGCGGGGGGCGAGATCGCCGTGCGCCTGTACTGGTCCGCCGCCGAGGGGTTCGAGGGGGGGGAGGAAATCGTCTTCCTCCATCTGCGAGGGGGCGACGGGAACATCGTGGCGCAGGACGACTACCGCGGATCCCCGCTGCTGTGGGGCGGACCGGCGGTGCGTCCGCCCGCCGGCGAATGCGTGGAGGAAACGCGGCGCATCCGGGTCCCCGCCGGAACGCCGGCCGGACCGCTGGATCTGGCGGTCGGCCTCTACCAGCCGAAGAACGGCCGCCGCGTGAAGGTGGCGGAAACCGCCGCGCCGCAGGTTCGCCGCCACGCCGTCACCTGGCCCGCCGCCGTCCACGTCGCGCCCTGAAGCCTGGAGTTGCGGGGGGGACGGATGCGGAACCGTCCGCTTTTGCCGGCATCCGGGATTGCGGCCTGTCATGGGATTCCGTATAAGCGGAGGAAAGGCAAACAACCCGCCAGGATGCGTCCCCGCGCGGCGCGGCGCCCGGGACGCGGAAGGAGAATGGACCATGGGAATGTATATCATCGGCCGCCCGAAGGATCCGTATCCAGATGCCGTCGTCGAAGCGCTCAAACGGGCGGTTTCCGGGGTGCATGGCGTCGCCGAGGCGCATATTCCGCAGCTGTTCATGGCGGGGAAGACGCCGATGCCGGAACAGACGCTCATCATCGTCCCCGGCGCCGGCCATGAGGAAGTCCGCCTGATGAAGGACGTCATGGATGCCGTCCATCGCGAACTGCCCGAGGGACCGGACGTGCCCGCGATGCTGGTG
The DNA here is from genome assembly GCA_937860055.1 of uncultured Verrucomicrobiota bacterium. GTDB lineage: Bacteria > Verrucomicrobiota > Kiritimatiellia > CAIQIC01 > Lenti-01 > Lenti-01. Next base: position 325,998 of record CALMBO010000029.1, on the reverse strand, counting down.
AGAGGCGATGAAAGCATGGCGAAAGCGGTCCGGGAGGCCGGATGCCAGATCTTCCAGTCCGAAACCATGCAGGCCGCCGTCCGGCGCTGGTGGCAGGTGTGGAAATAAACTCCTCTCCCGCGCGGCGGCCCCGGTGCTCCCGCGGCGCGGCATTCCGCGGATGGAGCGTCGCCGGTTTCCATGGCTAAGCCTGCTTCATGGTTTTCCTTTTCGGTGTGCCTCGCCTTGTTCGGGGGGCTGCTGATGGGATACGTCCATGCGCTGACCGCAGAGAGCAGGCGCATGGCCGATTGGGTGGAAACGACAGGCGTGCTGGATGAAATCGTCGTCGAGAAAAAGTTCCATTATTTCCGGCCGTTGGGATTCCAGTACCATGCGCGGCCCCAGTACCGCTACCGGGTTGGCGGCGTCGAGCATCGCGGCGAACGCCTGGGCCCGCTCCGGGATTTTGCGCATTCGCCCGACACCGTCCGCGAATGGCTGGCGCCCTATCTGGCGGAGCCCGATGCTCCCTGGCGGTTCGCCGGTCCGGGGGGCAAGATCTGCCGCGTGCCGGCGGCGGCGCGGCGCGTTCCGGTGTATTACGATCCGAACCGCCCGGAAGACGCGGTGCTCGATCGCGCGGACGTTTCGCGCGGTTCGATGGGCCGCGCGGCGGGGTTGGTTCTGCTTTGGCTCGGGGCGGGCGGGATGCTGGCCGCTTTTGTCCTGCATCTTGTCTCCGCGGACCAGAGAAGCGGCGCGGCCGGCGCGCCGGCCGTTCCGGAAAAACCGCCGGAGCCGTGGAACTGGATCGACTGGGGAAGGGAAGGCGACCGGCAGCTCGCCGCCGGCCGGATTGGAAAGGCCTTGGAATGTTTTGAGCAGGCCATTCAGCTCAACTGGGGCGAGCCGGGCACGATGGCGGGACTCGCCGACCACAATCTGGGCAGGGGCCGGTGCCTGGTCCTGCTGGGCCGTTTCCGGGAAGCCTTGGAGCCGCTGGATGCGGCCATCGGCTGGTATGAAAGAACGGGGACCCGCTCGCTCGCCGAAGCCCGTCGCCTGCGGCAACAGGCCGAACGGATGGCCACGGGCGCAGGACCATGAGCAGGAATGGACGCGCGGTTTCCGGAGGCGGCGGAATTTCGCATTGAGAGGCCGGGGACGGATGTGTAGAGTGGACCCTCCAATCGAGGAAGAGGCGCAGGCGCATGGCGATTAAAGAATTTTTGAAGAGGAACCTCCTGCTGGTGGACGGGGCGATGGGCACCCAGATCCAGGGGCGCCATCCGGATGCGAAGGCATGGGGCGAGTATGAAGGCTGCAACGAGTGGCTGAACCTTTCGGCGCCGGAGATCATCCGCGACATCCATGCGGCGTATTTCGAGGCGGGCAGCGACGCGGTCGAGACCAACAGCTTCGGTTCCTCGCCGATCACGCTGGGGGAATACAACCTTTCGGCGCGCGCAAGGGAAATTTCGCGCGCGGCGGCGCAGATCGCGCGGGGGGCGGCGGACGCGGCGGCGGCGAGGGACGGCCGGCCGCGCTTCGTGCTGGGGTCGGTGGGGCCGGGGACGCGGCTGGCGACGCTGGGCCAGATTTCGTTCGATGAGCTTTACGGCGCCTACCAGGAGCAGATGGGCGGCCTGCTGGAGGGCGGCGCGGACGGCATCCTCATCGAGACATGCCAGGATCTGCTGCAAATCAAGGCGGCGGTGGCGGCGGCGATGCAGGCGATGGGGCCGCGCAGCGACAAGCTCCTGTATGTCTCCGTGACGGTGGAAACGACGGGGACGCTGCTGGTGGGGTCGTCCATCTGGGCCGTGATGGCGGCGCTGGAGCCGTATCCGGTCGACGTGCTGGGATTGAATTGCGCGACGGGGCCGGAGGCGATGAGGCGGCATCTGGAGGCGATCGCGAAGCTGTGGCGCGGCGGCATCGGCTGCATGCCGAACGCGGGATTGCCGACGCTGGTGGACGGGCAGGTGCACTATCCGCTGGATCCGGCGGCGTTCGCGGCGGCGTTCGCGCCGATGGCGCAGGAACTGGGCCTGAACGTCGCGGGGGGCTGCTGCGGGACGACGCCCGGCCACATCCGCGCGCTGCGGCAGGCGCTGGGAGCGGCGAAGGCGCCGGCGCCGCGCCGCGCGCAGCCGCCGGAGCAGGTGGCCAGCCTGTTTGCGCCGATGGAACTGACGCAGGAACCGCCGCCGCTCTATGTGGGCGAGCGGGCCAACGCGACGGGCTCCAAGAAATTCCGCGAGGCGCTCCTGGCCGAACGGCTCGACACGGCGTTCGATCTGCTGACGGAGCAGGACGAGGGTGTCGCGCACGTGCTGGACCTGAGCGTGGCCTACGCGGGGCGCAACGAGATCGCCGACATGACGGCCCTCGTGTCGCGCGCGGCGCGGGAATGCCGCCTGCCGCTGATGGTGGACAGCACGCAGCTCGACGTGGTGGAGGCGGCGCTGAAGCTTTACGGCGGGCGCATGCTCGTCAATTCGATCAACTTCGAGTCCGGCGAGGAGAAGGCCGAAAAGCTTGTCGAGCTGGCGCGGCGCTTCGGCGCCGGCCTGGTGGCGCTGACGATCGACGAGACCGGCATGGCGATGACGGCGGACCGCAAGGTGGAGATCGCGAGGCGCCTGGTCGGGTTCTGCGAACAGCGAGGGATGCGGCGAGGCGACCTGCTGATCGACACGCTGACCTTCACGGTGTGCAGCGGCGATGGCGCGCTGCGCGATGCGGCGAAGGAGACGATCGCCGCCATCCGCCGCATCAAGAAGGAGCTGCCCGGCGCCAGGACCCTGCTGGGGCTCTCGAACATCTCGTTCGGCCTGAAGCCGGCGGCGCGCAAGGTGCTCAATACCGTGTTCCTGGACCGGTGCGTCAAGGCGGGCATGGATGCCTGCATCATCAATACCTCCACGCTCGTGCCGCTGACGGACCTGTCGCCCGCGGCGGTGAAGCTGGCGGAGAAGCTGCTGGACAACGACGCGGCGGATGGCGATCCGCTGGAAAATTTCATCCAGCACTTCGAGGCGGCCGCGCCGGAGGCCGAGGCGGCCTCGGCGGGCGCGGCGCAATCCCCGGCCGAGCAGGTGGCGGCGGCCCTTATCAAGGGAAAGGCCGCGCTGCTGGATGCCTCCATTCCGGCCCTGCTGGCCGAAATGCCGGCGGAGGAAATCCTCAACGGGCATCTGATCCCCGCCATGAAGGAAGTGGGACGGTTGTTCAACGACGGCGTCCTGCAGCTGCCGTTCGTGCTGAAGTCGGCCGAGGTGATGAAGAAGGCCGTGGATCTGATCAAGCCGCACCTGAAGGCGGGGCAGGCGGCGGCGGCGGGCAAGATGGTGATCGGCACGGTGGCGGGCGACGTGCACGACATCGGCAAGAACCTGGTGGACATCATCCTGTCAAACAACGGCTACCAGGTGGTGAACCTTGGCGTGAAGGTGCCGGTGGAGAAGATGATGGAGGCCCTCCGCGAGTCCAGGGCCGACGTGCTGGGCATGAGCGGCCTGCTGGTGAAGTCGGTGCAGGTGATGCGCGAAAACCTGAAGGCGATGGACGCGGCCGGCCTCCGCATCCCGGTGCTGCTGGGCGGCGCGGCGCTGACGGAGAACTTCGTCGTGAACGATTGCCAGCCGGTCTACTCGGGCCCCGTCCGCTATTGCAAGGATGCGTTCGACAGCCTGACGCTGTTCCGCGAATTGAAGGAGACGGGCACGATCCGCCGGTCGGAAAAGCCATGAACAGCGAACCGCCCCGCGACGAAGAACTCCTTCCTCCCTTCCTGGGGGCCCGGGTATGGGAGCCGCCGATGGAGGAAGTGAACCCCCATCTGGAACGGATGTCCTTGCTGGTGGGGCGGTGGGGCTACAAGAAGGGCAACCTGTCGGAGGGGGAATACCGGCAGATTCTCGAAGGGGAGGCGCAGGGCCATTACGAGCGCCTGATGCGGGAAAACATGGCGAAACGGATGTTTGTTCCCAAGGCGGCCGTGGCCTGGTTGCGATGCCGGCCCGAAGGGGACACCTTGAAGGTGTTTCCGGAAGGCGGGGGAGAGCCTGTGGCGCTTGGGTTCCCGCGCCAGAAGATCCGCGAGAAGCTTTGCATTCCGGATTTCTTTGCCACGCAAGGAGATATAGTCGGATTTTTCGCGGTCACGGTCGGCAATCCGGCGGCTTCGGCGGAGATGGCGCGGATGCAGGAGGCGGGGGAATACCAGGAATACTTCTTTTGGACGGGGTTTGCCGCGGAGTATGCCGATGCCGTGGCGGAATGGACCCACCGCAAGATGCTCGAACCCCTCGGCGGGAAACAAGGGGCGCGCTTTGGCCCCGGCTATCCGTCCTGCCCCGACATGAGCCTGAGCCGCAGGATCTGCGAGTGGACGCAGGCGCGCCGCATCGGCGTGGAGGTGACGGAGTCGGACATGCTCTCTCCCGAGATGAGCACCAGCGCCCTGATCGCCCCCCGTCCGCGCGCCCGGGTTTTCAACACGCTGGGGTAGGGGCCGGAAGGGCTTCCCATTTTGCGGGACAACAGGAAATGGCGGTTGACGAGAAACATGCGGTGCGCCTATACTCCCAAAAATTGTGCAGGCAGGCCATGAAGGTTTTTCCGCCTGAAGTTGGTGTCCAGGAGGCATGAAGATGAAGCGTCCGATTCGATCCGAGATTGCGCTGGGGGTCGCGATGTTTGTCCTGCTTTGGCTGGTTCCGGGAATGGCGGCGGCGCAGCAACCGGTGCCGCCTGGCCCTGCCGCGCCGGGCGGTCCCGGTTCCGACATCCTCCGCATCCGCAAGGTGACGCCGGGGACGGAGAAGACGCCGTTGTTCAAGACTTCGTCGCAGGCCCAGTCGTCGGGCCGCCAGACGGATTGGTGGCGGGTGGCCGTCGAATTCGAGACGGCGCCGGAGTGGATCGACGAACTGGAATTCATTTATTACGTTTATATGAAGGACCAGAGCAACAAGGGCGCCGAGGTCATGTTCCGCGGCAACGTCACCTATGTGAACATCGCCCGCGGGAAGCATTTGAGCGACATGTTCCTGCATCCGAGCACGGTGGCCCGCCTGGGGCGCGTGGAGCAAGTGGCCGTGGTCGTGAAGTCCAAGGGCGCGGTGGTGGCTTCGGAATCCACGGCCCGGACGCCCAACTGGTGGGACCGGTTCAGCCCCGTCGAGGGGGTGCTGCTGAGCCGTCCCCAGACGCCCTTTGCTTTCATCGACTTTGATTCGTTCGAGGCGATCAAGCCGGCAGTCCCCGCGCGATAACGGTCCCATAGGTAAGGAAATCTGTTCATGGCCAAGAAGCCCATACTGACACTGGACATCGGGTCGCACAGCCTCAAGCTCGCCGAGTTTGCGGACGTGAAGGGCGGGCTGGAAATGACCCGCTACGCGGTGAGCGACCTGGGCGTCGATCCCCAGAGCGACGCCGACCGTTCGCAGTTCATCATCACGACCATCCACGATTTGATCCGCGAATCGGGCTGCAAGCCCGGGCCGGTGCAGGTTTCCATCTCGGGCCATTCGGTGTTCTCGCGCTTCGTGAAGCTGCCGCCGGTGGAGCCGGAAAAGGTCTACCAGATCATCCAGTACGAGGCGCAGCAGAACGTCCCGTTCCCGATGAACGAGGTGGTGTGGGACTACCAGCTGATCAGCGGCGCGACCGGCGACGTGGACGTGATGCTGGCGGCGATCAAGTCGGATATCATCGCGGGCATCACCGATTGCGTGCGGTTCACGGGGTTGACGCCGAACCTGGTGGACGTGGCGCCGATGGCGCTCTACAACGCCGTTCGATACAACTACGACAACCTGCCGCCCTGCACGCTGGTGGTGGACATCGGCGCGCGCTCGACGGACCTGATCTTCATCGAGGCCGGCCGCGTGTTCAGCCGCAGCGTCCCCGTGGCGGGCAACCAGATCACGCAGCTGATCATGAACGAATTCAGCATTTCGTTCGACGACGCCGAGGCGCTGAAGAAGGCCCACGCCTACGTCGCCTTCGGCGGGGCCTACGAGGGGCCGCAGAGCGAGACGGTGGACAAGGTGTCCAAGAGCGTGCGCAGCATGATGACGCGCCTGCACCAGGAGCTCAACCGGTCGATCAATTTCTACCGCAGCCAGCAGGGCGGGCAGCAGCCCTCGCTGCTGCTGCTCACCGGCGGCAGCTCGGTGATCCCCTATACCGACACCTTCCTGAAGGAGAAGCTCAACGTCGAGACGGACTATCTCAATCCGTTCAACAACGTGGCGGTCGCCGAGCAGATCCCCGCCGAGCAGGTGGGGGCGCATGCCTGCGAGATGGGGCAGCTGGTGGGCCTGGCCCTGCGCCAGATGCACACGTGCCCCATCGAAATCAACCTCCTCCCCCCCAAGGCGGAAGAGGAGAAGAAATTCAAGCGCAAGCAGCCGATCTTCGCCATGGCCGCCGGTGCCGCGCTGCTGGCCCTGGCCGTCTGGATTTCCTTCTATGTCCGCATGACGGGCGTGACCGAGGACATCCGTGCCAAGATCGACGTGCGGGTCGGCGAGCTGACGGCCGTCGAGCAGCAGCTGGGCAAGGCCGAGGCCGATGTCGCCAGCGTGGAAGGGAAGATCGCCAAGTTGACCGCCCTGGAACGGCGCCGCGGCGTCTGGAGGAGCCTGATGGGTTCCATCAGCGAGCCGTTGCCCGAGGGCATGTGGCTGACCCGCGTCAATCCCCTGCCTGTGCTGCCCGGGGGCGCCCCCGCGGCGGAAGGAGCCGCCGCGCCGGCGCCCGCCGCAGGCCCCGCCAATGTCGTTGCCGGCATCGAGATCGAAGGCATCGGCTATCTGGACCGGGTCAAGTCCAGCGACGCGGTGGACAAGTATCGCGACCAGCTCCGGGAATCCAAGTGGTTTTCCGATAAGACCGAAATCATCTGGCAGCCGCCGACCCGTCCGGAGGCGAGCACCTTGGAATTCAAGATCTTGGCCGTCTTGGAGGAGCCTCAGGAACTATGAGTCGCAAACACATGCCATTGCTGGTGGGGGGGCTGGTGGTCCTGTTGCTGGCCGCCGCCCTGTTCTATCTGCTGTTCAGCGCCCACGGCCGCTACGCCGACGGGCTGTCCAACCTGTCTTCGGTGCAGGGGCGCCTGCAACGCCTGACCAACCGTTCGGTGTTCCCGTCGGAAACCAACGTGCAGACGATGCGCAAGCAGTTGGAGATCTACCAGGAATATCTCGACGGCCTGTTCGCCAGCATGCGCGAAGGCCAGCTCGAGGCGAAGACGATCGACCGCGACGAGTTTCGCCGCCTGCTGGGCGACGGCCTGCGCCAGTTGCTGATCGACGCCCGCGCCAAATCGGTGGCGATCGCGCCCAATTTCGCCTTTGGCGTCCAGCGCTACATCGAAGGCGCCTCGCCCTCCGACGAGGAATTGCCCCGGCTGGTGGACCAGTTCAAGTCCATCGCCATCCTGTGCGGGATCCTCTATGACGCCGGCATCGGCGAATTGATCTCGGTGGAGCGCACTGTTTTTGAGAAGGATGCGCAGGCCGCGCCGGTGGAAGAGGAGTTCCGCCGCGGCCGCAACCGGACCGAAGAGGCCGTGGTTCCGACCAACACCGAGCTGTACCGGGATCCGGACGGCCTGTTCACCCGGGAACACTATGTGTTGAGCTACCGGGCCCAGGACAAGGCCAACTGGAAGGTGCTCGACCGGCTGGCCCAGGCCGCGCCTTTCGTGGTGGTGACGCGGATGGAGGTTTCCAACCCCGCCCGGCCCGCCGTCGTGGCGCCCAAGGCGGAGGAAGCCGCCGCACCGGAGGCGTCGAGGCCCGTCTCGACCGCGGGATGGCAGAGTCCCTCCGCCGGCGCCTCTGCCGCTCCGCGGGAAGAAACCGAGATCCTGCCGCGCGAGCTGCGCGTCACCGCCGGCCAGGAACTGCCCAATGTCCGTCTCGAGGTGGATTGGTACCGCTTTGCCGAGACCGCCAGCGCCAATGCAGCAGGGGAGGAGAATCCGTGAGCCAGGCACCCCGAGGAAAACATGATTGGATCCGGGACCACTATGAAAAGGTGATCCTGCTGGTGGCGCTGATCGCGCTGCTGGTTTCGTGCGTGTTGCTGGTGCAGCGGATCCAGTCCGACAAGGATGCCGCCAAGCCCAGCCTGGCGCGCATCACCTGGAAGGGGACGCCGGTCGCCCTCACGGATACCGTCCCGTTCGACACGATCCTGGCGGAAGCCCGGGCCGAGGCGACCAATATGCTGGCCGTGAGCGACCGCACGACCGTCAGCGAACTGCGCGTGGCGTGCGTGAAGTGCGGCCGTCCCATTCCCTACGAGGCATTGGAATGTCCGTTCTGCCTGGCGGTGCAGCCGGAGATCAAGGACATCAAGACGCTGGACACGGATGGCGACAGAATTCCCGACGAGGCGGAGCTGGCCATGGGCCTGAATCCGCAGGATCCGGCGGATGCCTCCGGCGATCTCGACAACGATGGTTTCACCAATCTGGAGGAAATCAACGCCTCCCCCCGGACCGATCCCAAGGATCCGGAGAAATATCCCGACCCGGTGGTCAAGCTGCGCGTGGCCGCCATCCGGCCCGTTCCGTTCTATCTGCGGTTCGTCGGCACGCAGAAGATGCCGGACGGTTCCGATCGCTTCCAGCTGAACCTGCAATCGCTGGAACGGACCTATTTCGCCAAGGTCGGCGATGTAATCCTGGGATATGCCGTGGCCGACTATGCGTCGCAGGGGCAGGGCGGCGAGACGCTCACGATGATCCGCCAGTCCGACAACCGTCCGGTGATGCTGGTCAAGGGCAAGCCCGTCACGCAGCAGGAATTGGCCATCCTGTTCGTGTTCCTGGTGGACCGCAGCCGCCTGCCGGTCCAGCGGCTCAAGGATGTCTTTGTGCTTCGCGGAGTGGAATACAAGGTCGTTGACATACGTCGCGAAAACGTGGTAATCCAAAACGTGAAAACCGGCGAAAAAGTGACGGTTCCCCTGTTGAGCAGCGAAGAACGCTCGGCGGCGACAGCTCGTCCGAGCGAGCCGGCTCCGGTTGCGGAGCCCGCTCCCACGTGGTGATTTACATAATGATGGATGTCGATAAACAGATGTTGGGCGAGACGAAGAAGCATCTTCGTCTTCGTTTCAGTTCCAAGGAGGAGTCCCAGATGAAATGGTGCATGGTCGCGGCGATGGCGGTGTCTCTCTTGTTCGGCAGCATGTCGTTTGCCCAAGAGGACAATCTCGATCTGGACGCCCTCCTGGGCGATGTGGGTTCCACGGCGGAGCAGGCCCCGGATGCCGCGGCTCCGGCGGTTGAACCCGCGGCCGAGGAAGCCGCGCCGGTCGCCGAAGCGCCGGTGGAAGAAGCAGCCGTTGCCGAGGAAATCGCTCCGGTCGCCGAAGCTCCCGCGGAAGAAGCGGCCGTGGCCGAAGAAGCCGCCCCTGCGGAAGAGGTGGCTGCCGATCCGTTTGCCGATCTCGCAGCAGAGCCGGTTGCCGAAGCGCCGGTCGAAGAAGCCGTCGCCGCCGAAGAAGTGGAGCCTGCCGTGGCCGAAGAAGCCGCTCCTGCGGAGGAGATGGCTGCTCCCGCCGAGACCGATGATGTCCTGGGCGATCTGTTTGCCGAAGAAGCCGCGCCGGTTGTCGCCGAGGAAGAAGCGATTGCTCCGGTGGAAGAGGCGGTTTCCGAAGAGCCTTTTGCCGCGCCGTCCGATGAAGAGATGGCCCCCGCCGAGGAAATGGCGGAAGAGGCGGTCGCTGATTTCACGGAAGGGGAGGAAGAAGTCAAGAAGGGCGGAAAGGACGCCGACAAGCTGGATTCCAGGGAACTGAAGAAGATCGCCAAGGAAACGGCGCAGCAGGAAGAAATCCGCCGCCAGGCGGCCGAGGCCGATGCCCGGAAATCCGCGGAAGCCGGTTTCCGCTCCATGAGCGATGGCGACTATGCCAGTGCCGACCAATCCTTTTCCGCCGCCCTGGGCAATCTGCCCGACCGGCCCCAGACCGCCGAGCTGCGCCAGCAGATTTCGTGGGGCCTGGCCGAAGCCCAGTATCTGCGCGCCCGCGAGCTGGTCCAGAAGAATGAGCGTCTGCCGGAGGCCCGCAAGCTGGTGGACTCCGCCCTGGCGAACGCGCCGGACCATCGCGGCGCCCAGGCGCTGAGCAAGAAGCTCGCCAAGCTGGAAGCCCTTGCGCTCATTCCGAAGGATCCCGCCGACCAGGAGGCGACGATCAGCAAGGCCCAGGATATCTCCTCCATGTACGACGAGGCCCGCCAGTGGTACATGCTCAAGGATTACGACCGCTCCTCGGCCCTCTTCGAGAAGATCCTCGTCCGCGACCCCTACCACAAGAGCGCCATGCGCTACCTGCGCAAGATCGAGGCCGACAAGTTCAAGCTGGCCACGTACGAGCGCGAAGCCCGCGTGCAGGGCATGGTGACGGATGTGCGCAAGAGCTGGAGCCCCCCGGCGAAGAGCTCCTTCGAGATGCCGGAAGATGTCGGCCGTTCCGGCGGCGTGGATACCAAGCCCGGTTCCGCCCAGCTGCAGGCGAAGATGGAGGAAATCATCATCCCGCTGGTCGAATTCCGCCAGGCGAACATCGCCGATGTGGTGGCCTTCCTCGTGGAGGCCAGCATCAATGCCGATCCCGAGAAGAAGGGCGTCAACATCATCCTGAACCTCGGCCAGTCCGGCGGCGCCATGGTTTCCACGCCCGCTCCGGCTCCGGAAGCGGCCGCGGCGGATGATTGGGGGGGATTCGGCGGCGAAGATCTCGGCGCGGAAATGCCGATGTCCGGCGGCGCCGCGGCGGGCGTCCGGGACATCACCCTGAGCCTGCGCCGCATCAGCATGCTGAACGCCATCAAGTACATCACCGAAGTGGCCAACCTGAAATACCGCATCGAAGACAGCGCGGTCATCATCACGCCCATCGATGCGCCGGTGGGCAACATCATCACCCGCATGTATCCCGTGCAGCCGTCGTTCATGGATGTCGTTGTCGAGCGCGAGGCTCCGGCCGCGAGCGACGATGAATTCCAGTCCATGGCCGGCAACGTCAGCGTTACCAAGTCCGATGTGAAGACCTTCTTCGAGAAGGCCGGCGTGAAGTTCCCGGCCGGCGCGTCCATCACCTACAATTCCGCGATCAGCCAGTTGATCGTCGCGAACACGGCGGACAACCTCGAAACCTTCGAACGCATCCTCCAGCAGATCAACATTGTCCCCAACCAGGTCGAGATCGAAGCCCGCTTCATCGAAGTGGAGCAGGGCGATCTGGAGGAGCTGGGCCTGCAGTGGATCCTGAACGACAACTACGAGTTCGCCACCAAGAACGACGGCTCCGGGCAGCGCATGCAGGTGAACGCCAACAACGAAGGGTTCTCCCAGGGCCTGCGGTTCTTCAACTACAACGTGGACAACTTCCGCACCTCCCCGGCCTCCCCGATCACCCGCGGCCTTTCCCAGACGCCGCTCGGCGGCATCCTCAGCGCATCCAGCGTGCTGACGAACCCCGAGGTGACCGTGGTCCTTCAGGCCTTGTCGCAGCACGGCGCCAGCGATCTGCTGTCGGCTCCGCGCGTGACCACCCGCAGCGGCGTGAACGCCCAGATCCAGGTCGTCAAGGAGATCATCTATCCGACCGAATTCGACCTGACGCAACCGACCGTGGATACGGACGGCAACGTGACGATGGCGCCCATCGTGACCCCGGGCACCTTCGAGACGCGCGAAACCGGCGTCATCCTGAACGTGACGCCCACCGTCGGCCCCGATGGTTACACGATCGATCTCGTGATGGCGCCCGAAGTGGCCGAACTGGTCGACTGGATCCAATACGGCTCCACGATCACCATCAGCGGAAGCGACACCTACTTCTTCAACATGCCCCAGCCGGTCTTCACCAGCCGCAATGTCACGACGTCCATCGTGATTTGGGACGGCCAGACCGTGGTCATGGGCGGCCTGATCCGCGAAGAACTGACCACCATCAAGGACAAGGTGCCGATCCTGGGCGACATCCCGGTGCTGGGTTGGCTTTTCCGCTCGGAAGGGCAGAACAGCAAGAAGATGAACCTGCTGATCTTCGTGACCGCCCGCCTGGTCGATCCGGCCGGCCGTCCGATCCACAGCGATGACAACATGGCATTGCCGGGCGCCGGCATCGAGACGGCCGCCCCCGAGGCCGCCGTGGCTCCGTAAGGAGTTCCCGACCTTTGCCGGATTTCCCGGGCGGCTCGCCGTGCGTGGAAATCCGGCGTTTCATTTTGGGTCTTCTGTCCACCCGGGCGAGCCAAGGGAATTGGACCCCGCCGGATCCCGTGGGCGCGCGGCGCCCGGGGATGTCGCGCGGGATGTTCCGGCTCCGGGCCCTTTCCTGAATCCTGAAATCTGAAACCGACCCTCCGATCATGAATCAATCCGTGCTCATTGTGGATGGCACCGCGGTGGCCTACCGCGCGTTCTACGCCGTGCGCGACCTCTCCACCCGCGAAGGACGGCCGACGAACGCGCTGTTTGGCTTCATCCGGATGCTCCGCCAGCTCGAGGCCCAATGGCATCCGGATCGCCTCGTGGTGGCCTTCGATGGCGGATCGCCGGCCCATCGCCTGGAAAAATGCCCGGCCTACAAGGCGCAGCGGGCGCCCATGCCCGACGACTTGCGCTCGCAACTGGGCCTCATCAATGAATTCCTCGAAGCCGCCGGCATTCCCATGATCCTGATCAAGGGGCAGGAAGCGGACGATGTCATCGCCACCCTGGCCGACCGGGCCGCGCGGGAAGGCGCGACCGTTCGACTGGCCACCAGCGACAAGGATTTGATGCAGCTGGTGGACGAACGCGTGCGCATCGTGCCGCCGACGAAAACGGACGAGGAACTGGATGCGGCGGGCGTCGCGGCCAAGACGGGCGTGAGGCCCTCCCAGATCGTCGACTGGCTTGCGCTCATCGGCGATTCGGCGGACAACATCCCCGGCGTGGAAGGCATCGGCCCGAAGACGGCGACCAAGCTCCTCTCCCGGTTCGGATCGCTGCCGGAGTGCCTTGCGCAGGCCGCACAGATCGAATCAGAGAGCCTGCGCGGAAAGGTGCAGGCCGGCCGCGCCACCGCCGAACTGAATGTGTCGCTGATGACGCTGGACCGGAATGTGCCCGGCGTGCCGGACTGGAGGGAGATCGCGGCGCCCGCGCCCGATGCGCCGCGGCTGAAGCAGTTCTTCCAAAAATACGAACTGCACCGCTTTGTCGCGGAAATGGAGCGGGGGGAGGGGGCTTCCGCGCCTCCGGCAAAGCCGGTCCCTTCCCGTCCTTCGAACGACCAGATGAGCCTGTTCTGATGAATGGAGTTTCCAGAATCCTGAAAAGCCTGGCCCAGATCGGCCTGCTGGTTCTGTTGGTAGCCACGGCGGTGGCCACGCGCCGCCATGTCCTGGATGCCCAGCGGCAGCTGACGGCGAACGGATCGATCCCCTTCTCGCTGGAAAGCGCACTGGCGTTCCGCCGCATCCAGATGGTCTATCGCGACGGGGAGCTGCCGAAGATCGATCGGGGCATCCAGTATCCCGGAGGCGTGGTCACGCGCGAAGTGGACACCTTGGGCACCGAACGGGCCTATGCCCGTGCCGCCAAGCTCTGGCCCGGCACGCGGAATCTGGCCGAGAAGATCCGCTGGCTCCATCTGGCCTGGTTCTGCCTCTCGGTTCCGGCCATCTTTTTCTGGGTGAAATGGATGGGGGGAGGAACGGTTGGAGGCTTCTGGGCGGCGGCCTTCTATGCGGTGGCCATCAGCGCGGTCGCGCGATCGACCGGCCAGGAATTGTCGCACGAGAACAATGCGCTTCCCCTGTTGATCGGGCATCTGGCTATCGGCGCGTGGGCGCGCAACCGCGCGGGAAGTCTCCGCGCCCGGATGTTCTGGGGCTGGGTATCGGCCGCCCTGGCCGCCCTGGCCTTGTGCGCATGGGACTTGGTGCAGTTCTACCTGATGTTGTTCATGGCCTGGGGTGTGGTCGACGCCTTGCGCGGCCGCATGTCCAGGGAAGACCTGTGGACGCGCGCGGTGCCCATGATGGCCGTCCTGCTGGCGGCGGGCCTGCGCAATCCTTATCTGGGCGCGCATGGATTCCTCCTGTCGCCGGCGATGGGGCTGGGGTGGGGGATGCTGCTGGCCGGCGCACCCGTGGCCCAGCGCCAGCGCATGGCCACGCGGGTCGTGCTGGTCTTGCTTCCGCTGCTGGCGGTCCTGGCCCTCTCGGCGTTCTACCTGCCGTCCTACAGCCACTTCGCCTCGCTGTTGTGGGCCAAGCTCCGGTTCTTCAACATCCGTCCCGACGATCCTTCTCAATTGACCTTCGAACAGCGGATTTTGTGGGCGCCGGCGCTGAATTCCACCTCCTGGGCCTTGCTGTGGGAGTGGTTTCCCTTCCTTTTGGTGTTGACGGCCGTCGCGGTTTGGGCTTTGATTCGCGGCACGGTACGCAACCGGCATGCATTCGCCGACTTCCCCTCCCTTCTCTTCTTCCTGCTGGCGTCGTTGGTTTCCTTCATCCTCTTTTTCCGGTTTCACGTGTGGATGGCGGTGTTCGCCTGCGGAATGGTCGGCCTGTGGGCCGGGCAGCTGGATCGGATCGGCCGTCCTTGGCTTCGCGGTTGTGCGGTGGCCCTGCTGGCCGGCGGATGGCTGGTGGAAGCCAGCCAGCCCTGGAGGGGTCCTCTCCGCCGGGAGGAATCCCCGGTGGTGGCGGCGCCCAACGCCCCCGACTGGCACGGGCCGCTCTACTGGGGCCGCCCGAACGTGTATGCGGCCGAGACGGAGGCGTTGATGGACCATTTGCGAAAATATGCCGCCCCGGAACCTGTGCTGGCGAATTTCGGCATCAGCGCCGGCATCGCGACGTACGGAGGCTGTCCCGTGGTCCTGCATCCGAAGTTCGAATCGCCGGAGATCCGCGAAAAGGTCCGCGAATACGGCGAGGCGCTCTTCAAGGGCGAGGAAGCGGAGTTCCGCGACTGGATGGAGGCGCAGGGCGCGACGATCTATGTGCATTCGATGGGCGAGTTTTCGGAGCTGCAGCCGGGTCTTCAGATGCGCTACATGGTCGATGCGCTGGATCCGGCGACGAATGCCGCGGCCCGCCTGTTCGAGCAGCGGCCGGAGGAATTGAAATCCTTCGTGCCGCAGTTCGCCAACCGGAAGTACCGCGTCTTCCGGCTGAAACAGAGCCCGTTGTCCGCGCGCCTGGCGCAGACGCTGGCCGAACAGGCCCGTGCCGCGCTGGAAGGCGGCGAAATGGAGATCGCGATGAGCCGGGCCGCCCATGCCTTGCGCATGGATGCCGGGAACGAGGAGGCGCAGGAGATCCTGCGCCACGCGGGTGCCCTGCAGGAGGCGGGGTTCCGCGCGGAGGATGTGTCCCTGGCCATCGGCGAAGCGCCGCCCCTGGCCCCGGCCAAACCGTGGTGAGAGGATGAAGAACGGAATTTGCGTCGCCCTGACCGGCGGAATCGCCTGCGGAAAAAGCACCGTGGCCGGTTTTTGGCAACGGTGGGGCGCGGAAACGATGGATGCCGACGAGGTCGCCCATGCGCTGATCGCTCCCGGCGGCGAAGCCGTGGAGGCGGTTGTCCGCCAGTTCGGCGAGGAGGTGCGGGCGGCCGATGGCGGCGTGGACCGAATCCGCCTGGGGCGGATCGTGTTTGCGGACGCCGGCGCCCGGAAGCGCCTGGATGCGATGCTGCATCCCTCCGTGATCCGGCGGATGCGGGCCTGGGCGGACGGCATCCGACGCGAAGGCCGCCGCGGCGTGGCCGTGGTCCCGCTGCTGTTCGAGGCCGGGATGGAGAAGGAATGGGATGCCGTGGTCTGCGTGGCATCCGACGAGAAGACGATGTTGGAACGGCTGGCGGGTCGCGGCCTTTCGCCCGAAGAGGCGAGGGCGCGGGTGGCCAGTCAGTGGGCGGTGGGCCGGAAAAGCAGGCTTGCCGACCATGTGATCGAGAACAATGGAAGCCTGGCGGATTTGGAAATCCGGTGCCGGGCGGTCTGGAACGATTTATTTGAACAAGGAGAGTAAGCACATGGCCCCGAATCCCAAGCACCCCCGACAGCCCCGCAAGCCGAATTCCGGAGGAGGCCCGCGCCGCGGCCGTCCCCGCAAGGACGAGGAAGCGGAGGAGAAGAAGCGTTCCAGCATGCCGCTCCCGGCTTCTCTGCTGGACACCACCATTTCCGATGGCGAGGAATACCGCCCCGGCACGGGCGCGGGCCGTGCCGCTGAAGAATCTCCGGATGTTCCCGAGCGCGGCAACGAACAGGTCCCGCCGCCGCCGGCCGCCCCGGCATTCGTGCCCCAGGAGAGCCGCGAGAGCGAGCCTCCTCCTCCGCCGCCGGCGCCGGCCCCGCAGGGACAGGCCAACGGCAGTGGCCAGCCGACGTTCCAGCCGCCCCAGTACCGCCAAAATCATCCCCAGCAGCAGGGCGGGGGAGGGCGCCATGACCGCTATTTCGACCGCAACCGCGACCGCCGCCACGGCGGGCAGCCGTTCCACGACAACCGGCCTCGGCAGCCGCTGACGCCGGAAGAACAGGCCGCGCGCGATGCGCAGATCGCCGCCCAGCGCGCCGCCGCCGAGGCCGCCGCCGCCGAGCGCGCCAAGATGGCCCGCGTCCTCAAGCTCAACGAGCTCCAGCTGCTGACCGTGCCCCAGCTCAAGGAGCTGGCCGACAGCTACCAGCTCGTCGATCTCGGCGCGCTCAAGAAGCACGAGCTGATCTTCGAGATCCTCAAGGCCAACGCCCGTTGCAACGGCACCATGTTCGTCCGCGGCATCCTCGAGATCCTTCCCGACAACTTCGGGTTCCTGCGGTCGACCAACAACAACTACCTGCCGTGCCCCGACGACATCTACGTCTCGCCCTCGCAGGTCCGCCGCTTCGCCCTGCGCACCGGCGACATCGTGGATGGCGAAATCCGTTCGCCCAAGGACAAGGAACGGTTCTTCGCGTTGCAGAAGGTCAACAGCATCAACGACGGGCCGCCCGAGGGCCAGCGCGGGAAGATTCCGTTCGAAAACCTCACGCCGCTGTTTCCCAACCAGCGCCTCGTGCTCGAGACCAAGAGCCAGAACAACGTCAACATGCGCGTCATGGACATCCTGACGCCCATCGGCAAGGGCCAGCGCGGGCTGATCGTGGCCCCGCCGCGCACCGGCAAGACCGTCCTGATGCAGATGATGGCCAACAGCATCTCCGAGAACAACCCGGAGGTGAAGCTGATCATCCTGCTGATCGACGAGCGCCCCGAGGAAGTGACCGACATGGAGCGCAACACGAAGGCGGAGGTCATCGCCTCCACCTTCGACGAGCCGCCGGAGCGCCATGTGCAGATCGCCGAGATCGTCATCGAAATGGCCAAGCGCCAGGTCGAGGCCGGCAAGCACGTGGTGATCCTGCTCGACTCGATCACCCGCCTGGCGCGGGCCTACAACACCCTCCAGCCCCATAGCGGCAAGATCCTCTCCGGCGGCGTGGACGCCAATGCGCTGCACAAGCCCAAGCGCTTCTTCGGCGCGGCCCGCAACATCGAGGGAGGCGGCAGCCTGACCATCATCGCCACCGCCCTGGTGGATACCGGCAGCCGCATGGACGAGGTGATCTTCGAGGAATTCAAGGGCACGGGCAACATGGAGATCTGCCTGGACCGCTTCCTCGTGGACAAGCGCATCTTCCCGGCCATCAACATCGAGAAATCCGGCACCCGCAAGGAGGAGCTGCTGATGCATCCCGACGAGCTCAGCCGCGTCTGGATCCTGCGCAAGGCGCTCAACGGCGTGCCGGCCGTCGAGGCGATGGAGCTGCTGATCGGCCGCCTGAAGAAGACGAAGACGAACCTTGAATTCCTGATGACCCTGCAGGGATAAGGGGGGGCGTGATGGCGATCGGCATCCATGTTCCGATGGGCCGCGAGTCGCGCCAGCCGTGGGTGCGGGGCGCGCTGTTCGCGGCGGCGCTGGCCTTGTCGCTGGCGCTGCATGCCCTGCTGCTGGTCGAATTCCCGTCGCTCCCGATGGGCCGGCCTGCGGATTGGGCCGCGAAGGCGAAACCCCGTCCGCTGGTGATGCGGGAGGTCCGGTCCGCGCCCGACCTTCCGAGCTACGTCCAGCCGGAGAAGTTCCGCCCGGAGAATCCGGAAGCCTTTGCCGACGTGGAGCCCCTCCAGAAGAGCCTGCTGGAAGACCTGCGCGCCGGCGCCGAAGGGATGGACTTCGTCCCGCCGGCTCCGGCCGAGGCCGCCGCGCCCATGCCGGAACCGCCGGCGGAACCGGCCGGCATGGATTTCCGGCAGGACATCCTCCAGATCGAGAAGAAGGCGGCCGATGACGAATTGGCCGCCCTCCCGCGCCGCACCGCGCCGGCGGTGGAGCGGGTTTCCGGCGCGCCCGACATCACCCTGCCGGCCACCGCCGAGGCGATTGCCGAGGCGACGGCCTCCGTGGATGGCCGGGGCGACGCCTCGTTGCAGCCGCTCTCCGTTCTTTCCCGCGCCGCGCCCCCCGCCTCCGCCATGATCGATGCCGCCAACCAGGGAGAGCTTTCCGAGATAGACCGCCTTCGCGAGCAGGGCAGGATGCTCGACGAGAAGTCCGCCGATGTGACCGATGTCCAGCCCATCGAGCAGCTGCTTGCCGTCGAGGTCTCCACCTACCGGGCCACGGACGAGAATGCGCTCTACTTCGAGTTCGCCATCTTCCGGGCGGGCGTCGAGGCGCTGCCGGTGCTGCCGAAGGACATCCTGCTCATCCAGGATTGCTCCGAAAGCATGACCCGCAGCAAGCTGGACTACTTCAAGGAAGGCATCGTGGCCTACCTGCGCACGTTGACGACGGCGGACCGCGTCAACCTCATGCGCTACAGCGATGCGCCGGCCCTGTGCTTCGCGGACTGGCAGACCGCCACGGCGGAATCCCTGGGCCAGGCCGCTCGCTTCACGGACGAGATGCGTGCCCGCGGGCAGACCGACCTGTTCTCCCCGCTGCAGGAGGTGCTCCGGATCCCGCGCCAGCCGGGCCGCCCGATGATCGCCGTGCTGATGACCGACGGCCGTCCCACGATGGGCACGGTGGACAGCTCCGACATCATCGCGCGTTTCAGCAAGGCCAACCAGGGCGCCGTCTCCGTCTTCACGGTCGGAGCGGGGGACCGGGTCAACACCTTCCTGCTCGACCTGCTGGGCCAGAACAACCGCGGCGGCTCGTGGATCATGCCGCTGCGCGAGCAGATCCCCGACGCCGTGAAGCGCGCCGCGCGGGAGCTTTCGCGTCCCGTGCTGGCAAATCTGGACTACCGTTTTTCCGGCGATTCCGCCGCCGAGGTCTATCCCGGCACCCTGACGCACCTTTATCTGGACCGGCCCCTCCGCCTCGTCGGGCGGTGTCCCCTGGACCAGAAGGCGGCCGTCCTGCAGATCATCGGCGAATCGGGCGCGCAGAAGCGCGACATGGTCTTTGCGATCGACCTGTCCGACGCCGAAGAGGGCGGCGAAGGCCTGCGCCGCGAGTGGGTCGCCCAGAAGATCTACAAGCTGATCAACGACCACATGGCCAGCGGCCGCGCCGAAACCATCCAGGAGATCCGCGACCTCTCCACGCGCCACAACGTGCCCTTGCCGTACGGCGCCGATTTCCCGATGTAGGGCCCGGTTTCCCTTTGCCCCGCCGGGGGGGCTCCTGCCGTCTATTCCACCGGTGGAAAAGGGAGGAGGCGGAAGGCTGGGCAGCCGGCGGTCTTTTTCGTCTTTTCCGCTGGGGGGGACTTGCGGTTCCGGCTCCGATGATGGATGTTTGGAACAGGATGGGCGGTGGATCGGAGGCTGTTCCTGTCCCATGCGGAGACCATTGAAAGTCTTGATCGTCGAGGATTCGGAGATCGACGAGATTCTGTTGCTCTCGCTTTTGCGCGAGGGGGGGTATGATCCGGACTTCCGGCGGGTGGATACGGCGGCGGGGCTTTCCGCGGCAATGAAGGACCAGAAGTGGGACGTGGTGCTTTCCGACCACTTCATGCCCGGCTTCAATTCATCGCAAGCGCTGAAGATTGTCCGGGCAGCCGATCCGGATGTGCCGTTTCTCATCGTTTCGGGAACGATCGGCGACGAAATGGCGGTCCTGGCCATGAAGGAGGGGGCGCAGGACTACCTGATGAAAAACAATCTGTCGAGGCTGGTTGCGGCGGTGGACCGGGAACTGGTCGATGTGGAACACCGCCGCGCCCGCCGGCTGGCGGAACACGCGCTGCTGGCGCAGCAGGAGGAATTCCGCATTGCCCGCGAAGTCCAGCAGCATCTGTTCCCCGCCGCCGCGCCGGCCCTGGCGGGGTACGACATCGCGGGGGCCTCGCGGCCGGCGACGGCCACCGGCGGCGATTACTACGATTTCATCCCCGCTCCCGACGGGAGCCTCGTGGTCGTGGTGGGGGACGTGACCGGCCACGGCCTGGGCCCTGCGATGCTGATGGCGGATGCCCGGGCCTATTTGCGGACGCTGGTGCTGTGGAAATCCAGCCTGGCGGAAATCCTGGAGCAGGAGAGCCTCCTGCTGAGCGGGGATCTGGGGAACGACCGGTTCATCACCGTGCTTCTGGCCCGGCTCCGGCCTGCGACGGGAGATTGGGAATTCATTAACGCCGGGCATCCCGCCGGCTGTGTCCTCGCGCCGGACGGCCGCCGGAAGGCGGTGATGGCTTCCAGCGCCCCGGCGCTGGGGATCGGGCGGAAAGACGTGCGCCGGGTGCCGGGCCGGATCCCGCTGGAAAAGGGGGATCTGGTCCTGCTGCTGACCGATGGCGTGCTGGAGGTCCATTCCCCTTCCGGAGAAGAGTTCGGCGAAGCGCGGGCGCTGGAGGTCGTGCGGCGCGAACGGGCGAGGCCCGCGGCGGAAATCATCCGGGCGCTCCTGGACGAAGCCCGGCGCTTCGGCGAAACAAGCGAGGCCGAAGACGACATGACGGCCGTGGTCATCAAGCTTTGATTTTCCGGGCGCCGGGGCTTGCGGGAGAGGCCCCTTGCGCCGCCCGGGAACTTGACCGGTGCAAGGGGGGCGGGTAGAGTGCCGCACATGGAGACACTCCGGAATTTCGACCCGGTTGCGGCGCTGGATGTGGCGGTTTCGGCCGTCACGGAGGCGGGCCGCCTGCTGCTGGATCTGCGCCAGAAACCGATGGAGGTTCTCTGCGAGCCGGGGCACGATATCAAGCTCAAGGCCGACCAGCTCGCGGAGAGCCGGATTCTCCGCATCCTGCAGGAGCGGATGCCTCTGCCGGTGTTGACGGAAGAAAGCGGCGAACACGGGGGCGTGGAGGAGAGGGCCGCCATGTGGGTGGTGGATCCGCTGGACGGCACGTTCAACTATTCGCGCGGGATGCCGATGTGCTGTTCGTCGGTGGGCTTGTGGGAAAACGGGCAGCCGGTGGCGGGGGCGGTCTATAATTTCTTCCACGGCGAGCTGTTCACGGGCATCGTCGGGCGGGGCGCGTGGCTGAACGGAAAGCCCATCGCGGTTTCGGGCGTTCGCGAGGTGTCGAAGGCCTCGCTGGCGACCGGGTTTCCCCACCACCATGACTACGGCGATGCGCCGTTGCGGGAGTTCATCCGACAGGTGCAGGATTTCAAGAAGATCCGCATGCTGGGCTCCGCCGCGCTGATGGGCGCCTATGTCGCCTGCGGCTGGCTGGATGCCTATGTGGAGGAAGATGTCTGGCTGTGGGATGTCGCGGGGGCGGCGGCGATCGCCCGGGCCGCGGGCGGGGCCGTGGAGGTGCGGCCCGGCAAGGCCGGGCGCTGGGCGCGCGAGGTGGTTTGCGCCGCCTCGCCGGAATTGCGAAAGGCGCTGGAGGAGGCGCGGAATCCATGAAGAAAACGAAAAAGACGATCCTGGGCGTGCATGTGGCTCAGCGGACGAAGCACACAGCGAAGGTGCAGAAGATCCTGTCGGACTACGGGTGTTCCATCCGGACGCGCGTGGGGTTGCACGATGCGGGCGATGGATTCTGCTCGCCCAACGGCCTGATCCTGCTGGAGGTCGTGGACCGGGCGGCCGCGCTGGCGTCGGCGCTGGCCCGGGTGCCGGGCGTGGCCGTCAAGAAGATGGTTTTCGAGGAGTAGTCGCATGGCCATGCTGAAGATCGCGAATATCCATACCCTGGTGACGGTGGACGACGACTACCGGATCCTGCACGACGTGGACGTCCTGATCGAGGGCGGCAAGATCCATTCCGTCGGCCCGAACCTGCCCGCGCCGCCGGATGCGCGCGTGATCGACGGGCGCTGGTGCGTCGCCTATCCCGGCTTCGTCAACACCCACCACCATTTCTACCAGACGCTGACGCGGAACATCCCGGCGGTGCAGGACGCGAAGCTGTTCGACTGGCTCCTGTGGCTGTACGAGGTGTGGCGCGGGCTCCATCCGGAAGCCGTGCGCGTCAGCACGCAGATCGCCCTGGGCGAACTGCTGCTGAGCGGCTGCACCACGAGCACCGACCATTTCTACGTGTTCCCGCGCAGCGCCCCGCAGGAGTTTCTCGACATCGAAATCGACGAAGCGCGCCGGATCGGCGTGCGGTTCCATCCCACGCGCGGCAGCATGAGCCTCGGCCGCTCGCAGGGCGGCCTGCCGCCCGACGACGTGACCCAGAGCTGGGAGGCCATCCTCGGGGATTGCGACCGCCTGATCCGGAAATACCACGATCCGAAGCCGTTCGCGATGACGCGCATCGTGCTGGCGCCGTGCTCGCCGTTTTCCGTCACCCGCGAATCGCTGGCGGAAACAGCCGTGTTCGCTCGCGAAAAGAAGGTCTTCATGCATACGCACCTGTGCGAGACCAACGACGAGCAGGATTTCTGCGTGCAGAAAATCGGGATGCGGCCCCTGGAATACATGGAGAGCGTGGGGTGGGTGGGGCCCGACGTGTGGTACGCGCACGGCATCTGGTTCACGCCGGAGGAGATCGTCCGCCTCGGGAAGATGAAGTGCGGCGTGGCGCACTGCCCCGTGAGCAACCTGCGCCTCGGCTCGGGCATCTGCCACGTGCCGGCCCTGCTGGATGCCGGCGTGCGCGTCGGCATCGCCGTGGATGGCAGCGCCAGCAACGACTCGTCGAACCTGCTGAAGGAGATGCAGACGGCCCTGCTGGTGCACCGCGTCGGCACGGGGGTGACCTCGATGCCCCCGCAGAAGGTGATCCGCATGGCGACTCGCGGCGGCGCCGAGATCCTGGGACAGCCGGAGATCGGGCAGATCAAGCCCGGCATGGCGGCGGACCTGGCGATGTTCCGCCTCGACCGCCTCGATTTCGCGGGGGCGATGGCGGATCCGGCCCATGCGGTGCTGTTCTGCGGCAGCGCGCCCCGGGCCGAATGCACCATCGTGGCGGGCCAGGTGCTGGTGGAGAAGGGCGAACTGGCCGGCATCGACGAGAAAGCGGTGTTCCACCAGGCGAACGATCTGGCGGCGGACCTCCTGCGCAAGGCCGGGAAGTAGGCGGCGGCCGGGATGAATCAACTGCAGCAGGCGGCGACGCGCGAGCGCCGGGCCCCCATCTTCTGGTGGCTGATGATGATGGTGGCGACGGGCGGGGCGCTGGTCGTCATGGTCCATTCCCTGTCGAGGTCCACGGCATTGTTCCTTGCGGTCATGCTGGTGGCGGCATGGGTCGCGCCGATGGTGGCCCAGCACTCGCTGGTCGCGCCGCGCCGCGCGAAGCGCCCCCCGCCGCGTCCGGGCGAGGGAAGCCATGGCGAGTGGCGGGAGCAGGCGAACCTGCTGGGCCGCGTGCTGCTCTACTACGGCGAGAACCGCGATCTGCCTCCCGGCATGCGCCAGGAAATCCAGGCCGCGCGCGGCGACCTCCACGACACCCTCAAATCCCATCCCCTGCGCGACGACCTGGAACGCGTCTGCCAGCGGATCCGGGAGGGCGCCTTGCGGAAGATGAAGGACTGGTATTGGCTGGAGTACAGCCACCGGATCCGGGAAATCCTGAGGGAATACGAGCGCGAAACCGGGGCGACGGCGGACGAGGACGAACGCCTGCTCGCCTTGCAGGCGGCGGTGGAAAATGCCGCGGCCGCGATGGCCCGAAGCTGCATGTCCCGGATGCTCGAGCGGGAACGCCTGATCTGCGCGCAGAATTGCGCCTGGCTGGCTTCGCAGTGCGCCCAGGGGCGAAGCGGGACGGTGTCGCCGATCGAGCTCGCCGCGATGCTGGTGATCGAATGGAGCGATTTTTCGGAGCCGTGGCAGCCGGCGCGCATGCTCCAGCGCGCCATGGCGCGGTTGAGGGAAGGCCAGCTGCCCGCCGCCGAACCGGCCCTGGCCGCGGACGCGGCGGCCGAAGCCGCCCCGGCGCCGAAGAAATACCGCCGGGTGCGGGTCCGCATCCGTCGCAAGCGCTATCGCCATCCGCGGCCATACCGCGGCCCCTCGATCCTGGATGTTCTGCTTTCCTTCGGGCAGTGGGTCCGCTATTCGGTCCGCGCCTGGACGCTCTATCGTTGACAGAAAGAACCCCATGAAGAAGAAAGAACATGTGATTCCCAGCGCCCCCGTTCCCGTGCCCTATGGGGCGCGCGTCATGGAACAGGGCGTGCATTTCAGCATTTTCAGCCGCCATGCGACCCGCGTGTGGCTGCTGTTGTTCGACCACGCGGAGGACGAGGCGCCGAGGGAGGAGTTCGAGCTGCTGCCGGACCGGAACCGCCTGGGCGACCTCTGGCACCTGCATGTGCCGACGGCGCGCGCGGGGCAGTGCTATGTCTACCGCATGGACGGCCCCCGCGACGGCGCGGCCGGACATGCCTTCGACCCCGCCCAGTGGCTGCTCGATCCCTATGCCCTGGCCGTGACCGGCCAGAAGAAATGGGGTGCGCACGAGGGCATCGTCCCCGGCAAGCCGGTGAAAAGCGGGCGCCATTTCCCCAAGGGCGTCATCCTGAAGGACAACTTCGACTGGACGGGCGACCGCACGCTGCGGGTCCCGCTGAACGAATCCGTCATCTACGAGGCCAGCGTGCGCGGCTACACGGCGCATCCCAGCGCGGATTCGGCGCATCCGGGGACCTACCGCGGGCTGATCGGGAAGATTCCCCACCTGCAGGAGCTGGGCGTGACGACGCTCGAGCTGCTGCCGGCCCAGGAATTCAACGAGATGGAATTCCTGTGGGAAGACGGCGCGCGCCGCAATCTGCGGAATTTCTGGGGCTACAGCACGCTGGCCTTCTTCGCGCCGAACGGCCGCTTCGCCTGCGCGAACCAGCGCGGCGAACAGGTGCGCGAATTCAAGGAGATGGTGCTGGCGATGCACAAGGCCGGCATCGAGGTCATCCTGGACGTGGTGTTCAACCACACGGCCGAGGGGGGCATGGGCGGCCAGACGTTCTCGTTCCGCGGCATCGACAATCCCATCTACTACATGATGGAGGAGGACGGGAAGCGCTACAAGAACTACACCGGCTGCGGGAACACGGTGAACGGCAACCATCCCGTCGTGCGGGATTTCATCCTGCACTGCCTGCGCTACTGGGTGCTGGACATGCGCGTGGACGGCTTCCGCTTCGATCTCGCCACCATCCTCGCGCGCGGCCGCAACGGCGAACTGCTGGCGAATCCGCCGGTGATCGAGCAGATCGCCGACGATCCGGTGCTGCGCGGCGTGAAGATCATCGCCGAGGCCTGGGATGCCGCCGGCGCCTACCAGGTCGGGTCGTTCCCGAACGAGCGCTGGAGCGAGTGGAACGGGAAGTACCGCGACGACGTCCGCGATTTCTGGCGCGGCGGCCCCGGCCAGCTGAGCACCTTCGCCACGCGGGTGTGCGGCAGCCCCGACCTCTATGACCGTTCCGGCCAGGCCCCCCACAAGAGCGTCAACTACATCGCCAGCCACGACGGCTTCACCATCGCCGACATCGTCAGCTACAACGAGAAGCACAACCTGGCCAACTGCGAGGACAACCGCGACGGCGACAACCACAACCACAGCGACAACTGCGGCAGGGAAGGCCCGACGGACGATCCGGCCATCCTCGCCCGGCGCCTCCGCCGCCAGAAGAACCTGATCGCCACGCTGTTCCTTTCGCAGGGCGTTCCGATGCTGCTGGGCGGCGATGAATTCGGCCGCACCCAGCAGGGCAGCAACAACGCCTATTGCCAGGACAACGAGATTTCGTGGGTGGACTGGAACCTGCTCCGGAAGAACCGCGCGCTCTACGACTTCACCCGGCAGGCCATCGAATTCCGCAAGGCCCATCCGGCCCTCTGGCGCACGAGCTTCTTCAAGGGCAAGGACAAGGCCGGCGATTTCCCCGACATCCGCTGGTACGGTCCCGACGGCGCGCCGCAGCCCGACTGGGAGAAGGGCGTCGCGTTCGCCTGCCGCATCGACGGCCGCGGGGAGCATACCGGCGCGGACGGCGACGACGACCACCTCTTCCTGATCTTCAACAACGGCGAGGAGCCGCAGGTCTTCGAGCTGCCGCCCAACGACAGCGGCGCGCCGTGGACGTTCGCCTTCTCCTCGCAGGAGAAGGATCCCGTTGTCCGGACCAAGGGGCGGCCCGTCGTGGAAGTGGAAGGCCAAAGCCTGGCCGTCTTCGTCTCGCGCTGACCCTTCGTCCTCCGGCGCGGGAAGGCGCCGCATGAGGTTTTTCCACGCCGTGGAAAACTTTTGCCACCGTGTGGAAAAACGGGCCAAAGTTTTTCCATTGCGTGGAAAAACCGGCGAAAGTTTTTCCATTGTGTGGAAAAATCCGGGGTGTCGGCGCGGCCGGCGCCTTCCCGCGCCGGGGGAAAAGGTTTGCAGGGCGGGGGAGGGGGCGGTAGGATGAAAAACGCTTGAATATGAAGATTGTCAAAGACGGCTATTCCTTGATCGTGGGCATCCCCGTGGTGTGCGTGGTGGCGGCGGAAATCGTCCGGAACTTCGCGCCGGCCGCGTCCGGGATCGCCTTGGCGCTGTACCTCCTGGGGGTGGCGGGCTGCCTGTTCATGCTGTATTTCTTCCGGGACCCGGAGCGGACGCCGGCTTGCGGGCCGGACGAGTTCGTCTCGGCGGCCGAAGGGGTGGTCCGCTCGGTGGAATTCATCGATGAAACGCGCTTCCTCAAGTGCCCGTCGGTGCGGATCAGCGTGTTCCTGAACCCCTTCAACGTGCATGTGAACCGGCATTCCATGGGCGGTGTCATCCGGGAAGCGGGCTATACGCCGGGCCGCCATCTGTTCACGATGGATCCGCGGTCGTCGGAGGTCAACGAGCACAGCTCGATCCTGGTCGAGGGCGAGAAGACGCGCTGCCTGGAGCGGCAGATCGTGGGACCGGTCGTGCGGCGGGTGGTGTATTGGCAGGAGGCGGGGGCGCGGGTCGAAAAGGGCCAGCGGCTGGGCATGATGAAGTTCGGCTCGCGGATGGATGTGTATTTTCCGGCGGCGGACGTCGAGGCGACGGTGAAGCGGGGCGACAAGACGCGGGCGGGCGAGACCGTGATCGCCCGGCTGAAGAAAGGCGGCGTGTGATGTCGGCTTCGTTCCGGACCTGCATTCCCTGCGGCTGCACGTTCCTGGCGCTGTGCGCCGGCGTGGGGAGCATCCTGGCGGCCGGGCAGGGGAATTTCCTGCTGTCGGCGCAGCTGATCCTGGTCTCGCTGATCCTGGACGGCCTGGATGGGACGCTGGCGCGCCTGCTGCGGGGACAGACGAGCTTCGGGGCGGAGCTGGACACGTTCGTGGACATCACGAGCTTCGGCCTGGCGCCGGCGGTCCTGCTGTATTTCTATCCGGGCGGCCTGCAGACGGTGCCGGTCTTCGGCCTGGCGCTGGCGTTCCTCTATGTGATGTCGGGCGCGGCGCGGCTGTCGCGCTTCCGGGTGGTGGATCCGTACCGCGGGCAGCGGGGCTATCTGGGGCTGCCGATCACGACGGCGGCGGGATTCGTGGCGGCCTATCTGATCGCGCTGGAGAGCCCCTCGGCGGCGGCAATCCCCCTGCTGTCCCTGCGGGTGGGCCCGCTGGCCAGCGGATTCTGGGTGGCGGTGCTGGCGATGCTGCTGCTGCAGGTGTCGCGCATCCGCTATTCCAAGCCCACGAAGAACCCGAAGGTGCTGATGCCGTTCATGGTCTGCGTGGTGATGCTGTTCATCCCGGCGGTGGCGATCTATTCGGCGGCGGTGATGTTCGCCTATGGAGTCTGGTTCGCGTTCATCTCGCCGTTCTTCTTCCGCCGTTTCCTGGCGCACTTGCCGCCGGAGGAGGAGCTGGAGGCGGCGGCGGAGCACGGCGGGAACGAGGAGGACGAGCC
Organism: uncultured Verrucomicrobiota bacterium; assembly: GCA_937860055.1. Classification (GTDB taxonomy): domain Bacteria; phylum Verrucomicrobiota; class Kiritimatiellia; order CAIQIC01; family Lenti-01; genus Lenti-01. Next base: position 297,666 of record CALMBO010000029.1, on the reverse strand, counting down.
ATGAGCCAGGCGGTCTATGCCGGGACGTTCGATCCCATGACCTATGGCCATCTGGATGTGGCCACCCGTGCGGCGCATGTGTTCGAGCATCTGACGCTGGCGGTGGCCGAGGATCCGCGCAAGACCCTGATGTTCAGCACGGCGGAACGGCTGGAACTGGCGAAGAGGAGCGTCGCCGGCCTGAAGAACGTGGAAGTGGTCCCGTTCTCCGGTCTGCTGGTGGATTGGGCGCGGAAACGCGGCATCCACACCCTGATCCGCGGGCTTCGGGCGTTTTCCGATTTCGAATACGAGTTCCAGATGGCGTTGACCAACCGCAAGCTGGCGCCGGACATCGAGACGATGTTCCTGATGCCGAACGAGGATTACAGCTATGTGAGTTCCAGCATGGTGCGGGAAATCGCCATGCTGGGGGGCGACGTCGACAAGTTCGTGCCCGCGGCGGTCGCGGTGGCGCTGAAGAAGAAATTGGCCCCCAAATAGGCCGCCAACGTCATCCGCGCTCCCGGTTGCGGGAGCCGGAACCCTTGGATCGAGGATTTCCCCATGATACGCATTGAAACCAGCCAGATCGGCGAGAACGGATATTCCGTCTCGGGAGAAGAGCCCGGCGAGCTGCTGGAACTGGAACGGGACCCCGTGGCGCGTTCGGATGGGCCTGTCCGCTACGAGCTTACGGTGGAGCTGGGGGGGCAGGAGCTGGTCGTGCGCGGCCAGGTGGAGGCGCCTCTCCGGCTTCGATGCTCGCGTTGCGCGCAATTTTTCTCGACAACCGTCCGGGTTTCGTCATTCTTGCACGCTTACGAGTGGGCAGAGCATCCGGAATTCCTGGATGTCTCGGCCGATGTGAGAGAGGATTTGTTGCTGGAAATCCCCGGATTTCCCCTCTGCCACGATGGTTGCAAGGGGCTTTGCGCCCAGTGCGGCCAGGATTTGAACGAGGGCCCCTGTGGCTGCGCACCCCCGGAACGGGGGCCGTCGCCGTGGTCCGCGTTGGATAAATTGGTTGCAACCCCCGGTTCCCGGCCGCCGAAAGACGGCCATGGACGGGGGCGGAAATGAACTAGGAGAAAGAACATGGCAGTCCCGAAAAGAAAAGTGTCGAAGAGCCGCGCCCGCATGCGCAAGGCCGTATGGGCCAGCAAGATCCCGCAGGCCGCCACCCAGGCGTGCCCGGAATGCGGCGCCCCGCGCCAGCCCCACCGCGTTTGCCCCTCGTGCGGCAAGTACAATGGCCGTCAGGTCGTAATCCAGGAAACGCAGGATTGATTTCGGACGGTTCCGCCCCGGGGCGGGACCGCTGAATGCCATGCGAATCGCAGTGGACGCCATGGGGGGCGACTTCGCCCCCCAAGCCATCGTGGAAGGCGCGTTGCTTGCCGTCAGGGAGTGCGCGGACATCGACTGCCTGTATCTGGTTGGCGACGAGACGGCCATCCGGGCGGAGATCGCGCGCTGCGGGGGAAACCCCGGCCGCGTGGAGATCCGGCATGCGTCGGAAGTGGTCGGCATGGGCGAATCGCCCGCCACCGCCGTCCGGCGCAAGAAGGATTCCTCCATCAACCGCTCGATGGACCTCGTCAAGAACGGCGAGGCCGATGCGGTGTTCGCCGCCGGCAGCACGGGTGCGGCGGTGGCCGCCGCCACGCTGAAGATGCGCACGCTGGAAGGCATCCGCCGGCCCGGCATCGCCGTCGCCATGCCGACTCCCGCCGACAAGCCTGTCCTCGTGATCGATGGCGGGGCCACCACCGATTGCACGCCGGAAATCCTGATGCAGTTCGCCATCATGGGATCGGCCTATTCCCGGAAGGTGATCGGCCAGGCGGAGCCCAAGGTGGGCCTGATGAGCGTCGGCACCGAGGAAGCCAAGGGAAACGCCCTCAGCAAGGAAGCCTTTGACCTGCTGGAGAAGGCGCCGGTCAAGTTCATCGGCAACGTGGAGGGGCACGATCTTTTCGAGGGCGAGGTGGACGTGGTCGTCTGCGACGGTTTCACGGGGAACGTGATCCTCAAGACCAGCGAAAGCGTGGCCCATGCCATCGGCACCTGGCTGAGGCGCGAACTGACGAAGAACCCCGTCCGCGTGCTGGGGTCGCTGCTGCTGAGCGGAGGCCTGCGCGCGCTGAAGAAGAAGACGAGCCAGAAGACCTATGGGGGCGCCCCCCTGCTGGGCGTCAACGGAATTTGCATCATCGGCCACGGCAGTTCCGACAAGATCGCCGCGAAGAACGGCATCCTGCAGGCGGTGCGCGCCGTGGAACTCCACGTGAACGAATCCATCCTGGAAGGCGTGCGCAAGTGCACGGCCCAGGCGACACCGGAAGGGGCTTCGACATGAGCCAGAAGATCTATGCCGCCATCGCCGGCGTTGGACATTACGCGCCGGAAAAGGTGATGACCAACGCCGATCTCGAAAAGATGGTGGACACCAGCGACGAATGGATCCGGACCCGCACGGGCATCCGCGAGCGGCGCATCGCCGCCGCCAACGAGACCACGTCCAGCATGGGTCTCGCCGCCGCCCGCATGGCACTTGAACGGGCCGGGACCGCTCCGGCGGACGTGGAGGCCATCTATGTGGCCACCTGCACGCCCGACATGATCTTTCCCAGCACGGCCTGCCTGATCCAGGCCGCCCTCGGCGCGTCGCGCGCCTATGGATTCGATATTTCCTCCGCATGCGCGGGGTTCATGATGGCCCTGGACGCGGCGGCGGGCGCCATCGAGTCGGGGCGTGTCAAAACCGCCCTCGTGATCGGGGCCGAAAAGCTCAGCGTCGTGACGGACTGGACGAGCCGCAACACCTGCGTGCTGTTCGGCGACGGGGCGGGCGCCGTGGTGCTGAAGGCCTCCGACCGCCCCGGGATCCGGTCGAGCCTGCTGGGCGTCGACGGCAACCAGGCCGATTTCCTTTCCATTCCGGCCGGCGGCTGCAAGATGCCCGCCTCCGAGGAGACCATCCGGAACCATCTGCATGCCATCCACATGGCGGGGCGCGAGACGTTCAAGATCGCGGTCAATACCATGATGGAAGCCGCCCAGGAGGCCATTTCGCGCGCCGGCCTGACGGTGGAGGACATCGATCTCATGGTGCCCCACCAGGCCAACATGCGCATCGTCGAGGCGGTGGCCAAGCGCCTGGGCGAAGGGGTCATGGAGAAGGTCTTTTTGAACCTGGACCGCTATGGCAACACCTCGGCGGCGTCGATTCCCCTGGCGCTGTCGGAGGCTTTCGCGGCCGGCAAGGTCAAGAGCGGAGACAAGATCCTCATGGTGGCCTTCGGTGGAGGGTTGTCATGGGGCGGCTCCGTGGTGGAGTGGTTATGAGCCAGATGCTGTTGTTTCCGGGGCAGGGCGCCCAGGCGGTCGGGATGGGCCGCGAATTGGCCGAAGGGCTGGACGAATGCCGCACGCTTTTTTCCAAGGCGAGCGAGGTTTTGGGCTTCGATGTGCTGAAACTGTGCGTCGAAGGGCCGATCGAGGAATTGACGAAGTCCCACAACGCGCAGCCGGCCATCTTCGTGGTCAGCCGGGCCGCGCGCGCGGCCTTGGCGCATTTCGCCGGCAGTTCGCTGGCGGTGGCCGGCGCGGCCGGACACAGCCTGGGTGAATGGGCCGCGTTGCACGAGGCCGGCGTGGTGTCGTTCGAAGACGCCGTCCGCATCCTGCGCGCCCGCGGGCAGTTCATGCAGGAGGCCTGCGAGGCGACGCCGGGGGGGATGCTGACGATCATCGGCCTCACCCTGGACAAGGTGCAGGAAGTGGCCAAGACCAGCGGCCTGGAAGTGGCCAATCTGAATTCCCCCGTGCAGACCGTGCTTTCCGGCCATGCCGACCGCATCGCCGCGGGCGAGGCGGCGGCCAAGGCCGCCGGCGCCAAGCGCGCGCTGCGCCTGGCAGTGGCCGGCGCCTTCCATTCCTCCCTGATGAAGCCGGCGGCGGACAAGCTGGCGGCATTCCTCCAGGGCGTGGAATTCCGCGCGCCGCAATTTCCGGTCTGGTCGAACGTGACCGGCCAGCCGCACACGACGCCCGACGAAATCCGCCGCCGGATGGTGGCGCAGGTCGTCTCGTCCGTGCGCTGGACCGATAGTTACGCCGGCATGGTCGCGGCGGGCATGACGGTCGGTTTCGAATGCGGGCCGGGCACCGTTCTGGCCGGCCTGGGCAAGCGCATCGCGCCCGAAGCGTCGATTGCCAGCATTTTTGACTTGGCGGGGGCCCAAGAGGCCGCCAAACTATCCACCTGACCATAGAAATCCATAAAAGATGAAACCCTTGGAAAACAAAGTCGCCATCGTGACCGGAGCCGCCCGCGGAATCGGGCAGGCCATCGCCCTGCAGCTCGCCGCCGACGGGGCGGACCTGGCCCTGGGCGACGTGAAGATCGAATGGCTGGAAGAGACCGCCGGCAAGGTCCGGGCCCTGGGCCGCCGGGCGGAGTGCTATGCCATGAACGTAGCCGATGGCGCCGTCGTGAACGAGGTGGTTGCCAAAATCGCGGCCGATTTCGGGCATATCGACGTTCTGGTCAACAACGCCGGCATCACCCGCGACACCCTCCTGATCCGCATGTCGGAGGAGGACTGGGACGCGGTGCTGGACATCAATCTCAAGGGCGCCTTCCTGGTGACGAAGGCCGTGGCGAAGATCATGATGAAGCAGCGCTCAGGTTCGATCGTGAGCATCGCCAGCGTGGTGGGCGTCATGGGCAACCCCGGCCAGGTGAACTACTCGGCCTCCAAGGCGGGACTGATCGCGATGACCCGGACCCTGGCCAAGGAGCTGGGCAGCCGGAATGTCCGTCTCAACGCGGTGGCGCCGGGCTTCATCCGCACGGCGATGACCGACAAGCTGCCCGAAGCGGCCAAGGAGTCGATGCTGCGCAACGTGCCGCTGGGCCGGCCCGGGGAGCCCGAGGACGTGGCGAAGGCCGTGGCCTTCCTCGCGGGCGACAACGCCTCGTATATCAGCGGGCAGACGCTGCCGGTGTGCGGCGGCATGATCTGGTGATTTAAAAAAAAGAAACAACACAACGGAGAAAAACAATGGCTCTTGCAGACAAAGTCAAAGACATCATCGTCGAGCAGCTGGGCGTGAACAAGGACCAGGTCGTTCCGGAAGCCTCCTTCATCGAGGATCTGGGCGCCGACTCGCTGGACACCGTCGAACTGGTCATGGCCTTCGAAGAGGAATTCGGGGCCGAGATCCCGGACGAGGATGCCGAGAAGCTGACGACCGTCGGCGCGGTGATCAACTACCTGAAGGAAAAGGGCTTCGACAAGTAGGCCGATCCGCAAGGATGGATTGTTCAGTGGGGCCGGGACCGCTCGCCGCGAGGCGGAGGCTCGGCCCGTTTTCCAGTTTTTGAACGCACGAGAGAATGGACGGTAGGGCATGGCACAACAAAAGCGCGTAGTCGTGACAGGTTTGGGCGTGGTGAGCCCCGTGGGCAGCACGCTGGACACCTTCTGGGCGGCGATCCAGGCCGGACAGTCCGGCATCGGGCCGATCACCTATTTCGATGCTTCGGCGTTCGATACGAAGTTCGCCGGCCAGGTCAAGGGCCTGAACCTCGACGAGTTCATTCCGAAGAAGGAGCAGCGCCGGATGGATCCCTTCTGCCATTACGGCGTGGCGGCGGCCAAGATGGCCGTGGCGGATTCCGGCCTGGACATGTCCAAGGAGGACCCGACCCGGGTGGGCGTCATCGCGGCGTCTGGCGTGGGGGGGCTGCAGATCCTCCAGAACCAGATGGACGTGCTGCGGACGAGGGGCCCCGGGCGCTTCTCTCCGTTCATGATCCCCCAGATGATTTCCAACATCCTGCCGGGGCTGATTTCCATCAATCACGGCATGAAGGGGCCCAATTTCGCGATCGTGACCGCCTGCGCGTCCGGCACCCATTGCATTGGCGAGGCGCTGAACCTCATCCGCCGCGGGGCGGGCGACGCGTTCGTCTGCGGCGGTGCCGAAGGCGCCATCTGCGAGCTGGGCGTGGGCGGCTTCAACGCCATGCGCGCCTTGAGCACGCGCAATGACAGTCCGCAGACCGCCAGCCGCCCGTTCGACAAGGACCGCGACGGCTTTGTAATGGGCGAGGGTGCGGGCATGCTGATCATTGAGGAGTACGAGCACGCCAAGGCCCGCGGCGCGAAGATCTACTGCGAGCTGGCCGGATTTGGCTGCACCGGCGACGCCTACCATATCACGGCGCCCGACGAGAGCGCTTCGGGCCCCTCCCGCGGCATGATGCTGGCCATGCAGGACGCCGGCGTGGGCCCGGCCGAGATCGACTACATCAACGCCCATGGAACCAGCACCTCGCTGAACGACGCGGGCGAGACCAAGGCCATCAAAATCGCCCTCGGCGAGGCCGATGCCCGCCGCACGGCCGTCAGCTCGACCAAGAGCATGACGGGCCATCTGCTGGGCGCCGCCGGCGGCGTCGAGTCGGTGGTCTGCGCCTTGGCGATCCGCGACAGCGTCCTGCCGCCGACGATCAACTACACAACCCCCGATCCGGCCTGCGACCTGGACTACGTGCCCAACGTCGCGCGGAAGGCGAAGGTTCGCGCCTGCCTCAACAACTCGCTGGGGTTTGGCGGGCACAACGCGACCCTTTGCTTCAAGGCGCTTTGAGAAGACCGGGGCGGCGGCGAAAGGGAGCCTGAACGGGCTCCCTTTTCCTTTTTCCGCCGCGGGCGGAATGGGGAGAAGGTGGAAATAGTTTGACGGCATCGCCAAGCAGGTCCTATGATGCCGCAAAGTCTTGAAGACGCGGAGGTTTTGCCATGGCCGGTGACAACGAACTCAAACCCTTGGATATCAGCGCAGGGAAGTCGGCGACTTCGCGTATCGATCTGAGCAAGGCCACCATTCCCGCCTCTCCCGCCACCAGCGGCATTCGCATTGGGGCCAATCCCAAAAAGGCGACTTCGCGCATTGATATTTCCGCCATTCCCGGTGCCGCCAAGGCGCAGACCTCCCGCGTCGGCCTCGGAGTCATGCCTCCGGCGGATGAAGACGCCTACAAGCGGCGCACCGCCCTGCTCGACACCAGCAAGATCCCCCTGGGGACCGCTCCGGCGGGCCAGCCCCGGACGATTCGCATCGGGGCCCGTCCGACCGTTCGCGTGGCCACCGGCGGCGCGCCAACCACTTTTTCACCGGGGCGTTCCGAGGAAGAGGGTGTGTCGGGCGAGGTTGCGGGCGGGAGACCCACGATCAAGCTCAAGCGGCCCGGCGCCGGCTCCACCATCACGGTTTCCGGAAGTGTTTCGCCGGCGGCGGCTTCCCAGGAGCCGGTGTTCACCATCCAGGAAGAAGAAGGTCCCGGAGGGGCGTGGGCGGCGATATCCATCGTTTCCATGCTGGTGATCATCGGCCTTGTCGTCATGCAGGTCATGACGATGAACGGCGCCGCCTACTAGGCGCGACTTCCGTGTCCGTTCCCCTCCACTTGCAGGGGGAGGAAGGGTGCGGTAGGATTCGATTTGCGGGGGCGACCGGTTTCGACGTGCCAGTTGAAGCACCGGTTGCACGCCGAGGACCCCGGTTGGCCTCGTTAAACCTCCGGGAAAAAACACAAAAGCCAACGACGAATTGGCCTTCGCGGCTTAGTTCCGCGACGTCTGGCCGTTCCCGCCTGCGGGACGGATCCGGGCGACATGAGCAGGCTGGCGACCTAGGCCGGGCAACCGGGCAGAGGAGCGAGAACCAACAGGTTGATTGCGGTGCCGCTGGCCTGTCCGTGGGCAGGCGGCATGGCGAAACCTAATTGCGGACTATGCGTGTAGATGCCGATGCGACACTTGTGCGGACGCGGGTTCGACTCCCGCCGCCTCCACCAGTCTTGCAAGCCCCGCGGCCCCCGGAAACGGGGGCCTTTCCTTTTCCGGCCGGCGGCGGTTTTTCTGACCGCCGCCTTGTTTTCAGGTTGAGGGATCGCGCGGCAGGGAATAGGATTTCCGCATGAAGACAGCGATTCGGATTGGATGGGCGGTGGCCTTGATGGCCGCGTTGGCGGGGTGCTCGACGGTGTACTACAACACGATGGAGAAGTTCGGGCAGGAGAAGCGCGACATCCTCGTGAAGCGCGTGGGCAAGGCCCGCGACGCCCAGCAGGAAACCCAGGTGGTGTTCAAGGACGCGCTCGAGCAGTTCGGCTCGGTGGTGAAGTTCGACGGCGGGGATCTGCAGAAGCAGTATGACAAGCTGTCGGCGGAGCTGGAGCGGTGCGAGGCCCGGGCGGAAGCGGTGCATGCCCGCATCGCCGATGTGGACCGCGTGGCGCGGGACCTGTTCCGCGAATGGGCGGCGGAGGCGAAACAGTACCAGAATCCGCAATACCGGCGGGACAGCGAATCCAAGCTGCGCGACACCCAGCGCAACTGCGACCGCATGCTGGACGCCATGCGGAACGCCGAATCGAAGATCGATCCCGTGTTGTCCGTGTTCCGCGACCAAGTGCTCTATCTCAAGCACAACCTGAACGCCAAGGCGCTGGCTTCGCTCCAGGACGAATCGGCGAAGATCGAGATGGATGTCAATGCCTTGATCAAGGACCTTTCGGCAGCCATCGCCGAGGCCGACCGTTTCATCCAGACAATGGTGGATTGATATCCAATGGGGCGGGGGGGGAGGCGTCTCCACGGCATGGACAGCTTTTCCATGCCATGAAATGCCCTTGATCAAGCGGGGTTTCTCCACACGGGAATGGATGGCCTCCTAATGCGATTTGAACAGGAAATCCATTGCCATGGAGAGGCGGCGAAGATAGCATAAAAAAATTGTATCTAGATGTAGCCAGTTGGATTGCGATTGTTCTGCCGCCAACATGTTGGAGATGGCAAATACGGATGAACCGGCGGATAGTTCTCAGAAAAGACAAGGAAGCAGGCGGGAGTGAAACCCCTCCTGTCTTTCAGCCGTATCTATCTGAGGAAAAGCTGATTGCGTCTGAAGGTCCGGCCCTTTTCTGGACTTGTGTCCGGACGCGTCCACGCTGGGAAAAAAAATTCGTGGGTTGGCTCCGGGAAAAGCAAAAGCACTTTTTCCTGCCCATTTTTCCGCATGTGACCATCAGCGGCCGCAAACGCCGATTGAGCGAATTGCCTCTTTTTCCCGGATTTGTATTCGTGGAAGGCCAATGGGCCAAAAAAGACTTTTCCAGGTCGGGCATGGTGGTTTATGTCCTTCAGCCAAGAGGAGATAAAGAGGCTTTGCAGCTCCATTCGGAGTTGCGGAACATCTGGGTGGGGTTGACGAGTGGCCTTTATGTCGCCCCCGTCCATAATTTGGCGGTGGGAGAGGTTTGCCGGATTGTCCGGGGACCTCTGCAAGGGGTGGAGGCGAAGTTTGAACGGATGGGGCGCGAGGGGCGATTGATCCTCCAAGTGGAGATGATGGGGGGGGGCATCGCGGTGGAGGTTCCCGTCAACGACGTGGAGGCCGGTGCCTAGGAAGCGACTTGGCGGATATTGACATTGGTGAACCGCGGGAGGATGATGAACCAGAAGGCATTGCATACTTGCGCCGATGCGGCGCGAGTTGCCATCGGTGTGCCGTGATTGGGCGGCAGGCAGGATGTCGATTCTGCGGTTCTGGAGCCTGGAAATGAGAAGTGGCCCTGCGAAGCAATGGAGTGAAGGGATTTTGGATTCGACCATGAAACGCATTTTGTTGATTGCGACAGGACTATGCTTGCTGGCCGGGATGTCGGGATGCCGGTCGGCCCCGCCGTTTGGCCATGGCGAGGCGGGGAAGGCCGTTGAAGAAGTGAAATTGCGGCCGGGGCTCATCATCAGCATGTCGGTGCTGGTGGCCGGCAAGAAGGAGATCGACGAACCGGCCAAGCGCGTATCCGATGGCGGCACGATCGTGTTGCCGTTGCTGGGGGAGACGGAAGTCCTGGAACTGACCCTCGATGACCTGCGGAAGAAACTGACCCGAAGCTACAAGAAGTTCTTCATCGAACCCCAGATCATCGTGGATTTCGTGCGCGACACCGACGCGGAAGGCATTTCGCCCTGGGGCTATGTGACGGTCCTGGGGCGGGTCCTGAAGCCCGGCCGGGTGTCGATTCCGGCCACGCGGGACATGACGTTGAGCGGAGCCATCCAGAAAAGCGGGGGATTCGCGACGAGCGCGAAGGACAGCGCCATCCTGGTGACGCGCTCCCTGCCGGACGGGCGGACGGAGACGCGCACGATCAATCTGCATGCCGTGGGGACGGCCGGCCGGCTGGAGGATGACATCATTCTCGAAGCCAACGACGTGGTCTACGTTCCGGAAGCCATGTTCTAGCCGTCCACGGATATCCTTGATGAGTTTGGATGCGTCCATGATCGCTCCCGCCGGGAGAGACCGGCCCAGGGCCCTCGCCACCCGTGTCGTGCTGGGATTCCTGCTGGCCTACACGGCCTGGGCGTGGGGGGGGCTGAGGCCTTCCTTCCATGAAGCAGGAGTGGCCGCCGCCGGGATCTTATTGGCGGCGGTGCTGGTCGAAAGCCGATGGGCCTCCTGGCGCGCCATGCGGCGGGATCCCGTGTTCATTCTCGGGCTGGTGTTCCTGGGATATCTGGCCATCCAGTGGCTCAATGCGGGCCGGACGCAATATTTCGACGTGGGCTACCAGCGATGGGCCTATACGAAGCCGCCGTGGCCCCATTGGCCTTCGGCATTCACCCGTCCGGATGCCGCGCAGATGCTGGCCTGGTTCTTCCCCGCGTGGGCGATCGCCGTGACCGTCCGGACGCGGACGCTGGACCGCCATGCGTTGAGGGGTTTGTTGATGTTCGCGGTCTGCAATGCCGCGGTGCTGGCGGCTTTCGGCTTGATCCAGTTCGCATCCGGAACCCGTTCCATTTATTGGATGCAGCCGCTGAAAAGCCACTTCTTTGCCTCCTTTGCCTATGGCAACCATGCCGCGCCATTTTTCGTCCTGGCCGGCGGGGTGGCGGCGGGGCTTCTCTATCGGGAGATTTTCGACATCCGCCGTTCGCATGCCGACACTCCCTCGGCTCTTTCTCTCCGGCATCCCCGGCGGGTGGTGGTGCTGGTGCCCGTCCTGGTGTTGTGCCTGGTTGGCGCCAACATGGGCTTCAGTCGGACCGGCGTGATCCTGGCGGGGATGCTGGTCGTCTTCGTGGCGGCATACGGATGGATGCGCGGGTGGCGCCTGTTGCAGCCCGCCGGCCGCCTGAATTTCATGGCCCTGTCGTTGGCGGTCCTGGGTGGATTCTACTTCATCGTGGCGGGATTCGGCGAACAAGGCATCCGGACGGAGTTCGCGCCCAAGCCGGTGGATGCCGGCGTGCCTCGCACCGCATGGGACCGCGTCAGCCTGGAATTGGGGGGCAGACCCCAGTATGTCCGGGCCGCCGTCGCCATCTGGAAGGAGCATCCTTGGTTTGGCGTGGGCGGATGGGGCTACAAGTATCTTGTCGCCAGCCATGTGCCGGAAAGCCAATGGGCCGCCTTGGAGAAAAAAGGATGGGCCAATGTCCATTGCGATGCCCTCCAGTTCCTGGCGGAGTTTGGCCTGGTCGGATTCGGCCTTCTGTTGGGCGCATTCGGCGCGGTGGCCCGCGAGTGGGTTGCTTCCCGGAAGTGCCGGCACGATGCGCTTTGGATGATGGGGGCCGCCACTCTGGGCCTGGTGGTCGTTTTCAGCGTCGTCGATCTGCCGTTCCGGAATCCGGCGATCCTCTACACATGGGTGGTGGCATTGGCGGCGATCCCCCGGATCTGCGAAATCCGTCCTTGCGGAAAAAAGCCTGCTGTCGCCGGGAACGGGCTTGAGAATGGATGGGCCGCCGAGTCGGCGGCAGAGCGGGGGATGGCCCCCGGAAAGACAGGACCATGAACACACCTCCTTCACCTTCCAGCCCTTCTCCGGCATCCGTCCCGGTTTCTGCGATTGTCCCTGTGGCTCCGGTCTATTATGGGGGGGCGCCGGCATCCCCTTATTATGGCGAGCCCCAGCAATCGGATGCGGGCCCGCTCAACTCGCTGGACCCGCTGCGGTTGCTCGGGATCGTGCGCGAGAAATGGCTGACCATCCTGCTGGCGGTCCTGTTTGCCATGGGGGCGGCATCCTTTTACCTGAGCCGGGCGCATAAGATGTACCAGTCCCGGGCCGTCATCGAACTGAGCGTGCGCCGCCCCCGCATCCTGAACAAGCAGGAGGCCTTGATCGAGGATCCGGCGGCCATCATGCAGATCGAAGACACGCTGAACACGCAGATCGAGAAGTTCAAGAGCAAGACCATGCTGCCGCATGTCGTGGCCTGCTACCGGACGCTGTATCCGGAAGACCCGGTTCCGGACGACGAGTTGGCCACCCGCCTGGCGGGCCGGGCCAGTTTCTCGCTGGTGCGGCGCACGCGCCTCGTGAGGGTGACCTGCATGAGCCGCGATCCGGAATTCGCCGTCAAGGCCTGCAATGCCTATGCGGCCGGCGCCGAAGCGAGCGCCCGCGCGGAAAACAAGGAGGTCTCCGATGCCGCCGTGGCCTGGCTGGAGGCCCAGGCGGCGGTGCAGAAGAATGAACTCGAGGCCGCGGACAAGGCCCTGCTGGATGCCCGGCAGAAGCATCAGATGGATGTCATGACCGGCCAGCGGAAGACCGTCGAGAATTCCATGCTGGGATTCAACGCCTCGCTGGTCCAGATCGAGAGCAAGGCGGCGCTGGAAAAGAAGCTGCTGGCGGCATTCGAGGAAGTGGAGCTGAATCCGGAAGGGGCGGGGAAACTGCCCGCCGACATCCCGCAGGCGGTCGATGTCGGTGTCGCCCTGGACCGCTGGCGGGCGGCCCTCGCGGAACGCGACGCGCTGCTTTCCCGCTATACCGCCGAACATCCGACGGTCCAGGCGCAGGACAAGGCCGTGGAACTGTACCGGGACCAGGCCATGTCCGCCTTGAAGAGGGCCAAGACCACGGCGGCGGCCAATCTGGCCTTGTACGAAGAGCAGGCCAAGGGGTTGCGCAAGAAAATGGAGGAACAGCTCAAGATCGCCTCCGACCTGGACCGCGACATCCTCAATGGCGGAATGAACATCGCCGCCCTTGAACGGGAGCGCAGCGCCGCGGATTCCTCCTATCTGGGCGTGCTGTTCCGGATCCAGGAGGCGCGCCTGTCCGCGGATGAGAACACCGCGACGATCAAGCAAGTGGAGAGTGCGTCGCCCTCCGTGCAGGTCCAGCCCCGTCCGCTGCGCATCCTGTTCATCGCCTTGCTGGCGGGGCTCGGAATCGGTTTTGGATTGGCGTTCCTCGTCGATCTGCTGGAGGACCATGTGATGGGGGCCAGCGACATCGAGGCCGGAACGGGAATCAAGATTCTCGCCATCATTCCGCATGTCAAGACCCGCGACCGGAAGGAAATCGCCACGGCTTCGCTCTCCCACAGCTTCGGCGAGATGGCCGAGGCCTTTGCGGGCCTCCGGTCCGTCCTGGATTCGGCAGTCTACCGCGACCGCACCAAGGTGATCCTGGTGGGCAGTTCGCTTCCGGAAGAAGGCAAGACGACCACGTGCTGCAACCTGGCCACGGCCTGCGCCCTCAACGGCCAGAAGACCCTCTTGATCGATTTCGACCTGCGCCGCCCGCGGGTGGGAGGGATCTTCCCGATCCCGCCGGGCCGCCTCGGCCTGCTGGAATATCTTGCCAGCGGCCAGACCAAGCCGCAGGAGATCGTCTACGCCTCGGAATGCAAGAACCTCAGCGTCATTGCCTCCCGGGTTTCGGGGGATGCCCGTCCGGCGGAACTGGTGGGGGGGACGAAGGTGTCCGATCTGCTTTCCTGGGCCCGGGCCCATTTCGACCGGATCATCATCGATGCGCCCCCCCTTGGCATCGTCAGCGATGCCTTGTCCTTGGCGGGCCTGGCCGACTGCGTGCTGGTCATGGCGCGCCCCGCCATGAGCCGGAAACGGGCCGTCCGGCACACCATCCGGCGCTTCCACGACGTGGGGGTGGGCGCCATCGCCGTCGTCATGGACGACGTGGACCATTCCAAGTTCGCCTATCACGGGTATGGGCCGTATTACTACTACCGGAAACACTACAGCTCCTATTCGGCCGCCGCTCCGGCGCCGGAACCGCAGGGAGACGAAAGTCAAAAAGGAAAGGCATAGCCATGAACGCTACCTCCCTCCTGTCCCGGATTGAAGCGCGAGAGGCCCGCGTAGCCATCATCGGCCTCGGCTATGTCGGGCTCCCCCTGGCGGTCGAGTTCGGCAAGCAATACGAGGTCGTCGGGTTCGATATCAATTCCCGCCGGCTGGATGAATTGCGGGCCGGCCACGACCGGACGCTCGAAACCACCTCCGAAGAGCTTCGGAAAGCCACCCGGCTGTCCTATACCCACCGGATCGAGGACCTGCGGAAGACGGATGTCTTCATCGTGACCGTGCCGACGCCGATCGACCGCCACAAGCGTCCGGACCTGACTCCGCTGGTCAAAGCCAGCGAAACGGTCGGGCAGGCGCTCAAGCCCGGTGCCGTGGTGGTCTATGAAAGCACCGTCTATCCCGGATGCACGGAGGAGGATTGCGTGCCGATCCTGGAGAAATTCAGCGGCTTGAAATTCAACAAGGATTTCTTCTGCGGCTACAGTCCGGAGCGCATCAATCCCGGCGACAAGGTGCATACCGTCTCGAAAATCCGGAAGATCACCTCCGGCTCCACTCCCGAGATCGGGAAGGCGGTGGATGCGCTCTACCGCTCCATCATCGCGGCCGGCACGCATCTGGCCTCCTGCATCAAGGTGGCCGAGGCCGCGAAAGTCATCGAGAACTCGCAGCGCGACATCAACATCGCCTTTGTCAACGAGCTGTCGCTGATCTTCGAGCGCATGGGCATCGACACGCAGGAGGTTCTCGAGGCCGCCGGGACGAAATGGAATTTCCTGCCCTTCCGGCCCGGCCTGGTCGGCGGCCACTGCATCGGCGTCGATCCCTATTATCTCACCCACAAGGCCGAATCCCTGGGCTACCATCCGGAAATCATCCTGGCCGGCCGCCGCCTGAACGACACCATGGGCGCCCATGTGGCGAACCGGGTGGTGAAGCTCATGATCCAGCGGGGCCAGCGCATCCAGGGCGCCCGCGTGCTCGTGCTGGGCATCACCTTCAAGGAAAACTGCCCCGACATCCGCAATTCGCATGTCATCGATGTGATCCAGGAGCTGAAGGATTTCGGCTGCCAGGTGGCGGTGTACGACCCCTGGGCCGATCCCGACGACGTGCGGCATGAATACGGGCTGGAACTGATGTCCGGACTCGATGCCGGAGGCGGTTTCGACGCCGTGGTGCTGGCGGTCGCCCACGAAAAGTTCCGGGCGCTGGATCTGGCGCGCCTCAGGAAGGCCAATGCCGTGCTTTTCGATATCAAGGCCTTCCTGGCCCGCGAGCAGGTGGATGGAAGGCTGTAGGTCCGTTCCCGTGGAATTCATCGATCTCAAGACGCAGTATCTCCGCTACCAGGCGGAGATCGAATCGCGCATGCAGGCGGTTCTCCGCCATGGCCATTTCATCATGGGGCCGGAGATCGCCGAGCTGGAAGCCGTGCTGGCGGCCTATGTCGGGGCGCCGCATGCCATCGCGGTGGCCAGCGGGACCGACAGCCTGGAGATCGCGCTGCGCGCGCTGGGCATCGGTCCCGGCGACGAAGTCATCACCGTTCCCTTCACCTGGATCAGCACGGCCGAGGTGGTTGGGCTGGTGGGGGCGACTCCGGTCTTCGTGGATATCGCGGCCGCCGATTTCAACATCGATGTCGACCGGATCGAGGGGGCCATCACGCCACGGACCCGGGCCATCCTGCCGGTCAGCCTTTTCGGGCAGATGCCGGACTACGACCGGATCAACGCGCTGGCGGCCCGGCACGGCCTGGCGGTGATCGAGGATGCGGCGCAGAGCTTCGGGGCCACCCGGAACGGCCGGCGCAGTTGCGGCGTCACCGCCGTTTCCAGCACCAGCTTCTTCCCGGCAAAGCCCCTGGGCTGCTATGGCGACGGCGGCGCCCTGTTTACCTTCGACGACGCGCTGGCCGAAAAAATGCGGGCCATTCGTTCGCACGGCGGCCTCCAGCGCCATCACCATCCGCTGCTGGGCATGAACGGACGTTTCGACACCTTGCAGGCCGCCATCCTGCTGGCCAAGCTGCCTCACTTCGATTGGGAGGTGGCCCGGCGCCGGGAAATCGGCGCGCGCTACACGGAACGCCTGCGCGGCCTGGTCGGCGTGCCGGAAGTCATGCCCGGCAACACGCATGTCTATGCGCAGTACACGATCCGGATTCGCGACCGCGATGCCTTGGGGGCGAAGCTCAAGGCGGCGGGGATTCCCACGGCGGTGTATTATCCCAAGTGCCTGCACGAACAACCGGTTTTTGCCTCGTGCGGCAAGCGCCTGGGGGATTTCCCCGTGGCGGAGCAGGCGTCGCGGGAGGTGATCAGTCTGCCGATGCATCCTTTCCTGTCCGAGGCCGACCAGGATGCCGTCATCGAGGCCATCCGGACAGCATTGAAGTAGCGGACCCGCCTTTGGAATGCCGTGCGGGCGGCGGGAGAAATGGACATATGAAAAAAATCGCATTGGTGGGTTGCGGCCGCATCATGGAACGCCACGTCGAAGCGATCGGCGCAAACCGGGGGATCGGCATCGCGCTGGTGTGCGACAAGGATGAATCGCGGGCGAAGGCCGCCTCCGCGAAGCTGGGCGTGCCTTATGTGCTCGATTACCGCGAGATCCGCGGCGTGGATGTCGTGGCCGTCCTGACACCCTCCGGGCTGCATCCGCAGCATGCCGCCGAGATCGCGGAATGCACGGACGCCCCCTATGTGCTTTGCGAGAAGCCGCTGTCGCTGACCCTGCGGGAAGCCTACGAGTTGTTTTCCCGGATCGACAAGGCGGGCAAGGTCCTGCTACCGGTCTACCAGAACCGCTACAACCCCCTCGTCGTCTACGTGAAGAACATGATCGACGGCGGGCAGCTGGGCCGGATCCACCAGTTCATCTGCAATGTCCTGTGGAACCGGAACGACGACTATTTCAAGATCGACTGGCATGGGACGCGCGAACTGGACGGAGGCGTGCTCTATACGCAGGCCAGCCACTATGTAGACATGGTGCACTATTTCTTCGGCGATGTCGCGGATCACAAGGGAATCGGCGGAAGCCTGCGGGGGTTCGAGGTCTTCGATTCGGTCTCGGCGGCGATGAGCTTCCACGGCGGGGTGGTGGGCAGCCTCAACGCGACGGTCTGCACCTACAAGAAGAACTACCGCACGGAATTCACGCTGATCGCCGAGAAGGGGACGCTGCGCCTCGCGGGAACCAACCTGAACACCATCGAGTTCTGGGATGTCGAAGGGCGGGAGAAGCCCGATATCGATTTCACCATCAACCACGTCTATGGCAAGGGGCACGATACGCTGTACAAGTATATCGTGGAAGAGCGCTGGGACATGTTCCCTTCGCGCAAGGATGTGCTTTCGGGAATCCGGTTGATGGAAATGCTGTCGTACTGACGGGAAGGCGCCCCATGAGCGAATATTTCAAGCACGAGTCCGCCTATGTCGACGAAGGCGCCGAAATCGGCGCCGGCACCAGGATCTGGCATTTCAGCCATATCATGAAGGGCGCGAAGATCGGCGAGCGCTGCATCTTCGGCCAGAACGTGAATGTCGACGGGGGCGTGGCCATCGGCCGCAACGTCAAGGTGCAGAACAATGTCTCCATCTATACCGGGACGGTGATCGAGGACGATGTCTTCCTGGGTCCTTCCTGCGTGCTGACCAATGTGACCAATCCCCGCAGCCAGATCAACCGCCACAGCCTGTACGAAAAGACGTTGATCCGCCGCGGGGCCACCATCGGGGCCAATGCGACGATCGTCTGCGGCGTCACCCTGGGGCGCTATTGCTTTGTCGCCGCCGGCAGCGTGGTGACCAAGGACGTGCCCGACTACGCCCTGGTAATGGGCAATCCCGCCCGGCAGAAGGGGTGGATGAGCCGGCATGGCCACATCCTGAAGAACCCGGGCACGGATGGCGTGATGGTCTGTCCGGAATCCGGGTTCCGCTACCGCCTGGATGCCGGAATCCTCCGCTGCCTGGATCTGGACGAGGAGAGCCCGTTGCCGGAAAGCCTGGCCAAGGGCCACAAGGCCTATGATGACTTTCGCCGTCCCGCCGCCGGATGAATCGATCCTTTTCCCCAGGTCTTTTCCATGAGCAAGAACCCCGTTGGCTGTGAAATCTACGCGGTCCGCCCGTCGCGCCTGTCGGGGCATGTGCGGATCAGCGGCGCCAAGAACAGCGCGTTGCGCCTGCTGGCCGCCTCGCTGCTGACGCCGGAATCCATCCAGCTTTCGAACTATCCAGACACCTTGCTCGATGCCCAGGTGCAGGTGGACATGCTCCGGGCCCTCGGCAAGCGCTGCGAGGTGTCGGAGGGGAGAATCTCCATCTGCGAGGACCGGAAGCCGCCCAGCCGGTTCGAATATGCCGGCCGATCCATCCGGAACACCCTGCTGGTGCTGGGGGCCTTGACCGCCCGGACCGGGGCGGGGGCCGTGCCGCTGCCCGGAGGCTGCAAGCTGGGCGAGCGCAAGTATGATCTCCACGTGCAGGTGCTGGAGAACCTGGGCGCGCGCGTCTGGGAAGAGGGAAATCTCCTGTGCGCCGAAGCGCCGCAGGGCCTTCGGGGGGCGGAGGTCCGTTTGCCCTTGCGATCCACCGGCGCCACCGAAAACGCGATCCTCGCGGCAAGCCTGGCGCGCGGAACGACGCGGATCTGGAACCCCCACATCCGTCCGGAAATCCTGGATCTCGTCGCGATGCTGGAAACCATGGGCGCGAAGATCGAGGTTCGGGGCCAGGAATCGATCATCGTGCATGGCGTGGACGGCCTGGCGGGAGCCCGGCACCGGGTGATCCCCGACAACGTCGAGGCGCTCACCTGGCTGATCGGTTCGGTCATCACCGGCGGCGACGTCGAGATCGAAGGATTCCCCTTCGATCATCTCGAGGTCCCGCTGATCTATCTCCGCGAAAGCGGAGCGAACTTCTACCGGAGCGGCGAACGCCTGATCGCGCGGGGAGGGAGGCCTTATCCGGTGGATATATCGACCGGACCCTATCCGGGCATCAATTCGGACATGCAGCCGCTGTTCGCGGTCTATGGGGCCTGCGCCGAAGGCCAGACCCGGATCGTGGATCTGCGCTTCCCCGGCCGATACGGCTATGCGGAGGAACTGGGGAAGATGGGACTGGAATTCCAGGTGGTGGGGGACATGCTGCAGATTTCGGGAGGGCGCCGGCTGAAGGGGAGCGATGTGGCCGCCCTGGATTTGCGCGCCGGCATCGCGCTGGTGCTGGCCGGACTGGTTGCCGAGGGCACCACGCGCGTAGCCGATGCCTGGCAGATCGAGCGCGGCTATGACCGGTTTGCCGAGAAGATGCAGGCGCTGGGCGGGAAGATCGAGAAGGCCGGGACATCGTCCTAGCCTTTTGACAACCCGGAGGACTTCCATGGAACCCCGTTATCCATTTTCCGAGATGTGGCGCGATGTGCGGGCCGATTTCCGCTGCTGCGGCGGGGGGGCGTGGGCCGGTTCGATCTGCACATTCCTGTGGAGCGTCGCTTTCCAGTTGCTGCTGGCCTATCGTTTGGCGCGCTGGCTCGAGGGTGGCCGGCTGCGCGTCCTGGGTCTGGCGCTGCGTTGGCTCCAGTATGCCCTGTCCGGTTCGGAGATTTCCCCGCGGGCGGTTCTGGGCCGGGGCGTGCACCTGCCCCATCCGAGCGGCATCGTCATTGGAGCGGGCGTGGTCGTCGAGGACGACGCGTGGATCTTCCAGCAGGTCACCATCGGAAGCCATGGCCGGTCCGGGGAAGACAAGGATTATCCCCTCATCGGCAAGGGGGCCCGCATCTATTCGGGGGCGAAAGTGATTGGAGGCGTCCGTGTCGGGGCCGGCGCCGTGGTCGGTGCGAATTCGGTTGTGCTGAATGATGTGCCGGACGGGGCGACCGCGGTCGGGATGCCGGCCCGGGTGGTCGATTCATGAGCGGATGGAAAAGCAGGGACGGCCGGCGCCCGTTCATCCACGACGCGTTGTTGCTGGTGGGCAACCAGTTCGTCGTGATGGCCATCGGGGTGCTGGGCGGGGTGGTGCTGGCACGGGTCCTGGGCGCGTCGGGACGGGGTGTGATCGCCGCCGCGACGGTATATCCGGCGATCATCCTGAGTTTCTGCGAAATGGGAGTCCGTCAATCCGCCGCCTACCACCTTGGAAAGAAAATCTATTCCAACGAACAGGTGACGGGGGCGGTCAGCGCGCTGGTACTGGCCGTCGGAACGGCGGGAACCCTAGCTTGCGCGGGATTGCTGGCATGGATGGACAATCCGGCGATCACGCCCCTCGTCATGCTCCTCGCCGTGCTGCCCATTCCGTTTTCCATCTTCACGAGCTACACGTCGGGCATTTTCCTGGGAAACCGGCTGGTGGGGCAATTCGCCAATGTCTCGTGGATGGCGGCGATCTTGAACCTGCTGGCGGTGGTCTGCTTCGTCTGGCTCCTGGCCTGGGGTCCTGCCGGCGCCCTGTTGGCCACCCTGCTTTCCGGCCTGGTCGTGGCGGGATACGCCGCATGGAAGATTGCAGGGCTCGCCTCCTTCCGGCCGCATTTCGAGTGGCGGGTCGTGCGGGACCTGCTTCTCAAGGGCGTGGTCTATGCCGGAGCGCTTTTCGTCATCACGTTGAACTACAAGGTGAGCATCGTCGTGATGGAGAGGTTTTCCAACGTGGCGGAAATCGGGGTGTTTGCCCTGGGCGTGTCCGTCGCCCAGTTGACGTGGGCCTTGCCCCAGGCCATCACCACGGCGCTCTTCTCCCATAGCGCCACGGCGCCGGACGAGGACGTTTTTTCCGGAAAGGTCCAGCGCCTCTTCCGGGTCAATCTGCTGATGGCGCTGCTGCTGGTGGCGGGATTGGGCCTGGTGGCTCCCGTTCTGGTTCCCTGGATCTATGGCGAGGAGTTTCGCCCCAGCGTCCGCGTCCTGTGGTATCTGCTACCGGGCGTTTTTTTCCTCTTGGGGCTGAAGATCCTGAACATGGATCTGGCGGGACGGGGCCGCCCAAACGCCTCGCTGTGGGCCATGGTTCCGGCACTGGTCCTCAACGGTCTCCTGGCCGTTCTGTGGGTGCCGCGCCATGGCGCACTCGGGGCGGCCGCCGCGTCTTCGGTTGGATACGTCCTGGGCGGTCTCGGAATGGCTGCTGTCTACTGCCGGTATGTCGGGATCGAATTTCCGGCGTTGTGGCGGTACCGGAGTTCGGATTTCGATTTCATCCGGCAGCGGTGGCCCGGCCTCCTGAAACCCCGGGGCGGGACGCCGTGAAAATCCTCTTTGTCACGGACGCGGGCGATGAAACGGGGATTGGCGGCCATCTCTATACGGTGCAGTCGCTGGTCGAGGCGCTTTCTCCGCGGGCCGAATGCGTGGTGGTGAGCATCGGCAGCGTGCCCAGTCCGGCATTGGAATCGCTGGGATGCCGGAAGCACCGGCTGGCCTTTGGAGGGGGAAAGAGCCGCCGTGCCGAGATGGCGCGGTTCATGGAGATTGTCCGCGAAGAGAAGCCTGACGTGATCCACGCCTTCGATCCCATCGCCTGCGCATTCGCCCGGGTGGCGGCCTGGCGTTCCGCCTGCGGCCTGGTCCTCACGAAATGCGGAGGCCCGGATCCCGCTGGCCGCTGGCCCTATGCGTATTTTCCGCGCGTGGAGCGCCTCGTGCTTTTCAGCAGGGAGAACGAGCGGTATTTCCGATCCCGCCGGCGGTTCCGCCGGACCCGGATCTGGCGCATCCCGAACCGGATCCTTGAGGTCAAATCCGATCCCGGAATGCTGGCCTCCCTTCGCGAACGCCTGGATCCGGCGCGTCCCGTCCTCCTGCGCGTGGGGCGCATTTCGACAAGCTATGCCCGGACGGCGGAACAAAGCATCCGCCTGGCGAAGAGGCTGGTCGCCGATGGCGTTCCGGTACAGCTCGTGTTTCTGGGTGCGGTGCAGGATGCCGGGGTGGAGAAGGCCATTGCCGGGTCCCTGGGGACACTCGGAAAAGTGATCAGCGATCCCATGCTGGTGCGGCAGGCTTCCGCCCTCCTCGACGCGGGCGATCTGGTCGTGGGAACCGGCCGCGGATTGATGGAGGCGGCGGCGCGCGGTCGGATTGTCCTGGTTCCCGCGCGCCAGGGCCTTCTGCCTGCGCTGGTCGATGCGGACAATTGGGAACGCCTGTTCGACGCGAACTTTTCGGAGCGGAGCGAAGTCGTTCCCTGGGATGAAGAGCGGAACTATGCGGAGATCCGGCGCGTGCTGGCGGATCCGGAATGCCGGCGCGCACTGTCGGCGTTTAACCGGAAACTGTACGAAGAACATTTCTCCCTGGAGCGGGTGGTGGATCAATACCTCGCCATCTACCGGGAGGCCACGCCGCCGGAGAGCGGCCGGATCGCCGATCTGGCGGCCCATTGGATCTGGATGGTCTGGAGGACCCGGAACCGGCCCATCATCGTCCGGCAAATTCGCGGAGCGGAACCAGCATGAAGATCGTCACGGTCGTCGGGGCCAGGCCCCAGTTCATCAAGGCGGCGGCGGTCAGCCGGGCCTTGCGGAAAAGTTGCGCCGAGGTACTGGTCCATACGGGCCAGCACTACGACGACAACATGTCCCGCGTGTTTTTTGACGAGCTGGACATTCCGCCGCCCGACTACCATCTGGGCATCGGCTCCGGTTCGCACGGAGCGCAGACCGGCGCCATGCTGTCGGCCATCGAGGACGTCCTGCTGGCGGAGAAGCCGGACCGGGTCATGGTTTATGGCGACACCAACTCGACCTTGGCGGGTGCCTTGGCGGCGGCGAAGCTGCACATCCCGGTTGCGCACGTGGAGGCAGGGCTTCGCAGCTTCAATCGCCGCATGCCGGAGGAAATCAACCGCGTCCTGACGGACCACCTCTCCGATCTCCTGTTTTGTCCCAGTCCGGCGGCGGTGGCCAACCTGGCGGGGGAGGGCGTGGCCGCCGGCGTCCATCTCGTGGGCGATGTCATGTATGAAGCCCTCATACATGCCGTGGCCGTTGCGGAACGGAAATCCGATGTGCTGGGCCGTCTCCGGCTCCAGGCCGGTCAATATGCCTTGGCAACCATCCACCGGGCTGAGAACACCGATGATCCTCCCCGGCTGGTCCGCCTGATGGATGCCCTGCAGGAGATTTCCCGCCACCGGCCGGTGGTTTTTCCGGTCCATCCACGGACGCGCCGCCGGCTGGAGTCCATCGAGAGAGCCCAGCAGTCCGGCGATGTGCGTCTCTTGGAGCCGATGGGCTATCTGGACATGGTTCGGCTCGAAGCGGCCGCATCGGTCCTCCTGACCGACTCCGGCGGGATGCAGAAGG
The DNA here is from genome assembly GCA_937860055.1 of uncultured Verrucomicrobiota bacterium. Classification (GTDB taxonomy): domain Bacteria; phylum Verrucomicrobiota; class Kiritimatiellia; order CAIQIC01; family Lenti-01; genus Lenti-01. Next base: position 274,191 of record CALMBO010000029.1, on the reverse strand, counting down.
AAGCCTATTGGCTTCATGTGCCCTGCGTCACCTTGCGGGAGGAGACGGAATGGGTCGAGACCGTGCAGCAAGGATGGAATACATTGGCCGGCGCCGACGGGGATAAAATCGTCCAGGCCGCCCGGAATGCGGTTCGTCCGATGGCGGGGGAGGATGCCTATCAGGGGGCGGGCAGCGTGTCGCGTCTCGTCCAGGCTCTGGCCGGGATCTCCCCGTCCGGGAAATGAATCCATGCCGCTGCCGCGCGAGGAAAAAGAGAGGCGGATGTGGTCGCGGCTGACCATGGTCTGGGCCCTGTACTATTTCCTGGCGTTTACGCTGGGCAACATTCCGCAATACATGCAGAAAACCATCTGGTTTGGCGCAAGCTTGGTCGGCCTGGCAACCATCCGGGTGTTCTGGCGGCGTGTCCGCCTGCGGCAGGTTCCGCGGGAGGGGGGGCTGCTGGTTCTTTTCGCGCTGTGGACACTCACGGGTTTCCTCTCCGTGTCGGACATGCCGATCTTCATGCGGTTCCTGAAGCTGATCCTCGAGCTCGCTTCGATCGTCACCCTGGTTTCGATCGTCCTCGAACATTCGGGGGATGCGCGCTGGTTCTACCTTGCGTTCGTGGGGGTCGCCGTGGTGCGCATCCTCACCGCGGACGAGCCCATCAGTGTCGAGCGCATTGCCGACACGCAGATCGTGGCGCGCATCGCGAGCGCAAACGCGGTGGGTTATTACTCCGTCCTGGGCATGATCGGGGCCCTGGGCCTTTTCAAGGAAACCAAGCGCCTGTGGCACTGGGCGCTTCTGGCCGCAGGCGGCGGCCTGGGCCTCTACGGCGTGGTGCTGTCGGTCTCGCGCGGGGCGTTCGCCGCCCTGATCGCAACGGCGATCCTCTGGCCGATGCTGTGCCTGGTCGGTGGATCCCGGTTCAAGATGAAGGCGGTGCTCGGGGCGCTTCTCGCCCTGATCCTGGCCTATTGGGTTTTTCAGTTCGTCATCCAGGACACCTACATGGGGACGCGTTTTGTCCGGAGCACGCACATGGAGGACCGGAGCACCCAGATCCGGTTCGACCTGGTATTCGTCGGCCTGCGGATCTTTGCCGAAAATCCGATTTTCGGCTGCGGGCTCGGCCAGTTCGGCGTTGTCTCCGGAACCGGGTATTACGCCCACAACGAGGTGGCCGAAATCCTGTCCACGACAGGCCTGCCGGGTTTTTTCCTGTATTTTTCCGTCTATGTGATGGCCTGGCATCGGCTGACCCGGAGCCTGCAAGGGCCGTGTTCCGCGTTGTTCGCCTATCGCATCAACATGGCGCGCATGATTCTGTTGATCCTGCTCGTCTCCGGCTCGCTTTCCCGGCCGAATTTCATTTCGCAGGACACCATGTTCCTGCTGGCCCTCGTGGTCGGCATTTCCCACTGGGCGGAACGCATGCGCCGGATGCAGGTCCGCTGGGCGCCGCCGCCGGCGTCCCCGTGGGCGCCGGGATTCGGACAGCCGGCCGGGGCGGCGGGCCTTGGTTTGCCTGCGGCCGGCTGGCCCGGTGCCGTGCCGCCGGCGCCGAATCCATCCGCAAGAACCTGAGACATGAATCCGAATTCTTCCATGTTGAAGCCCGTTTTCGCCCGGTTGCCTGAATCCTGGCAGGGGGCCATCAAAGACGGCGTGGACGCTTGCGCCGCACGCCGGAGGTTCCGCGCGGCGGAACGGCAACTCGTCGCGGCCGCCGAGGAGACGTCGGCGCAATGCTTGACCGGTTTGATTGCGCGGGCGGATTGGGAGCGGCGGCGGCCGGCGGTGCGCCGTCAGTTGCTGGCCGCACTGGGACTGGAGCCGCTGCCGCCGCGCGCGGCACTCGCCGTCCATCCGGCGGGCAGCTGGGAGCGCGCCGCCTACCGCGCCGAGAAATTCACCTTCGAGAGCTTGCCCGGCCTTCATGTGGCCGCGAATTATTACGTGCCGAAGAACGTCTCCGGACCGGTGCCGTGCGTCGTGTATCTGAACGGACATTGGCCATCGCTCGATGGCGCGAAAACCGGTTTCCAGGATCGCTATCTTTGGTATCCCGCCCACGGATTCGCGCTGCTGGTGCTCGATCCCATTGGCTTCGGCGAGGTCCCCGGTCTTCATCCAGGCACCAACCGGCTCAACCTCTGGCATTGGATTTCCCTCGGCTATACGCCGGCGGGAGTGGAGGTCTGGAATGCCATGCGGGCCTTGGACTGGCTGCAAACGCGGCCGGAAGTGGATGCGGCCCGGATCGGCGCCACCGGCATATCCGGCGGCGGCGTGATGACGCAATACCTGGCCGCGCTGGATGAACGGGTTTCCGTGGCCGCGCCTTCGTGCTCGACCTATACGATCGGGACGCAGGCGGCCATGGGCCTTGTGGCGCAGCAGTGCGACTGCACGTTTGTTCCCAATGTGGCCCGCATGGATTTTCCGGAATTCCTGGCGTTGATCGCCCCCCGTCCGCTATTGATCCTTGGCGGCCGCAAGGATCCGCTGTTCCCGCCGGCCGGATTCCGGGCCGCGTTCGAGCGCCTCGCCCCGGTCTATGATTTCTTCGCCGCGTCCCCGGCGACGGCCCGGCGCCTGCGGCTCGTGGAGTCCGGCCAGGGCCACGAAGATCCTCCGGCGTTTCTGCGCGAAACCCGGCGCTGGATGTGCCGCTGGCTGCAGGGCCGCGAGGCGCCATGCGCCGAACTGGATGCGCCGGGGCCCGTGCCGGAGTCGCCGGAAGTCCTGCGGTGCACCCGCGGAATCCCGGCCGGCGCCTGCAATGCCGTCATTCACGACCAGTGGATTGCGCCGCCGCCTCGGATCGTCCCATCGTCGGCGCCGGAATGGGCGCGGCGCCGGGCGGAAATCCTGGAGTTCCTGCGAACGCAGACGTTCGGGTGGTTCCCGGCGGCCGGGACGGACTTCCGCACCCGGCGCCGGCCGGGGCGCGGCGGCTATGCCGGCGATTTCGCCGAATTCGGCGAATTCGAATTCGACAGCGAACCGGGAGTTCCAGTCAACGTCCGATGGTTGACTCCCAAAGACCGGAAGGGGGAGGTGCCCCTGGTCGTATGGATCAAAGGGCCGGGCGATTCGGTCACCTTTCCCGATCTGGATGAATTTTTCCCGCTGTTGCGCACCCACGCGATGGCCATCCTCTCGCCGCGGTTTTCGGAGAGGCCCCTCTCGGGATCCGAGCATGCCCGTCTCGAGCGCACGGCGGGGCTGGCGGGGAGGTCCCTGGCGTCCCAATGGGTATGGGATATTTTGCGGACGGCAGATTGGGCCGTTCGCGACCGGAAGATCGGGTTCTCGGAGATCGCCGTATGCGGCCGCGGACCGGCGGGCATCGCAGGACTGTATGCCGCGCTGTTCGAACCCCGCATCGGCCGCGTCATCCTGCGCGATCCGCCGGTTTCCCATTTCGAAGGTCCGGCCCTGCCGATGATCTTGCGCGAAACCGACATCGACGAAGTCGCCGCGGCGCTGGCCCCGCGGCGGCTGACGATCCTTTCCCGCTTGCCAAAGGAATTCCCGCTGGCGCGGGCGGCGTATGCGCTGGAGGGCGTTCCGGAGGCGCTGGGGCAGGCCGACAGCCTGGCCCAGGCGCTGTCGGCTGGCAAGGAGCCGAGATGCTGACGGCGCGCCAATTCGCGGAACAGCAGCAGGCGCTGGGGCGGAGCATCCATGAGCACGACGGCGTCCATTGGGAGGAAGTCTACCCCTTCTATTGCAAGCCGGCGTTCCCCTATCAGGCCATTGCCCGCGGTTCGTCGCGGCCTGCCTGGTTGCGCAGCGTGCTGGGCTATAGCCACCGGGTGGAAGATCCGGCGCAGGGCAACCGCTCCGTTCCGGCGATGCTGCTGACCCGCGACCGGTTGGAGGGATTCGGCCTGCAGAGCCTGCCGCAGAAAAAGCGGAACAACGTGCGCCGGGCGCTGGAGAACTGCGAGGTCCGGCCCATCGACGATCTGGAACCCCTCTTGGAGCGCATCCGAGAGATCAACGCGTCGCAGGCCGAACGGCACGAAAAAGGCATCGGCGCCGAAACGCCGGCCAGCCGGTACGTGGCAGAGGCGGATTCCTGGCGTGAACAGATGCGCCGGGAGTTCGCCCTGGAAGGTCGGGAGTGGTGGGGGGCGTTCGCGGGGGATGTTCTGGCCGCCTATCTGCGCACCTACCAGGTGGATGGCGTCCGGATCATCGAACAGGCGAAGACCGACACGGCCTGCATGAAGCACTACCCGATGGATGCGCTGTATTTCTCGGTGCTGAGCCGAGCCGCGGCGGATCCGGCGTGCCGCTTGATCATCAACGGGAGGCCGCAGCATCCGAGCCTGAACCATTTCAAGGAGCAGTTCCTCTTCCTCCCCGGCTCGCTTCCGTTCTATTCCAGCAGCGCGCAGCTGGTCGAATGCGGCAAGCGAATCTGGATGGGTTTCGCCCGGTTCCGGCAGATCCGGCGCGCGAGAGAGGCTCCTCCTGCGGCCGATGCGGCGCCGAACCCGGGATCGCCATGACGATCGAAGAATATCTCCAGCAGGAGTCGGCCCTGCGCGCAGGTGTCCATTTCCACGATGGCGTGTGGTGGAAGAACGCCTCGCCGGGGTCCTGCCAGCCGCTCTATCCCCTCCAGGAAATCCCGGCGGGCAGCGCGAGGCCGCGTTTCTCCCGCTCGTTCCTGCGCTATTCCCATGTGGTTCCGGCCGGCGATGCGGCGGCGGGGGGGGGGCGGACGAAAACGCGCCTGCTGATCCAGGGCGAGAATCTACGGAACTATTCCCTGCAGAACATCGCCGACCGCAAGCGCCGCCAGGCCATCAACAAGGCCGTGCGCTGCGGATTCAAGACCGCGATCATCCGGGATCTGGAGAAATACCGCCGCGACCTGCTTGATATCCATATCACCAATGCGGACCGGAACCGCTACGGCCTTTCGTCGCAGTGGTATGTCGAGCACGAGGAGGAGTGGTGGCGCAATTTCTCGAGGGAATTCTCGCTGCCCGGGCGGGACTGGTTCGGCGCCTTCCATGGCGATAAACTCGTGGCCTTCCTCTACAACTGCCTCGTGGACGGCACGGCCGTCATGTTGACGGCCAAGAGCCACCGGGAATATCTCGCTTCGGATCCCAACGACCTGCTCTGGTTTGACGCCTTTCTGCACTATCAGGCGATGCCGGAGTGCCGCCGCATCGACGCCGGATGGGCCATCCCGCTGCCGCCTACCATCGATTGGCGCAAGCGGAGCCTCGGTTTCGAACCGGTCGAACTGCCGATCTTCGAATCCCGCCGCCCGGCGATGGGATTTGTGCGGGCCGCCTTGTTCTGCGCCAAGCCGCTGCTGGATTCGCCGGTCGGGCAGAAGTCGAAGCGGGGGATTTTGTTCCACGCCCGGACCCTCCGGAAGCGCCTGGAAAACGAAGGCAAGGGCGAATAGATCCATGTGCGGCGTTTGCGGCATTTTCGACAAGGCCGGTTCGGAAACCATGGGACGGGACATCGCCGCCATGTGCCGCGTGGCGGCGCATCGCGGACCCGACGACGGCGGGACCGCCGTGTTCCCGTCCGGATCGCTCCCGGCCATGGAAACCCGGCGAGCAGCCGGCGGCACAGGGGCGGAGGTTCCCGCCCAGGCCGCACTGGGGCATGTCCGGCTGTCCATCATCGATCTTTCCGATGCCGGCCATCAGCCGATGAGCGATCCCGGCGGCCGGTATTGGATCGTCTACAACGGCGAGGTCTACAATTACGTGGAATTGCGCCAAGAACTGGAACAGGCTGGAGTTTCCTTCCGGACCCGATCCGACACGGAAGTGCTCCTGCAGGCCTACCTCCGGTGGGGCGCCGACTGCCTGCCGAGGTTCAACGGCATGTGGAGCCTGGCCATCTACGATTCCCTCGAGGGCACCCTTTTCTGCGCGCGGGACCGGTTCGGAATCAAGCCGTTCTATTATGCCGCCGAAAAGGGACGTTTTGCCTTCGCATCCGAAATCAAGCAGCTTCTGGAACTGCCGTGGGTGGGGAGGGAGGCCAATCGCGATCGGCTCGCCGATTTCTTCCTGTGGGGGTTGGAAACCCATACGGACGAGACGTTCTTTGCGCAGGTCCGATGCCTGCCGGCCTCGCACTGTTTTCTGCTGACCCGCGAAGACCTGGCGCTGGGGCGTTGGGAACCACGGCGCTATTGGAAGGCATCGGCGTCCGAATCCCTGGGCGATGAGCAGGCCATTGCGGCGTTCCGCGATCTGCTGTCGGACTCGGTCCGCCTGCGCCTCCGCAGCGACGTGCCCGTGGGCGTCACGCTTTCCGGCGGGCTCGATTCGTCCAGCGTGGTATGCCTGGCCGGGGAACACAAGCGCCGGATTCCCGGGGGCGGGCCGCTGGATGCCTTCAACGTGGAATACGAGGGCTTGCGGTATTCGGAACGGCGGTTTGCCGAGGCCGCGGCGGGGAAAGCCGGCGCCCGCATGGTGGTGCTGCATCCGGGGCAGGCCGATCTGGCGCGCGATTGGCCGGCCTTCGTCTGGCACATGGAAGAACCGTTCGGCACCTTGTCCTTCCTGTCCAGCTTCCAGATCTACCGGTTGATCCGGGCGCATGGCATTTCGGTGGTGTTGAGCGGGCAGGGCGGGGACGAGCTGCTGCTGGGCTACGAACGCTACCGGACCTACGATGCGCTTTTCCAGCTGCACGCCGGACGGCCCAGGGCGGCGTTCGCGGAGATGATGGCCGCGCGGCGCCACGCCAACCTGCCCCTGCCGACGCAGCTCGCGGCCGGCCTGTACTATTCCGTGCCGGCTTTGCGCGCTTTTCGCCGCCGCCACCTGGTGGAACCGGTCCTCGGCCGCGATTTCTTCCATGCACACGCGGGGCAGACCGGACATCTCCGGCGCAGCATGCTCCACGCCGACCGCTACGATCTCCAGTGCAGCGAACTGTTCCACTACCAGCTTCCGCATCTGCTCCGGCATGAAGACCGCGTCTCCATGGCCCATTCGGTCGAATCCCGCCTGCCCTTCCTGGACTACCGCCTGCTGGAGCTTGTCCTCGGGCAGCCGACCCGCTTGTTGTTCCGCGACGGCTGGTCGAAGTACATCCTTCGCCAGGCCATGGAAGGCACCCTGCCCGATGCCGTGAGGAACCGCACCGACAAGATGGGATATGAAACACCGACCGGCAGCCTGTTACGGCGGAACGGCCCGATGTTCCGGGCGCTGATGGAACGCCAGCGGGACGACAAGGTGCTGGACGTTCCCGCCCTCGAACGGCTTTTCGATTCGGAGGCGCTGGATGAGCGGCTCCTGTGCTCCGCCATGAGCTATCTGGGCTGGAAAGAATCCTTCCAAACAACATAGCCCGGCTTCGTCGCGATGAACGTTTTGTTTTTTGCCAGCGGTTTTCCAAGCATCGATCGTCCGAACAGCGGGATTTTCAACCTGCGGGCGGCCGGCGAACTGGCCAAGCTGGTCGATTTGACAATCGTTGCGCCGCGAGCTTGGCGTCCCGGTCGGCGCGGGTGGTCAGAGGAAATCTACGAAGGCCTGCGCGTGATCCGGCCCGCGGCGCCATTGGCGCCGGGCGCGCCGCGCTTGACCCTACGCTTGTTCCGCGCTTGCCTGCAGCGCCCTGTGCAGGCGCTGTTTGCGCGCGCCGACGTCGTTCATTCGGTCGGCGTGGAATTCGCCGGATTGCTGGTCGGCGCCATGGCGCGGAAACGGCGCTGCCGCCACGTGGCCCAGGTCATCAATGAACTGGCCCGGCAGCGGATCGAATTCGAATCCTATCCGTATCTGGATGCATTGCGGAGGAATCTCGACGGCGTCGTTTGCAACAGCCGCGCGCTGGAAACGTCGGTGCGGCGCTATTTCCCGCAAGTGCCGTTGGTGCGCACGGCCTACCGCGGCGCCGATCTCTCCGGTTTTTCGCCTTCCGGCGAGCGCGCACCCGTGTTTCCCGAAAGCGCGTCCGTCCGATTGGTGTATTTGGGCGGACTGCCGGTGTATGCGGACCGCGCTTTCGGCGCCGACACGAAGGGAGGGCTCACGCTCATGGAGGCGTGGCGCCGTTCCGAAGACGAGTTGGCGTGCGCGGGCGTGGCGCTGTTTTTCGGCGGTCCGGATTCCCAAAGTCCGGTTGCTCGGGCATGGCAGGATTCCTTGAAACATCCCGGGCTCGTGCGACTCGGCGGGATGGTGCCGCCGGACGGCGTGCCGGCGGTCCTGCGCGCGGCCGACGCCGTGCTGGTGCCGAGCCGGGAAGAGGGCTGTCCCAACATCGCCTTCGAAACGTTCGCGTCGGGACGCGCGCTGATCGGCAGCGACATCGCTCCCATCGCGGAACTCTTTGGCGCCGGGGAGGGCGGTTTCACGGTCGCCGCCGGCGACGTCGCCGCCTGGCGGGACGCGCTGGTTCGCCTGGCCGAGCCCGGGGCGCGGGCCAGCCTGCAGGCGCGGGGCGCCTCCGCCCGGAAAATGGCGGAACGCCTTTTCGACCAGCGAAGTTATGCACGGAAACTCGTGGAGATCTATGGGGAAGTTGTTAATCTGCCCCGGTGATGCGCCCTCGCGGCCGGAACAGTTTCGGACCATGAACGAAAGAGCCATATGACGCCAGAACATGCACACCGACTGGTGTGCCCCAAATGCCGGGGGCCGCTCCGGTCCATCGCCTTTGCGGAAGCCGAGGACGGCGCCGTGCGAGACGGCGTTTTGCTGTGCGACGCCTGCCGCCTGCGCTATCCCGTCGTCAACCGCGTGCCCGTCATGCTGTTGTTTCGCGCCGCCGTTCATGCGCAATTCGATCGCAAGCATGCCGCCGCGCTGGCGGCGTGGCCGGACCATCGCGCGCCCGACGACGAGCCGCTGCCGGGCGAGCGAACGACGCAGGAAACCTTCACCGAGGAATGGGATCTCATCGAGGTGGACGGCGACGACCTCAGCTTCACCTACACGCAGGACGAACTGGTCAGCCTCAACCGCGATGTCTGGCTGAAGTGGCTGCCGCGCAGCACGGAGAACATCTCTCGCGCGCTGGTGGTCGGTTGCGGAGCGGGCAAGGAACTCGCCGCGTTGGGCCAGCTGCTGCCGGAATGCGAAATCTACGCGACGGACATCAATCTTTCGGTCGTTCGCGTCGGCGGAGCGCTGGCCAACCAGCCGCGCCTGCACGTGACCATCTGCTCGCTGTTCCATCTGCCGTTCAAGAAGGAATCGTTCGATCTGGTGTACAGCCAAGGCGTCTTGCATCACAACCGCTCCACCCGGGAGGCATTCGCGGCGATCGCGCCGTTCGTGCGTCCGCGCGGCTATCTTTTCGTTTGGGTCTACGGTTTGGACGACCATCTCGTGAAGAAAGGCTGGGCCGGCCTGGTCGCGCGCTTCAACTACCATCTGGAAATGGTCCTGCGCCCCCTGTTGAGCTGGGCGCCCAAGGGAGTCCGGGAGGCGTTCTTCCACGTGGCGGGATCCCTGCTCCACCCGTTGATCAAGGCGCGCATCCGCAACAAGGCCCAATGGGGGATGGCCAACACGATCCACAGCCTCCGGGATTGGCTGTCCCCGCGCTATGCGCACGTGCACAGCTACAACGAAGTCCTGGAATGGTACGAACGCGCGGCGTTCGACGTCATGGACGTTCAAGCCCCCGGCGCCTACCGCGATCTGTTCGGCAAGCAGCTGTGGGGCGTCGGATTAACGGGTCAAAAACGCGGGTCGCACCCGCCCCGCACATGATGTCGCGCAAGCCCAGCCTGCCGCCCTTGCATCCATGAACGACCTTTCCGGCATCCGCATCTGTCTGGCGACCTCGGGACACGAGGCCGACGACGACCGCATTTTCTTCAAGGAGGCCCGCAGCCTGGCCAAGGCGGGGGCCGATGTGGCGCTGCTTTGCGCCCAGGGAAAGAAGCTGCCTTCGAAGACCGATGGCGTCCGGTTCGTCCAGTATCCCGGAGGCGGGCGGCTGAAGGAGCGTCTCCGCACCATCGGCCGGATGGAGGCCGCCCTCGCGGAGTTGCGATGCGACGTGATCCATTGCCACGAACCCGACAGCCTGGTGGCGGCGCTCCGGGTCAAGCGGCGCAGGGGAACGAAGGTGATCTTCGACAGCCACGAACTGTGGGCGGGGGTGGCCGCCGCCTACTTCCCGCGGCCGCTTTGGCCACTGGCCATGGCGACCTACCGCGGGTTCGAACGACGCTGGATCGCCCGTTGCGATGCCGCCTTCGGGGCCAGCCTGGCCATTTCGGATTATCTGGCTTCGATCCTCGGCGCCGAGCGGGTGGCGACCCTCCTCAATGTTCCCGCCGTGGACGTGTTCGGCGAATGCGGGGAGAAGGCTCCGTGGGGGGGGACCCTCCTCTGCCACGACGGGAGCCTGACCTTTGCCCGCGGATTGAAGGTCATGGCCGAAGCCGTCCGCCTCCTGTCGAAGCGGCATCGGGTGGTCCTGAAGATCGTGGGCGATGTCTTTGGCGAAGAAAAGAAATGGCTCGATGCCTTCGTGGCGCAGCACCGGCTGGAAGGCGTGATCGTCCGGACGGGCTGGCTTCCGTACGCCGAAGTGGGCAAGGCGATCGCTCCCTGCCACATCGGATGGATTGGTTTCCTCCCATCGCCCAACCATGAGATCGCCGCTCCGAACAAATGTTTCAACTATCTCCTCTACGGAGTGCCGATCGTCGGTCCCGACTATCCCCGGTCGCATTTCGCGGTGCTGGCCCGGGAGGGTTGCGCCGTCCTGGCGGATCCCACCTCGCCGGAGTCCTATGCCGAGGCGGTTTCGCGGATGATCGCGGACAAGGAAGGCACCGCCCGGATGGCGGCGGCGGCGAGAAGCCTGTCCGGGACGAAATACCGGTGGCAGCACATGGAGCCGGTGCTGCTGGACATGTATCGGCGTGTGCTCGGCGGGGGAGGGGCGCGATGAAGCTTCGCGCATTGGAATCTTCCGAACTCGCGGCCTACGACGAGTTGGCAAAGGAACACGGCACGCTGTTCAACCGGGCGGATTGGCTGGCGCTGTTCGGTTCCCGGATGCAGGCCTTCGGACTGTTCGACGACGGCGGCCGGATGGTGGGCGGCCTGTCGCTGTATCGCGAGCGCCGCTGGGGGCTCCAGATCATCCGCCGTCCTCCCTTCACTCCCATCTGCGGGCCGTTCCTGGCGGTGAAGTCGCAGAATCCGGTCGCCGTCTTCGAGGAACGCCGCAAGGCGCTGGAATGCATGGCCGGCCATCTGGAAGGAAGCGGCGCATCCATCTGCATGGTGCCGCTGGCGCGGGAGGTGCAGGATGGACTCCCGTTCTTCTGGCGCGGGTTCAAGGTCATCCCGCTCTACACCTATCTGCTGGATCTGTCGTCTCCGATGGACCAGATCCGGAAGAACATGTCGCCCGACCGCCGCAACGACATTTCCAAGGCCATCCGGGATGGCCTGGCGGTCCGGCAGGTGCCGGACATGGCGGTGATCCGGGATCTGGTGCTCGCCACGTTCGGCCGGCAGCAGAAATCCATGGACCGGTCGCTCCTGGATAATGTCCTGTTCCAATATGCCCGTCCGGAAAACAGTTTTGCCTTTGCCGCCTTCCGCGGGGAAGAGCCGATCGCCACATGCTTCGTCATCCATGATTCCCGGACAGCCTACTATCTGCTGGGGGGCTACCGGACCGAGAACCGGCACCACGGCGCCGGCGCCCTGGCCGTGATCGAAGCCATCCGCCACTCGCAGGAACTGGGCCTGAAGACTTTTGATTTCGAGGGATCCGTCATTCCGCCGATCGAACGGTTCTTCCGCGGCTTTGGCGGGAAATTGACGCCGTATCTTACCGTGAACAAGGCCTGGTGGCCGATCGAAACGGCCCTCAAGCTCCGGAACCGGAATTTCTTCTGACCCGGCGCCGTCCGGGAATCGACACGAGAGGGGCAGCACCATGGCAACATATAGCGAGCGGATCCTGAAGGGCGGGCGGCTGGTCGTCTGGCAGCGGTTTGCGCGGTTCCGCGCGGCCGCGGAGGCCATCCGGCGCCATGCCGGACCGGGGCAACCGGAGAAGCTCCTGGACATCGGCGCCGCCGACGGCATCGGCCTGCCGTTCCTGAAGCCCCTCGCCAGGGAGATGCTCAGCGTCAACTACTACGAAGAGCACTCGCAGGAGTTCCGCGCCGCGCACCCCGACGATGCGGTCTTGACCGCGGATGCGCGCGCCCTGCCCCTGCCCGACGCCTCGTTCGACGTGTGCACGTCCTTCGAAGCCCTGAATTGCGTGCCCAGCCGCGGCGACCGCATCCAATGCCTCGCGGAAATCCAGCGGGTGCTGAAGCCGGGCGGCCTGTTCGTGTGTTCGGTGCCCATCGAGGTGGGCTATCCGGCCCTGATCAAGTATGTGGCGCGGGTCTGCACCGGCAAGCAGACGCGGGGCATCGATTTTCCCGTGGCGCTGAAGCACTGGCTCTATCGCTTCTTCGACATCGAGAAATACGATCACGGATGCCATGCCGGCTTCCATGTCTACCGCTTCATGGACGATGTCCGAGCCAAATTCGACATCGTTCAGACCCGGGTGATCCCCATTCCGGTCCTGTTCCCCATGAATCTCCTGATTACGGCTCGCCGCCGCTGACCTTCCCCTGACTGCAGAATGAACTGGCTGATCCTGACCACCGGGAACCTTCCCGAAGCCTATGTCATGGCCGATTTCCTGCTCCGGAAATCGCAGGACGTCGTTTTGTGCAACATCCGGGGCCGGACCCGCGCGCAAAGCCTGGCGGTGCTGAGACGGCTGGCGAAAAAACGCGGACTGTTCTACCTCGCGGATTTCCTGCTGGGCCGCCGGTTCCGGAAGCGCTATCTGGATCCATCCGCCCGGCCATTTCCCGAAATGACGGAAGCCGCGGTCGCCGACCTGAAAAGCCGCTGCCGCGGCTTCGAGGTGGACGATCCCCATGGCCCGGAGGCGATCGGACGCGTGGCCGACCTGCGGCCGGACTACATCCTTTTCCTCGGCGCGCCCGTGATCAAGCCTTGCCTGTACACCCTTGCCCGCCTCGGCGCGATCAACTGGCACCATGGAATTTCGCCCCGCTACCGCGGCTCCGACTGCGTCCTGTGGGCCATGGCGAACGGCGAGTTCGACCAGATCGGGTTCACCATCCATCTCGTTTCGAGCGTCGTCGACGGCGGCCGGATCCTCCTGCAACGGAAGGTTCCTGTGCGGAAGGATGCATCCTTCGGCGCGGCCGTTGCGGATGTGGCCCGGCAGGGCATGGACGGGTTCCTTGCGGTGGTGGACCGCATCCTGTCCGGCGGGGAATGGGAATCCAAGGAACAGGAAAAAGGCGGGACGCATTATCCGCCCATCGGTTGGCGCGCCATCCGGCGAGCCGCCAGGAACTTTCAGCGATATGCCGCCTCTTGATCCCCACGAAGGCGCCGCCTGGCCCGGCGGCGCGAAATTCGCGCTTTTCCTGTCGCACGACGTCGACAAGATCTTCGATCGCGAACTTTTCTATGCCTTGGCCGCGCTGAACCGCATCCGGCGCCTGATCTCGCGGAGCGAGGGAAGGCGCGCCGGCCGGACCCTGCGCCGCCTGGCCCGCGCCTTGGTTTCCCCCAAGGCGCCGGAGCAGGATTTTCGGACGATTCTCGACATCGAGGCGCGCCATGGCTTCCGCTCCACGTTTTTCGTGCTGCACGACCGGCGCTGGCGGCGGCGCGGCGCCCGCTACGACGTCGAAGCTCCGGCCCTGCGCCGCATTGCGGGCATGATCCGGGCGGCGGACGGCGAAATCGGCCTGCATGGCGGCTACTACCGCTTCAACCAGGCGGCGGCCTACCGCGAGAGCCGCGAAACCCTGCAAGCCGCTTTGGGCGGCGAGATCGTTGGCATCCGCAACCACTTCCTGCGGTTTTCGGGCGCGGAAACCTGGGCGGCGCAGCAGGCCGCCGGATTCCGCTATGACTCCACCTTCGGCTATGCCGACCGCACCGGGGCCCGCGAAGGGCGCATGTTTCCGTTCTTCGCCGAGGATCCGGCGACCGGCCGGAAAATGGAACTCCTCGAACTTCCGCTGACGGTCATGGATGTCGCCCTGTTCCGGGAGCCGATGGAGGGACCGGAGGCGCTGGAGGCCGCGTGGAAGGCCATCGAGCCGGTGATTGCGGCGGGCGGCCTGGTGACCTTGCTGTGGCACAACGACTATTTCAACGAGCCGGAATACCGCGAGTGGCAATGGACCTACGAGCAGCTCCTGGTCCGGCTGGCCGAGCAGAAACCGTGGTGCGCCCCGGGCGCGGAGATCGCCGCGTGGTGGAGGAAACGGTCGGCGGAGGGCAGCCGGCAGTCGGCGGATGACAGGACACACCGGTCATGATGGTTCAGCGCTACCAAGATTTGGATGTATACAAGCTGGCGTTCCAACTCCAGCAAGATGTTTTCCGTATCACGAAGTCGTTTCCCAAGGAGGAGACATACTCATTGATCGACCAGATACGGCGTGCTTCGCGTTCCACCGGGGCCAACATCGCCGAGGCTTGGCGGAAACGGCGATATTCCGCGCATTTTGTTTCCAAGCTCACGGACTCCGACGGCGAAAATGCCGAAACCCAGCATTGGTTGGCGACGGCTTGCGATTGTGGTTATCTCGACAAGAGCGTATATATGGATTTGCAAAGGCGTTCGGATGAAATCGGAGCCAAGTTGGGCTCCATGATCCGAAATCCAGAAATATGGAAACCGAAGGAACGATAGAAAGTCCGGGTTCTTTACTGCCGACTGCCGACGGCTTACCGCCAACCACATGACTGCTCCAATCACCCATATCGTTTTGAATGCCGCGTGGCTGGGCTGTGCCGGCGTCTTCCTGCTGGGCAAATGCTTTTTTCTGGCGGCGGGCCGCGCCGGATGGCTGATGTTGCTGGCGAACGTCGTCTATGAAACGCTGGAGATCAAGCTCCATGTGCCGAGGAACCGGCTGGACGCGCTCCTGCTGGCCCTGGCGACGGCGGGTGCCGCCTGGCTGGGCGGTGGTGCCGCGGCGTCGATCACGGCGCTGGCGATGGGAGCCGCCTGGGCCGGAGCCTTGCTGGTGGACCTGCGCTGGCGCGCGGATGCGCCGGCGCGCCAGCAGTCCGCTTCCGCCGGGCGCGTCCCGCTGCCGATTCCACGCCTCATTGTGAGCTTGCGCGGACCGGTGCTGCGGCGGGGCAAGCGCGTCTACCGGGCGGGCGATCTGCCGCAAGGCGGGGAGCAGCCCTACGAACTGATGATCCTGAATCCGGGAACGGTGCGCCCCCAATTGCCGCTTCGCATCGAAATCTCCACCGCCAGCACCCGCGTGGGCGTGGGCATCGATTCACCGGGCGAAGTCCCGTGTCCGGAGCCTGGCCAGGTGGTGACGGTGCCGTTTTCCGTGCGCGGAGACCGCGCGGGGCGGGGGGGGGACGTGCGCTTGCGCGTTTCCCACGGGGATTGGTCGTGGACGCGCCGTTTGCGCGTAGCATCGGTCCCGGCCCGTGGGTCCGTCCGCATCCGGAGCGCGGCCATCCGCCGGTGGAAATACGGGGCGCGCGCCGGATTCGTCTGGCGGGGCGACAATGATTTGTACGATCCCTCGACCTTCCAGTCGGCCGAGGGGTTGCGCATCGCGCTGGGTTTGGCCGCGCGGTTCCGCATGCCGACCACGGTGATGCTGTCGTCGCGGCTCAGCCTGTATCCCGAAGAGCACGAGGCATTCTGCCGGCGATTCGGCTGGAACCGTCACAGCGAGGGAATCCCCGGTTTCATCCGCTTCTGGCGCGAGGAAGTGGACACCGCGGTGGAACAGGAATTCCCGACCCGGACAGACCGCGCGCTGGCGGCGGAGATCGGCAACCACGGGCATCTGCATTGGGGCACGCACGCGGCGGCCGATCCCGGCAACGGCTGGACCTCCCATGCGCGCGTCGGCCAGGGGAACTATCCGTGGTTGAAGGAATACCCCTGCGACTCCTTTGCCGAGCAGCGCGACAACATCGAGGCGTGCACCCGGGCCATCGCCGAGAAACTGGGCGTGCGCACCGCCAGCTATACGCCTCCCAGCGACATGTACGACAAGGATACTGCGCGCGCCGTCGAGGCGGCGGGCATCGAGGTGGGGAACGAGACCGATGCCGCGAAGTGGCAGAAGCTGCTGACCTTCCCGGCCGAGCACCATCCGGAGGGCTGCTCCCGCCTGGTGGAGCTGACGCGCATGCTGCCCCGCGATCCGGTCCACGCGCCGCACATCGCCATGCTGAAGTTCTGGATCGGATTCGCGCGGAGGAACGGACGAGCGCTCGTGTTCCTGGCGCACCACCATCTGATGATGTATCAGACCCATGCCTGCCATGCCCTGACCGCCGAACTGCTGCGCCATGTGTTGGCCGGCACCGAAGGCGATGTCTATCCGGCGACCCTGACCGCGATGGGGCGGTACTGGCGCGATGTCCTGAGCGAGCGGACGCGCACCGTCCAGGTGCGCATCGCCGGAAGCGCGGTGGAAGTCCAGAACACGGGGGACCGCCCCCTCGCGGGCCTGCCCCTGGAAATCGAATTCGATGGAGGGCGCCGCTGCATGCGCCTGGTCGATGTGCCGGCGCATTCCTCCGTCACCATCGAAACGGGGGCCGCCGGGTGAATATCCAGCTCTGCCCTCCCGGCCAGGAGGCGCTTTGGGACGAGTATGCGTCCCGGCATACGGACGCGACCGTTTTCCATCTCGCGGGCTGGAAGCGGGTCATCGAAGGCTCGACGGGGCATGCCGGCCACTATCTGATGGCGCTCGACGGGGAGCGGGTGGCGGGAATCTATCCGCTGTTCGTCATGTCCTCTCGGTTGTTCGGCGCGAGGGGCGTCAGCCTGCCGTTTGTCAGCTACGGGGGCATCGTTGCCGACGGGCCGGAGGTGGAACAGGCGCTGGGGGAGGCGGCGGCGGGGATCGCGCGCGCCGCCGGCTGCGACCACATCGAACTGCGCCAGCTTCATCCGTTGAAATCCCCCTGGCCCACGACGGATCGCAAGGTGGTCACCGAGATTCCGCTGGATGGCGGACCCGGCGCGGTGTTCGCCCGGCTGCACCAGAACGTCCGGAACAAGATCCGGAAGGCGGAGAAGAACGGCGTGGCCGTCCAGCAGGGGGTGGAATACCTTCCGGACTTCTACGCCATCTATTCCCGGAATCTCCGCGACCTCGGCACGCCGGTCCTGGGGCGGCGTTTTTTCGAGGCGGCGCTGGAGGCGTTTCCAAGCCACATCCGGGTCTACCGGGCGGTGCGGCAGGGGAAAACCATTGCCGCGAAAATGGTGGTCATGGGCCGGAACACCTGCCATTTCGTCTGGTCCGCCTCGCTGCGGGAGGAACTGTCCCACGCGCCGGTGCATGCGATGAACTGGCGGGCGGTTGAGGAGGCCTGCCAGGCGGGCTGCCGGCAGGTCGATCTCGGGCGCAGCACGGCGGATTCCAGCCATCAGGATTTCAAGAAGTACTGGGGCGGGGAATGCCGGACCCTGCCGTGGGCCTACCAGCTGCTGGGGCGGGAAGATCTGCCGGGCCTCCACAAGGAAAACAAGTCTTTTGCGCTGGCCATCGCGTTGTGGAAGCGCCTGCCGCTGGGCCTCAGCCGGATCCTGGGCCCGCCCATCGCGCGCGGCCTGCCTTGAGGATTCACGCCGCATGCGCATTTTATACGTCCATCAATTCTACGCAGGTCCGGAAGCGCCGGGACCGCGGCAGCCGCGCGATCTGGTCCAGCGGCTGGCCGCGCGCGGTCACGCCGTGGAGGTGGTGGCGTGCGACCTCAATGCCTACAACGAGCAGACCGAGCCGGAAGAATCCATCGATGTTATCGGAGGGGGGAGCATCCGGGTGCATCGCCTGCCGGTACCGCGCGGGTTGCGCGCGAGCCTGGCCAACCGCCTCAAGACCTATGGCCGGTTCGCCTGGTCGGCCTATGGATCTTTCCGGGGGCGGGAGGCGCCGGATGTCGTGATGGCCACCATCCAGCCGCTGTTCGGCGGAGTGGCGGCGATGCGGCTGGCCCGGCGCTGGCGGAAGCCTTTCCTGCTGGAGATCCGCGACCTGTGGCCGGATGCCCTCGTGGTCAAGAAGGCCATCGCCCCCTGGCAGGCGGTGCCGCTGCAGGCCATGGCGCGTTCCCTCTACTTCGGGGCGGACCGGGTGGTGACCCTGACGCCCGGCCTCAAGATCGAGCTGCTGAAAAAAGGCGTCCCCGCCGACCGGCTGGACCTGTTTCCCAACAGCTACGACGAGGAATTCTTCCGGCTGGCGCCCGGAACCCGCGAACGGATTCGCGCGCAATACGGCTGGGACCGGCAATTCACGGCGGTCTACACGGGTTCGGTGACCGAAGTGACCGCCGCCGAGACCCTCGTGCGCGCCGGCGCGTTCCTGAAGTCGCGTCCGGACATCCGCATCGATCTGTTCGGCTATGGGCAAAGCCTGCCCAAGGCGCAGGCGCTGGCGAAGGAACTCGGGCTGGACAATGTCCATTTCCACGAACCGGTGCCGCGGACGCAGGTGCCGGCCATCCTGGCGGGAGCGGATGCGGCGCTGATGTCGCTGTTCCGCAGCCCGCTGATCCACATCTATTTCGAAAACAAGTTCATCGACTATCTCGGTTCGCGCCGGCCGGTGCTGGCATCCCTGGAAGGCGTGCAGGCGGATTTGATCCGGCGCATCGGCGCGGGCGTGGTCGTGCCGACCTTCGATTCCGGGGCGCTGGCGCAAGCCATCGTGGAGGTGGCGGACCATCCCGCGCGCGGCCGGGAGATGGGCGAGGCGGGCCAGCGGTTTCTCGCGGCGCATTTGCGCCAAACCGACGTTCTGAACCGCTATGCCGACGTCATCGAAGCAACGGCGCGCGGGGAAGCCGCCCGCCTGCCGGCATGGGATCCGTTCCAATGAACATCCTGCCGCTCATGGCCGGAGGCGCTTTGTTCGCGTTGGCGGCGCTGGCCCGGATGTTCTTCCTGGCGCGCGGACGGGCGGGGTGGGCGATGTATCTGGCCAACGTCTTCTGGGAAACGTTCCCGAAGAAACTGGGCATTGGCCGGTTCGGATTGGAAGCCGCATCGGCCGCGCTCGGGCTGGCGCTGCTGGCGTGGGGCGGATTGCCGTGGATCGCGGTCGAGGCGCTGGGTGCGGCGCTGGTCGCGCTGGAATTCGCCAATCGCCGCCGGGAACGGCGCCTCGTCGCGGGTCCCGTTCCCGATGGCCTGATTTTGACGGTGGAGGCCCCGTTCGTTTCCCGCTGGCCGCGCGGCGACCTGGGTACGCTCTGGACGGGCGTGCCGTTCGATGTGGAACTGGTCGTGGGGAATCCGGCCCCGGCGCTGCCGGGCCGCCGCGTGAAGGTGCGGCTGGAAGCGCCGGAGCATTGGCGGCAGGAAGGCGCCGCCGGACACGCCCCGGAACCGCTGGCCGCCGGGAGCGTCGCGCGCTTCCGCTGGACGCTGCGGCCGGCGGCCTCGACCGGAAGCGGCGCCTTGGCCATCATCGTGGAAGAAGAGGGGCGGCCGGTGCGTCGTCTCGAGATGACGCATGGCGGCTGCCGCTCGGCGGCGGAGGCGCCGCCGGTTCGGGCGGGAATCGCGCGCTATCCCGGCGGCCGGCGCAGCGCATTCCTCTGGCGCGGCGACATGGACCTTTACGACACGCTCACGCGGCAGTCCATCGCCGGGCTGGAAACGACGCTGGGCCTGGCCGCGCGCTACGCGTTCCCGCAGACGATGTGCCTCTCCACGCGGCTCTCGTTCGACGAAGAAGCGGCGCGCGCGTGGGCGGCGCACGACGGCCGCGACCACGGTGCGGCGGAAATCCCGCGTTTCATCCAATGGCTGCGCGGAAACGTCGATTTGCGCCACGCCTGCCCTTATCCGGCACAAGGCGCCGGAAAACCCTTCGTGATGGAATTGGGAAACCACGGTCACCTGCACTACGACACGGCGGCGGCGGCGGCGGCCGAGAACGGCTGGACATCGCACGCCAGGATGGGCGCGGGGCGGTATCCCTGGGTGGGGGCCGACGCGTCGTCGTTCGGCGAGCAGCGCGACAACATCCTCGAGGCCGCGCGCTGGTGCAGGCGGCTGCTGGATTTCGTGCCGCGTTCCTGGGCGAAGCCCGGACGCTGCAACGACGCCGATACGGCGCGGGCCGCGGAAACGGCCGGCTGCGAGGTGCTGAGCGGCTCCGACATCCGCGCGCGCGACAACGTCCTGTTCCAGCCGCCGCCGCACCATCCGGGCGGCACGGACGCCGTGGAGCTGACGTCGCGCTATCCGCCGGATCCCCAGCACGTGCACCACCATGCGATGCTGCGGTTCTGGATGCACCGCGCGCGGCGCCTGGGGCGGCCGATGGTCTTCATGTGCCACCAGCACATGCGCCAGTGGGAGGGACCGGCGTGCGCGCGGTTTACCGAACACGTGATCCGTTCCGCGCTGACCGGTTTCCATGGCGAATTTTTCATCGACACGCTTTTCGGCGTCGGCAAGTATTGGCGCGAGGTGCTGAGCCCGCAGACGCGCCGGGTGACGGTCGCGCTGGCCGGCGCGCGCCTCGTGGTGGAGAACGGGAGCGACGCGGATTTCGAGCGCGTGCCGGTGGACGTGGAGCGCGGGGACGGCCGCCGCGCCACGGTGCTCGTTTCGGTGCGCTCCGGACAAAAGGTCGAAGTGGATTTGCAGGAGAAGTAGGCATGCCCTTGGTTTGCACCGTGGATGTCGAGGATTGGGCGCAGTCCACCCTGGACACGGACATGCCGATTTCCGACCGGGCGGGGCCCAACATGGAGAGGGTGCTCGATGTGCTGGCCGAAGAGAAGGCCAGGGCGACGTGCTTCGTCCTCGGGAAATTCGCGGAGAAATTTCCGGGTTGCGTGAAGCGGATCGCGGCCGAAGGCCACGAGGTGGCTTCGCACGGGTTCGGGCACGTGGACGTGTTCCGGCTGTCGCCGGTGCAGTTCCGCGAAGACGTGCGGCGTTCCAAGGCGCAGCTGGAGCAATTGACCGGCCAGCCGGTGCGCGGCTACCGCGCGCCGGATTTTTCGATCATGAAGGAATCCCTGTGGGCGTTCGACATCCTGGCGGAAGAAGGATTCGCCTATGACGCCAGCATCAATCCGGCGGTCCTGGCGCGCTTCGGGGTGCCCGGGTTCCCGGCCCAGCCGGTTCGGCTGTCCTTGTCGGCGGGCCGGAGCCTGGCGGAGCTTCCGGTGGCGACGCTGAAGGGATTGGGCCGGCGATTCCCGGTGGCGGGGGGGGGATACCACCGGCTGCTGCCGTTTCCGGCCATCCGCTGGGCGATCGAGCGGACGGTGCTGGCCGGCGAGGTTTTCATGGCCTACTGCCATCCCTACGAGTTCGATCCGGACGAATTCGCGCATCTGGGCTATTCCCTGCCGCTGAAGACGCGGCTGCACCAGGGGCTGGGCCGGCGGGGATTCGAAGGCAAGTTCCGCCGGATGCTGCGGGAATTCGAAACCACCCTGGCCATCGAGGTGGCGGAGCGGCCGGACTGGCCGGCGCATGAGCCCGCCTTTTGACGGAGTGCGATGAACCGCGGCATTCCCATGTCCTGGCGGCTTCCGAAGCGGCTGTTGGATTTTTCCGCCGCCCTGGCGGGACTGGTCGTGCTGTCGCCGCTCATGCTCGCCGTGGCGGTGGCGGTGCGGGCGACCTCGCCCGGCCCCGCGCTGTTCATCCAGGACCGGGTGGGGCGGCGCGGGCGTTTGTTCCGGTGCGCCAAGTTCCGGACGATGGGGGTGGGAGCCCATGCGCAGGGATCCGTCACCACGGCGGAAGATCCCCGCGTGACGCCGGTCGGGCGCCTCCTGCGCCGGACCAAGCTGGATGAGTTGCCGCAGCTTTGGAACGTGCTGACGGGCCGGATGTCGCTGGTCGGCCCGCGGCCCGACGTGCCCGGCTATGCCGACCGGCTGCAAGGCGAGGACCGGAAGGTGCTGGAGCTGCTTCCGGGCATCACGGGGCCGGCCACCCTGCTGTTCCGCGAGGAGGAGCGCCTGCTGGCGCTGGCGCGGAATCCCCGGGCGTTCAACGACGAGGTGGTCTATCCCGAGAAGCTGCGCCTCAACCGGGAGTATCTGGAAAGCGGCAATTTCTGGCGCGACATCGGCTACATCCTGGCGACGGTATGCCCGTTCCTGACGCGGCGCCTGGGGTGGGATCTCCGGCTGGGGCTGGGATACGGGGAATTTTTCGCTCGCATGGAACGGGAAGCCGTGCGCTACTAGGTCGGCAAAGGATTCCAGCGATGAAAACTCCCAGATTGTTCCTATCCCCTCCGCACATGGGCGGCCGCGAGCAGGAATTCGTGCGGCAGGCCTTCGAGTCGAACTACATCGCGCCGCTGGGGCCGATGGTGGATGCGTTCGAGAGGGAATTTTCCGCTGCCACCGGGATCCCGCATTGCCTGGCGCTGTCCAGCGGCACGGCGGCGACGCATCTGGCGCTGCGCCACATGGGCATCCGGCCCGGCGACGTGGTGATGGCCTCGACGCTGACGTTCATCGGCAGCGTCACGCCGGTGACGTTCGAGGGGGCGGTGCCGGTGTTCATCGATTGCGACGAGGCGAGCTGGAACATGGACCCGGCGCTGCTGGAACAGGCCATCGAAGCCGCCGTGCGGCGCGGCCAGCTGCCCCGGGCGGTGATTCCGACGGATCTGTACGGGCAGCCCTGCGACCTGCCGGGGATTCTGGCGGTTTGCGATCGCCACGGGATTCCCGTGATCTGCGATTCCGCCGAAGCGGTCGGCGCGCGATGCCAGGGCCGCCATGCGGGATCCGGCGCCTGGGCGGCGGTGTTTTCGTTCAATGGGAACAAGATCATCACGACTTCGGGCGGGGGGATGCTGGCATCGCATGACGGGGCGCTGATCGACCATGCCCGGAAGCTGTCGCAGCAGGCGCGCGATCCGGCGCCGTGGTACGAGCACACGGAAATCGGATTCAACTACCGCATGAGCAACATCCTGGCGGCCATCGGCCGGGGCCAGCTCGAGGTGCTGGAGGACCGGATCCGCCGCCGTCGGGAGATCTTCGAGGGGTACCGGCAGCGGCTGGGGGATCTGCCGGGCATTTCCTTCATGCCGGAAGCGGCGGGATGCCGGAGCAACCGGTGGCTGACGGTGGCGCTGATCGATCCGGCGGCCTTCGGGGCGGACACGCATGCGGTGAGGGAGGCGCTCGAGGCCGAGAACATCGAGGCGAGGCCGGTGTGGAAGCCGATGCATCTGCAGCCGGTGTTCCGCGGGCGCGATTTCTGGAAGGGGCGGGAGGCGGTGAGCGAGCGGCTGTTCGCCCAGGGGATCTGCCTGCCCTCGGGGACGGCCATGGCCGATGGGGATCTGGACCGCGTGTGCCAGATCATCCGGCGGCTTGCCAAACGCTGAGAGGGGGATCTGCTGGTCGGCATGAGAGCGGCGCCCGCCATGTCCTGGAATCGCCTGAAAGCTTGGCTATGGGCCTGCCCCATGGGGATCCGGCGGGGGATTTGCGCCGGCCATCTCCTCCTGATCGCCGTGCTTTCCCTGCTTCCGGCCTGGCTTTTCCCCCCTTCGCTTTCGGGAATTCCCGGCATCGACAAGTGGATGCATGTGGCAATGTATGGCCTTCTGGGGGCGTTGTTCCGCTGGGCGGCGGGGCAGGGGAAGGTGCCGCGGGCGGTCCGGTGGCTGCCGGTGGCGGGAATCGCCTATGGGGTGCTGATGGAATATCTGCAGCGGTGGGCCAGCGGCGGGGGCCGGATGTTCAGCTGGGGGGATGCCGGGGCGAACCTGGCGGGAGTGGTCCTGTTCTGGTTTGCCGCGGATAGGGTTATGGCGGGGGAGGGCATAACCAAAACCAAATGATTTTCTGCGTTCCTTTCGGTGGAAGGGGGTATATACTCCACCGAAATGGGCCTCCCCTTGGGGGAGGCCGGACGCCATGCTCCAACAGCTGAAAAACCGGAACTTCTACATCATCCTCGGGGCGGATCTGCTGTTTTTCGCCGCTTCGTTGATCCTGGCCTATGGTCTTCGCTTCTCCCTTGCCATTCCCCCCCAGGAATGGGCGCGCATCCGGTTCCTCCTGCCGTTCCTGCTGCCGACCAAGGCCATCGTCTTCTACTTCATGGGCGTCTATCGCGGCATGTGGCGGTATACCAGCATTCCCGACGCCCTCCGGCTGGCCAAGGCGTCGATCCTGGCCACGTTGACCCTGATGACGGCGCTGACCATCGGCCAGCAGTTCATGGGGTATTCCCGGGCGGTGTTCGTCTCGGACTGCATCTTCACCCTGTTCTTCTGCAGCGGATTCCGGATCGCCATCCGCATCGTGGGCACGAACAAGCATTCGCTGCTCAAGTTCTGGGACCGGGGGGAGGACGACAGCCTGCCGGTCCGCCACGTGCGGCTCCTGATCATCGGGGCGGGAGATGCGGCGGCAAGCATCATCCGGGAAATCCACGGGGATCCCCGATCCCGCTACGACGTGGTGGCCTGCATCGACGACGACTCCCACAAGCACGGACAGACGCTTCTCGAAGTGCCGGTGCGCGGGCCGATCCACAAGCTGCTGTTTTTCGTGAACCGCTTCCAGGCCGACGAGATCCTGATCGCCATGCCCTCGGTGGTGGGCGAGGAGATGAGGCAGGTCGTGGGCGCCTGCAAGGCCTCCGGACTGCCATTCAAGACGCTGCCTTCGCTGGGGCTGCTGGTCGACGGCAAGGTCACGGTGAACGACGTCCGGGAGGTGGAGTACGAGGATATCCTCGGGCGGCCGCCGGTGCAGCTGGATTACGCGGGGATCGGGCGCTGCCTGACCGGAAAGACCGTGGCGGTGACGGGGGCCGGCGGATCCATCGGTTCGGAACTGTGCCGGCAGATCCTGCGGTTCAAGCCCGCGTCGCTGGTGCTGATCGAGGCCAATGAGTTCAACCTCTACCGGATCGAGCGGGAGCTGCTGATCGAGAACCGCTTCGACGCGCTGCGCACCGTGATGGGCCGGGTGCAGGACCGGGCGCTGATGGCGAACGTCTTCGACAAGTACCGCCCCCATGCGGTGTTCCACGCCGCAGCGTGCAAGCATGTGCCGATGGTCGAGCTCAATCCGTGGGAAGGCGTGGCCAACAACGTGGCCGGCAGCCTGACGCTGATGGACGTGGCGGAGGAGTACGGCGTTGAGCGCTTCGTGCAGGTCTCGACGGACAAGGCGGTCCGGCCGACCAACGTGATGGGCGCCAGCAAGCGCGTCGCCGAGATCGCGCTCCAGTCCCGCGCGCCCGGCAAAACCCGGTTCATGGCCGTCCGGTTCGGGAACGTCCTGGGATCCTCGGGATCGGTGATCCCGCTGTTCCGGCAGCAGATCCAGGCCGGCGGGCCCGTGACGGTGACGCATCCGGAAATGACGCGCTATTTCATGATGATCCCCGAGGCCTGCCAGCTGATCCTGCAGGCGGGGGCGATGGGGGAGGGCGGCGAAATCTTCATTCTGGAAATGGGGACGCCCGTGAAGATCGCGGACATGGCGCGCGACATGATCCGGTTGTCGGGCAAGGTTCCCGACCAGGACATCCAGATCGTGTATACCGGCCTGCGTCCGGGCGAGAAGCTCTACGAGGAGCTCATCACGCAGGGCGAAGGCATCGTGGCCACCGCGCACGAGAAGATCATGGTGCTCAAGCGGAACGGCATGGATCTGGATTCCGCGGAGCCCGACCGCCGCATCCGCGAGCAGATTTCCCGCCTGTCGGCGGCGGCCGGAACCTTCGACGCATCGAAGATCAAGGCGGTCCTGAAGGACATCGTGCCGGAGTATTCGCCGGCCAACCACGCTCCTTCGGCATGAGTTGCGCGGATCCCACGGTCTACTGGCGCCGCCAACCCCGGATCTCCACCTGCCGGGAGGGAAGCAACGGCATCCTCTTCGATCCGGATTCGGGGCGGGAAAAGGTCGTCAATTCCACGGGGCTGGCGATCTGGAACGCCATGGACGGGACTGCCCAGACCGGGGATCTCGCCGCGGTCTTGGCGCGCCGTTCGGAGATCCCGCTGACGGAGGAAATCCGGGCGGACGCCGACGCCTTTGCGGAGGAACTGCGGCGCGACGGCTATGCGGACGCCGGCGGGACGCCCCGTCCGGCGCCGCTGGCCGCCGGGGAATGGTCCTGGCTTCACGAGGCGCCGAGGAGCTTCGACCTTTCGCTGACCGGCCGGTGCAATCTGCGGTGCGCCTACTGCTTCTATGCCGACGAGATGGCGGGGCGGAACGACCTGCCCGCCGGGAGATGGCTGGATTTCTTTTCGGAACTGGAGGCGCTGGCGGTCCGGAGCCTGACGCTCAGCGGAGGGGAGGTCTTCATGCGCCCCGACCTGTGGCGGCTGGTGGACGGCATCGTGGACGCCCGCATGCGCTACAGCCTCCTGACCAACGGAACGCTGGTCACGGAGGAGACCCTGGCGCAATTCGCGCAGGGAAGGCGCCGCCGGAGGCTGGATTCGATCCAGGTTTCGATCGACGGGTCCTGCGCGGAGGTGCACGACGCCTCGCGGGGGAAAGGCAGCTTCGAGAAGGCCATCCGCGGCCTGCGCCTGTTGAAGGCGGCGGGTTTTCCCGTGACGGCCCGCGTGACGGTGAACCGCCACAACGCGGGGGATCTGGAAAACACGGCCCGGCTGCTGCTGGATGAAATCGGGCTGCCGCGGTTCGGGACCAACGACGCGATGGCCATGGGGACGGGCTGCGCGCGCGCGGGCAGCATCGTGCTGGCTCCGGAACAGCGGGTGGAGGCGATGCGGACGCTGGCGCGGCTGGAGAAGGCCTATCCGGGGCGCATCTCGGCCACGGCGGGTTCGCTGGCCTTGTGGCATATGTTCCGGGAGATGGAGGAGGCGAAGGCTTCGGGGCGGAAGACTCGCCGCTGGAAGATGGGGTGCCTGTCCTCCTGCGGCTGCATGTTTGCCAAGCTGGCGGTTCATCACGATGGAACCATCGTGCCGTGCAACATGCTGGCCGCCGCTTCGCTCGGAAAAATCGGCGAGACGCCGGTCCGGTCCATCTGGCAGAACCACCCGTTGCTCAGGGAAATGCGCGGAAGGGGAAGCATCCCGATGGAACAGGTGGCGGGATGCGCCGGATGCGAATGGGTTCCGTATTGCAGCGGCGGGTGCCCGGCGGTTGAATACACGCGGACCGGAGATTTCTATGTCGCCAATCCGGAATGCTGCTACCGGCGTTTTCTCGAGGAATGCGGCGGATTGCCATGAAGGGCCGGGAGTCCAGGGAAGACCTCCGCTTCCGCCTCCGCGAAGAGGCCGCGATCGAGGATTTCGGGGAACGGTCGCTCGTGCTGCTTTGCGACGCCCTGTGCCTGCGGGAGATCAACGGAGCCTCCCGGCGGATGCTGGCGTTGCTTGACGGAACGCGGACGGTGAAGGATATTGCCGCGTTGCTTCTTCCTTCGTGCGGGGAACCCGGGACCGTCGCGGAGGCGCTCCTGCGGATGGAGGAGCAGGGCATCGTCAGGCGGGTGGTGGAATGGAGCACGGAAAGGCCGGAACGGATGAGCGAGGCAATCTATCTTCGAAACCCCGATGTGTCCTTCCGCCAGGAGGGCGACGACGGGGGAATCCTCTACAACGCGGACACGGATTCGCTGGAGGTCCTCAATCCGACGGCGGCGGCGATCTGGTCCTTCCTGTCCGCGCCGCGGACGCCGGCCGAGGTGGCGGGGCATTTGTGCGAGGTTTGCGAAGGCGCCTCCCGCGCGCAGGTGGAGAAGGATGTGGCTGAATTCATCGCCTCCATGGTGGAAAAAGGCTTCATCGGCGTGGTGAAGGGGCCGGCGTGAGGAATGCCGCCGACACCTGCGACGGCCTGGACGGGCGCACGCCATCCGGTCCCGTGGTGGAGATGGCGCCGGATGTGCCGGCGCTCCGGGTGTTCTATGTGTATCTTTCCGCGGGGTGCAACCTGCATTGCCGGCATTGCTGGATCACGCCCACGTTCGTGCACGGGAAGCCCGTGCCGGCGGAATGCCTGGATTTCGAACGGCTGAAAGGCGCGGTGGCGGAAGCCAAGCCGATGGGCCTGATGGCGGCGAAGCTCACGGGGGGGGAGCCGACCCTCCATCCGGAATTCCGGCGGGTCGTCGATTTCCTGGCGGCCGAGGGTCTGGACATCTCCATGGAGACCAACGCCACGCGGATCGACCGGGAACTAGCCGTCCACCTGCGCGAAAAAGCGAAGGTATCGCGGGTGGCGGTGAGCCTCGACAGTCCGGAGGAAGAGCAGCACGACCGTTTCCGCGGGGTAAAGGGCGCGTTTGCCGCCGCGGTGCGCGGCATCGGCCATCTGGCGGCGGCGGGGTTCCGTCCGCAAATCATCATGTCGGTCTACCGGGAGAACGCGGGGCGGATCGAAGAACTGATCGAGCTGGCGATGCGGCTGGGGGCGGGGGCGGTGAAGTTCAACCCCGTGACGCCTTCGGGGCGGGGGGCGGAGATCCACCGGCAGGGGCTGGCCCTGTCGTTCGACGAGCTGATGGCGCTGATCCACCGCATCCGCGGGCCGCTGCAGGACCGGTATCCGATCCATCTCAACGCCATGGTACCGCCGGCGATGTCGACGGTGAAGGAACTGCTGCGCTACGGCGGCAACGGGGCCGGCTGCCATGTGCGGCACATCCTGGGGCTGCTCGGGACCGGCGAGATGGCCTTGTGCGGCATCGGGCGCAACATCCCGGAGCTCTGCTTCGGGAAGCTGGGCCGGGACAGCCTGCGCGAGGTCTGGATGAACCATCCGGTTCTGCGCCAGATGCGGAAGGACATGGCCGGGCCGTTTCCGGGAGTTTGCGGCGACTGCCTGCATGCGGGGCGCTGCATGACCCATTGCCTGGCGCAGAACTACGAGTTCACAGGAAAACTGGTGAACGTGTCGCCACTGTGCGCGGAAGCGGAACGGCGCGGAATGTTCCCCCCCACGCGGCGCATTTCGTGGGGCAAGGAGAAGACTGGGGCATGAAGGCGCTGGCGGCAGAAGGTCTGTTTCTGCACGCCTCTTCGGTGGCGGTGGAGGGGAGGGCGGTGCTGTTCCTCGGACATTCGACGGCGGGGAAAAGCACCATCGCCCGGCTTCTGGGCAACACCTTTCCGGTCCTGGCCGACGATTCGGTGTTCGCCTCCCGGGAAACGGATGGGAAATGGCGGGTGGTGGACGGGGGATTCCGTTTCGGGCGCGACGAAGTGTCCCGCTGGCCGGAAATGATCCGTCGCCGTTTCAAGGAATCCGGTGCGGTTCCCGTGGTGGCTTGCCTGCGCATCCACAAGGCGGAAAACGTCCGGTTGGAAACGATGGAGCCGTTGGAATTGGCGCGGTATTTGATGGACGCGGCGATGGAAATCGACCTGCAACGGAAATACGGACACGGATCCGAAGCGGGGAAGATAAAACCAGTTGGCTTCGAGAATATTATGAAAATCAGACGCCAGTGGTTTTTCTTGGTGGCGGAGATGGCGAGATCCATCCCGGGTGGGCATCTTTGGTTCCCCAAAGATGGATGTTCTGCAGAGTTGTGTTCCTCTCTGGCGGCTTTGGCGGTAACGCATGCCGAGGCCTTGAGAACAGACTGAAAAGCCCACTTGGGGCTGCCCGCGACTGGGAAGAGAGGGGCGGGGAGATCATTAATCAAATCCTAACAGCATGCTGATTTGATTTTAATTGTACATTGTTTGTTAATAAGTGGCCTGAAAGCTAAACTGCTGCCATCAATTAATAGGGGATTCTTCCGATCTTCTTCTGGTTCAGGCAAGGACATCGATGCGGCAACAGTGGACATCTCAGGCTTGGCATGGCGTCTTGGGCGCCGTGCTGGCTTGGCTGGGGATGTCCGGGCCGGCCGGAGCGGCGAATCCCGACGGCGACTTGCGCGTCGAAATCGTCACGGCCTACAACCTGATCGTGGACTCCAATGCGGAATCGCCATCGACCTATGCGCCGAAGTCGGCCTACATCGGGGCGAAATTCTGCAACGACGGCGACAACGCGCTGACGAACGTCTGGGCCTACATCGGCGATCTGGCCGCCGGGACGCCGGGAACCTATCCGAGCCGGACGCATGCCCCGCTGGTCGGTCCGTTGCCGGGGGGCGCCTTTGCGCTGGAGCACGAGGGCGGGACACTGGGCGCGGCGGACGCCACGCGCTACATCGGGACGATCCAGCCCGGGGAATGCGTGACGGTGTACTGGCTGGCCAGCTACCCGCAGCTTGACGAAAACGGCGATGCGGTGTGGGGCGACAGCGTGAAGCCCGACGACGACCTGTGGCTGGAATACGACGTCTGGGCTTCGGCCCAGGACGGCGCCGCCCATCTCCAGGCCGACGATACGCGCACGCTGACCTGCCGCAACGAGATCTCGGCGATGGCCAACAAGATCTGGCCCAACAGCGCCAACAAGGTGCCGCAGGAATACCAGGACCTGCTGCAGCAGTACGCGCCGCTGTGGACGAACACCTCGGCCGTCGCCGAACCCGGGGCGATCCTGCGGACCGAAGGCATCTGGTACGACCTGGGCAACATCGGCGACGGGTTCGACAACGACGGGGACCTGGTGCCGGACCGCAACGCCTGGCTGCAGCCCGTCGGTGATCCGGACCTGTTCGATCCGTCCTGTTTCCGGCTGATCCGCACCTACGTGATGGTGATCGTGAAGCTGAACGACGGCACCGAGCAGGTCATCGTTGCGGAAGACCAGCTCTACTTCACGCAGATCCCTGAAAACAACCGGGGGGCGGTGGGGTACGTCATGTACGAGTTCATGGCGATCGGCTCGGGGTGCGTGAGCACGTTGACGCCCTATCAGGAAGTGGCGTCGGGGTTCGACAACGAAAAGTTCAACGGCGACTACGGGGCGCCGGGGCAGACCCTGACGGGCGGCACCTCGCTGCTGGCCATCGCGAAATCGGCGGACCCGGTTGTGACGCGGCCCGGAAGCAACATCGCCTACACGGTGACCTATACGAACTCGGGCCCGGACGCCTCGGGGCGGCCGGACATCGGCCTGCCGCTGGTGGTGCAGGATTCGATTCCGTCGGGCACCGTCTATGTGGCCGGGAGCGCGGCCCCCAGCAACGTCCTGCCGGCGGGAGTGTCGGGTTACACGATTTACTATTCGACGAACCACGGCCTGACCTGGTCCCTGGCGGAACCGGCCGTGGCCACGAACGTGACGGATGTGCAATGGTGGCTGAGCGATCCGCTGCCGTCCGGAGGGGCGGGCACCGTGCGGTTCTCCGTCGTGGTCCAGACTCCCTGGCCCTTCCCGAGCCCGATCGTGCCGAACACGGCGGGGCTGAGCTTCGGCAACACAACGCCTTTCCTGACGGCCGACGCGCAGACGCTGCTGCTGGGCAACAACGCGCTGGGCGATCTGGTGTGGCGCGACGACGGAACCGGCGGGGGGTTGCTGGGCAACCAGCGGCAGGATGGCGGCGAGACCGGCATCACGGGCGTGACCGTGCGGCTGTATTACGATTTGGGCGGCGATGGCACGGCGGATTACCTCTTCGCCACGACCAGCACGGTCGCCAACGGCTATTACAGTTTCACCAACCTGCCGGACGGAAATTTCGTGGTGGCCGTGGACGCCGCCGATCCGGACCTGCCCTACGGCTACACGCCGACCACGCCGGCCACCTGGCCCATCGCGCTCGATCCCGCGCGCACCAATGTCAACCCCGTCGTGGACTGGACGGCCGACTTCGGCTTCGCGCCCGCCCTGACGCTGGTCAAGACCCGGTCGAGCACCAATGCCGTCCGCGAGGGGCAGCTCATCCGCTA
Source organism: uncultured Verrucomicrobiota bacterium (assembly GCA_937860055.1). Classification (GTDB taxonomy): domain Bacteria; phylum Verrucomicrobiota; class Kiritimatiellia; order CAIQIC01; family Lenti-01; genus Lenti-01. Next base: position 242,327 of record CALMBO010000029.1, on the reverse strand, counting down.
CAACCTCGCGGTTTCGAACAGCCTGCCGGGCAACGGCACGGGCGCGGCCATGCCGGCCACCTATCTGGCCTGGGCGACAAGCGGCACGGGCAACGCCACGGAATGGCACAGCTACACGAACATTTTTGTCCCGCCGTGGCCCGATGGGAACTATGCCACCAATCACTTCGAGAACACGACGAAGTTCGTGTACCTGTCGAACTTCACCTTCGGGGTCCAGAACGGCAACATCACCAACGTCGCTCTGGTGGTTCCCATGGTGATGGTCCAGCCCACCGGTCCGGACGACACGTTCACCATCCAGGTCAGCACGATCTCGCCGGCGGCGGTGCGTTTCGAGTCGGCCTACATGGCGACAGGACTGGTCAGCGGGACCTGGACGATTCCCATGACCGGAACCTATGCATGGACGTGGGCGGACTTCTCCTCGAACGTGTCGGTGCGGTTGTCGGCGGAAAAAAACGCGGGGGGCGCCGGCGCCGGCTACATCATGATCGATGCGATTGGCTTCCAGCTCCAGAGCGACCGGACCACGGGCGTGGCCGGCGCGACCACGACGCTGGATCCGGTGCCGCTGACGGACGTCTTCGATCCGGCGAAACTCCGATACGTCGGCGCCGAACCGCCGGCGACCAGCGTGTCGACCAATGGCATCGGCACCCTGTACTGGGACAACGTGGGGCCGATCCATCCCGGAGGGACCTCGACGGTGGCGGTGACCTTCAAGCTGCTGGAGCCGCCCAACAACACCAACACGGTCGTCACGAACACCACGTGGGTGACGAACGCCTATTTCCAGGGCGGCGCGCATGCCAACAGCGCGACCAGCAGCGTGGTGGTCACGCAGTTCCCGGCCGCGACGGTGGGCGACTACGTCTGGCGGGACATGGATGGCGACGGCGTGCAGGACACGAACGAGACGGGCATCGCCAGCGTGGCGGTGTCCCTCACGCCGCCCGCGGGGATCGACCTGGGCGCGGGCGCGGGCGTGCCCATCACGAACTGGACGGATGCCAATGGCTACTACCTGTTCGAATCCATCCCGTCGACGGGCGTCTACACCGTGCGCGTGGTGACGGCGACACTGCCGGGCGGGACGGGGACCAACACCTTCGACGAAGACGGAGTCAAGGACCATACGCACGCCGTCTACCTGGACATCTATTCCGCCCCGTCCAGCACCAACAACATCCACCTGACGACGGATTTCGGCTACCGGCTGGGCAGCACGATCGAGGGTTCGATCTGGCACGACTACGACCGGGGCGGGGAATCCTTCCGCGAACCGGGAGAGGATTGGCTGACGAACGTGACGGTCTACCTGTGCGCGAGCCCTTCGCCGTGCGGCGCGGGGGCTTCCCTCGCCACCAACTATGCGGACACCAACGGGTATTTCCGCTTCGTGGGCAACTACACGGGAACCTATACCGTGGCGGTCGCGACCAACACGGGCATGATGAGCAACGGCACCTGGCGGCTCTCGTTCGACACGGACGGAACCAACACGGCGAACTATTCGGCGGTGACGGTTCCGAGCGGCGGGGTGGGGCGGGTGGACTTCAGCTATTACCGTTCCGGCGCCTACCGCATCGGCGATACGCTGTTCTACGACTGGAACAGCAATGGCGTCCAGGACGTCGCCTCCGAAGAGGGAATTTCCGGCGTCACGGTGCGCCTCTATGAAGACGCCAACGGAAACGGGGTGGTGGACACCAATGTCGACGCCTACCTCGCGACGACCTTCACCGGGACCAACGGCTACTATGTCTTCACCAACCTTTTCGCGACGAACACCTATCTGGTGATCGTGGACCGCGAAGATCCGGACCTGCCGGCCAACTACCTCGTGACGGCGGATCCGTACGGCGCCAAGGACGGCCGCAGCGTGGTGACGCTGGTCAACGCCGACAACCTGGACCAGGACTTCGGGTTCTGGCCCTACGGAAACGGCGCGATCGGCGACACGGTGTGGCTGGATCGCAACGCCGACGGCGTCCAGTTCGGGACCCAGGAGCCGGGGATTTCCAACATCCTCGTCACCCTCTACGCGGACTTCAATGGCGACGGAACCTATCTGCCCCTCCGGACGACGAACACCGGTGCCTCGGGACTCTATCTGTTCGAGGATCTCCCGGACGGCGATTATCGCGTGGTGGTGGACGATGCCGACACCGACCTGCCGGCCGACGCGTTCGGCAACGTCTATTATCCCACGACCGCGACGGCCTGCGACGTGACGATCAGCGGCGGGAACACCTATCTGGACGCCGATTTCGGATTCGCGCCCTACGGCGCGATCGGCGACACGGTGTTCTGGGATGCCAACCGGGACGGCGAACAGGACTACACCGAGGACGGGGTGCCCGGCGCGGTGGTGCAGCTCTATGACGATGCCAATGCCAATGGCGTCTATGATGCCGGCGAGACGCTGCTGGCCAGCGAAACCACCGATGTGAACGGTTTGTACCTGTTCGACGGCCTGCTGCCCGACCGCTATGCGGTGCGGGTGGTGACGGACAGCGGACCGCTGGCGGGCGCGGACCAGACCGCCGATCCCAACTCCGACGGCCTGACCTGCAGCGATACGAACCTCGTCGTCCCTTGCGACAGCCAGTATGGCCTTCCCCTCGCTTCCGGGCAGATCTTCATGGGGGCGGATTTCGGCTATGCGCCGTCCGGAGTGATCGGGGACACGCTGTGGATCGACGCGAACGACAACGGCGCGCGGGACGCCAACGAACTGGGCATTCCCTACGTTTCGGTCATCCTGTATTCCAACGGTGTCGCGATTGCCACCAACGTCACCGACGCGGACGGCTATTACGGTTTCAGCGGCCTTCTCGACGCGACCTATGGGGTGGGGGTGGCCACCAACGATGCGGACTTCCCGGCGGGCCTGTCCAACACGTGGACGGCCGACGGGACGCTCGACAACCATGCGACCAACATCGTGATTTCCGGCGGCCAGGTGGTTTCGATCGGCGGCCTGCCGTGCACGGATTGCGACCTGTCGGTGGACTTCGGCTACCGCTACGCGGGCAACAACAGCCTGAGCGGCACCATCGGGCTCGATGCCACGCCCTACGACGGCCTGATGAACGGCCTGGGTCCTTCCGGCGCGGGCGCCGGCGAGTCGCCCTATGCGGGCGTCGCGGTGACGCTGTATCTCTGGAACGACGATGGCGACGGCGTCCTTGAAGCCGGGGAGTACGTGCAGATCGGCACGGAAACCACCGGCGCCAACGGCGATTACGCCTTCACGGACCTGCCGTCCGGCGACGGCAACGACCAGTACGTCGTGGCGAGCGCCGCTCCGGAAGATTCCCTGAAATTGACGACCACCAACGGATCCATCGCCGGCGTGACGGTCGTCGCGACGTCCGACGCGCAGGGCGACACGGTGTCCGCCTACCTGGCGATCGCGGTCGCGGCGGACATCACCAACATGGATTTCGCGTACCAGTCCCTGACGCAGTACGATTACGGCGACCTGCCGGACAGCTACGCGACGACGCTGCCGGACGGCGCGCGGCACGTGATCGGCCCGACGACGAATCTCTATCTGGGGGCGGGCGTGGACGTGGAAAGCGACGGCGTGCCGTCATCCGGGGCCGACGGCGACGATCTGGCCGGCACGGACGACGAAGACGGGGTGATCCAGATCACCAATTCCGTCTGGCGGATCGGGACCAGCGGAGGTTCCGTCGAGGTGACTGTCGGTGCCGGCAGCGGTTGGCTGCTGGGCTACGTCGATTTCAACGGCGATGGCGATTTCACGGATATGGACGAAATGGTCTGCAGCATGGCCGTTTCTAATTCCGGCGGCAACGGGGCCGGCGTCTATACGAATGAATTCACGGTTCCGTCCGGCACGTTCTCCACCACCAGCTCCACGCCGCTGTACGCGCGGTTCCGCCTCTTCCCGGAGGAGCCGATGTTCCCCGAACTCTCATTCGCCGGCACCGCCGACAATGGAGAGGTCGAGGACTACCTCTGGCATCTGGCCGGCATCGGCGACATGGTCTGGTACGATTCCGACGGCGATGGCGTCCAGGACGCCGGCGAGTCGCCGATTTCCGGCGTGCGCGTGTTCGCCGATCTCAACGACGACGGCGTTTACCAGACCAACGAACCCTCCTCGACCACCGGCGCCGATGGCCTCTATGGCATTGGCGGGCTGGTGCCCGGCACCTACTCCGTCGTGGTGGACACCAACACTCTAGTGGCCGGTGTCACGCCGACGTACGACCTGGACGGCATCGCCACCGCCCACAAGACGGCGGTCGCGATCACCAACCTGGACCAGTTCGTCGACGCGGCCGATTTCGGCTATGCGCCGCCGGTGGCCATCGGCGACCGGATCTGGTTCGACGCCAATCGCGACGGGATCCAGGATGCCGGCGAAACCAACGGGATCCCCTCCATCCCGGTCGACCTGCTGGATACCAACGGGAACATCCAGGCGTCGACCGTTTCCGGTGCCTCGGGGAACTATCTGTTCTCGAACATGCCGACGGGGACGTATCTGGTGCGGTTCGACCTGACCTCCCTCACCACGAACGAAATGCTCAGTCCCTCGAACGCGGGCAACGACGACGCGGTCGACAGCGATGCGATCGCGGGCAACACGACCGACTATGCCTGGACGGCCCCGTTCTCCGTCGCCGGCGGCGAAACCCTCCTGACCGTCGATCTGGGGATCTGCACCCGCACTCCGACGCGCATCGAGATGGCGGCGATGTGGGGCGAATGGGTGGATGGCCAGGGGCAGGTGGCGTGGCGCACCCGTTCGGAGTTCAGCGCGGCGGGCTTCTTCCTCTATCGCATCGATCCGGAAACCGGCGTGGAAACACGGTTGAACGAGCGGCTGCTGCCGTCGACCTTCCAGGAGGATGGCGCCACCTACCGGCTGGCCGATCCCGAGGCCCGCCAGGATGAGCCGGCCACCTATCGGCTGGAAGAAGTGGAACTCTCGGGCGCCGTGGCGGCCTTGGGGGCGCACGAGGTCCGTTTCGACGCCCCGCCTCCGCCGCTTCCGGTCCCCGAGTCGCCGACAAAGCTTCGGACGGCCAAGGCTTCTGTTGCGCCGCGCGCGGTGGCGGGGGGGGCAACGTCGTCCGTGTTGAAGGTCCGGGTACGGGAGGAAGGCCTCTGCGGCATCGGCCTGGCGGCCATCGCCAACGGCATGGGACTTGCGGCCGGGGAAGTGGAGGCGCTGGCGGCGGCGAATTCGCTCAGGATCACGGAGGGCGGATCGCCGGTGCCGGCGATCTACGATGCCGTCCGCGGACGGCTGGTGTTCCATGCCGGATCGCCGGCGCGCACCTGGTACACGCACGAGGCGGCATATCTGGTTTCGGTGGGTGATGGCCGGGCCATGCCCCGGCGGGAGCCGGCCGCGACGGCGGGGGTGTCGGTGTTGCCGGTGCAGATGCACTTCGAGAAAGACCGGTTCCTCTTCAGCATGACGCAGATGCCGGAGGACTTCTATTTCTGGGAGGGCGTCGTCAGCGAGACCAACGACCTCCTGGCGCCTCGCTTCCCGCTGGACCTGACCGGCCATGCCGGCGGCGATGTGGCGCTGAAGGTCCGGTTGATGGGCTGGTCGAACACGACCAACGATCCGGACCATTTGGCGGAGATCCGCTTCAACGGGGCCTCCGTGGCTTCGATCGCCTTCGACGGGCAGGACACGGCCGAAGCCGTCGTGACGGTTCCGGGGGCATCGGTGTCGAATGGCATGAACACCTTGGTGGTGAACGGCGTGAGGCAGCCGGGGCTCAGCCATGATTTCTTCGTGGTGGATTGGATCGAAGCTTCCTTCGACCGCGCGCTGGCGCCGCTTCCTGCTCCGGCGCAGATCCGCGCCGGCGGCGCGGCAGCGGTATCCGCGCAGGCTTTCGGGGAACCGCTGGCGCTGGCGCTGGATGACGCCGGGAATCCCACCTGGATCGCCGATGAAGACGGCCGGCTGCCTGCCAAGGCATGGGCCGTGGCGGTTTCCAACGAACGCTTCGCGGTGGTCGAGGCGGATGCGGTTCCGATGCTGGATCCGCAGCCGGCGGCGGCCGACGCGTGGTTCCTGTCGGCGGCGAACCAGATCGATTATCTGGTGATCGTCCCCCGTGCGCTGGCTTCGGCGGCGCAGGAGCTGGCGGACTACCGTTCGGGGCAGGGATTGCGGACCGGCGTGGCGGTGTTCGAAGACATATGCGACCTGATGGCGGGAGGGGTGCCGACGCCGGAAGCCATCCCGGAATTCCTGGGATTCGCGGCGGCGACCTGGGAGAAATCGCCCCGGATGGTGGTGCTGGCGGGCAATGGAAACTACGACTACCTCGGGGTGATGAGCAACGAGGTGAACCATCTGCCGCCGATGCTGGTCCAGACTCCGGCCGGAATCTGCGCATCGGACGCCCTCCTGGCGGATGCCGGCGGCGACGAGCGGCCCGATGTCGCGATCGGCCGCCTGCCCGCGCTGACGGTGGAGGATCTTTCCGCGATGATCGCGAAGATCAAGGCCTACGAGGCCGGATTCGGTTCGGCCTGGCAGAACCAGCTGGTATTGGTTGCCGATGCCGCCAATTCCGCCGGCGACTTTTCGGCGGCGAACACGCGGCTGGCGGAAATCGTGCAAGCGCCCTATTCGGTGGCGGAACGTATCGACCTGGGAACGATGGAAATCGGGCTTGCGCGGACGAACCTGCTGGGCTGGTTCCATGCGGGGGCGGGCTTCATCCACTACACCGGGCATGGCGGACTCCATAACTTCAGCGCGCAGAACCTGCTGACGGAGGAGGATGTCGCCGCGATGTCCAATGCCGTCCATCCCTCGATCGCAGTGGCCTTGAGCTGCCTTGTCGGCCGCTACGAGGTTCCCGCCGTGAGCAGCCTGGGAGAAAGCCTGTTGCGGCGGCCGGGCGGGGCCGTGGCGGTGCTGGGACCGTCGGGCCTGTCGCTCAACGCGCCGGCGACGGAGCTGGGAGAGGCGTTCTATCGCGCCATCCTGCAGGAAGGGGAGGGACGGCTGGGCCTGGCGTTCCTGAAGGCCCGCCGTTCCTTGCCGGACACCTTGTTCACGAAGGATTCGTTTGCGGTCTACAACCTGCTCGGAGATCCGGCCCTCCGCATCGCGGGCAACCCCGCGTCCGAAGAGGGGGGCATCGCAGCGCAGGTTTTCCTCCAAGGGATGGCCCAGACCTACGATGGCACGGAACGGGCCGTGACGGCCGCGACCGGGCCGGCCGGCCTGGTGGTTCGCATCACCTATGACGGCAGCGCCACGCCGCCGCTGGCGGCCGGCCGCTATGCCGTGACCGGCATCGTGACCACCGCTGGCTACGAAGGACTCTCCACCGGCACGCTGGTGGTGGCGAAGGCGTCGGCAGCGGTGTCGTTGAATAGCTTGGCGCAGACCTACGACGGATCCCCGCGGCATGTCGCGGCGACGACCCTGCCGGACGGATTGGCCGTGGACTTCACCTACGATGGTTCGCCGGCCGCTCCGACGGAAGCGGGCTCCTATGAGATGGTCGCCACGGTGAACGATGCCAACTACGAGGGGGCCGCCACCGGCACGCTGGTGGTGGCGAAGGCGCCGGCGGCCGTGTCGTTGGGCGGACTGGCGCAGACCTACGACTGGACTCCGAAGAACGTGGCGGCGACGACCTTGCCGGCCGGGCTGGCCCTCCACGTGACCTACAACGGGTGGCCGGATGCCCCGACGGAGGCAGGATCCTATGCGGTGGCCGCCACCGTGGACGATGCCAACTACGAGGGTTCCGCCACCGGCACGCTGGTGGTGGCGAAGGCGCCCGCGACCGTGACGTTGGGCGATTTGGTGGAGGTCTACGACGGGACGCCCAAGGTGGCGACCGCCACCACCACGCCCGAAGAGCTGGCGATCGACTTCTCCTATGGTGGCTCGCCAAAGGCCCCGGTCGCGGCCGGGCAATACCCCGTGACGGGAACAGTCAGCGAGCCCAATTGGCGGGGATCCGCGTCAGGAGTGCTGACGATCCGGAAGGCCGGCCAGACCATCCAGTTCCCGCCTGTTGGCGACCAGGTCCTGTCCAATGTGGTGGATCTGGCCGCTACGGCGTCCAGCCGGCTGCCCGTTTCGTTCTCGGTGGTTTCCGGTCCGGCGGTGGTCGTGGACGGAGCCAAACTGACCTTCACCGGCCTGGGGAGTGTTTCGGTCATGGCCTCGCAGGCGGGGGATGCCAATTGGAATGCGGCGCCCCCCGTCGTCAACACGTTCCACGTCTCGCCGCTGGAACTCAGCGTCCGCCGTGTCCGCGTGAGGGAGGGCGGCGAAGGCCGTTTCTTCGTGCGGCTGTCCCGGGAGCCGGCGTCCCTCACGACCGTTACGGTCACGCGCGTCGAAGGGGATGTCAGCCTAGTGGTGCAGGGTGGTGCGGTCCGGCTGTTCAAGGCATCAAACTGGAGCACATGGCAGTCTGTGACGTTGTCGGCAGGTCCGGATGGGAATGGCGACAATGAAACGGCCACGTTCCGTGTTTCGGTGCCCGGACAAGGGGATCAACTGGTGTTGGCGGAAGCCCTGGACAACGATATCGGGGAAAACCTGGCGCTGGCGTCGGGCGGGGCCACGATCGCCGGGCGGGGATCCTACCAATCCCTGCAGCTGATCGACGGCGTGTATAACAGCAGCACCAACTATGGCTATACGACATGGAAGCTCCAGCCGCCGGGAGCGGTGACGCTGGATTTGCGGGAGGCGGTTCCGGTCTCGCGGGTGCGCCTGCTGAACTGGGACTGGGTCTATCGGACCCACCGCTACACGATCGAAACCTCGGTGGATGGTACGAACTGGCTGCTGCTGGCGGATGCCAGCGGCGAGGACCATCAGGGCTGGGATGACTGGCCGGTGGCCGACCGGATGACCCGGTATCTGCGCTTCACGGGACTGTCGAATTCGGCCAACGACTATGTGGTGATTTCGGAGCTGGAGGTATACGGTTCCTATGCACCGCCGTCCTGGCTGGAGATTTCGAAGACTAAGGTCAACGTGCGCGAAGGGGGCGAAGGGCGGTTTTTCGTGCGGATGGCCAGCGCCCCGGAATCCAACGTCACGGTCGGCGTGAGCGTCGTTGCGGGGGACGGCAGCATCGCAGTGCAGAACGGGGCGGCGCGGACCTTCAGGGCGTCGAACTGGGATGTCTGGCAGGCGGTGACGCTGTCGGCGGCTCCGGACGACAACGGCGCAAGCGAAGCCGCGACGATCCGGATTTCGGCTCCCGGCAGGGAGGACCTGTACGTGGAGGCGGGAGCGCTGGATGACGACATCGGCGACAACCTCGCACTGGCTTCGGGCGGCAGCGCGATTGCCGGGCAGGGTGCGGGCCAGGCCGCGCAGCTGATCGACGGAGTGCATGCCGCCAGCACCAACTATGGCTATACCCTCTGGACGAACAATCCTCCGGGCACGATGACGCTGGATCTTCAATCCGCCGCGGTCGTGTCGCGGGTGCGCCTGCTGAACTGGGACTGGGTCTATCGCGTCCACCGCTATAAGATCGAGTCTTCGCTGGACGGGACGACCTGGTCGATTCTGGCGGATGCGGGATGGAAGGGCCACCACGGGTGGGATGACTGGCCGGTGGATGGCCGGACGATCCGCTATCTGCGCTTCACCGGGCTGTCGAATTCGGCGAACGACTATGTATGCCTCTCCGAGTGGGAGGTCTACGGAGTCCGCGCCCCGTTGCCGCAGATCGAAGTCTCGAAGGAAATCGTTCCTGTCCGGGAAGGCGGCGAAGGCCGTTTCTTCCTGCGACTGCCCCGCGCGCCCGACGGGACGGTCCTGGCCAGCGTGGTTCGCGTCGGCGGGGAGGGAGCCATCGCGGTGCAAAGCGGGGCGTCGAGGAGCTTCAAGGCGTCGAACTGGAACATCTGGCAGGCGGTGACCTTGGCGGCGGGAGAAGACGAGAACGGCGGAAACGAGACGGCGGTGTTCCGCATATCGGCGCCGGGCATGGAAGACCGCCTCGTGGAAGCGGTCGTGCTGGATGACGACATCGGCGAAAACCTCGCGCTGGCCGCGGGCGGAGCCACGATCGCCGGGACGAAGGCTGCCCTGCTCCCCGCCGTAATCGACGGCATCCACAATGCCGGCGCCAATTACGGCTATACGGTTTGGTCGAACCAGCCGCCGGGAACAATGACGCTGGACCTGCACGCCGTTGCGACGGTTTCGCGGGTTCGCCTGCTGAACTGGGACTGGGTCTACCGGGTCCACCGTTACCAGATCGAATCCTCGCCGGATGGAACGAACTGGTCGTTGCTGGCGGATGCGAGCGCGGAGGACCACCACGGCTGGGACGATTGGCCGGTGGCCGATCTTCCAATCCGCTATTTGCGGTTCACAGGGCTTTCCAATTCCGTGAATTCCACGGTGTGCCTCTCCGAACTGGAGATATATGGCCATCGTCCCGTGGCGCGGCGGGCTCCGGCTTCGGCGAAGGGCGCATCCCCGGACAGCTTCCCGCTGACCGTGGTGACCAGCGACGACGGGCCGGAACACACCAATGGCTGGGCGGCCGTGGATGGCGACACGAACACCTGGTGGACGGGCCGGGCCGGGGCCGGTGGCTGGTACATCGCCATCGGCTACGATTCCCCGCTGACGATGACCAACCTGCTGGTCGATCTGGCGGAAGGTTCGGCGACCCGCATGGAATGCCTCTATAGCCTGGATGGCGAGGAGTGGACGGAATTGCCGCCGGATGCGCCGGGCGGCCCCGTCGAGTTGAACTATCTGTGGTTGCTTTTCCCTGGCGAAGACTCGACTTCGCCCGAACCGAGGGTGATCGAGATCCGGCCCCTGCCATGAGGCAGGAAGGCGGGTTGCCTGCCGGAATGAATCGTGATAGGGTCGAACCCATTGAAGGAGATATCCATGCCGGACAATGCCCGCTTGAAATATGAGAAACCCGTCAGCATCGACATGGGCCGGGTGGCGCCCATCCTGGGCGACACCTGCAGCGTGGGCGATGGGGCAACCGATTGCCCGTCCGGGATGAACAATGCCGTGGTGGCGGTTTGCGATCCGAGCGGTTCGGGCGCGGACAACGATTGCCGCACGGGAGCGAATGCCGGCACCTTCTGCTGGCCCACCGGCTCCGGCGCGCTGGTTTATTGCCTGGCGGGATCCGGTTTCGGCGGCGAAGCGGCCTCCGCGCCTGCGGCCTCGGAGCTGGGAGAACCCTCGGCCGTGGAATCACTGTCGTCGGAGGAACCTCCCACGTCTTCGACTGCGTTCTAGTCCCATCTGGCCGCTCGTTTTGCCGGCATCCATTTCTTGCGAAGGGATCAGGGCGGGGGGTATGCTTGAAACGGAATATGGCCTCCCTTCATCCATCGGATTTGAAGTCGCGGCGTCTATCCTTTGTTTCATCTCCCTGCCGCGGGGATAGCATGCGAGGCACGCTGGCCGAGGGGGATGGCCTCTGGGTCCATGCGGCGCCTTGGGAGTCCTTGGAGATCGGGGATGTGGTGGCTTTCCGTTCGGGCGGAAAAGTATTGGCGCATCGAATCGTGGGCCGGGACGGGAATTGCTTTCGCATGCAGGGGGATGGAAATTGGCGCCGGGATTCCTCCCGGCTCTCTCCCGGGGATGTGATGGGCAAAGTGGTGGAGCGGGAACATGGGGGGGGCCGGCTGGCCGTTGCGGGGGGAAGGCGGGGAAGGCGCCGGGCGGACATCCTCCATGCGGTTTCCTTCATCCGATGGAGCCTCCTGGCGCTGTTGGCGCCGGCCTATCGCCTGATCCGGGCCAGTCGCGTGGTTTCCCTGCTGTGGAAGCCCCGGATCCTGGTGGTGCATTTTCCGGGCGGCCAAGGCGGCATCACCAAGTTCATCCATCGGGGCCGGACCGCGGCCGCGTGGGAACCGCACGCGGGGCAATGGAAATGCCGGAAACCCTACGACCTGGTCCTTTCCCCTCCGCGCCGATGAAATCTTCCGGGGATTCCATCCGCTGCTCGCCTGAAATGAAGCTTCTGTGCGCCTGCGTCCGTCCTTCGTCCGCAGCCATTCCGGCGGGGGATGGCATCGATTGGTCCCGTTTCCTGCGGCTGGCGACGAACCACCACGTGATTCCCCTGGCGCATCAATCCTTGAAGAGGGCCGCCCAAGGAGGGGCGCCTGTTCCTCCCGAGTTCCTGGACAGTTTTCGCCGCCGCTACATGGCCATTGCGGCGCACAACGTGCGGGCGGTGGAAACGGCGCGCCGGCTCCAGCGCCTCATGGATACAAACGGAATCCAGTGGATGCCGGTCAAGGGGCCGGCTCTTGCGGTCCTGGCCTATGGAAGTCCCTCCCTGAGGCAGTTCGAGGATTTGGATTTCATCGTGCGCCGCGGGGATCTGCTGCGTTCCATCGGCCTGCTGGAGGCGGAAGGCTACCGGGCCCGCGAAATACCGCCTTCCGCCAGCCGGAGCCGCTATCTGGCCTCGTTGCAGGATTGGTCGATGCAGAAGCCGGGGGAAGCGCTCCATCTGGACCTCAAGCCGGTGTTGATTTCCCATGTTCTTTCCCGGCCCTCTTCCGTGGATTTCCTGGCGTCGGCCTGCCGGCCCCTCCCGATGGGCGATGGGCGGGAGCTGTTCTCTCCCGGTCCGGAGGCGATGCTTCTGGCTGTTTGCGTCGATGGATCGAACGAAATGTGGTTCAAGCTTTCGTCCGTCGCCGATGCCGCCCACCTGCTGGCGGGGTTTCCAGATGCGGATTGGGCCGGCCTGCTCGGGGTGGCGGCGGGCATGGGGCACCGGCGGAGCCTGTTGGTCGGGGCGCTGGTGGCGGAAGATGTCCTGGGATGCCCGTTGCCGGAGGCTTTTCAAAAGGAAGCGCGCCGGGATGGGCTGGCGCGGCGGCTGGCGGCGGAAGCGGCCGGATGCCTGCGGGCGGGAACCTCGCTCCAGCCTGGAATCATCCGCCAGAACCGGTTCGCCTTCCGAACCCGCGAACGATGGTGGGACCGCTGGCGTTTCGTTTCGCGGCTGCTTTTTGTCCCGGGACCGGCGGATCTCCATCAAATCGCCTTGCCGGATGCCTTGTATCCGCTTTACTCCTGTCTGAGGCCCTTCCGTCTGGCGGGGGATGCGCTGAGGGGGCGTCCGCGGCGCATCCGGGCATCGAAAACGGACGGGCCGGAATCATGAGCAAACGGTTTGACAACATAAAGCATATCCGGCAGGCCCTCCGGCTGGTGTGGGGCAGTGCGCCGGGATGGACCGCCCTCCAGGGATTTTTCGTGGTGGTGCAAGGCCTGCTGCCGGTGGCCGCGCTGTACCTGACCCGGCAGGTGGTCGATGCGGCCAGCCTGTTCCTGGCGCAGGTTCCGGATGGCCGGGATGCGCGCCCGCTGCTGGTCCTGCTGCCCTGGGTGGCGGCCGTGGCCCTGGCGGGATGGCTGTGCCGGGCATTGTCGTCCCTGGTCGTCGTCGCGCAGACCGAAGCGGTGTCGGACCGTGTGCAGGATGAATTGCAGGCCAAATCCATCGAGGTGGACCTGGAATACTACGAGACGTCCTCGTATTACGACCAGATGCGCATGGCGCAGTCCGAAGCGGTGTCGCGGCCCACGAGCATCGTTCGGAACCTGGTGCAGCTGGGGAGCGGGAGCCTGGTGCTGGGATCGGTGGGGGCGGTGTTGTGGGCGTCGCAAGGGCTGCTGCTGCCGATCCTTCTGCTGGCCGCTTTGCCGGGCGCGCTGGTCCGGATCTGGAATTCGCGGCGCTGGAACCAATGGCGGATCTCCCGCAGCGCGAAGGAGCGCTATGCCGGATATCTGCATCTGCTGTTGACCGCCCTGCCGTTCGCCAAGGAGATCCGCCTCGGCGGACAGGGCGGCGAATTGCGCCGGCAATACCGGGAATTGCGCGGCGAGCTGCGCCGGAGCCGGCTGGCGCTGATGCGGCGGCGGGCGGCGACGGAAATCGGGGCGGATTTGCTTGCCGCGCTGGCGGTGGCGGCGGGAATGGGGGTTCTCTATCTCCGCATGCGGAACGGGGCGATGACCCTGGGCGACCTGGCCCTGCTGTATGGCGGTTTCCAAAAGGGCCGCGCGGCCTTTTCCGGAGTGCTGGGCAGTCTGGCCTCGTTGTACGAGGATTCGCTGTTTGTCCGCCATTTCCACGAATTCATGGAACTGCCGCGCCGGATCCAATCCCCGGCGAATCCCCGGCCGGTGCCGCGTCGGATCGAGAAAGAGATCCGGTTGGAAGACGTGAGCTTCCGCTATCCTGGAATGGACCGGGACGTGCTGGGCGGCATCAACCTCTCCATCCGGGCGGGGGAGCATGTGGCGCTGGTGGGGGAAAACGGGGCGGGCAAGACGACCTTGGTGAAGCTCCTGTGCCGGCTGTACGATCCAACCGGCGGGAGGATCCTCGTCGATGGAACGGACATCCGGGAATTCGCGCCGGAGGAATGGCGCGCCTCGTTCAGCATCTTGTTCCAGGACTTTGTCCGCTACCAGATGACGGCGGGAGAGAACATCCGGATGGGAGACGTGGCGGTTCCCTCCGGCGATCCACGGATCGCGGAGGCGGCGCAGCGGGCCGGTGCCGCCGGGCTCATCGGGCGCCTTCCCGCCGGATATGAAACCCGGCTGGGGCGGTTGTTTGAAGATGGCGCGGAGCTGAGCGAGGGGCAATGGCAGCGCATGGCGCTGGCCCGGGCCTTCTTGAGGCAGGCCCCGATCGCGCTGTTCGACGAGCCGACGAGCGCCTTGGACGCCAAGGCGGAGCGCGAGCTGCTGGAATCGGTCATGGAAATCTTCCGGGACAAGACCACCCTCGTGGTCAGCCATCGGTTTACGACCGTCCAGGCGGCGGACCGGATCGTGGTGCTGGCGGAAGGGCGGGTGGCCGAATCGGGGACGCATGGGGAATTGTTGCAGGCGAACGGGATCTACGCGGGACTGTTCGCCCTCCGCCCACGGTGAAAACGGGGCTTTCCCTCGATAATAACGCTATTTTAACGTGGCGTTCGTTGACAGCTGATTTTCCTTAGACTTTAATACCGAAATGCGGATTTCGGATCATTTTGCCTCGCGGGCGGCGTTCTTGGCGCTGTTTGCGTTGCTGTCGTTCGATGCCGCTGGCGGTCCGGGCGATGGCGTGGAAGTCGCGTCGTGGGTATTCAGCCCCTATCTGGATCTGAAATTCGCCTATGACTCGAACATCTACAAGGACCGCTACGACGAGATCGAAGATACCTTTTTCGAGCCGGAGCTGGGTCTGCGTTTCAGTTCTTCCTCGGAAACCAACTATTTCACCGTCCGGGGCAACCTGTTCTATTCGGACCGGGACTACACCAAGGAAGAAAACCGGGATCTGGATACCTACGGGGACAACATCATGGTGCAATGGGGCAACGGCCGGCGTTCCCTGATCGAGCTCATTCAAAGCTACCGCCATCTCGACGACCTCGACCGTCACAGTGCCGACATCGAATCGTCCGAACTGGCGGGAGAGATGGTGGAGGACAGCAATACGCTGGATCTGGAGCGCGATGTCAACCAGTTTGGCGCCGCCGTGTCGAGGCGCATGTCGGACAAGCTGGATCTGGGGCTGTCCTACCGCTATTCCGGAGTCCATTATGACAACACGACCCACTACCGTCTCGATCCCAAGGACCTGGGGGTCCCGCCCGGCCTGGACCTGGATGGCCACATCTGGCAACTCGACGGTTCGCTGGGGCTGACGGACAAGACCGACGCCATCCTGACCCTTCGCCAAGGGCTGCAATACCAGGAGGACACGGAGGGTTCGGCGAAGCTGACCACGGCGCGGCTGGGCCTGAAAACGGAGGGGACGGAAAAGCTGGTCCACCATTTCGGCGTGGGGGTGGAGCGCTATGAGCGGCCGCAGGAAACCGAGGATGAAGCCGAGGTGACCTTCAATTTCAACGCCGCGCTGGACTGGTACATCACGGAGAAGCTCACGTTACGCGGCGGCGGCTTCAATGGAACCCAGTTCTCCTCCTTCTACGAGGGCAACGGCCTGGAATACATCAGCGGCTGGGCGGGCCTGGGCTATCGATGGAAACCCAGCCTGACGTTTTCGCTGCGCGGCGTCTACCGGGAGGACGACTATCTCGACCCGGTGACGCACCAGGGCGTGACCAAGGACCGCCATGACACGCGCATGGAAGGCCATGTCCGCATCGACTACGTCGCCCCGGGGCAATTCCTGCGCTTCTATCTGGAGGCCACCTACGACGAAGTGGAGTCCAATTTCGATTTCGTGGAATACGTGGACCGGCGTATCATGGCGGGCGTGAACATCCGCTATTAGGAGGAAGGCGTCATGAATCCGAAAATCCAATGGGTGGCCGTCCTGGCCCTTCTGGCGGCGATGAATGCCTTTGGGATCTTCACGCCGCCCTCGCAAGACCAGCTCGAGGCGGCGGCGAAGGATCCGCCGAAGGTCATCGACCTGCTGACGGACGCCAACATCGACCAGGCCGCTGTCGTGGGCAAGGATGTCATCATCGAGATCGTGAACCTGGACCTGAAGCCCAAGATCCGCGATGCCCGCATCGGTTCGCTGATCCGGCACCTCTTTTCGACCGTGCCTCCCGACCAGCAGAGGGCCATGGCCATTGCGCTGGGCAAGGTGGTGGCGGCCAGCCCCGCGGCCAGCATGAGCCCCGACACAGTCTCGGCCATCCAGCAAGGCATCATCGCGCTGGGCGGCGAAGGGGATGGCAATGCCTTTGGCAACGCCTACACCCTGGCCATGCAGACGATCGCCGGCGCGCCCGGTGGCGGCAAGACCGTGCCGCCCCAGCCGCCGCCTCCGCCCGTGGCCCTGCCCTACGAGGGGCAGCGGCTCCAATAGCGAAGCCCTCTGCGCAGGGGGGGGAACCTCGGTTTTCCCGGCGGGCCCGCCGGGGAAAATGCGCTGGATTTCAAGGGAAGGGGGGGGTAGGGTGGGCGCGTTTCACAAGGCGAGGACCATCATGGAATTGAGCGCGCACGAAATCGAATTCCGCAACCAGCGGCTGGCCCATCTGGAGACCCTGAAGGCCGCCGGCCACCGTCCGTACGGGCGGGCCTTCGAGCGGACGGGATCCCTGGCGGATATCCGGGCGGCGTTTGCCGAAGGCCAGGCGGTGAGGATCGCCGGCCGGGTGGTGGCCGTGCGGGAGATGGGCAAGAGCATTTTCGCCCATGTGCAGGACGGGACCGGCAAGTTCCAGATCTACGTGCAGAAGAACGCGCTGGGCGACGAGTCGTTCGCGGCGTTCAAGGCGGTGGATATCGGCGACTTCATCGGCGCGGAGGGCGAGCTTTTCACAACGCGCACCGGCGAGCAGTCGGCCAAGGTGCTGAAGTGGGAGCTGCTGTCCAAGGCGCTGCATCCGCTGCCGGAGAAGTGGCACGGGCTGAGCGACACGGAAGTCCGCTACCGCCAGCGCTATCTGGACCTGATCGCGAATCCGGACGTGCGCCGGGTGTTCAACGCGCGCAGCCGCATCCTGTCGTTCATCCGGCGCTTCCTGGAAGCGCGCGGCTACTTCGAGGTGGAGACGCCGGTGCTGCAAACGATGGCGGGCGGCGCGATCGCCAATCCCTTCAAGACCTTCTACAACGCGCTGGGGCAGTCGATGTACATGCGCATCGCGCCGGAACTGTACCTGAAGCGGTTGCTGGTGGGCGGCTACGACAAGGTGTTCGAGCTGGGCAAGAACTACCGCAACGAGGGTCTCGACCGCTCGCACAATCCGGAATTCACCGCGCTGGAGATCTACGAGGCCTATGGCGACGTGAAGACGATGATGAAGCTGGTCGAGGAGCTGGTCAGCGGCGCGGCGCAGGAGGTGTGCGGCACGATGGTTGTCGGCAAGGAAGGCCAGGAGAAGATCAACCTGGCGCCGCCGTGGCGCGTGGCGACGTACAAGGACCTGGTTTGCGAGCGCGCCGGCGCGGACTGGTTCGGGCGTTCCGTCGAATCCGCGCGCGAATGGGCGCGTTCGCAGGAGCTGGACATCCCGGCCGGGATGACGCACGCGCAGGTCACGCACGAGGTGTATGACAAGCTGGTGGAGAAGACCCTGATGCAGCCGACGTTCGTGACGCGGCTGCCGGCCGAGCTGGTGCCGCTGGCCAAGCGCTGCGAGGACGATCCGTCCGTGGTCGACGTGTTCGAGCTGGTGGTGCGCGGCCGCGAATTGTGCCCCGGCTACACCGAGCTGAACGACCCGCTCGACCAGCGCGCGCGCCTCGAGGAGCAGGCCGCGGGGGACGCCTCCAAGATCGACGAGGACTTCCTGCGCGCGCTCGAGCACGGCATGCCGCCGGCCGGCGGCATGGGCATCGGCATCGACCGCCTCGTGATGGTCCTGACCGGCGAGGAAAACGTCCGCGACGTGATGCTGTTCCCGCAGATGAAGAACCGCGAACCGAAGCCGGAAGAGCCGAAGGCCGAATGACGCTGCCGTTTTCATTGTTCCTGGCCCTGAAGTACCTCAGGCCGAAGCGCACGTTCCTTTCAGTGGTGACCGTGCTTTCCGTGATGGGCGTGCTCCTGGGGGTGGCGGTGCTGATCATCGTGCTGTCGGTCATGACGGGTTTCGACGAGATGTGGCGGGACAAGATCCTCGACTTCAACGCGCACATCACGGTGTCCGTCCCCGGCGGCCTGGCGGAGGAGGAAGACAGCCTCTGCGAACAGATCGAGGCGGTGCCGGGCGTGGTCGGCGCCGCGCCGTTCCTGCAAAGCCTGGTCTTCATCCAGAAGCCCAACGGCCAGATCGAGACGCCGCTGATCCGCGGCGTCGATCCGGCGCGCGAGGCGGGCGTCAGCCGCATCCCGGAGAGCCTCGTGGACGGAGAATTCTCGGTCGCCGACGGGTCGGTAGTGATCGGCAGCGATCTGGCCCGGCGCCTCGGCGCCGGGGTGGGCGATGTCCTGACGGTCTATTCGCCGGCGACGTTCATGGACAAGGACGAGATCCGCCTGCCGTCGGAGATGAAGGTCGCGGGCCTCTTCGAGATCGGCATGTGGGAGTTCGACATGGGCTACGTGGTGGCCTCGCTGTGGGATGCCCGCGATTTCTGCGGCGGGACCGGCCTGGAGGCGATCCAGGTGATGACGAAGAATCCCTATGCGGCGGAAACGGTCGCGGAAGAGCTCCGGCGGCGGCTGGGGCCAGGCGTCTACGTGACCACGTGGATGGAGCAGAACCAGCAGCTCTTCGCCGCCCTGCGGGTGGAAAAGAACATGATGTTCTTCCTGCTGATCTTCATCACCATCGTGGCGGCGTTCGGCATCACGAACACCTTGATCACGGTGACGGTGCAGAAGACGCGGGAGATCGGCCTGCTGCGCTCCCTGGGCTTTTCGTCGGGCGGCATCATGCGGGTGTTCTTCTGGCAGGGATGGATCGAGGGGGTGCTCGGCACGACGCTGGGCATTGCGGCGGGCCTGGTGGTGCTGAAGTACCGCAACGACCTGCTGCACTTCCTGAACGACCGCTGCGGGATGCAGCTGCTGCCGGAGGAGCTGTACCACCTGGCGGAACTGCCGGCCCACACCATGCCCGGCGACGTGGCGCTGGTGGCGGGATCGGTGCTGGTGATCTGCACGCTGGCGGCGGTAATCCCCGCCTGGCAGGCGGCGAAGCTCGATCCGGTGAGGGCCTTGCGCTATGAGTAGCCTGATCGAAGCCATCGACGTCCGCCGGTCGTTCGACATGGACATGCGCACGCTGGAGGTCCTGCGCGGCGTTTCGCTGGCCATCGCCGAGGGCGATTCGCTGGCCATCACGGGGATGAGCGGGGCGGGCAAGAGCACGCTGCTGCATGTGCTGGGCGGGCTGGACCGCCCGACCTCGGGCCGCGTGCTCTACCGCGGCCGGGATTTCTACGCCGCCGGCGACCGCGAGCGGTCCGCCATCCGCGCGCAGAAGATCGGATTCGTATTCCAGGCCTACCACCTGCTTCCCGAACTGACGGTGCAGGAGAACGTGATGCTGCCGGGATTGAGCGCGACCGGCGCCTTCCTGCGCGGCGCCCGGCTTCGCGCGCGCGCGGCGGAGCTGTTGGCGCGGGTCGGGCTGTCGGACCGCGCGGCGCACCGGCCGAACGAGCTGTCCGGCGGCGAGCAGCAGCGCGTGGCCCTGGCCCGCGCCCTGATGAACGGCCCCGAGCTGCTGCTGGCGGACGAGCCCACCGGCAACCTCGACTCCCGGACCGGCGAGGATGTCCTGCGCTACCTGTTCGGCCTCGCCGCCGAGCAGAACCTCACGCTCGTGATGGTGACGCACAACGAGGCCGTCGCCGCCCGCTGCCGGCGGCACGTGGTGCTGCGCGACGGCCTGCCCGTCGCCTGATTCCCGTCCGGCGGGCAGGGGCGCCCGTAGACGGCGCCGGCCCATGTTCCAAAGTTTTTCCATTGCGTGGAAAATCCGCGGAAAGTTTTTCCATTGTGTGGAAAAACCCGCGGAGCAGATGCGGCCGGCGCCTTTCCTCACCGGGGAGAAGGGGGGCGCGGCATGGAAAAAGGCGTGTAAAATCGGAAGGCCTGTGGGAAACTCCCCGATCATGTCGAGCGAGTGTCCGGGAGGACAGGATCCGGATTCCGGTCTTGGCGGAGTGGCAAACATGGAAAACGTGGAAGAACTGTTGCGGCGGGGCGTGAAGATCGCGGCGCCGGCGTCGGTGGAAATCGGCGGCGAGGTGGATCCGGGGCGCATTGCGCCGGGCGTCGTCCTCCACGCGGGATGCCGGATTTTCGGCGCGCAAACGAGCATCGGTCCCGGCTGCGTGCTGGGGCGCGAGGCGCCGGCGACGGTGGAGGATTGCCAGCTCGGGGAGAAGGTGGAGCTCAAGGGGGGTTCTTTCAGCGGGGCGGTGTTCCTGGACGGGGCGGCAGTGGGCAGCGGCGCGCAGGTGCGGCCGGGCACCATCCTGGAAGAAGGAGCGGAGATGGCGCACGCGGCGGGGCTGAAGCAGACGATCCTCTTCCCGTTCGTGGTGGGCGGCAGCCTGATCAATTTCTGCGATGTGCTGATGGCCGGCGGCACAAGCCGCAAGGTCCACAGCGAAATCGGGTCGTCGTTCATCCATTTCAACTACACGCCGCACGGCGACAAGGCGACGGCATCGCTGGTCGGCGACGTGCCGCGCGGGGTGATGCTGGACCAGGCGCCGATCTTCCTGGGCGGGCAGGGGGGCGTGGCGGGGCCGGTGAGGATCGAGTACGGCACGGTGCTGGCAGCGGGCCATGTGCTGCGCAGGGACGTGCTGCAGCCGGGGCAACTGGTGGTGCCGGACGCGCCGGTGCCGGGGGTGAAGCCCTACGGGACGGGGTATCGCTCCGTGGCGCGGGTGGTGCGGAATTGCGCGGCCTACATCGGCAACATCGCGGCGCTGCAGGTCTGGTACGAGCAGGTGCGCCGGCCGCTGCTGGAGCGGACGCCGCACGGGAAGGCCTGTCTGGAAGGGGCGCGGCGGCAGTTGGCTGCGGTGCGCAAGGAACGCCTGAAGCGCCTGGATGACGTGGTGGCGAAGATCGCGGCGGAGGACCGGTCGGCGCTGGGCGCGGATCTGCGCGCGGAGCACGAGAAGCTCTGCGCAGGCTGGGCGGCGGCGAGGGAACGGCTGGCCGGGGCGGGCGATGTGGAGTGCGCGGAGAAGGCGGCGTTTCTCGCCGCCTGGGCCGCGGCGAAGGGAGAGGGCTATTTGGCGCGGGTGCAGGCGCTGCCGGCGGACGCCAAGGCGGCGGGAACCGCGTGGCTGCAAAAGATCGTGGATGGCGCCGGTTCGCCGGCATAGGAACGGGAGCCGACATGGGCGAGAAGAGATTGTTCGGGACGGATGGCGTGCGCGGGGTGGCGAACCGCGAGCCGATGATGGTGGAAACGGCCGTGAACCTCGGCCGCGCGGTGGCGTATGTGCTGAAGGAGCGCAAGGGCGGCAAGCGTCCGCGCGTGGTGATCGGCAAGGACACGCGCCTGAGCGGCTACATGCTGGAGAATGCGCTGGTGGCGGGGCTGTGTTCGATGGGCGGCGACGCGCTGCTGGTGGGCACGCTGCCGACGCCGGGAATCGCGGTGCTGACCATCGACCAGAAGGCGGATGCGGGATTCGTCATTTCCGCCTCGCACAATCCGTTCCAGGACAACGGAATCAAGCTGTTTTCCTGCGACGGCTACAAGCTGCCGGACGAGGAAGAGGCCGAAATCGAAAAACTGATTTCCGGCGGAAAGCTGGCGGGCCTGCTGCCGACGGGCGGCGGCATCGGCAAGTCCTTCCGGGTGGAGGATGCGCTGGAACGCTACATCACGTTTTGCAAAAAGACATTCCCGGCGGACCTGGACCTGAAAGGCATGCGCATCGTGCTGGATTGCGGCAACGGGGCGACCTACAAGGCGGCCCCGGCGGTGTTCGAGCGGCTGGGGGCGCACGTGACCACGCTGCACAGCACGCCCAACGGGCTCAACATCAATGCGCGCTGCGGTTCGCAGCACACCGAAGCCCTGCGCGAGCAGGTGCTGGCGGCGCGCGCGGACATCGGGCTGGCGTTCGACGGCGACGGCGACCGGTTGATCGTGGTGGACGAGACCGGCGCGGAACTGTCGGGCGACCATGTCCTGGCCATCTGCGCGAAGGACCTGAAGGAACGCGGCAAGCTGAAGAACAATCTCGCCGTCGGCACGGTGATGAGCAACTTCGGGTTGCACGCAACGATGCGCAATCTGGGGATCGAGCTGGGCTGCAGCGCGGTGGGCGACCGCTACGTGCTGGAAATGATGAAGGAGAAAGGCGGGGTGATCGGAGCGGAGGCGTCGGGCCACATGATCTTCCTGGACAAGCAGACGACGGGCGACGGCATCGTGGCCGGCCTGCAGCTCCTGGCGGTCATGCGCCGCACGGGGCAGGAAGTCTCGTCGCTGGCGTCGATCCTGGAGATGTCGCCGCAGCATCTGGTCAACGTGGACGTGGCGAGCCGGCCGCCGCTGAAGGATTTGCCAGGCGTGCAGGCCGCGATCCGGGCGGCGGAGAAGGAGCTGGGCCAGGACGGGCGCGTGCTGGTGCGCTATTCGGGCACCCAGAACATGTGCCGCGTGATGGTCGAGGGGCCCACGGAGGAGATGACGGTCCGCCTGTGCAAATCCATTGCCGCGGCGCTGAAGAAGGAAATCGGCTGAAGAGGAGGGGTTATCCCGCGGGGGCCTGGGCGGGATCCGGACCGGAGAGGTCTTCGACCGCGATGCCCCGCTTTTCGATCTCGGCGCGCCGGGCAAGGACGCCGGAGGCGGCTTCGCGGTCGATCACGTAGATCATCTCGCCGCCGCGCCGGGCGTGGATCTGGCCATAGGAAGCGGGGATCGCCGGCGTTGGATCTCCGGCGAGCGAAGCGGCCACGGGACCGGCCTTGCGCCTGCCTGCGGCCAGCAGGACGACGCAGCGCGCCTCGTAGATCAACTCAGCGCCCATCGAGATGGCATAGCGGGGACAATCTTCCTTGCGTGCGAAACGGCCGTCGGCCACGGCGTTGGCCACGGTGTTGTCGTCGAGCTTCACGAGGAGCATGCGGTTGTCTTCAAAGGGGATTCCCGATTCGTGGAAAGCGACATGGCCGCGTTCCCCGACGCCGATGATTTGCAGGTCGATGCCGCCGGCGCGCCGGATTTCCTGTTCGTAGGCATCGAGGATTTCGGAGCGGATCCAGCGCAGGGCGTCCGATTCGGCGTCCGGCCGGATGACGATGGCCTTTCCATTTCCGGAGCCTTGTTCCCGCCAGTCTCCGGGATGCGCCTGCAATTCTCGGAGAAGCGTCCTTGCCTCGACAAGATGGCCCGCCGGCAGGCGGGCGTCGGCGAATTTCCCGCGCAGGAGGCTGAAGAATTCCCGGGACATGGAGGAGGCGAAGCTTTCGGGATGCCGGGCGCGGGCCGGGGGATCTTCGCCCGGCAGTCCGACGTATTCGTCGAGATTGAAGCTGCGGATCCGGGAAGCATCCAGCCGGCCGTCGTTGAACGCCTCGGCCAGGTGCCGGTAGACGCCGACGGGGGAATGGCCGGCGGCCAGGCCGAGGACGAAATTCCCCCGCGCGGCCAGGGTTCGGGCGATGCGGATCCGGATGGCTTCCGCGGCCATCTGGCCCATGTGGTCGAAATCGCGCGCGACGATGACGTGGAAAGGCATGGTCCGTCAGTAGATTTCGTCGCCTTCTTCGCGGGTGAAGAACAGGTGGAGGTGGTTCTTGGCGCAGGCGGAGGGATCGAGGAGGATGCGCTCGGCTTCGCGGCGTTCGGCCTCGGCGGCGGCCTGGAGAGCGTCCAGTTTGGCGCGGACGCCGGAGGCATCGACGAGCCGCATGATCTCGTCGAAGAGGAAGGGGGAGCCGTAAATGAGCTGGCATTCGCAGAGGATCTTGCAGGCGACCATGTGCTCGAAGCGGTCGAAGGCGAGCTGCTGGCGGACTTTTTCGAGCGGCTTGAGGACGTAGTCGATTTCCTCCTGGTGGTCGGGATGGGTCAGGAGGTAGTGCTTCTGGCGGTAGATGGCGTCATCGAGGGCCTGCACGGCGGGGGGGGAAAGGGTGTCGGAAACGACGACGATGATGTCGAGGTCGGAACCGCGGACCATCTGGCCGGAGCTTTTTTCGGGACGGGGGACGCGGTGGGCCATCTGGTAGGTGATGTCGCCGGCGATCATGAAGGCGGCGTTCTGGAGGAGGAGCGTTTCGTCGGGGAGGCCGGAGAGGGCCATGCAAAGGCTTTCGCGGGCCAGGTCGAGCTTCTCGCGGGAGATGGAGGCGATTTTCTTTTCGAGCGCAACGGCGCGGACTTCGATGGCGGGTTGCTGTCCTACCAGACCGACGAGGGTATAGGTGAGGAATTCGCGGCGGATGGAGGGGGAGAGGCGGGCATAGCCGTCGACGGCGGAATCGAGGCGCATATAGCGGCGGCCCGTGCGGCGGAGAATCGTGCCGGGGGCGTGGCAGGCGCGCCAGAGATCGAGGACATCGCCGAAGCGGCCGGCTTCGACCAGCTCGGCTCCGGTGAGGGGGCCTGTCCGGGACAGGATGTCCGCAATGGATGGCATGGGGGGAAGTATGGGCTTTGCCGGCGGGGATGGGGAGATCTTTTTGTTGTCCGCTTCCGGCTTGTTCCGGATCCCCGCGTGGGGTAGAAAGGGATGCCAAGTCGCGGGATCGGGAGGTCGGGTTGTGGAAGCATGGGTGGAAGAAGAGCTAGGGGAATCGGAATGCCGGGGACATCCTCCGCGTCGCCGGCCGATGGTCGGCCTGGCTTTCCCGGTCATCGCAGGAACGGCGGTTGGCATCTGCGCATCGGTTTCGCCGATGGGATTCTGGAGCGCGGGGGTTTTGCTGCTGGTGCCGTCGTTCGTCTGGGTGCGCAAGGGGTGGTCGACGGCGGTTTTGATGCTGGCGGTGTTCTTCCTGATGGCGGCGCATGCGCGGCTGTCGACCGGCGGACGGTCTGCGACGTCGTTGCCGGCGATGATGGAACGGCCGATGGAATATGTTCAATTCGTGGTGGTGGCGCGGGAGGACGCCTCCCCGCAGGAGGCGGAACCCGGCCGGGCCGCCGGGGCGGTGTTCGCGGCGCGGGTGGAGGGATTGAACCGGGATGGCGAATGGCGGCGGGTGGACGACCGCATCCGCATCGTGCTGCGCGGCGACATGCCCGGCGGCCGGTTGCCGCGCTATGGCGAGCGGTGGCGGCTGCGGGGCATCGTCCGCCCCGCGGTGCCTCGCCGCGCGGGATTGTTCACGTTGCCGGAAAACCAGGCGGTGGTGGATGCCGACCGGGCCTTTTTCCTGGAGGGCGGACAGGGGCATCCGCTCGTCGCCTGGTGCATGAAGCGGCGCCGGATCTGCCGCGAGATCCTGGGGAGGGGGCTGGAGGATTTTCCGGACCAGCGCGGCCTGGTGCAGTCGTTGATGATGGGATATCGCGAAGACCTGCCCAAGGCCCTGCGGAAGGATTTCGCCGCCACCGGGACCGTCCATATCTTTGCGATCTCGGGTTCGCATGTCGCCATGGTGACGGTGCTGATCGCCGGCATCCTGCGCACGCTGGGCATTCCCCTGACGCGATGGTTTCCCATCCTGGCGCCGCTGCTGGTGGTCTATACGATCACGACCGGGGCGGCCACCAGCGCGGTTCGTTCCTGCGTGATGGCCCTGCTGATGCTGGCCGCGCCCTTTTTGAAGCGGCGGCCGGATTCGATCTCGACCCTGTTCGCGGCGGCCATTGCCATCCTGTTGGCGGCGCCCGCCCAGCTGGGGGATCTGGGATTCCTGCTGTCGTTCACGGCCGTGGCCGGCCTCCTGGCGATTCCGCCGATGCTGGATGCGGGGGCCCTCCGGTTTTTCCGCCGCGATGAATGGCAGCTGCCTGACGAAGAAGGAAACCTCCGCCGCCGTTTCCGGGAGACGGCGCTGTTTTGCGTGCGGTATGTCAACGTGACGCTGGGGGCCTGGATCGCCACCGCGCCGCTGACGGCCTATTTCTTCAACCTGTTTTCGCCTGTGGCGCTGGCCATGAACCTGCTGGTGATTCCGGCCGCGTTCGTCATCCTGCTGGCGGGGGTGATGAGCCTGGTTTGCGCGCCGACGGGCGGATTCCTGCCGGAGGTGTTCAACCATGCCGCCTGGGCGGTGTCGTCCTTCCTGACGTGGTGCATCGAGTGGGCGGCAGACGTGCCGGGCGGACACTGGTTTGTCCGCACGCCGCCGGCTTGGGGAATCCTGGCCGGATATGCCCTGCTGGCCGTCGCGACGGTGATGGCCCGGCGCGCACGCGGGGCGCTGGCGACGGGGTTGGTGCTGCTGACGGCGATGACGCTGGGATGGGGCGCATGGGAAGGGAGCCGCTGCCGGGTATCGGTGCTGGATGTGGGCGAGGGGAATGCCGTGCTAGTCCAGGCGAAATCCCGATGCATCCTGGTGGATGCAGGGCCGGAATTCCGCGCGGGGGAGACGCTGAGGATGCTGCGGCGCGAGGGGGTGAACCGTCTCGATGCCCTGGTCCTGACGCATCCGGATGCGCAGCACATAGGCGCGGCGCGACCGTTGATGGAGCAGATCCCGGTGCGCGGACTTTGGATTCCCCAGGTCTTGTGGGCCTCGCCTTTGATGAAGGAAACGCTGCGGGGCGCGGAAGATTCCGGGGTGCCGATCCGCCGCCTGCGCACGGGCGACGGAGGGGATTGGCCGGGAAACATGGCGTGGGAGGTGCTGTGGCCGCCGGAGGCGATGAAGATGTCGTGCGCCGACGACGCGTCCCTGGTGCTGCGGGTGGCCCGGTACGGCGTATCCATCCTCCTGGCGGGGGATGCCGGAGAAATACAGGAGAAGGAGATGGCGGCAGAAGGGGTTTCTCTGGCGGCCTCGGTGCTGGTTGCCGGGAGGCACGGAGATGCCCGGGCCACCTCCGAAGCATGGCTGGACGCCGTGCGCCCGCGGGAGGCGATTCTCAGCACGGGGCCGCACACCGAAAACCGGCATCCGGACGAGGATGTGCTGGCGCGCCTAGAAGCCCGGGACATCCGCATCTGGCGGACGGACCGGCAAGGGACCATCCAGGTGGAACTGGCGGGGAAGCCGGCGCCCTGGCCGGAACGGGGATATCGGATCGGGCCCTTGGCCCCTTGAGGGAGATCAGCGGACCTTGGCTTCCGGTGTCGTGGCGCGCAGGGGCTGGATTTCCTCTTCCGCCACCGGCACGCTGAACGCCGCCCGCGCCTTTTCCGCAATGCGGGTGGTGAGTTGTTCGCCTTCGCCCGAGAGCCGGATTTCCCGGAAGACCGGGGATTGGTAGGCCCGCGCGACGGTTTGGAGGGAATTTCCATTCAAGGCGGTTTCCAGATAGCGGATGGCATTTCCGTTCTGGTTGAGGCGGGCGGCCAGCACGGCGGCTTCCAGGAAGAGCGGCTGGTCCGGAGGCTGGTTCTTCAGGAATTTCTGCAGCATGAGGAGGGCGGCGAGATGCTGTCCCGTCTGGGAGAGAAGGCTGGCTTGCAGGCGCAGGGCCGAGGGATCATCGGGCCGCTGGCCGAGGTACCTGCCCAGCAGCCGGATGGCCTGTTCCGGATCGCGATCGGCAACGGCGCAGAGGGCGCGGTTGAAGAGGGCGGGCGCGAAGCCGGGGCGGATCTGCTCGGCGGCGCGGAACTGGACGGCGGCCTCTTTCATGCGCTTCTGCTGGAGATAGACGGCACCGAGGTCGTTTTTCAGCTCGGCGCTTTCGCCGCCGGCCGCCATGGCCATGCGAAGGCTGGAAATCGCGAGATGGGGCTCGGTTTTGTCGGCCAGTCCGCGGCCCAGGATGAGCCACCAGTTGGGGACGAACGGATCCTTTTCCAGGCGATCCATCTGCCGCAGGGTGGCGGAAGGGAGAAGCTCATACTTCCAGCCCTGCGGCCCGGTTTCCTCCTGCAAGGCTTCGGCGGCGGCGGCCTGGGGATGCGCCGCGGCCCGTGCGCGCAGGTTCTTCCGGCTCCAGTCGCGCTGGGCGTACCGGACGGCCAGCATCAGCAAGGCGAACATCAGGACGAAGCCGATCGCCGTGGCAACGGCCAGGCGGATGGTATGGTTCTTCAAGGTGGGCTGGGGGGGGATGGAGGAAGATCGCGACGGGCGATAGTGGTGGCGGGGCGGGATGGCGTTCGGCGGCTCGGCAGGGGAATCCTGCTGGCGGGAACGGTCGTCCACATGTCCATCCACGGGTGCCATAATTCGGCTGAATCATAGGAGGAGGGGGAGAGGGGGGCAAGCGTGGAGTTCGGCACATTTTCGATGCCAAGAGAACGGGATTCAGGCAGAATGCGCCTCCTGATGCCGGGCTCGTGGAAAAGACAGTTGGTGCTGGTATGGGCGGCGCAATTCCTGTCCATCATGGGATTTTCGTTTGCGCTGCCCTTCGCGCCGTATTTCCTCCAGGAGGAACTGGGGGTGGTGCGCCACGGGGAGCTCCAGATGTGGGTGGCGCTGTTTTCGTCCTCGACGGCCGTGACGATGGCCATTGCCGCCCCGTTGTGGGGGATGCTGGCGGACCGGTTCGGGAAGCGCATGATGCTGATCCGGGCGAACCTCGCTGGCGCGGCGGTAATGTCGCTGATGGGAGTGGTCCAGACGCCGCTGATGCTGATCGTGCTCCGGACGGCGCAGGGCGCGTTGACGGGCACGATGACGGCGGCGCAGGCGTTTCTGGCGGGCGAGATGCCGCACGAGCGGCGGGGGCTGGCGGTGGGGGGGCTGAGCGCGGCGGTGTTTTCGGGAAGCATGGCCGGCGCCTTCCTGGGAGGATTCGTCGCCCACTGGATGGGATACCGGGCGGCGTTCGCCGTGTCGGGCGCGCTGCTGCTGGCGGCGGGTCTCCTGGTGCTGTGCTGCACTCACGAGACCGTGGTGCCTTCCGCCCGCCATCCGGTGAAGGATGGATCCCCCGGCAGCGCCCGCGTGCATTGGCGCGCCCTGCCTTCCACCCTCTACGGGGTGCTGGCGATGATCGGGGCCATCGCGTTCGTGCGGCAGTTCGACATGGCCTTCCTGCCGCTGCTGGTGCAGGAGATCCATGGCTCGCTGGAGGCGGTCTCCCTGTGGAGCGGCGGGTTGAACGCCTGCGGAAGCGTCGCCGGTCTGCTGGCGGGGCTGGCCACGGGCTGGCTTTCGGACCGGGCCCATCCCATGAGGCTGGTCGTGGTTTCGGCGCTGCTGGCGGCGGTGTTCAGCGGCTGGCAGATGGGCGTCCACTCGTTCGCGGTGCTGTTCCCGATACGTTTCGGAACGGTCTTCTTCGCCGGGACGCTGGAGCCCGCGTTGAACGCGTGGCTGGCCAAGCGCGTGCCGGAGGCGCGCCAAGGAGTGGCGTTCGGGCTGGCGAGCACCACGCGGTCGATCGGGTGGGCGGTCGCGCCGCTGCTGGCCGGGCTGGTGGCGGCGGCCGACCTGCGGGCGGTCTTCGGCGTTTCCGCGCTGGGCTTCCTGGGGCTGGCGGCGATATTCGCGGCAGGATTGCGCGTCCGGCGGAAAAGGGATACAAAGGCCGCATGAGCGCAACAGATCCCCATTGTCCCTTCCCCGAGACCGCCGACATCCACACCTCGTCGGACGAATATGCCACGCGGTTTTCCGGCGCGGCCGGCGGCTGGATGCTGGAGGTGCAGGAGAAGATCACGCGGCGCATGATGCGCGGCTTCGAGGGGGCGGGCGTGCTCGACGTGGGAGGGGGGCACGGGCAGCTGGCGCTGCCGCTGTGCCGCGACGGATGGCGCGTGACGGTGATCGGCAGCGACGAATCGTGCCGCCACCGGATCCAATCCGCCGTGGATTCCGGCGCGTGCGCTTTCGTCACCGGCAACGTCATCGAGCTGCCGTTTCCGGACAAGTCCTTCGACCTGGTCCTGTGCTTCCGCCTGCTGACGCATTGCGAGCGCTGGCCGGAACTGGTGCGCGAGCTGTGCCGGGTGGCGCGGCGGGGGGTGATCGTGGACTATCCGACGGGGCAGAGCCTGAACGCCATCGCGCCGGCGCTGTTCGGCGCGAAGAAGAAGTTCGAAAAGAACACGCGCACGTGGGCGCTGTTCCGGCACCGGCAGGTGATCGGCGAGTTCGCGAAGAACGGATTCGTCCCGGCGGCGGTGCAGAAGCAGTTCTTCCTGCCCATGGTGCTGCACCGGATGCTGAAGAGCCGCGCGCTGTCGGCCGCGCTGGAATCGGCCTGCCGCGCGCTGGGATTGACGCGGCTGTGGGGGTCGCCCGTGATCGTGCGGATGTCGCCGAAAGGCTGATCAGCCGGCGAGCCACGCGTACCAGGCGTCGAGGCCGGCGCCGGTCCGGGCGGACACTTCGAGGATCTTCGCCCGGGGGGCGGCCTGGCGGATGCTGGCCAGGGCCTTTTCGCGGTCGAAGCCGGTGGCCGCCGCGAGATCGCACTTGGTGACGAGCACGAGATCGGCGTTGCGGAAGATCACGGGATATTTCAGGGGCTTGTCCTCGCCTTCGGTGACGGAGAGCAGCACGACGCGCCGGTCTTCGCCGAGATCGTAGGAGGCGGGGCACACGAGGTTGCCGACATTCTCGATGAACAGGGTCTCGAGGCCGTCCACATCGAGCTTCTCCAGGGCATGGGCGACCATGTGCGCATCGAGGTGGCAGGTGGCGCCGGTGGTGATCTGGACGGCCTGCGCACCCGAGGCCCGGAGGCGAACGGCGTCGTTCTCGGTCTGGAGGTCGCCGACGATGGCGGCGGCGCGGGGGATGTCGCGCAGGGTGCGTTCCAGGAGGGTGGTCTTGCCGGAGCCGGGGGAGGAGAGGAGGTTGAAGACCTTCAGGCCCTTGGCGCGGAACCATCCGCGGTTCTGGTCCGCGAGGCGCTGGTTGAGCGCGAGCGCCGGCTTCTGCACGGAGAGGGTGCGCGCCGGGGCGGGATGGCCATGGGAGGAGTCGTGCACGTGGCCATGCGAATGGGGATTCGCGGAATCGTGTTCGTGGGAATGGGGGTCGCCGCAGCCGCAGGTCTCACACATGGTCAGGCACCTCGATGGAAACCAGTTCCAGTTCATTGCCGCTTCGCAGCTCGCCGTCGGTGGCGCCGCAGGAGGGGCAGTCATAGGATCCGACAGGGGTGGAAAAATCCGTGCCGCAACGGGGGCAGTGGAGGGAGGGCGCGGTTTCCTCG
The DNA here is from genome assembly GCA_937860055.1 of uncultured Verrucomicrobiota bacterium. Lineage (GTDB taxonomy): Bacteria > Verrucomicrobiota > Kiritimatiellia > CAIQIC01 > Lenti-01 > Lenti-01. The sequence continues at coordinate 210,632 of CALMBO010000029.1, read as the reverse complement.
ATGTCGAGCCGGGCGCCATCGGCGGGCGTGCCGGGCGACAGCGCCTCGAACGCGAAGCGCAGCGAATCGACGACGATGCCCGACAGCGGACCTACGCGGACACGCATGGCGCGGACCGGCGCGCCGGCGGCGGCGGCCACGGCATCGTCCAGGAGATTCGTCATGAGGCTGAGCTCGTGCATAGGGCAGGAGTCTACCACATCCGCGAAGCAAGTCTTCCCCCATGCCGAAAAAATTTCAGGGCACCCCTCGATTTCCTTTGGATTTCCCAAAACCGGCCGAGAAATCCACAGCGGTTCCGGGTCCTCAAACGGCGATTTTCCGAAGAAAATAGAAGGTTCTGGCGGTGCACGGAAAAGGCCTGTGGATAAGTTGTGAATAGGGCAGGGGGGCGCGGAGGGTTGTTTGGTCATAATTCATTGATGGGGATATGGTTAAAATATGCGAAAAAATTGTCTTTTTTTCTGTTGACGCTTGGTGGGGCGAAGTGGGATAAAGTGCATCAAGAGGAAGGTTAAATGGAGCGCCGGGTCACAACGGAAATGGAGGAGCTGCTGAACGCAGGGGCGTTCGTGGGTAGCTACACCCATTCGCTCGACGGCAAGAAACGGGTCACGATTCCGTCGGATTGGCGCGAGGCGGCGGGGAATCCCACGTTGTTCGTGCTGCCGGGCGTGAACGTGAAGTGCCTCTACGTGGTGACGGCGAGGGAGATGGCGCAGCGCCTCGAGAAGGTCCGCGCGGCCTCGGTCGCGAACGTGCAGGCGCAGAAATTCCTGCGCGATTTCTTTTCGCGCGCGGATCGCGTGGCGCTGGATGCGCAGGGGCGCATCCGCGTGAAGGACGAGCTGTTGGATTACGCGGGAATCATCAATCAGATGGTGCTGGTCGGCGTCGGAAGCCGGTTTGAGCTATGGAGTCCGGAATCATGGAACGAGCAGAGTTCGCAGCTGGATCAATCGAAGTTCGCGGAAGCGGCGCAGTACATCGGGTTCTGAACTTCCTCGGGGCGTTCTTCCTGGGCATCGGGCCCGCGGCGCAGCGCGAGAAGGAGTCGGAGAACTGGTGGGACCGCGACCCGTCGTCGTCGCCGCGCGAAGACGCGGTGCCGATGAGCTTCGGGCAGCAGGCGGAGATGTTCGACGCCGCAGGGCAGGCGACCTACACGCCGGCCGAGCGCGCCGCGGCACCGGCGGCCGCGCCGGTTCCCGAGGCGAAGCCCGCCGCAAGGGCGGTTCCGCAGACGATCGTGTCCGTCCATTCCAGGTCCCGGACCACGGCCCGCGTGGTGGCGACCACCCGCGTGGCGGCGGCGACGCGCGTGGTGGCGGTGTCCCGCACGGCGGCTGCGGCGCCCGGAGCGGTGGCGCGCCATCTCGTGATGAGCCAATCCATTTCCAGCGGCAAGGAGGAATCGCGCTGGTTCTCCGTTCCCCAGCGCGTCCTCCTGCCGCGTTATCAGTTGTTCGAAGGCGCCGATGCCGTGACCGAGGAAGGCGGGAACCTGACGATCGGTTCTCCGTCCACCCGGGCGCAGCGCGGCCGTGTCTGGTTCGTTTGATCTCCGCGAGGTGAACATGGTCCATGTGCCGGTTTTGCTGGAGGAGACCGTCACCCGGCTGGTGACGGCCCCCGGCGGCTGGTATGTGGACGGGACCGTGGGGGCGGGGGGGCATGCGGCGGCGATCCTGGCGGCGGCCGGCCTCGATGCGAAGCTGCTGGGGCTGGACCGCGACGCCGCGGCGCTGGAACTGGCCCGGGCGGCGCTGGCGCCCTTCGGCGACCGGGTCCTCCTGGAGCGGGAGAATTTTTCGGAGCTGGCCGGAGTGGCCGCCCGGCACGGGCTTCGCGACGCACGCGGAATCCTGCTGGACATCGGCGTTTCGTCGATGCAGCTCGACCGGCCGGAGCGCGGATTCAGCTTTTTGCGGGATTCTCCGCTGGACATGCGGATGGACGACCGGCAGGAGCTGACGGCGGCGCTGCTACTGGAGCGGCTGCCGGAGGCGGAGCTGGCCGACGTGCTGTGGCGCTACGGCGAGGAGCCGATGTCGCGGCGGATCGCGAAGGCGGTGGTGGCGGCGCGTGCGCGCGGCGAGACCCCCCGGACGACGGCGCAGCTGGCGGAGCTGGTGTCGCGGGTGAAAGGCGGGCGCCGCGGGCGCACGCATCCGGCGACGCAGACCTTTCAGGCGCTGCGGATCGCGGTGAACGGCGAGCTGGCGGCGCTGGAGAAAGCCCTGCCGGCGGCGCTGGACCTGCTGGCGCCCGGCGGGCGGCTGGCGGTGATCAGCTTCCACAGCCTGGAAGACCGGATGGTGAAGCAGTTCATGGCGGCCCACGAGGGCCGGATGGAATCGCTGGCGAAGGGCGGCTCGCGCTGGAGCGGCCAGCTGCCGAGGGCGCGCCGGGTGACGCGCAAGGCGGTCGCCGCCACGGAAGAGGAGATCGCAAGGAACCCGCGGTCCCGCACGGCGAAACTGAGGGTGTTGGAAAGGATGGCGTGACATGGCAAGGAAGAACCGCAAGAACGGGCAGGACGGCAACCGGGTGATGGTCTGGGGCATTGCGCTTTTCGGACTGGCCGCGGTCCTGGCGGGGGTCTATCTGGGCCTCTACAACACGTGCGAGAACATCGGCCGCCAGATTTCGAAGCTGGAGGCCGAACGGGCCGAACTGCGCAAGCGGGTGGTGAACGAGGAGCGCAACTGGGCCATGGCGCGCTCGATCGGCAACATGGAGCGCTTGATGGCGGCCCATGGCGTTGCGATGTCGTGGCCGGAAGAGCAGAACATCATCCGCCTGCGCGCGGCGGAGCCGGACGAGCCGGCCCAATACGCGTTCCAGGGCGGGCCTTCCCCGCGTGATTGACCGCGGATACATCTGGCGGACGACGCTGGTCGCCGTCGCCTTGCTGGCGGTGTGGATGGGGCTGGCGGTGCGGCTGGGCTATCTGCATCTGGGGGGCAACGAATCCTTGAAGGAGCGGGTGCGCCGGATGCGCACCGTCGAGGAGAAGATCCTGGTGGGGCGCGGGCGCATCCTCGACCGCAACGAACAGCTGCTGGCGCTGGACCTGCCGGTCCAGAACATCTGCGTGGATCCGGTCGTCGTCCTGAGCAACGGGCAGGCGAAGGCGGTGAGCGCGCAGCTGTCCCGCGTCCTGGGGCTGCCGCCGGGGGAGGTCTGGGACCGCGTGAACCGCCCGGGACGCCGCTACGAACCCGTCGCCCGCCTGGTCCGCGAGGAGATTGCCACGCAGGTGGAGCGGCTCCGCCTGCCGGGCGTTTTCTTCGAGCCGCAGACGACGCGGTACTATCCGCATGACTCGATGGGCTGCCATGTGATGGGTTTCTCCAACAAGGAAGGCGTCGGCAGCGCCGGCATCGAGCAGCGCTGGGATCCCTACCTGAAGGGCCGCCCGGGCCTCCGCCAGAGCGAACGCGACGGGCGCCGCCACGAGATCTATACGCACCGCACGCTGGAGATCGCCCCGCAGGAGGGGGCGGACGTCTACCTGACGATCGATCAGAACATCCAGTACTTCGTCGAGAAGGCGCTCGACGCGGCGATGACCAATTTCCATCCCGAAGCCGCCTGGGCCATCGTGGAGGAGGTCCGCACGGGCAACATCCTGGCCATGGCCTCTCGTCCGGCGTACGACCTCAACGGGTACAACAAGACCGCCGCGGACACGCGCCTGAACCGCGCCGTGGGCGTGAACTTCGAGCCCGGATCGGTGTTCAAGGTCGGTGTCGTCGCCGCGGCGCTCAACGAAGGGCTCGTCGCGACCAACGACCTGTTCGACTGCGAGAACGGCATGTGGTTCTTCGCCGGCCGCCCGCTGAAGGACTTCCATCCCTACGGCACGCTCGACGTGACGGGCATCCTGCGCAAATCCAGCAACATCGGCGCGGCGAAGATCGCGGTGATGCTGGGGCCGGAACGCCTGCACCGCTACCTGAAATCCTACGGGCTGGGCCGGCCCACGGGGATCGAGGTGCCCGGCGAGGAATCCGGCATCCTCAATCCGGCGGAAAAGTGGGCCAAGGTGGACATCACGCGCATCGCGATGGGCCACACCGTCGCCGTCACCGCCCTGCAGATGCTGAACGTGCTGTGCTGCATCGGCAACGACGGCTTCCTGATGAAGAACCACCTGGTTCGGAAGGTGGTGGACAAGAACGGGGCGGTCCTGCTGGAAAACAAGCCCGAGGCGCTGGCCCGGCCCATCACGGAGCGGACGGCGGCCCTGATGCGCCAGATGCTGACGGAGGTCACGCGCGAAGGCGGCACCGGCACTCGCGCCTCCATCAAGGGCTACAACGTGGCCGGCAAGACGGGCACCGCCGAGAAAATCGTCGATGGCCACTATGTGGAGAACGCGAACGTCTCCTCCTTCATGGGGATCCTGCCCGCCGAGCGGCCCGAGATCGGCATCATCGTGGTGCTGGACAATCCGCAGCCGCTGCGCACCGGCGGCGTGACGGCTGGGCCGGTGTTCGCGAAGATCGCCGAACCGGTGGCGCGGTACCTGGACATCCGGCCCGTGGATGCCGCCGAGCTGGTCTACTACCACAAGATCCTGGAAGGGACGCCATGAACCGGGGCGGAGCAGGCAAGCCGGCGCGGACGATGAAGCTGGGCCGCCTCCTGCAGGCGCTGCCCGCCGCCGAGCTGGACGGGGCAGCCTCGACGGAGATCGCCGGGCTCGCCTATGATTCGCGCGCGGTCCAGCCCGGGTTCCTTTTCTTCGCGCTGCCCGGCGAGAAGACCGACGGAGGGCTTTTCATCGAGGAGGCGGCGCGCCGCGGCGCGGCGGCCGTCGTCCACGGAAAGGGCGTCCGCCTGCCGCGCGGCCTTGTCGGCATCCAGGTCGAATGCGCCCGGACGGCGATGGCCGACCTCTCGGCGGAATTCCACGGACATTCTTCGGAAAAGCTGCAGGTGATCGGCGTCACCGGCACGAACGGGAAGACCACGACCGTCTTCATGATCCGCGACATCCTGCGCGAGGCGGGACGGGAGTGCGGCATCATCGGGACGATCCAATACGAATTCGGCAGCCGGCTCATCGCCGCCTCGCGCACCACGCCGGAATCGCTCGACATCCAGCGCATCTTCTTCGAGGCCCGCCAGGCCGGATGCCAGGCCATGGCGATGGAGGTATCGTCGCAGGGGCTCGCGGCGGAACGCCTGCGCGGTACGCGTTTCGCCGCGGCGGTCTTCACCAACCTGAGCGTGGACCATCTGGATTTCCACAAGACGATGGATGCCTATTTCGACGCCAAGAAGCGCCTGTTCGACACGCTGGCCGGGCAATCGCCCGAGGCGCCCGCCGTGGTGAACATCGACGACGCCTACGGGCGGCGGCTTGCGGCGGAACCCCATTTGGCCGGCCGGCTCGTCACCTACGGATGCCGGCCGGACGCGATGGTGCGCGCGGAGGATATCCGGCTGTCGGAGGCGTCGTCCGCCTTCCGTGCGGTCACGCCGTGGGGCGGGGTGGATGTGTCGCTGGGCTTTTCCGGCCGGTTCAACGTGATGAATGCGCTGGCCGCGATCGCCGTATGCGGGGCGCTGGGGGCGCCGCTGGCGGCCATGGCTTCCGCGCTGGGCCGGATGGGCTTCGTGCCGGGCCGGCTGGAGCGCATCGAGGATCCGAAGGGGCGACATATTTTCGTGGACTACGCCCACACGGAGGACGCCCTGCGCAACGTGCTGCAGACCCTGCGCGAAACCACGCCGGGGCGCCTGATCTGCCTGTTCGGGTGCGGTGGAAACCGCGACCGGAGCAAGCGGCCGCGGATGGGGGCGGCGGTGTCGGAAGTCGCGGATCTGGCGATCGTCACCAGCGACAACCCCCGCAACGAAGATCCGCAAGCCATCATCGAAGAGATCCTGCCGGGCATGGACCGGGGCAAGCCGCATCGCGTCGAACCGGACCGCGCCAAGGCCATTCGTGCCGCGCTATGCGAGGCGCGGGCGGGCGACACGGTGCTCATCGCGGGCAAGGGCCACGAGCCCTACCAGGAAATCGCCGGCCGCATGCTGCACTTCGACGACCGCGAAACCGTCCGCGAAGCCCTCGCCGAGGGGCTGTAACCTTTCGCCCCCCCATGGGGGCCGCAGCTCATTTGGCTGGATTGACCGAGAACAAGCAGTTGGCGTTCTTGTTCGTGCATTCGAAGAAATAGGTGTGGCCCGGTTGGAGGATCACATGGTCCGGCGCATGGGGGGCGGGCCGCAGAAGCGCGTCGTTGGCGGAAGCGATGATCTCGACCAGGCTGATCTTGCCGAGATCGTAGATCGGGGCGGGGGAAAACCAGAAGTCGGCCCTGACCTGTCCCGGGGCGGGAACCGGGGTGGCGGGGGCGTAGGCCGGCGCCGGGGGTTGCGCCGCAGCAACCCGGGCGGCGTCCAGATCCGTCCCCGGGGTCAGGCGCAGGAAGAGGGCATTGCCCAGTTCGTCCCGCTCGTTGGTGAAGCGGAATCGGTTGGTGCCGTTGCATTCGATCGCCTGGTGCCGCTCGGGAAAGCTGCGGGCCTGGGCCAGGGTTTTGAATTGCGCCACGTAGTCGAAGACAAGGAGGGGGGCGGGAATCAGCTCGATGTCGCCGAGGGACAGATGTGCGCGCCGATCCGGAACGACCGTTCGCTTGAGCGTGATGCAACCGGGGGCGGAGATGTGGAGTTCATATTCGATGGGCGACAAGCCGGAGAAGGCGAATTCCCCGCCGGCGGGCACCTGCTGGCTGGCCACCAGGGCTGTGAAACGGGCGGCGCTTTCGTAGCCGGAGTCCTCCCACAGGAGAGGGGCGGGGGCGACGACCAGCTTGACAGTTGCCGTTGGAGATTGACCCGGGCAGATGATCCGGCCGCGGATCCCGGCGGTTTCGGCCGGGGGCACGCGCTTCAGGATGGCATCGGGGAGGCGCACGATGGGCTGGGTGCCAGAGGGCGCGAGGTCGAGCGGTTCGCATCCGTGGGCCCGGAAGGACAGTTTGCGCGAAGGATGCAGGGCGGCGGCGAACCAGCCGTCGTCCCTTACCTTGGTGCGCGCCACGATGGGCGTGGAATCGGCGGGATCCTGCCGGCGCAGGCGGCCGACAACGACCTGGCCGGCGCCATGCCACGCCGAGTCGATCCAGGTCTGTTTTTCCTTCTTGGCCTTTTGCATGACGAGAGGCGGGACATCCGACAGGGGGGCAGTGGGCGGAGACGGCGGGCTGGCGCATCCGGCCAGAAGCAGTGCCGCGAGGAGGGCGATCGGGTTTTTCATGGTGTTTCTCCGGAGGCGGGGGCGGGGCGGCGGGCGAGAAGGAGATAGGCGATCGAGGCGGCGAGAAGAGTGTTGAGGGGCGGGATGCCGGGCAAATACTTGGCGGCGCAGAATCCGGCGGCCCATGCGAGGACGGCGGCCCACCGGATGCCGGGTTCGGGTTCCGCGTCCGGTGCGCGGCGGCGGATCACGAAATAGTCCAGGATCAGGATTGCGCCGATGGAGGGCAGCATGAGGTTGAGGAGGTTGAGCCAGGGGACGAAGTGGTTGTAGGCCACGAGCGCGAAGACGGTGCCGAGGAAACCGTTGATCAGCACGAACGTCCTCTTGCTGCGGTTCGTCAGCGTGGCGAAGCCGAGGCTGGCCGCGTAGAGCGCGTTGTCGTTCGTTGTCCAGATGTTCAGACCGAGGACGATCAGGGCGATGGCGATCATGCCCTGCTTCATCAGGGCGAAGGAAATGTCGTTGGTCTGGTAGAAGGCGGAAGCGACGGCGCCGAAAAGGAACATGAGCGAATTACCCAGCAGGAAGGCGATGACGGTGGAGGAGACGGAGATGCCCGGCGTGCGGGCATAGCGGGTGAAATCGGGCGTGAGGGTGCCGCCGGAAATGAACGAACCCACGCAGATGCCGATGGCGGCGGCGAGGGACATGGGCCGGGAGGGTTCCATCGCGAACCAGGCGGCGATGCCTCCGAAGTCGTGGAACGCCTTGCCCATCGAGGCGCAGCCCAGCAGCGTGATGGCCGGCACCGCGATGATGGACAGGATCGTGAGGGATTTGATGCCGTAGTAGGCGGTCAGGCTCATGCACGCGCCGGAAACGATGATGAGAGGCAGGCGGGGGAGGCCGGGGAACATCTGCGCGACGGGCAGGGCGAACATCGCCACCCCCACGCCGAACCAGCCCACCTGCGTCACGCCCAGCAGCAGGGAGGGCAGGATGGCGCCCTTCGTCCCGAAGGCGCGGCGGGCGAGGAGATGCGTGGAGAGCCCTGTTTTGGCCGCGATGTGCGCCAGCAGGCCCGTATAGACGCCGAGGAGAAGGTTGCCGGCGAGGACGGCGAGGAGGAAAGCCGGCGCGCGCAGACCGTTGCCCAGGGTGGCCCCCGCATACATGCTGGCGGAGAAGAACGTGAATCCGAGCATGACGACCAGCAAGGTGCCGAAACCGCGGCGGGCATGCCCGGCGACGGCGGCGAATTCATATTCGGTGTGCATAAGCGGCTTGAATCTGGATGTTTCGGGATGTTTTTTCAATCCAGAAGGAGATGGAGGATCCCCCCGCACCGTGCCCGGCGCCCTTTTCCGGACTTATTTCTTGAATGCGAAATCCGTGGGGTTCAGCAGCTCCAACAGGTGGGCGGGGTTGCTGCTGGCCATCAGGGCATCCTCTTTGGCGACGAGCTTGTCCCGGACCAGGTCGGCCAAGGCCTGGTCCATGGAGCGCTTGCCTTCGGTCGTGCTCATCTCGAGGTTGGTGAGGATATCGCCGACCTTGCCTTCGCGGATGAACCGCCGGATGATGGGCGAAGCCAGCATGATTTCAAAGGCCGCGATCCGCCCCCCTCCGATGCGGGGGAGGAGGACCTGCGACAGCACGCCTTCGATAACCTGGGAGAACTGCAGGCGGACCTGCTGCTGCTGGGCGGCCGGGAAGATGTCGATGACGCGGTCGACGGACTGGGCCGTGTCGATGGTATGCATCGTTCCGATGACCAGATGGCCCGTTTCGGCCGCCGTGATGGCGGTGCTGATCGTGGGCAGGTCGCGCATTTCCCCGATGACGATGACGTCCGGATCGTGGCGGAGGGCGTGGACCAGCGCGGAATGGAACAGCTTGGTGTCATATCCCAGTTCCCGCTGGCGGATCAGGCACTTGTTGTTGCGGAACAGGAATTCAATGGGGTCTTCGATGGTGATGACGTTTCGCTGCTCGGTCTCGTTCAGGTGGTTGATCATGGCGGCGAGGGTCGTGGATTTTCCGCTTCCGGCCACGCCCGTGATCAGGACCAGCCCACGGGGCTTGACGACCAGCTTCTTGCAAACCTGAGGCAGTCCCAGTTCATCGATGCTGGGGATCTTGAACGGCACCAGCCGGAAGGCGAGGCTCATCGACCCCCGCTGCCGCATGGCATTGACGCGGAACCGGGCCAGCCCGGAAAGGCTGTAGGCGAAATCCAGTTCCAGCTCCCGGTCGAAGGCGGCCTGTTGTTCTTCCGTGGTGATTTTCCTGAAGATGTCCTCGATGTCGCGGGGCGCGACGGGGGGCAGGTCCTTCTGCACAACGAGCTTGCCCTCGATCCGGAGGATCGGCGGGCTGGGGATCGTGATATGCAGATCCGAGGCGCCGCTGCTGGCGACAAGCGAAAGAAGCCTGTCGATATCCAAGGCGGGGTTCCGGGGAGGATGGAGTTCGTTCGGCGAGCGGCTGTCTTGATCCGTCATTTCCGGCTCCATTTCTTTTGCGGGGACGCGGGCGGCGGCGGCATTCCCCGCATCCCTTCGGTGCGTCTCCGCATCTAAAAGGCTAGGAGGGGCGGAACCGTTTGTCAAGCCGCCGGCCGCGTTCGTGCGTAAAAAGGGCAGGGGGAAAAACGGAAGGAAACAGATAAGCGGACTGGCGGAAGCTCGGCGTTGTGCTATTCTTCCGCCATCCATCGGAACCATTAGGAGAAACACATGGAAAAGAAATTCATCACCGCCTCGGTCGTCAAAGAAGAACTGAAGGCGCGGAGCGGGCTCGAAACCATTTCGTCGGAAGCCCTCGATTGGGTGAACGAGCAGGTCAGCGGCATCCTGGACGTCTGCGTCCAGACCGGGCGCCGGACGCCTGGCGGCCGCCTCATGGCCCCGCCCGCCGCCGCCGGCGCCGCGGAAGCTCCTGCGGCTCCGGCTCCCTGAAGCGGGTTGGCAGGACGGCCAGAGAAAAAAGGGGGGCTCCGTGGATTTCCGCATCCACGAATAGCGGTTTCCTATCCTTTGGAGTGCCTCACGGCATGCTTCGGGCTGGTGCAGGCGGCGGGGGGGGTGGTAGATTCGGCGCCATGAGAAACGACTGGAAGAGCTTGAGGGATGAGATCGTGGCGTTTCGCGATGCGCGGGACTGGAAACAGTTCCACACGCCCAAGAACCTCGTGGCCGGCTTGGCGATCGAAGCCGCCGAGCTGCAGGAACAGTTCCTGTGGTGCACGGACGCGGAATGCGAGGCCCGCATCCGCGACAAGGCCCGGCGCAAGGCCATCGCGGAGGAGCTGGCCGATGTCGTCAACTACGCCCTCCTGTTGGCAAACCACATGGATCTCGACCTGCCGGCGGAAATCCGGCGGAAGATCCGGATCAACGGGCGCAAATATCCCGTGAAGAAATCCAAGGGCCTCGCGAAGAAATACACGGAGCTCTAGGCTCGATGCGGAGCCCCGTTCCGGAATCCGGGCGGTTCCTCTCCCGTTTTGCAAAAAGGCGCTTGCGGAAACGCGTCCCATCCCCTAGGTTATCGCCCACCCTGTGCGGAGAGATGGCTGAGTGGCCGAAAGCAACGGTTTGCTAAACCGTCGTACTGGTAATAACCGGTACCGAGGGTTCGAATCCCTCTCTCTCCGCCATTTTCCGGCCCCATCCCCCCCAGACGACCCCGGCGTGAAAACGGTTTTGGGGCTTGACGGTGGGAGAGGGGGGAGGGCAGTATGCGGGGGTTTTAGAGTTGAAAGGCAATTTTCATTATTAGGAAAGAGTCCAGATGTTTAGCTGGCTTTTAGGTTATTTTTCGAACGATATCGGCATCGATCTCGGCACGGCCAATACCCTGGTCTATGTGAAAGACCGGGGCATCGTGCTGCGCGAGCCTTCCGTGGTGGCGATCCAGCAGGGGTCGAACCGCGTGCTGGCGGTGGGCGAGGAGGCCAAGCGCATGCTCGGCCGGACGCCCGGGAACATTGTCGCCATCCGTCCGATGAAAGCCGGCGTCATCGCGGATTTCGAGGTGACCGAAGCGATGCTGCGGTATTTCATCCGCAAGGCGCACAACCGCAAGTGGGTGGTGCGCCCGCGGATCATCATTTCGGTCCCCAGCGGAATCACGGAAGTGGAGAAGAGAGCGGTCAAGGACTCCGCCACCCATGCGGGTGCGCGGGAAGTGTACTTGATCGAGGAGCCAATGGCGGCGGCGATCGGCGTGGGCCTTCCGGTCCAGGAGCCGGCGGGCAACATGATCGTGGACATGGGAGGCGGCACCACCGAGGTGGCGATCATCTCCCTGGCCGGCATCGTGCTGAGCCGCAGCGTTCGCGTCGGCGGCGACGAGATGGATGAGGCGATTGTCCAATACCTGAAGCGGGTCTACAACCTGATGATCGGCGAACGGACGGCGGAGGAGATCAAGATCACGATCGGATCCGCCTATCCCCTCGGCGAGGAGATGAGCATGGAGGTGAAGGGTCGCGACCTGGTCGCGGGCCTGCCCAAGACGCTCACGATCACCTCCGAGGAAATCCGCGAGGCTCTGCAGGAGCCCGTGTCGGCCATCGTCGAGGCGATCCGCATCACGCTGGAGCGCTGCCCGCCGGAGCTGTCCTCGGACCTCGTGGACCGGGGCATCGTGCTGGCGGGGGGCACCTCGCAGCTGCGAGGCATGGACAAGCTGCTCGCGGAGCAGACCGGGTTGCCGGTGCACGTGGCCGAGGATCCGCTGAGCGCGGTGGCCGAAGGCACGGGCGTCGTGCTGCACGAGCTGAATTTCCTGCGCAAGGTGTCGTCCGGCGCCTGAGCCGGCGGCCCTCGCCCTCCATCCTGTCTCTGCCGTCTCTCTTCCGTTCCGCATAGGCTTGGTGTGTGTTGGTGCCGGAAGGAACGATGAAGGATCGACGATGGATAGCGCTGTGCGCGATCGGACTGGTCGTGCTGGCGATGATGAATCTGCCGGACTCGGCGTCGCGCCGCGTCAAGGGCGCGGTCCGCGACGGCATCAGCCCCCTGCAGGCGGTGCTGCGGGGCGGGGCGAGGGAGCTGCAGGATATCTTCCGCTATATCCGGGGCATCGGGGACCTGGCGCTGGAAAACCGGGCGCTTTCCGAGGAGATCGTCTATCTGCGCGGGGAAATGCGCATGGCGCGGGAGCTGGAGCGCGACAACCAGATGATGCGCGACCTGCTGGGGTTCGTGCAGCGGTTTCCGAACAAACTGGTTTCATGCGAGGTGATCGGGCGCGACAGCACGGGCTGGTGGCAGACGGCGCGGCTGGACAAGGGGGCGTCCGCAGGCGTGGCGGAGGGCCGGGCGGTGATCACGCCGGACGGGCTGATCGGGCGGACGGTTTCGGTTTCGGACCGCACGGCGGACGTGCTGCTGCTGTCGGATCCGTCGTGCCAGGTGTCGGTGCGCATCGCGCGCTCCGGGGTGTTCGGCGTGGTGGCGGGAATGGGGGTCAAACCGGGCGAGCAGCCGGCGTGCCGCATGGACTATGTTTCTCAGACGGCGGATGTGCAGGAAGGCGACGAGGTCGTGACCTCCGGGCTGGGCGGGCTGTTCCCGAAGGGGTTGCTGGTGGGCCGCGTGGCGAAGGTGGAGATGCACGAGGCGGGGCTGTACCAGACGGCGTGGATTGATTCGGCGGCGAACCTGGGCGAGCTGGAATACGGATTCGTGGCGGCGACGGAGAAGGATCTGGCGTCGGTGCGGCCCGAGCTTCCGCCGGCGGACATCGTGATCGACGACGAGACCGGCCCCTTGGAGGGGGAGGAGCCATGACGCTGCTGATGCTGTTGTTCTGGCTGATCGTGGGCGGCACCTTGCAGGCGGCGGTGCCGGCGTGGCGGCACATGGGCCAGCCGGCGTTTCCCTTCCTGCTGGGCGTGGTGCTCTACGTGGCCGTGAACAAAAAGGCCCGCTATTTCGTGGCCGTGGCGCTGCTGGCGGGGCTCGTGGAGGACTCGCTGAGCCTGGCTCCGCTGGGCTGTTCGGCGTGCGCCTTCCTGGTGGCCGGCGGCCTTGCGCTGCTGCTACGGGCGGATTTCTTCGCGGACAAGGCGAGCACGGCGATGTGGTTCGGGGCGCTGTGCGCGTCGGCTTCGACCGGCACGATGGCGCTGCTGCTGAAAATGAAGGGGCTGGTGGGACTCTCGGGCGGGGAGATCTTCTGGCGCATGGCCGGCTCCGCGGTGCTGGGGGCGGTGCTGGTGCCGCTGCTGTTCGGGATGATCCGCGGGATGGAGCGCGTGCTGGGAATCTGGGAGGACCGCGCCTGATGCCTCGGGACCGCTTCATTCCGGAAGTGCACGTCTGGCGCCTGCTGCTGCTGTGGCTGGCGATGCTGGCCTGCTTCGGCGCACTGACCTACCGCCTGTGGAACCTGCAGGTGGCGCAGGGGATGGAGTACCAGCGGCGGCTGGCGAAGCAGAGCCTGCGCAGCGTGAGGATCCCGGGCATCCGCGGGCGCATCCTCGACCGCAACGGCGTGCGGATGGCCGACAACCGGCCCAGCTATTGCGTGTCGCTCTATCTCGAGGAATTGCGCCGCTCCGGCAACGTCCAGCGGACGGTCGACAACGTGATGGAATCGCTCTATCGAATCGCGGAGGCGATGGACCGGCCGCTGCAGATGAGCCCGCAGGATGTGCGGCTGCACCTGGGGAGGCGCACGCCGCTGCCGCTCGTGGCCTGGCGGGACCTCGACGAGGCCGCGGTGGCGCGGTTTGCGGAGCGCGCGTCGGAATTCCCGGGGGCGGAGCTGACGGTGGAGCCGGTGCGCGTCTATCCGCAAGGCGGATCGGCGTGCCACATGCTGGGCTACGTGGGCCGGGCCGATTCCGCGTCGCTGCCGGACGCTGGCGACGACGGGGAGGCGCCGGAGAAATACCACTATTACCTGCCGGAGATGGCGGGCAAGTCGGGCATCGAGAAGCGGCTGGATGGTGTGCTGCGGGCGAATGCCGGCGGCAAGCTGGAGATCCAGGTGGATGTGGCGGGCTTCAAGTTCGACGAGGTGTCCCGCCGCGCGCCGGGCAAGGGCAGCGATGTGGTGCTGGCGGTGGATTCGCGCATCCAGCGGGCGGCGGAGGCGGTGCTGGAGGGGCAACGCGGCGCGGCCGTCGTGGTCGATCCGCGCAACGGCGACGTGCTGGCCTTGGCGAGCGCGCCGGGGTTCGATCCCAACCAGTTTGTTCCCTCGGTGCCGGCGAAGGTCTGGAACCAGCTGCTGAAGGCCGAGGCGCGCCCGCTCTACAACCGCGCGACGGGCGGGGAATACGCGCCGGGGAGCACGTTCAAGCCGGTCACGCTGCTGGCGGCGCTCCACAGCGGCAAGGTCTCGGCCGATATGCGGTTCACCTGCCCGGGCTACTTCGAACTGGGTTCCGCACGCTTCCGCTGCTGGCAGCACTGGGGCCACGGGAGCATCGATCTGCAGGCGGCGATCCGCTATTCGTGCAACGTCTATCTGTTCCATTCGGCGCTGGAATGCGGGCCGGAAGCGGTGCAGGCCATGGCCCGGGACTGCGGATTCGGGCGCAAGACGGACATCAGCCTCGATTTCGAGCGGCCGGGCCTCGTGCCGGACAACGCCTGGAAACGGACGGCGCGCCGCGACAGCTGGCGCGACGGCGACACGTGCAACCTGTCGATCGGGCAGGGGGCGCTGCTGGTCACGCCGGTCCAGATGGGGATGTACGCGGCGGCCCTGGCCAACGGCGGCACGCTTTGGCAGCCGCGCCTGGTCGGCAGGATCGTGGCGGCGGGCGGCGAGGCGCAGGAAATCGCCCCGGCGAAGGCGTCCGGCGGGCCTTCCTGGGAGGCGCGCCACATCCGCGTGGTGCGCGAAGGCATGCGCGACGCGGTGAACCAGCCCGACGGCTCGGGCAAGCGGGCGAAGCTGCCGAACGTGACCGTGGCGGCCAAGACGGGCACCGCCGAATACGGCGTGAAGGGCGCGGGCCGCAAGATGACGTGGATGATCGCCTTCGCGCCGTTCGAGGATCCGCGCTACGCGGTGGCGCTGCTGGTGGAGGACGGCGTCAGCGGCGGCACGACGGCGGCCCCGCGCGTGAAGCAGTTGCTGGCGCAGGTGTTCGCCGAAGTGGAGGGCCTGGAGATGCCGGTGCCCGCGCCGCTGCCAGAGATCCCTGCGCCCGTGCCGGAAACGGTTCCCGAAGCCGCGCCCGTGCCTGCGGAGGAGCCGGCATGAAGAAGCGCATGCAAGCCGGATGGCGCATCTTCCTGGCGCAGGACTGGCTGGCCGTCCTGCTGGCGGCTGGCCTGCTGGCGGCGGGGCTTTCGTTCATCTACAGCGCCTCGTGGCGCGGGGAGGACACGGGCATCGTCGGTTCGTGGTTCTCCAAGCAGATCTGGTGGGCGGCGCTCGGCGCGGCGGTGGCGCTGGCGCTGGCGGCGACGGACTACCGGTTCTGGCTCCGCCAGTCCTGGTGGTTCTACGCGGGCACGCTGGTGCTGCTGGCGCTGGTGCTGGTGGCGGGCAAGAAGGTCTACGGCGCCTACCGCTGGCTGGTGATCTTCGGCATCCCGGTGCAGCCGTCGGAGTTCGCCAAGGTGGCGCTGGTGCTGGTGCTCGCGCGGGTCCTGTCCAGCCCGCTGGTCCGGCAGCGCTCGTTCGGGGCCGTGCTGCTGGCGCTCGGGCTGATGGCGCTGCCGTTCGGGCTGATCCTCGAGGAGCCGGACCTGGGGACGGCGATGATCCTGGTGCCGACGACGGTTTTCATGCTGTTCGCGGCGGGGGGAGGGCTGCGCTATCTGTTCGGGCTCGCGGTCCTGGGCCTCGGCGCCGTCGCCGCCGCGCTGTCGCCGCTGGCGCGGTTCGTGCTGGACGACTACCAGCGCGAGCGCATCGCGACGTTCCTGGACCCCTCGCGGGATCCGCTGGGTTCGGGCTGGAACGCCCTGCAGTCGGCCATCGCGGTCGGCTCGGGCGGCCTGTCCGGCAAGGGATTTTTGAACGGGTCGCAAAACGTGCTGGGCTTCCTGCCCCGCACGGTTTCACCCACGGACTTCATCTTCCCGGTCATCGCCGAGGAGACGGGGTTCATTGGCGCAAGCCTGCTCCTGCTGGGCTTCGCCGCCCTGCTGACGTGCTACATCCGCACGGCGTGGACGGCGAAGGATCCGGCCGGGAGCCTGCTTGCAACGGGCATCGCCAGTTTGTTGTTCTGCCATGTTTTCGTGAACATCGGAATGACCATCGGCCTGCTGCCGATCACGGGGCTTCCGCTCCCGCTCGTCAGCAGCGGAGGGTCGTTCATGGTGAGCACGCTGGCGGGATTCGGGCTGGTTCAGAGCGTGCATGTGCGCCGCATGAGGCGCGAGGTGTGAAATGTGGGAATGGTTGAAAATGATCGGACTGAGAAAAAAGACAAAGCGTGAAATCATCGTCAATGCGGAGAGCCTGGAGACCCGCGTGGCGATCATGGAGGACGGGCACCTGGAGGAGTTCGCCATCGAGCGGCCGACGGAGGAGCGCATCGTGGGGAGCATCTACAAGGGGCGCATCCAGAACATGGAGGACGGCCTGCAGGCCGCCTTCGTGGACATCGGCATGAAGAAGAACGCGTTCATCCACTACTGGGACATGATCCCGGAGGATGCGGCGCGGCTCGAGGTCGAGGAGGGCATCGCGGCGAACCGGCCGCGCAAGAAGAAGACGCAGCCCGGGGAGATGGCGAAGCTGTTCCCGCCCGGCAGCGAGATCATCGTGCAGGTGACGAAGGGCCCCATCGGGACCAAGGGGCCGCGCGTGACCGCGAACCTGAGCATCCCGGGCCGCTACCTGGTGATGATGCCGGGCAGCAAGCTCAAGGGCGTGTCGCGCAAGATCGAGAACGACAAGGAGCGCGACCGGCTGAAGAAGGCCCTCGGGCGCCTGCCGATCCCGTCGAGCATCGGATTGATCATCCGCACGTCGGCCGAGGGGTCGCGGGCGACCAGCTTCGCGCGGGACCTGCGCGGCCTGCTGGACACCTGGCAGAAGATCGAGGACGGCATCAAGAACAAGCCGTCGCCGTGCTGCCTCTACCACGAGCCCGACCTCGTCGAGCGCGTCGTCCGCGATTCGCTCACCGAGGAGGTCGACCGCATCGTGATCGATTCGCGCGAGACGTTCGACCGCATCCGGGACATGACGGCCCGGATCGCGCGCCACGTCAAGAACCGCGTCAAGCTCTACGACGGGATGGTGCCGATCTTCGAGCACTTCGATGTCGAGAAGCAGCTGGAGAACGCCTTCCGGCGCAAGGTGTGGCTGAAGTCCGGCGGCTACCTGATCTTCGACGAGACGGAGGCTCTGGTGGCGATCGACGTGAACACGGGGCGCCACAAGGGCGGCAAGACGCAGGAGGAGAGCATCCTGCAGGTGAACCTCGAGGCCGCGCAGGAAGTCGCGCGCCAGCTGCGCCTGCGCAACATCGGCGGCCTGGTGGTGATCGACTTCATCGACATGAAGTCGCGCAAGAACCAGTCCCAGGTGCACAAGATCCTCAAGGAGGCGCTGCAGAACGACAAGGCGCGGACGAACGTCCTGCCGGTCTCGCAGCTTGGCCTGATCGAGATGACGCGCCAGCGCATGGAGGAAAGCCTCCGCGCGGCGAACTACGCCGACTGTCCGTATTGCCACGGTCGCGGCAAGGTGCTGTCGAACCTGAGCATGAGCGTGCGCATCCAGCGCCGCATCCTCGAGGTGATGAAGAAGAACCAGCACCGCGGCGAGATGCCCCTGCGCATCTCCGTCAATCCGATGATCATGGAACGGCTGCGCAAGGAGGACGAACAGGTGCTGATCAACCTCGAGAAACGATGTGCCACGCATCTGACATTCGTGAGCGATTCAAACCTGCACATCGAGGATTTCCGCATCACGCACGGGCAGACGGGCGAGGTCTTCTACGAGGATCACGAGCAATAGGCGCGAAGCCGGAATCCGGGATCCAGAAGGGCCGGGCGGAGACGCCCGGCCTTATTTTCAGCAGATCCGGGGCAGCTGCTCGCCGGAGGGCGGCACGAGGCGCCGGACGGTGCCCAAACCGGTTCGGGCGGAGACACCGCCGCCGGCTTCCACCCGGCCGATGGCGACGGCCCGGGCCGTCGCGGAATGCCGTTTCAGGAGGGCCAGCGTCGCTTCGGCGTTTTCCGGCGCCGTGAAGATCGCGGCGCAGCCTTCGTTGGCGACAAAGAGGGGGTCGAAGCCCAGCAGCTCGCAGGCGCCGCGCACGGGCTTGTCGACGAGGATCGAGGCCTCGTCGATCTGGAAGGCGAGGTGGGCGGCGGCGGCCAGCTCGCAGAGGGCGCCGCCGAGCCCGCCTCGGGTGAGATCGCGCGCGCAACGGGGGGCGGGGCCCTTTTCAAACAATTCCAGCATCGGCGCATGCAGCGAGGAGCAGTCGCTCTGGACGGGCGGATCGAAGTCGAGGCCATGGCGCTTCGCCATGACGGCGATGCCATGCCGGGCGATGTCGCCGGTGAGGAGGATCGCGTCGCCGGGGCGGATCCGCTCGGGCGCGAGGGGTTCGGGGACGGCGATTTCCCCGACGCCGCTGGTGTTGACATAGAGGCCGTCGCCGCTGGAGCGGCCGATGACCTTGGTGTCGCCGGCGATGATGGAGACGCCCGCGGTTGCCGCCGCCGCGCGCATGGAGTCGACAACGCGGCGCAGGGTCTCGATCGGCAGGCCTTCCTCGAGGATGAAGCCGGCGGTGAGGACGGCGGGTTTCGCGCCGACCATGAGCAGGTCGTTGACGGTTCCGTTGACGGCGAGGGTGCCGATGTCGCCGCCGGGGAAAAACAGGGGCTGGACGACGTAGGAATCGGTGGTGAACGCCGCGCGCCGGCCGCCGAGCGAAAACAGGGTGGCATCGTGCGGCGAGGCGGAATGCGCCCCGAAGGCGGGGAGGAAGATGTCGCGGATCAGCGACGCGGTCAGGGTGCCGCCGCCCCCGTGGGCGAGGGTGATCGTGTCGTAGCGCGGCGTCGGGAGAGGGCAGTTCATTTCCATGGAGAATTATGAATTGCCAATGAAGAGGGAAGAAAATTCCACGCGGGGCCGATGCCGTCCAACCGCACGCGACCTTCCGGGCTTGCGTTTCCATGCGGAACGGGACTATCATCAAATGGGAATTATGTGGGATTGGGCGCGCGGTGGCCAAGCCTCATCGGGCACGGCAAGGAGTACGGCGATGAATGGGTTTCAGATTTTCGCAGACAATGTCTCGTGGCGCTTGAAAATCCGCTGTCCGGCTTTCGGGAGCGTCATGCTGGCCATCCTTCTTCCGATGTGCGGGGGCGGCCTGGCCTTCGCCCAGATGTCCGAATCGTTCGAATACGGCGTGCCGCCGCCGGGATGGACGAAGACCAATTTGCTGGGCGGCAGCGGGTGGTACCAGCTGCCCATCGGCGTCATGCCCCTGCCGGGATGGGGCAACGGCACCAGTTCGGTGCCGGCGACGGCGAACGCGGGAACGCACAACGCGTATTGCTCGTGGACCACGGGCGGGGGCGCCGCCGAGGGCTACCACAGCGACCAATGGTTGATTTCACCGCGGTTGACAGGGTTGACGGCGACCTCCACCGTGAGCTATTGGCTGCGGTTCAATTTCACGAACTTCCCGGACACGGTGTATTTCCGCGTGTCCACCAACGGGCCGGCCCCGGCCAATTTCACCATCGTGGCGCTGACCAACATCTTCGCGCGGGCGTCGTACACCAACCAGTTCCCGCCGTGGAGCAACCACGTGGTGAACGTCGGCGCGCTGGGCATCCCGGCGGGGACACCGATCTGGATCGCGATCCAGGAATACGAATGGGACAACACCTGGAACGAGTCGGCGTTGCAACTGGACGTGATCAACAGCGACCTGACGGCGCCGCCGGAGGCGCGCACGAGCCCGACCTCGCTGGTGTTCACGGCCTACTACGAAGGGGCCGATCCGGCACCCCAGACGTTTGCGCTGCAGGCCGTTGGCAGCAGCGGCATGGGTTTTGCCTGTGGGCAGGTTTTTGGCGCGGGCCCGACCAACTGGCTGACGGTCGGCGGGCCGGCCTCCGGGACGCTCGGGTTCCAGGGGAGCCAGGTCTACACGGCGGCGGTTTCGGCGGCGGGCTTGGATTTGGGCACGTATGTCGCGACCAACGTCTTCAACGTGCCGGGAGCGACCAACAGTCCGCTGCGGGTGCCGATCACGTTCAACGTGATCCGGCGGCCGCAGGCCATTTCGTTCCCGAACCCCGGTCCGCAACACACGACGAACCAGGTGGGGCTGGCGGGGACCTCCTCGTCGGGGCTGCCGGTGACCTTCAGCGTTTTTTCCGGCCCCGGCAGCATCGTCGGCGCCACGAACCTGAGTTTCACCGGGACGGGCACGGTGCGGGTGGTCGCCTGGCAGCTGGGCAACGTCTACTACGATGTGGCCCCATGCGTCACGCAAGCCATGGCGGTGACGAAACCCGCCGCCGCGATTTTGTTCACCAACCTGAGCCATGTGTACGACGGGGCTCCGCACGGGGCGACGGTCACGACGGTGCCGGCCGGCCTGACGGTCGACACGACCTACAACGGGAGCGCTTCGCTGCCGGTGGCGATCGGGAGCTATGCGGTCACAAGCACGGTCAACGACGTCCTGTACGGCGGCACGGCGACGGCCACGTTCACGATCACGCGGATGGTGCAAACGGTGGATTTCCCGGATCCGGGGCCCCAATGGACGACCAGCGCGGTCGGGTTAGCCGCCACGGCGAGTTCGGGGCTGCCGGTGGCCTTCTCCGTCGCATCGGGACCCGGGACGATCAGCGGGGGCACCAACCTGAGCTTCACGGGTGCGGGCACGGTGAGCGTGGTGGCGACGCAAGCCGGCGATGCGGACTGGCTTCCGGCGGCGGCGACGAATTCCATCGCCGTCGCCAAGGTCGCGGCGACGGTGGCGCTCGGGAATTTGACGCATGCCTACGACGGGACGGCGAAAAGCGCGACGGCGACCACGGACCCGGCCGGGTTGTCCGTGGATTTCACCTACAACGGTTCCGGAACGGTGCCGGCGAACGCGGGGAGCTATGCCGTGACGGGGACGATCAACGATGCGTTCTACCAGGGATCGGCCGCCGGGACCTTGTCGATTTCGAAAGCAGACCAGGCCATCACCTTCCCGGAGCTGCGGCCACGGCTCATCAACGAGGTGGTCGAGCTGGGTGCCACGGCGAGCTCCGGGCTTCCGGTGACGGAATACGAGGTGGCGTCCGGGCCCGGCGAGATCGCCGGGACGAATCTGGCATTCACCGCCGCGGGCGATGTGGTGATCGTGGCCCGGCAATCCGGCGACGGGAATTGGAATCCGGCGCCGGCCGTGACGAATGCCATCAAGGGGTTTTCGGTGAGTCCGGGGGGCGGGCCGGTCGAGGGCGGAAACATCGTGTTGATCTCCAACGGCCGGATCGGCGACGGCGCCAGCGTCACGAATGTCGCGCTCTGCGGGGTTCCGGCGACGATTCTGGGCCAGGGGACGGACTGGGTGGAGGTCCGGTGCGGGCCGGGCGCCGCGGGGCGAGGCGACGTCGTGATCGAATCGGATGTTTCGATCGTGGTCAGCAATGGTTACGCCTACAACCCGCCGGGAAGCCTGGTGGAAGTCGCGCCGGCCAGCGGATCGTTTGCCGGCGGATATCCGGTGGCGATCATCGGCACCAATCTCTGCGATGGCAGCGATGCGACGAACGTGACGATCTGCGGCGTGGCCGTGCAATCCATTGACAGCCAGTCGCCCACGCAGATCGTGGTGGTGGCGGGCGCCGCGGGCGGGATCGGTCCCGGCGATGTGCGGGTCTTCTCGGCCAGCTTCGGCGAGACGGTCGGGAGCAATGCGTTCGAATATGTGCGCGCGGAACAGTCGACGCTGGCCTTTGCGCCGGCTTCCCCGCAGGCCTACGGCACGACGAATGCCCTTTCGATTTCCGGCGGCCTGGGCACGGGCGCGGTCAGCTATGCCGTCCTGAGCGGTCCGGGCGTGATCGTGGACGGTTCGAACCTGGCCGTCACCGCAGGCAGCGGTTCCATCGAAGTCCGTGCGACCCAGGGGGAGGATGCCCTGCATTTCGCCGGTTCCGTGACCGCGATCGTGGAAGCGGCAAAGGCCGGCCAGTCCATCGAGGATTTCCTTCCGCCGGACGGCATGCAGTTCCCGGTGGATTCCCGCACGTCGCTGAGCGCACGGGCCAGCAGCGGCCTGGAGGTGGTCTTCGCGGTGGGCGGGGGATCTGCGGCGATCACCGGCGGAACGAATCTGGAATTCACGGGGACGGGGACGGTGAGCATCGTGGCTTCGCAGGCGGGCGATGCAGACCGAAACCCGGTGGCGGTGACGAACTCCTACCGGATCTTCCTGGCTCCGGCGGGCCCGCCCGTGCTGTCGAGGAACCAAGTGAATGTGCGCGAGGCGGGCGAAGGACGGTTCTATGTCCGCCTGGACCGGGTGCCGGCGGGGGCCGTGACCGTGGTGGTGAGCCGGATCTCCGGCGATACGGACATCACGCTGAAGAGCGGGGCCGCGCGGGTGTTCACGGCGGCGAACTGGGACACGTGGCAGATGGTGACGCTGGGGGCGGCGAGCGATGCGGACGCGGCCGGGGGGACGGCGATGTTCCAGGTCGCGACCCCGTGGTATTCGCGGGAGGTGGAGGCGGCGGAACTGGACGACGACATCGGGACGAACCAGGCGCTGGCGGCGAGGGGGAGCACGATCAGCGGGTTCCTGGCGGGGCGGCCCGAGCAGCTGATCGACGGGCTGCACACGTCGAGCGCCAACTACGGATACGTGGTGTGGACGAACCTCGCCTCGCCGGGGACGATGACGCTGGACCTGAAGGCGACGACGACGGTGTCGCGGGTGCGGCTGCTGAACTGGGACTGGGACTGCCGGCAGTACCGCTACCGGATCGAGACGTCGCTGGACGGGGCGGCATGGACGGACCTGGTGGACGCGACGGCGGAGGAGCATGCGGGGTGGGAGGACTGGGCGGTGGCGGACCGGGAGGCGCGCTACCTGCGGTTCACCGGCGTCTCGAACTCGGCCAACCAGTGGGTCCACCTCGCCGAGTGGGAGGTGTACGGGAGCCGTCCGGCGCTGCAGGCGGTGCTGGACCGGGCGTCGGTGAACGTGCGGGAGAACGGGGAGGGGCGGTTCTTCGTGAAGCTGAACCAGCCGCCGGCGGGCAGCGCGGTGGTGGGGGTGGGACGGATCGCCGGTGCCGCGAACCTGGCCGTGAAGAGCGGCGGAACGCTGACCTTCACGTCCGCGAATTGGGACACGTGGCAGATGGTGACGCTGGGGGCGGCGAACGACGCGGACGCGGCCGGCGGGACGGCGACGTTCCAGATCTTCGTGGGAGGCGTGGCGGCGCAAACGGTGGAGGCGGCGGAACTGGACGACGACATCGGGACGAACCAGGCGCTGGCGTCGAGGGGGAGCACGATCAGCGGGTTCCTGGCGGGGCGGCCCGAGCAGCTGATCGACGGGCTGCACACGTCGAGCGCCAACTACGGATACGTGGTGTGGACGAACCTCGCCTCGCCGGGGACGATGACGCTGGACCTGAAGGCGACGACGACGGTGTCGCGGGTGCGGCTGCTGAACTGGGACTGGGACTGCCGGCAGTACCGCTACCGGATCGAGACGTCGCTGGACGGGGCGGCATGGACGGACCTGGTGGACGCGACGGCGGAGGAGCATGCGGGGTGGGAGGACTGGGCGGTGGCGGACCGGGAGGCGCGCTACCTGCGGTTCACCGGCGTCTCGAACTCGGCCAACCAGTGGGTCCACCTCGCCGAGTGGGAGGTGTTTGGAACGCGGGTTGCGGTGCGCAGATCCTCCTCTGCCGCGAAGGCCGGAATCTCCGATGCGGAACCCCTGCCCGTCGTGGTGGCCACCAGCGATGACGAAGCCGGGCACGAGAACGGATGGACGGCGGTGGATGGCGACCCCGAGACGGTGTGGGAAGGCGCCGCGGGCGCGGGGAGCTGGCATATCGCCATTGGCTATGCCTCCCCGATCCAGGTGGACGACGTGGAGGTTCAGCTGGCGGAGGGGTCGCTCACCCACATCCAATTCATGTACAGCATGGATGCCGAAAGCTGGTCGCCGCTTCCGGACGATCCGGCGGACCCGCCCGTTTGGCTGAACTATCTCTGGTTGCTGTTCCCCTCCGATGGAACGGCCTCCGTTCCGCGGGTGCGGGAAATCCGGCCGATCCCCTGATTCCAGCGCATCCGGCATGGCGTCCATTCCCCTCCGTGCGCCCCGGCGCGCCACGGAGAAGGGATGGCCCCGGCGGCGGGGTTCCTGCTTCCGCGAAGCTTGCGGGGGAGGGCGGGGGCGGGTAGGATGCGGGCAAGTCGATTTCGAAAGGATTCCCAGGTCATGACGATCCGAACACGTTTTGCGCCGAGCCCGACGGGCAATGTCCACATCGGGAACATCCGGGCGGCGATCTACAACTGGCTTTTCTCGCGGCACGGAGGCGGCGAATTCCTCCTGCGCATCGAAGACACGGACCTGGAGCGGTCGACGCCGGCGGCCGTGAAGACGGTGCTGGATTCGCTGGCCTGGCTGGGGCTGACGTACGACGGCGAGCCGCTCTACCAGAGCACGCAGAAGGCGCGGCACCTGGAAGTGGCGGAGATGCTGCTCTCCAAGGGCGCGGCCTACAAGGAGGACAAGGGCGGCACGGGCAAGGGCGAATGCATCATCTTCAAGATGCCCGGCAAGGACATTTCGTTCCATGACGAGGTGAAGGGCGACCTGTCCAAGAAGGCGGAGGACCTGAAGGATTTCGTGATCGTGCGCTCCGACGGCTCGCCGGTGTTCCACCTCGGGAACGTGGTGGACGACATCACGATGGGGATCACGCACGTGATCCGCGGCGACGACCACGTGGAGAACACGTTCAAGCACATGGCGATGTACGAGGCGATCGGGGCGCCGGCGCCGAAGTTCGCGCACCTGCCGATGATCGTGAACGCGCAGGGCAAGCCGTATTCGAAGCGCGACGGGGCGGCCTACGTGGGCGAGTTCCAGGAGAAGGGCTTCCTGCCGGAGGCGCTGTTCAACTCGCTGGCGCTGCTGGGCTGGAGCCCGGGGGACGACCGCGAGGTGATGACGCGCGAGGAGATGGTCGCGGCCTTCACGCTGGACCGCGTCCGCAGCGCGCCGAGCCAGCTGGACATGACGAAGCTGCTGTGGATGAACGGCGAGCACCTGAAGCGGCACGGGCCGGACGAGATCGTTGCCGGCTGCCGGGCGGCGATGCAGCGGCAGGGCCGGTGGCGCGACGGCATCGATCCGGCCTATTTCCGGGCGGTGGTGGCGTGCATGGGCGAGCGGGTGCGGCTGTATGGCGATGTGGGCGAGCAGGCGGCCTTCTTCTTCGACGATGAGTTTCCCTACGACGAGAAAAGCGTGAAGAAGCGCCTCCTGAAGGAGGGCGCGATCGGGATCCTGCGCGAGGAGCTGGCGGCGCTGGAGGCGGTGGAGCCGTTCACGGCGGCGGCGACGGACGCCGCGCTGCACGCGCTGGGCGAGCGGACGGGGCGGCAGATGGGCGACCTGGTGCATCCGGTGCGCGTGGCGGTGTCGGGCACGGGCGTGGGGCCGGGGCTTTTCGACATGCTGGCGACGATGGGCAAGGAACGCGTGGTCCGGCGCATCCGCCGCACGCTGTCGATCTACGGCGGGTGAGGGGCGGCGGCATGAGGCGCAGGCTGAACGTTTTCCACACCATGGAAAAACTTTCAGCCGTTTTTCCACGCAATGGAAAAACTTTCGGCTGTTTTTCCACACCATGGAAAAACCTTCGGCCGTTTTTCCACGCTGTGGAAAAAAGTTTTTCATGCCTTGGAAAAACGGTGCTTGGGGCGTGGGCGGCGCTTTTCCTGGCCTGGGGAGGCGCGGGGTGCGCGAGCGTGAAGGCGGGGCGGCTGGCGGTGCCGCAGGCGGGCCACTGGCGGACGACGGCGTCGGCGTCGGCGGAAGGCCACGGGCCGGAGTTGGCGGTGGACGGGAAGGCGGATTCGTGGTGGCGGAGCGGCAGCGAGGAGCCGCAGTGGATTTCGGTGGATCTGGGCCGGCCGGCGATGGTGTGCGGGTTTTCGCTGCAGTGGGGGGAGCCGCATGCGACGGCGTATTCGGTGTTGACGAGCCGGGACGGGACGCACTGGGCGCTGGGATACGAGACAAAGGGGGGGGACGGGGATTGGGACCAGGTGTCGATCGAGCCGATCCTGGCGAGGCATTTGCGGGTGGTGGTGGACCAGGGGCTGCAGGGGACGGGCGCGGCGCTGTGCGCATTGGAAATCAAGGGGATGGCGGACCAGCCGCAGGCGTGGGTGGACGGCCTGGCGGTTCCGGATGCCTGCGCGCTGCTGGACGGGGATGCGGCGACCGCCTGGCGGTCGGCCGGTTCCGCGGCGAGGGTGGAGCTGGACCTGCGCACGGCGAAGCCGGTGGGAAGCGTGCGGGTGGACTGGGGCACGAACGGATTCGCGTCGAACGTGGTGGTGGAGGTTTCGACGAACCGCGTGGATTGGACGTCGGCGGGCCGCATCCAGTCGAGGGCGGGGGATTTCGACGTGGCGATGAACGAGGACGTGCGGCCGGCCCGGTATGTGCGGCTGTCGTTCTCGGGGGCGTCGGGGGAGGAAGGGTTCGGGGTGGCGGGGATCACGCTGCGGGGGGCGGAGGGGGCGGCGCGTCCGTGGGCGATGTACGAGTTGGCGGCGTCGCATGCGCCGGAGGGGGTGTATCCGGATGCGTTCCGGCGGCGGCAGAGCTATTGGACGGTGGCGGGGGGGCCGAAGCCGGGGGATGCGGAGAGCCTGCTGGATGAATGGGGCGTGTTCGCGTCCCGGAGCCGGGGGCCCACGCTGGCGCCGCTGATCGCGACGGGCGGGAAGGTCTGGGCGGCGAACGGCGCGGCGGAGCTGGAGCACCGGCTGGGAGGCGACGGGGCGCCGATGCCGGAAATGGCGTGGAAGATGCCGTCGGGGCTTTCGCTGCGGATCCGCGCGCTGGCGCGTTCGGGAACGTCGCCGGCGACGGCCTGGGTGCAGTATGTGCTGGCGAACGAGTCGATCATGGCGCAGACGGGGCGGCTGTGCTGGGTGGTGCGGCCGGTGCGGCTGGCGGCTCCGCGGGAACGGGGCGGGTTGGCGCCGATCTACAAGATTCGGGCGGCGGAGACGGAAAAGGGCTGGCAGGAACTGTGGGCGAACGACGAGCCGTTGTTCGCGGTGCCGGACACGAATCTGCCGTTCGGGGCGGCGGTTTTCGATGGCGGGGACGTGGCGGAGCATTTCCTGCGGGGCGAGACGCCGCCGGCGCCTTCCGCGTCGGACGACGAGGGGATGGCCTCGGCGGCGTGGTGGATGGATTTCGCGCTGGAGCCGGGGGAAAAGGCCCGGATGGTGGTGGCGGCGAATGCGCAGGACGGGGCCTTCCCGGCGGTGCGGCGGTTCCCCTGGCCGGACGTGGAAGGCGGCGCGGAAAAGGTGGCGGATGCGTTCGACCGGGAGTGGGTGGATGCGTCGTGGGCGTGGCGCGGGGAGACGGGGCGCTATGCGCCGCGGATCGCGAGGCCGGATGCCATCGATTGCCTGCGGGCGCAGGTGGGCTGGATGATGGGGGTGCGCCGGCAGGCCGGCGGCGGCGCGGGAGAGGATCTGGATTCGATGGTCGCGAAGGTGGCGGCGCTGCTGAGGGCGGGCCGGGCGGACGTGGCGCGGGAGTGGATCGAGCGCGTGGCGGCGGGGGTGCGGACGAACGGATGGGTGCCGGCGGTGTTCCTGCCGGACGGCCTGCCGGCGTCGCCGCTCGGGCAGGAGGGGCGGCATGCCTCGCAGGGACAGTTTGCGTTCATGGTGATGGAATACTACCGGTTCACGCAGGATGCGGCGTTCCTGCACGAAATGTCCCCGTTGATCCGGAGCGCGCTGGCCTATCTGCAGGATTTGAGGACGGAGCTGGAGAAGACCGAGTGGCGGCTCCCCGAAGAGGAGCGCTATCTGGTGGAAGGGTTGCTGCCGCTGTCAGGGGCGCGGCCGGGAAGTCCCCGGCCGGTGCACCTGTATTCCGACCACTTCTGGGCGCTGCTGGGCTGGAAGGAGGGCCGCGCGGCCGCCTCGCTGCTGGGGCTGGACGAGGATGCGACGCGGGCGGACGAGCAGTACCGCCTGCTGAAATCGGCGGTGAAGCGGTCGATGCGTGCGCGGATGGACCAGATGGATGCGGCATGGATTCCGGCGTCCGCCGAGGAGGACCGGCTCGATGCGTCGGCGGTGGCGCTGCTGTTCTGGCCCTGCGAGGAGACGGATCTGGTGGAGCCGCACGAGCTGCAGAGCAGCCTGGATGCGTTCTACGAGCAGTTTTTGCTGCGCCAGCAGCCGGGGTGGGCGGGGCGCATCCCGTCGGACGAGTCGTTGATGCTGGCGCCGCTGGCCTCGATGGGGCGGGGGGATTATGCGCGGGAAGTGCTGTATTCGCTGCTGGAGCGCCGGCAGCCGGCGGGCTGGCACACGTGGGCGGATGCGTCGGGGAGCGACCCGCGCCAACCGGGGGTGATCGGCGGCATGCCGGATGTTCGGGTTGCCGCATCGTATTTTACTGCGCTGCGAGGACTTACAGCTCGGGAAACCGGAAAAAGGCTGGATTTGTTCTCCGGCGCGCCCGCGGAATGGCTGCAGCATGGCGAAGGCTTCCAGGTCTACGGGATGCCGACGCAGTTCGGGCCGCTGGATTTGTCGGGATATTGGAACAAGGACCAGTTCCGGGTGGAAATCGGGGGTGGGGCGCGTCCGCCGGAGGGCTATCGCCTCTGGTGGCCTCGCCAAATCAAGCCGGAACGGGTATTGGCCAACGGGGAAACCCTCAAGACCTTCGATGCCGAGGGGGCGTCCTTGCCGCATGATTTCAAGGGGGTCGTCGAGGTGTTTTTCCCGTTCATGGCGCCTTGGCCGCGGGATCCTTGACCGCCGGCGGGAGACCGGTTTTTCTCCCCAGGCGCCGAATCTGCATTTTTTCCTGTGTTTTCCTTGACGCAAGTGCACGGGGGGACTTATGTTCCAAATGTTGAGAGGTTTCGTAAGGGGCCCTCAAGAAGGCGAGGTCGCGATGGAAAATGAGATGCATAACTTGACCAAACGGAACTTGGCGATCAGCATCGCCGAGCAAACGGGCTTGACCCAGCAGCAGGTTGTCGCGGTGATCCAGAAGACACTGGACTCCATCGTGGAATCCCTGCGCGCCGGGCAGACCATCGAGTTCCGCAAGTTCGGCGTGTTCGATGTGCGCGAACGTCGGCAGCGGATTGGCCGCAATCCCCACAAGCCCGACCAGGTCGTCGTGATCCCGAGCCGGAAGGTGGTACGCTTCCGTCCGGGCAAGACGATGAAGGAAATGTTCAAGTAGGCCCGTCCCGCGAGGCCCGATCCCGGTTTTCCGCGCGCGCGGAAATGCGCGCCGCATAAGGATTTTCATGTCTTCCGCCAACCAGCCCGTGCAGGGAATGTCCGACATCGCCGTCCCCGAGGTCCGCCTGTGGCAGCGGATCGAGCGGTTGGCGCGCGAGGTGCTGGCGCGCTACGGATTCGAGGAGCTGCGCACGCCGGTGGTGGAGTTCGAATCCGTCTTCACGCGTTCGCTGGGCGAAACGACGGACGTGGTGCAGAAGGAGATGTATGTCTTCGAGAAAGGCGGCCGCCGCCTGTGCCTGCGTCCGGAAGGGACGGCGGGGGTGATGCGGCACGCGGCGGGTCTGGGCGCGGCGGAGACGGACGGGGCGCGCTGGTACTACATCGGTCCGATGTTCCGCAGCGAGCGCCCGCAGGCGGGGCGCAAGCGCCAGTTCCACCAATGCGGGGTCGAGTGCATGGAGCCGCCCTCTCCGCTGGTGGACGCCGAAATCCTCGCCCTGCAGGTGGACCTGCTGCGCGCGTGGGGGCTGGAGGATTGCGAAGTCCGTCTGAACACGCGCGGCGAAGGCGGCGGACACGCGAAGGTGGCCGAAGGGTTGCGCGCGGCGCTGGCGCCGCGCCAGGCGGAGCTGTGCGAGGATTGCCGGCGGCGGATTTCCGAGAACGTCCTGCGCGTGCTGGATTGCAAGAACGAGGCGTGCCAGGCCATCGTGGCGACACTGCCGCCCCCGACCGATTTCATGAGCGAGGCGTCGCGGACCTATCTGGCGCAGGTGGCGTCCCACCTGGACCTGCTGGGCGTGAAATACCGGGTCGACCCGCTGCTGGTGCGCGGGCTGGACTACTATGAGCACACGGTCTGGGAAATCGCCAGCATGGCGCTGGGCGCGCAGAATGCGGTGGCCGGCGGCGGCCGCTACCGCATGCAGCTGGGCGGCCGCGAGCTGGCCGGCGTGGGGTTCGCCATCGGGCTGGAGCGGGTGGTGGGGGTCCTGCAGGCGCTGGGGCTCGATGCGAAGATGATGGAGCTCCCGCCTCCGCTGGTCTGGCTGGTGGGATTGGGCGGGGATGCCATGAAGCAGAACCTGGCGTTGATGCAGCAACTGCGCGCCGCCGGTCTTGCCTGCCGGATGGCTCCGGACGGAAGCATGAAGTCCCAGATGCGCGCCGCGAACAAATCCGGCGCCGCGTGGGCGATCATCCGCGGGGACGATGAACTGGCCCGGGGCGTGGTGGCGCTCAAGGACATGGTATCCGGCGCGCAGGAAACCCTGCCGCTGGATCGGCTCGTCACGCATTTGGCCGGGAAGCTCGCGCCAAAACTGTGATCGAAAATGGGGGATGACCCAAGGTTTGGAATGGGTCCATATTGTCTCAATATGAGACAAAATGTCCCCAAAATTAGCTCAACATTTGATTTTTATCCGCTTGTATATAAATTATATCCTATTGCAATGCATTAAATTGCATAATTAGCATCCACTTTGGCATGGGTATTGCTGGAATTGTGGTGGATGTGTATGATTTGAGATCCATTTAAGAAAGCGAGGAAAGCAAAATGTCAAAAGTTTTGGGAATCGATTTGGGTACGACGAATTCCTGCATGGCGGTCATGGAAGGCGGGCAGCCGACGGTGGTTCCGAATGCGGAGGGGGGGCGCACGACGCCATCGATCGTGGCGTTCACGAAGAGCGGGGAGCGGCTGGTGGGGAGCGCGGCCAAGCGGCAGGCGGTGACCAATCCGAAGCACACCGTGTTTTCCATCAAGCGCTTCATGGGCCGCAAGTTCGACGAGGTCCAGCAGGAAATCAAGCGCGTGCCGTATGAAGTCGTTCGCGCGCCCAACGGCGACGCGCACGTGAAGATCGGCGACAAGACCTATTCGCCGCCGGAAATCTCCTCGATGATCCTGCAGAAGATGAAGATGGATGCCGAGGCTTTCCTGGGCGAGACGATCACGCAGGCGGTCATCACCGTGCCGGCGTATTTCAACGACAGCCAGCGGCAGGCGACCAAGGACGCGGGCCGCATCGCGGGCCTCGAGGTCCTGCGCATCATCAACGAGCCGACGGCTTCCTCGCTGGCCTACGGGCTGGACAAGAAGAAGGAGGAGAAGGTCGCCGTGTACGACCTGGGCGGCGGCACGTTCGACATCTCCGTGCTGGAGATCGGCGACGGCGTGTTCGAGGTGAAGGCCACCAACGGCGACACGCACCTGGGCGGCGACGATTTCGACCAGCGGATCATGGATTGGCTGGTGGCCGAGTTCAAGAAGGAGAACGGCATCGACCTCTCAAAGGATGCGATGGCGCTGCAGCGGCTGAAGGAGGCCTCGGAGAAGGCGAAGTGCGAGCTGTCGAGCGCGCAGAGCACGGACATCAACCTGCCGTTCATCACGGCGGACGCGAGCGGGCCGAAGCACCTGAACGTGTCGCTGAGCCGCGCGAAGCTGGAGCAGCTGGTCGGCGACCTGATCGACCGGTCGATGGCGCCGGTGGAGAACTGCCTGAAGGATTCCGGCTTCTCGAAGGACAAGATCGACGAGGTGATCCTGGTCGGCGGCATGACCCGCATGCCCCGCGTGCAGCAGGAAGTCGAGAAGCAGCTGGGCAAGGAGCCCCACAAGGGCGTGAATCCGGACGAGGTCGTGGCCGTCGGCGCGGCGATCCAGGGCGGCGTGCTCAAGGGCGAGGTCAAGGATGTGCTGCTGCTGGACGTGACTCCCCTGACGCTGGGCATCGAGACGCTGGGCGGCGTGATGACGCCCCTCATCGAGCGCAATACGACGATTCCGACGCGGAAGAGCGAGATCTTCAGCACGGCCGCGGACAACCAGAACACGGTGGAGATCCACGTGCTGCAGGGCGAGCGCAAGATGGCCGGCGACAACAAGAGCATCGGCAAGTTCCACCTGGACGGGATTCCGCCGGCCCCCCGCGGCATGCCGCAGATCGAGGTGACGTTCGACCTGGACGCCAACGGCATCCTGAAGGTGAGCGCGAAGGACCTGGGCACGGGCAAGGAGCAGAAGATCACGATCACCGCTTCGAGCGGCCTGAACAAGGACGAGGTGGAGAAGATGGTGAGGGACGCCGAGGCCCACGCCGGCGAGGACGCGAAGCGGCGCGAGGCGGTCGACACGAAGAACCGGGCCGAGGCGATGGCGTACGAGACCGAGAAGTTCCTGAAGGAGAACGGGGAGAAGATCCCCTCCGACAAGAAGATGAAGGTCGAGAACGGCATCCAGGCGCTGAAGGATGCGCTGAAGGGCGGCGACGCCGACGCGATCAAGAAGGCGAGCGATGCGCTGACGGCCGACATGCAGGCGGTTTCGGCCGACCTCTATGCGCAGGCCAAGCAGACGCCGCCCGGCGGCGGCGCGGCGGGGGGCGGCCAGCCGCCTCCTCCGAATGCGGGCGGCAAGGCCGACGGCGACGTGATGGACGCCGACTTCGAGATGGTCGACGAAGACAAGAAGAATTCAAAAAAGTAAACAACCGGTCCGGTGCGGCGGAGGGCGTTTCGTCCTTCCGCCGGGCCGGCCACAATCCACAAACAAGGAGACGAGTCAGACTATGAAGATTCAGCCATTGGGAGATCGCGTGCTGGTCGAGCCCGTGAAGGAAGAGGAAACCAAGAAGGGCGGGATCATCATCCCCGACACCGCGAAGGAAAAGCCCCAGCAGGGCAAGGTCATCGCGATTGGCACCGGCAAGATCGACGAACACGGGAAGAAGATCCCGTTCAACGTCAAGAAGGGCG
This sequence comes from uncultured Verrucomicrobiota bacterium, assembly GCA_937860055.1. Taxonomy (GTDB): domain Bacteria; phylum Verrucomicrobiota; class Kiritimatiellia; order CAIQIC01; family Lenti-01; genus Lenti-01. Next base: position 177,151 of record CALMBO010000029.1, on the reverse strand, counting down.
ACAAGGTGCTGATGCCGAAGTACGGCGGGACCGAGATCAAGCTGGACGGCAAGGAATACCAGATCATGCGCGAGGAAGACATCCTCGGCGTGCTGGAAGACTAATCACAGAGGAGCAGAGAGAAGAATATGGCAGCGAAACAGATCGCGTATGACGCGGAAGCCCGGCAGCACGTGCTGAGGGGTATCGAGAAACTGAGCAAGGCGGTCAAGAGCACGCTCGGCCCGCGCGGCCGCACGGTGGTGCTCGAGAAGAAGTTCGGGAGCCCCACGATCACCAAGGACGGCGTGAGCGTCGCCAAGGAGATCGAGCTGGAGAATCCGTTCGAGAACATGGGCGCCCAGATGGTGCGCGAAGTCGCGAGCAAGACGAGCGACATCGCCGGCGACGGGACGACGACGGCGACGGTGCTCGTCGAGTCGATCTACCGCGACGGCCTGAAGAACGTGACCGCCGGCGCGAATCCGGTGGAGCTCCGCCGCGGCATCGACGCCGCCACGGAGGCCATCGTGGCCGCCCTGGAGAAGCAGAGCAAGAAGGTGAAGGACAACGAGGAAATCGCGCAGGTCGGCACGATCTCGGCGAACGGCGAGACCACCATCGGCAACATCATCGCCCAGGCGATGGACAAGGTGGGCAAGGACGGGACGATCACCGTCGAGGAAGCCAAGGGCATCGAGACCACGCTGGACGTGGTGGAAGGCATGCAGTTCGACAAGGGCTACCTGAGCCCGTACTTCGTGACGAAGGCCGAGACGATGGAAGTGCTGCTGGAGGATGCGTACATCCTGCTGTTCGAGAAGAAGATCTCGAACCTGCAGGAGCTGCTGCCGGTGCTGCAGAACGTGGCGAAGAGCGGCAAGCCCCTCCTGATCATCGCCGAGGACATCGAAGGCGAGGCGCTGGCAACGCTGGTGGTGAACAAGCTGCGCGGCACGCTCCAGGTGTGCGCGGTGAAGAGCCCCGGCTTCGGCGACCGCCGCAAGGCGATGATGGAGGACATCGCGGTCCTGACGGGCGGCAAGTTCATCAGCGAGGACCTCGGCATCAAGCTCGAGAGCCTTTCGCTGGCGGACATGGGCCGGGCCAAGCGCATCACGATCGACAAGGAGAATACCACGATCGTGGAAGGCGCCGGCAAGCATGCCGACATCCAGGGCCGGATCGCCCAGATCCGCCGCCAGATCGAGGAGACGACCTCCGACTACGACCGCGAGAAGCTCCAGGAGCGGCTGGCGAAGCTCGCCGGCGGCGTGGCGGTCATCAACGTCGGCGCGGCCACCGAGACGGAGATGAAGGAGAAGAAGGCCCGCGTCGAGGACGCGCTGCACGCCACGCGCGCGGCGGTCGAAGAAGGCATCGTTCCGGGCGGCGGCGTCGCGCTGATCCGCGCGCAGTCCGCGCTGGGCGACCTGAAGCTCCAGGGCGAGGCCCGCATCGGCGCCGAGATCGTCCGCCGGGCCTGCGAAGCCCCGCTTCGCCAGCTGACCGAGAACGCCGGCGTGGACGGTTCCATCGTCGTGCAGGAAGTGCGCAACGGCAAGGGCGCCTACGGCTACGACGTGGCCAAGGCCGACTATTGCGACATGATCAAGGCCGGCATCATCGATCCGACCAAGGTCACCCGCAGCGCGCTGCAGAACGCCGCGAGCATCGCGGGCCTGCTGCTGGTCACCGAGGCGATGGTCGCCGAGATTCCGCAGAAGAAGGAAGCGGTTCCCCCGATGCCGGGAGGCGGCATGGGCGGAATGGGAGACATGTACTAGGATTTTCCTGGTCTGTCCCTGGCGGGGCGCGCGGAAGCGCGCCCCGCTTTTTTCATGGCGGCACGGGCGGCACCTTTCTTCCCCGATCCCCGGACAGTTGTGCGTTGCCAGCGGGGGAAGGGTGTGATAAAAATAGCCCGAGGGTCGGAATGTGTTCCGGCCGGAAGGAACGGAGCGGAGTTTTCCCTTCGAGGGAGGCTTCAGAGTGGTTTTCCACGCGTGGAAGACCCGCAATGAAACGAGATGAGCATGGATGACGAGGTCAACCCGGAGAACGGGACGCAGGGAAAGCCGGAACTTGCGCTGGATTTGAATTTTGTGCCGACCTGGGCACGGAAGCCCCCGGAAAATCCCTATGTGGGCCGCGAGGATTCCGGGACGAGAGAGGATCGGGGACGGCCGGGACGACGGGATGACCGGCGCAGTCCTTTTGGCCGCCGCGAAGAAGGCGGCCGTCGCGGACCCCGTCCGGGCGGGCCCCGCTCCGATGGCGGATTCCGCCGTCCGGAGGGCGGAGGCCGCCCCGGTGGCCAGTCTTTCCGCCGCGAGGGCGGAGATCGTTTTGCACGTCCGCGCCGCGAGGGGGAGCCTCGCCGCGAAGGCGGCGGCGATCGCCGGCCGCCGCGCGAGCCGTCGCCCCGCCTGAACGTGAAGGTGACGTTCCTGCCGGACCGCGAACGCCTGGCGCTGGTGGTGCGGGACATCCAGGCCAGCCGCCGGGCCTTTCCCCTGATCGAGATCGCCAACCGCTTTCTGGGCCGGGAAGACCTTTATCTGGTCAAGCTGGAGCTGGCTCCGCCGGCGGAAGGCCAGGAGCGGCAGACCTTCGTGCAGTGCCTGGAATGCAAGCGGGTGTTCCGCACCCGGGCCAACGCCGAGGCGCATCTCCTGAACGACCACCTCGACAAGTTTTTCTCCATCGAGGAGACGGAGGTGGAACCGCCGGCCGGCGCATTCAACTGCGTGGCGCGCTGCCGCTTGAGCGGCATCCTGCTGGGGCCGCCCAACTATCACGGCTACAACGAGAAGATCCAGGAGCTGTGGTCTTCGCGCTTTGCGCACATGTCCAAGGCGGAATATCTGGGCCACGTCGAGACGGTGCGCGACGAGGCGCTGATCGAGCAGTGGAAGGATTCGCTCCGCAAGAAGACGGTCTACCGCCTGAAGGAGGTGCCGGAAGGCCAGGAGGCCGCGGCGATGGGCCGCTCGGAGGCGCAGGACTGGATGAGGGCGGGCAAGCTGAATCCGATGTTGCGCGAATCGGGCCGCTGCATGGTGCCGGGACCCCAGTCCAAGAAGTTCGACGATGGCGCGCTGCGTTCGGCGGTTTCGCTGGCCTGGCAGCGGGAAACCCGGTTCCCGTTCACGTTGTCGCTGGCGTTGCGGCCGGCATTCCGGCACATGCATCTGCATCTGTTCAAGGTGAACGCCAAGGAAACCTATGTGACGGCGGTTCCTCCCAAGCCGGTGGAACTGGAGACGGCGCCCCCGATCGTGAAAGAGATCGTGGCCTTTCTGGAAGCCCATCCCGGTGTGGCGCGCCAGCAGGTGCTCGAAGGGCTTCGGCCGGGCGCGAATCCCGAATCGTCCGAAGCGGCGGAGCTTCTGCTGCATCTCAACAACCTCGTCGCCAACGGCGGGGTGATCGAGTTCTTCAATGCAACCCTGGCGCTGCCGCGCGGAGGGCCTCGGCCCGAGGAAAAGAAGCCGGAAGAGGCTTCCGCCGAAACCGCCGGGGCCGGGGAGGTGGAGATTGCCGCGGCGGAGGCGTCGCCGCCGGCCGCGGACAATCCGGAGGCCGGGGAGCCGCTGCCGCCGGTATCTGTTCCGGAAGAATCCGCCCCGACGGCGGACGAGGGCGCAAAGGCGGAGTAGCGCGACATGGGCCTGAAGTATGCAGTCCTGGGCGACATCCACTCCAACTGGGAGGCGTTGTCCGCAGTGCTGGCCGATGCGGAGGCCCATGGGGTCACGAACTTCTGCTGCGTGGGCGACATCGTCGGCTACAACGCCGATCCGGAGAAGTGCCTCGACAAGGTCCGCGAGCTGGCGGGCGATTCGGTGGTGCGGGGAAACCACGACCACTACTGTTCGCGGCAGGAGAATCTCAATGGTTTCCATCCGCTGGCGGCGGACGTGGTGGACTGGACGCGCAAGCGGCTGAGCGAGGACCAGCGCGCCTGGCTGGGCAATCTGCGCTATTCGCGCACGGTCGAGACCTTCATGCTGGTGCATGCGACGCTCGACAATCCCGAGATGTGGGGCTATGTCTTCGACAAGCTGGAGGCGGAGGCGAACTTCGCCTACCAGATGTGCTCGGTCTGCTTCTTCGGCCATACGCACGTGCCGCTGGCCTTCGAGAAGGCGGGCATCGTGCGCGGGGGCCTCTACACGAAGCTGCGCATCACCGCGGGACGGAAGTACTACATCAACGTGGGCAGCGTCGGCCAGCCGCGCGACGGCGATCCCCGCGCCGCCTACGCCATCTATGACCTGGCGCAGAATGTCGTCGAATTGCGGCGCGTGGAATACGACATTCCGGCGACGCAGCGCAAGATTCTCGCGGCAGGCCTGCCTGCGCGGGCGGCTTCGCGCCTGGAAATCGGCCGCTAGGCCGCGAAGGAGGGTTTTCGGATGAGGTTCAGCGGGCATTGGATCGGGATGGTTGCGCTGTGCGGGATTTCCGCCGCCGCGCAAGCCCAGGTTGAAATCGCATGGTCCCTGGCCAAGAACCGGACGGTGCTGATGGAGCCGGTCCGGGCCTCGGTCCGCCTCTCCAACTATTCGGGGCAAACCCTCGACCTGACGGCGAACGGCAACGCGCGCCTGTCGTTCCTGGTGGAGGACCAGCCGACCTCCACGGTGCCGGGGACCGGCCGGCCGCTGCTGGACCGGGCCGTCCTCATCCCCGCCGGCGAGACCCGCGAGGTGGACGTGAACCTCCTCGACGCATATCGGATCATCCGCGGGCAGTCCTACATGCTGACGCCCGTCCTCGAATTCGCGGGAGTCCGTTTTTCAGGGCCGCGCCTTTCGCTGGAGGTCCAGCCCGGCCTCGAGCTGCTGAAGCGGAACACCGGGATGCCGAAGGCGGACGATGCCCGGGAGATCACGTTGCGGATGATCCACCGGGAACAGAGCGATTGGATTTTCTTCCGCATCGACAACCCCACGTCGGGATATTGCCTGGGCGTCTATGAACTGGGGCGCCTGATCCGTTTTTTCCCCCCCGGCCTGGAGCAGGACCGGGACGGCGTCTTCCATGTCCTGCACCAGGAAGGCCCGGCCCGCTTCACCCATACGATGTTCGGCTATGACGGGGAGCCACGCGGCGCGGAGTACTACGTGGCGCAGGTGGGAGGCATCCGTTTGGCCAAGGACGAAGATGGCACGGTGAAAGTCGCCGGCGGAACCCTCTATACGGAGGATCCGGAAAACCCCGGCATGCTGACCGCGCCGGCGTTGCCGCCTTCGCATCCCTACAACCGGGCATTGGGGGAGGGGACTACTGGCGCGGACAAGGCCCCGGCGGCGGAAAAGCCATTGGAAACCCCGAAGAAATCCCGCGTTCCGGCGGCAAGCGAGAAAAGCGATGCAGGATCCGAACCTATTTCTTGGTAGATTGCTGGTTTTCCTGGGCTTCCTGGGGATGTCGGCCGGCCTGTTGCTGTTGCGGTCGCCGGCCATCCTGAAGGCGGGATGGACGGCGTTTCCCCGCTCGAAGTGGCCGGGATGGATCCTGACGGCGCTCGGCGTGTTCTGGGTTTCGTGGGTGGTTTCGCATGCCGCGCTGGGACGCTTCGAAGGGCTCAAGCCCCTGATTCCCGTGCTGGCGGTGGTTGGGTTCGGCGCCATTGTCTGGTTCCTGGATGAACTGCTCTCGCCCCGGGCCTTGGGCGGCCTGCTGCTGCTGGTGGCCAATCCCGTTCTCAACGGCGTGCGCTGGGCCGATTCCGCATGGCGTTTCGTGCCGGCGGCGATCGCCTACGCATGGGTGGTGGCGGGCTGCGCCCTCATGCTGCATCCGTGGTTGTTCCGCCGGGTGGTGGAGAAAGTGCTGCCGTCGGAGAAGGCCATCCGGATGTGGGGGTGGGGCAAGTTGCTGGCGGGCGCGCTGCTGGCGGGCGCGGGCTGGTGGCAGTTACGCTGAGGTTCCGCCGTGTCCGAGGCCATCCGTTCCCACGCGCCGCGTTTCCTCGTCCTGAGGGGCGGTGCCATTGGCGATTTCATCGCCACGCTACCGGTGCTGCAGGCGTTGCGCGCGCAATGGCCGGATGTCCAGATTGAAATCTGGGGATATCCGCACATCGCGGAGCTGGCCGTGGCGACGGGACTGGCGCAATCGGTGGTGTCGCTCGATCGCGCGGAGATGTCGCGCTTCTTCGTGCCGGAGCCCTCCTTCACGGATGCGCAGGTGGCCGCCGTCCGGTCGTTCGACCTGGTGTTCAACTATCTGCACGATCCGGTGGGGCAGGTGCGCAGCAACCTGCTGCTGGCGGGGGCGAAGCAGGTGCTTTCGGGTTCGCCGATCATCAAGCGGGGGCATGCGGTTTCGTTCCTGCTGGAGCCGCTGCAGGCCCTCGCCATCTATGAGACGGAAATCGCGCCCGCGCTGGATTTTCCCGCCGAACTGCGGGAACGGGGCCGGGAGCGGCTCCGCGCGCTGGGGTTGAAGGGGAAGCCTGTGGCGGTGCACCCCGGCAGCGGGAGTCCCCTGAAGAATTGGCCCATCGAGCGATACGTGGAGATCATCCGCCGCCTCCGGGGAAAGGGGTTGGAGGCGGTCGGGATCATCGGCGAGGCGGATGCCGCCGAAGCCGCCGTTCTAGCGCGCGAATTTCCGGATCTGGCGCTCTTGTCCGGCCTGACGCTGGTGGAGCTGGGAGCGGTGCTGGCGGAATGCCGGTTGTACCTGGGCAACGATTCGGGCATCACCCATCTGGCGGCGGCGGCGGGGCTGCCGGTGGTGGCGCTTTTCGGCCCGTCGGATGCGGACCAGTGGGGGCCGCGCGGGAGAGGCCGGGTCCGGATCCTCCGCGCGCCCGAAGGCGAGCTGGAGCGGCTTCCGGTTTCCGCCGTGTGGGAGGCGCTGGAAAACCCCTGAAATGGTTTGCGCGGAGGGGCGGTGTGCGGTACAACCCTTCGCCGACAGGAGCTTTTGCATGAAGCCGGATTCCTATTACATCACGACGCCGATCTACTACGTGAACGACAGGCCGCACATCGGCCACGCCTACACGACGGTGCTGGCGGACGTGCTGGCCCGCTGCCAGCGCCTGTTCGGGCACGACACGTGGTTCCTGACCGGCACCGACGAGCATGGCCAGAAGGTGCAGGAGGCGGCGGCCAAGCTGGGAATCGATCCTCAGCTCCATGCGGACAATACCGTGGTGCGCTTCCAGGAAGCCTGGAAGCGCCTCGGGATCCGCAACGACGACTTCATCCGCACGACCCAGCCCCGCCACAAGGCCATCGTGCAGGAGATCCTGCAGGACCTCTACGACCGGGGCGAGGTCTACCGCGACGAATACGACGGCTGGTACTGCGTGCCCTGCGAGCGCTTCTTCACGGAGAAGGACCTGGTCAACGGCAACTGCCCGGATTGCGGGCGGCCGGTGCAGCGCGTGCGCGAGGCCAACTATTTCTTCAAGATGAGCCAGTACCAGGACTGGCTGGTGGAATACATCCAGTCGCATCCCGGATTCATCCAGCCCGATTTCCGCCGCAACGAGACGCTGGGCTTCCTGCGCAAGCCGCTGCAGGACCTGTGCATTTCGCGGCCCAAGTCGCGCCTGTCGTGGGGCATCGAGCTGCCGTTCGACAAGGACTACGTGACCTACGTCTGGTTCGACGCGCTGGTCAACTACATCAGCGCCATTGGCTACCGCCGCGACGACGCGGCGTTCGCCCGCTGGTGGCCGGCGATCCATCTGATCGGCAAGGACATCCTAACGACGCACACGGTCTATTGGCCGTGCATGCTGAAGGCGATGGGCCTGCCGATGCCCCGGACGGTTTTCGCGCATGGCTGGTGGATGATGGGCTCGGCCAAGATGAGCAAGAGCCTCGGCAACGTGGTGAATCCCATGGACCTCATGGAGCGCTACGGCGTCGATCCGTTCCGCTACTTCCTGATGGCGGAGATGGTGCTGGGGCAGGACGCGTCGTTTACCGAAGAGGCATTCATCCGCCGCTACAACGCCGATCTGGCCAACGACCTGGGCAACCTGCTCAACCGCGTGGTCAGCATGGTCGGCAAGTACTGCGGCGGACGTCTTCCGGCTCCGCAAGCCGGTGCGTTCGTGGCCGGCCCCGCCGCCGAACTGTTCAAGCAGGTGGCCGAAGCGGCCGCGGGACTGAAGGCCTCGGTGGAGCACTTCACGCTCAGCGCCGGCATCGCGCAGGTGATCGAGGCCGTTCGCGCGACCAACCGTTTCCTCGAGACGCAGCAGCCCTGGACGCAGGCCCGCGCGGCGGATCCGGGCCCCCTGCACACCACGCTGTATGCCGCCGCCGAATCGTTGCGCGTCTGCGCCGGCCTGCTCATGCCCCTCATGCCCGGCAAGATGGCCGAGCTGCGCGCCGCCCTTGGAATGGAGAATGCCATGACCGTGAATCCCGAAGAACTGACGAAGTCCGAAGTCCTGAATCCCGGCGTGCCGGTCGCCGCGCCTGGAGCGCTGTTCCCCCGCATCGAGGCGCCGGTGCCCGAGGCCGGGGAAAAGCCCGCGCCCGCCGCCGAGGCGAAGGCCGAAAAGAAGGCCCCGCCGCCCGGCACGATCGGGAATCCCGAGGGCATCATCACCTACGACGATTTCGCGAAAGTCCAGCTCCGCACCGCCAAGATCATGAGCGCCGAGGCCATCGAGGGCGCGGTGAAGCTGCTGAAGCTGAGCGTGCTGATGGGGGAGGAGAGGCGGCAGATCGTCGCCGGCATCGCGCTCTACTACAAGCCCGAGGAGCTGATCGGCAAGACGGTGGTGGTTGTGTCGAACCTCGCGCCGATCAAGCTGCGCGGGGTGGAGAGCCAGGGCATGCTGCTGGCCGCGAGCAAGGGCGAGCGCCTGCGCCTCGTCACCGTGGACGGCGACCTGTCCAGCGGCGCTGTCGTCAAGTAGCGCCGGTTGCCGGATCCGGGGTTCCGGCGCGGGAAGGCGGCTCATGGGCCGCCTTCCCTGTTTATCCATGCCGGGAAGGCGCCGGAGCCGGATGTTGCCCCGTTGGGGAGGGGCGATCACCCTTGATTTCCGACCAAATCGGGGATTGCGCCCGGCGGGGGGGACGGGGTATGATCCGCCCAAATCATAAACCACGGTGCGAGGCCGCGCCGTCGAACGAAGGAGAAGCGATGATGAGTCTGCGTAAACTGTTGTTGGCCGCGTTGGCGTTGTGCGTGACCGCAGGGATGGCGTCGGCGGATCCGATGCGGACGGTGTTCACCAAGGAAAACAAGTTCCCCGGCGCGATGGGAACCGAGCTTTCGCTGGCCGGCGGCGGATATTCCTACGACGAAGAGCTGATGGGCGTCGAGGACGATGCCAGCAGCTATTTCGTGGCTCCTGGCGTTCGTTTCGGGCTGACGGACCGCTTGACGGTGCTGGCTTCGGTCCCGTTCGTGGGCGTTTCGATCGGCGATCTGGACGAGAGCGGGCTGGGCGACATCGAACTGGGGACGGAGTTCCTGTTCTTCGAGGACATCTTCGAGTATGCGTGGATCATCCCGCATGCGACGGCGATCCTGGCGACCGGCGACGAGGACAAGGGCCTGGGCAATGGCGAAGGCCAGGGGCGCTTTGGCATTTCCATCGGCACGACGGTCAACGACGTGGTCCATTTCGCGCTGGACGGCAGCTACACGATGAACGGTTCGGAAGCGGAAGAGGACGAGGATCTGGCGACGGGTGCGCTGTCGATCGTCTGGGATCTGGACGACCGGGCGAGCGTGCTGGGCGAAGTCCAGGTCCGCGACGACGCGGTGGATCCCGAGGACGACTTCGCGATGCGCGGCCATGTGGGCCTGGCCTACAAGGTCAACAAGAATGTCAGCGTGATGGGCTACGTCGGCGGCGCCTCGAGCATGTACGAAGAGACCTACGGCATGGGCCGGGCGGTGTTTGCGTTCTAATCCCGCAGACCGAGAGGTCCTGCGCAAGAACCGGTTTTGGCAACAAAACCGGTTCTTTCACAATCCGGGGGGGAGACCCCGGTTTTCGGAAGGAAGGGGCACATGGATATTCGCTTGGACGACTTGGGGAGGCACTTCCCTCCTCAATGGGATGGTGGAAAGGTGGCGCAGGCCAAGACGGTGTTCTTCAAGGCGCTGGCGCTCGAGGCGCATCGGTTTTACGGCGGCAAGATCCAGGTGCTGCCGCGGGCGTCCCTGCCGGGCTTCCAGTGGTTCAACGCCTGGTACACGCCGGGGGTTTCCGCCGTTTCCACGGGCATCCGGGACGACAACGACGAATCGTTCGAACTGTCGTGGCGAGGGAACGTGGTGGCGGTGGTCAGCGATTCGACGCGCGTGCTGGGCGATGGCGACGTGACGCCGCCGGGCGGACTGGGCGTCATGGAGGGCAAGGCGTTCCTGATGAAGGTGCTCGGCGGGGTGGATGCGGTGCCGATCTGCATGGACAGCCGCAATGCCGCCGGCCAGCACGATCCGGAAGTGCTCATCGATTTCGTCCGCCGCCTGGCCCCGTCGTTCGGGGCGGTGAACCTGGAGGACATCAGCCAGCCCAACTGTTTCCGCGTGCTCGACGAGCTGCGGGAAGGCTGCGACATCCCGGTCTGGCACGACGATGCCCAGGGCACGGGATGTGTCACGCTGGCCGGGCTGCTCAACGCGCTGAAGGTGGCGGGCAAGGAGCTGAAGGATTGCCGCATCGTGTTCAACGGCGCCGGGGCTTCCAACACGACCATTGCGCGGCTGATCCTGCAGGCGGGGGCCGATCCGTCGCGGGTGGCGATGTTCGACTCGCATGGCGGCCTCCACGCGGGCCGCGCCGACATCGAGGCGGACAAGCGGTTCTACCGCAAGTGGGAGATCTGCCAGGAGACCAATCCCGGCCGCGTGGAAAACGTCGCGGAGGCGTTGAAGGGCGCAGACGCGCTGATATCGCTGTCGAAGCCGGGGCCGGACGTGATCCGTCCCGAATGGGTGCAGGGCATGGCGAAGAACGCCATCGTGTTTGCCTGCGCGAACCCGGTGCCCGAAATCTATCCCCACGCGGCGAAAGCCGCAGGGGCGCTGGTGGTCGCGACGGGCCGCGGCGATTTTCCGAACCAGGTCAACAACTCGCTGGGGTTCCCTGGAATCCTGAAGGGCGCGCTGCTGGTTCGCGCGAGGAAGATCACCGATGCCATGGCTATCGCGGCGGCGAAGACCATCGCCGCGTTCGCGGAGCGGCAGGGGCTCGCGCCCGATCACATCATGCCCTTGATGACGGACGAAGCGGTGTTTTCCGAGACGGCGGCCGCGGTGGCGCGGCAGGCCGCGGCGGACGGCGTGGCGCGCCGCGCGCTGGCACCCGAGCGGGTGCAGGAGAAGGCACGGAAAGACATCGCCGCCGCGCACCAGGCGCTGGACATGCTGATGTCCTCGGGCCTGGTTCCGCCTCCGCCCGAGGCGATGATCCGCCGCTGTCTCGATGCGGCGATCGCCGCGGTCGGCTAGGGCATTTCCGGGATTTCCGCGGCCGAAGGCCCGTGTCGGTGGCGTTCAGGTTTTTTGCACGACAATGCGGCTGCCGTGGGCTTCGATGATCTGGACGGGGACTCCGGCATCGATGAATTCGCCGGAGGTGACGACATCGAATCGATCCTCTCCGATGCGGATGGTGCCGGCGGGGTGCAATTGGTTGACGGTGACGCCGGTCTTCCCGATCAACGGCGAGGTGTCGGGGGCGGCGGTATAGCCTTCGGACGCGGCGGTGGCGGTGGAGAGGGTCAGGCGGCCGAACAGGCGGCTGCGGGGAAGGAAACGGCCCAGGAGCAAGGCGCCCGCGCCGGTGCCGACGAGGGCGATGCCGGTTTTGAAGATGGGCACCTGGAGATCGGCCCAGACGGGCAGCCATGAACCGCTTCCGGGGATGATGCGGACCATCGCGCCGACGAGCGAGACCAGGATGAGGGCGAGGCCGAAGATGCCGGCGAAACCGAAGCCGGGGAGGAGGAAGATCTCCACGAGGAGCAGCAGGATGCCCGCCACGAAGAGGATGAGGTCCTCCATGCCGGCGAGGCCGGCGATGTGGTGGCCCCAGAAGAAGAGGGCGAGGCAGGCCGCGCCGAGGATGCCGGGCAGGCCGAAGCCGGGCGTCTTGATTTCGATGTAGATGCCGAGGAAGCCGATGATCATGAGAATCGGCGCGGCGGCGGCGATCATGCGCGCGAGCTTTTCCGTGGAGGTGATCTGCATTTCAACGACGGGGTGGCCGGCGAGCGACAGTTGTTCCAGCACCGCGGGGATGTCGGCGGCGGTTCCCGCGGAGAGTAGGGGCTTTCCTTCCTTGCCGGGGCGGGCAGCTTCTTCGGCAGTGAGGGTGAGGAGGCGGCCCGGCGGGCTGATGACTTCGTCGCCGATCTTGTATTCGAGTTCGCGGCGGACCATCTTTTCGGCGAGCTCGGGGTCGTGGCCGGCGTTCTGCGCGGCGGAGCGAACGAGGGCGGCGACGGCGGAAACGGCCTTCTCCTCGATGGATTCGGGCATTTCCTGGACGCCCCCGATGGGTGACATCATGATGGGGAGGGCGTCGCCGATGACGGAGCCGGGGGCCATGTAGATGCCCCGGGAGGCGAGCGCGATGATGGCGCCGGCGGAGAAGGCGTCCTTTTCGACGAAGGTGTAGACGGGAGGCTTGGCGGCCTGGATGGAGCGGACGATGTCGCTGGCGGCATCGAGGGTGCCGCCGGGGGTATCCATGACGAGCACGATGGCGGAGGCGTTCTGCTGTTCGGCTTCGGCGATGCCGCGGCGGATGACATAGAGGAGGGCCCCTTCGATCTGGCCGCGGATGGGGATGACATAGACGGGGGCGCTGGGCGCGAGGGCGGGCGGATCCGCGCGCAGAGGCGGGACGGAGAACACCAGCGACGCCAGCAGCAGGAGGAATGCTTTCATGCCCCGAGTGTAGGGCGGGGCGCCGGGGGAGGCAACGGAAATCCAGCCGGTCAGCCGTTGTTCATCCCGAACGCCTTGTCGAGGCGGTCCATGAGGATGGCGGAGGCGCAATTCCGGTTGTGCATGAGGCGCGCGCCGCGGGTGACGTTGCAGAGGCTGCCGCCGATGCGGCGGGCGATTTCGCGCTGGGGGACGCCTTCGCGCAGGAGGCGCAGGATGGTCCATCGCTTCAGGAGGGCGGAGTATTCGGAGCGGGTGAGGAGGTCGGCGAGGACGCGCCGCATCTCGGCGGGATCCTCGATGGTGCAAAGGGCCTGGAGGAGCTGGAGTTCGTCCGATTTCATCTTGTGGCGCTGGTGGAGGCGGGGTTTTGGTTTTCGAACTGCATGTGGTAGAGGCGCCGGTAGATGCCGCCGCGGGCGAGGAGTTCGTCGTGGCGCCCGCGCTCGGAGATGCGGCCCTGGTCGAGGACGAGGATCTGGTCGGCGCGCTGGATGGTCGAGAGGCGGTGGGCGATGGCGAAGACGGTGCGGCCCTGCATGGCCTCGTTGAGGGCGTCCTGGACGGCGCGTTCGGATTCGGTGTCGAGAGCGCTGGTGGCTTCATCGAGGATGAGGATGGGGGGATTGCGGAGGAGGGCGCGGGCGATGGCGAGGCGCTGGCGCTGGCCGCCGGAAAGGAGGAGGCCGCGTTCGGCGATGACGGTGTCGTAGCCCTTCGGCATGGCCAGGATGAACTCGTGGGCGTGGGCTTTCCGGGCGGCGGCCTCGACCTGTTCGCGGGTGGCGCCGGGCTCGCCATAGGCGATGTTGTTGAAGACGGTGTCGTTGAACAGGATGGTCTCCTGGCTGACGAGTCCGATGTGGCGGCGGAGGGAGGCGAGGGTGAATTCGCGCAGGTCGCGGCCATCGATGCGGACATGGCCCGAGACGGGGTCGAAGAACCGGGGCAGGAGGTTGACGAGGGTGGTCTTGCCGGAGCCGGAGCCTCCGACGAGGGCGATGAGTTCGCCGGAGCGGGCGGCGAGGTTGATTCCATCGAGGACGCGGGGCTTGCCGGGGCCGTAGCTGAAGGAGATGTCCTCGAAGCGGATTTCGCGGATGGGGCCCTGGAGGGGTTCCGCGCCGGGAAGGTCGGCGACGTTGTCGACGGTGTCGAGGATGGCGAAAATGCGCTCGGCGGCGGCGCTGCTCTGCTGGATGACGAGATGGACGCGGGAGAGCTTCTTGACGGGGTCGTACATGAGGACCATGGCGCCGAGGAAGAGGATGATGTCGGAGAGTTCCAGGCCGGCGTGCCGGGAATAGAGCAGGATGGCGCAGGCGGCGAGCACGGAGAAGAACTCCATGAGCGGATTGACGGCGGCCTTGGAGGCGGTGATCTTGACCTGGCGGCGGAAGAAATCGAGGCTGTGCTTCTCGAACCGGGCCTGTTCGCGGTCCTCGGTGCCGAAGGCCTTGACGATGGCGGCGCCGCCGATGGCCTCCTGCTGGATGCTGGAGAGGTCGGCGATGCGCTCCTGCCCGGCCTTGGAATGGCGGCGGACGCGCTTGCCGAAGATGGCGATGGGCAGGATGCAGAGGGGGAAGATGGCGAGGCTGATGGCGGCGAGGCGCAGATCGATGAAGAAGAGATAGGCGGCGGCGCCGAGCAGGACGAAGGGCTGCTGGACGAGGTCGCAGATAACCTCGGTGATGCCGCGTTCGATGAGCTGGGTGTCGTTGAGCGTGCGGGACATGAGCTCGCCGGTGCGCGTGCCCGTGAAATAGAGCATGGGGAGATGGAGGATCTTGGCGAACACATCGTTGCGCAGGCCCATCACGACGCGCTGGGCGACCCACTCGATGAGGTATTTGCTGAAGAAGAAGGTGACGCCGCGGAGCGCGATGAAGAGCAGGATGACGGCGAGGATGACGATGGTCAGCAGGAGGTCGTGGTTCATGCCGCCGGCATACCACTGGTTGAGCCAGGCGTCGGCCGATTCCTGCAGGCGCGTGGCGGCGCCGCCGAACACCTGCGACATGCCGCCCTTGGCGGAGAACAGCAGGCCGAAGACCGAGCCGCCGAAAAGCATGCCGAAGACGACGGCCAGCGCGAGGCGGCCGGAAAAAGGCCGGGTGCGGGCCAGGAGGCGCAGATAGATCTGCTTTTCCCGCTCGGTCAGCTTGCGTGCCGGGGAACTCATGCGCCGAGGGATTCCAGATAGTGCATGGCTTCGATGGCGGCGCGGCAGCCGGTGCCGGCGGCGGAGACGGCCTGGCGGTAGCGGGAATCGGCGACGTCGCCGGCGACGAAGACGCCGGGGAGCCGGGTCCGGACGCCGCTGGAGAGCAGGTAGCCGTTTTCATCGGTTTCCAGCACGCCGGCGAACGGCTGGGTGGCGGGGACGAGGCCGATGGCGACGAAGAGGGCGCCGACTTCGAGGGTGCTTTCCGCGTTCGTCTGGGTGTCGCGGAGGCGCAGGGCCGTCAACTTGCCCTGCGCGGGGTCGACCAGGCCCGCGACGACGGAATTCCAGCGCACTTCGATCTTGGGGTTTTCCAGCACGCGCCGGGCCATGATCCTGGAGGCGCGGAAGGCGTCGCGGCGGTGGATGAGGGTGACCTTGGAGGCGAAGCGGGTCAGGAAGAGGGCTTCCTCCATGGCGGTGTCGCCGCCGCCGACGACGGCGATATGCTGTCCGCGGTGGAAGGCGCCGTCGCAGGTGGCGCAGTAGGAGATGCCGTGGCCGGCGAGCTCCTTTTCGCCGGGGATGCCCAGATGGCGGTGGCTGGCGCCGGTGGCGATGATGACGACATCGGCGCGCAAGGTGGAGCCATCGCCGAGCTGGAGATCGGCGCCGCCGCCGGGGAGGGGGACCAGTTTATCGATGTTGGCTCCCTGGAATTTGGCTCCGAATTTCTCCGCCTGCCGCCGCAGGAGATCGATGAAATCGAAGCCGGCGATGCCATCGGGGAAGCCGGGGATGTTTTCGATGAGGGGAGCGGTGATGAGGGGACCGCCGGGGGTTGGACCATCGAGGACGAGGGGTTCAAGGCCCGCCCGTCCCGCATAGATGGCGGCGGTCAGGCCGGCCGGACCGGAGCCCAGAATGACCAAGGTTTTCATCGGGCGCAGAGTATCAGCGGGGAGGGGAGGGGGGCAATTCTGAAATGGAGCGGAACCCTTGGCGATTTCCCTCCGGGGAGAACATCCATGAGGCGCCTTCCCGATCGGAGGGAGGTCAGTCGTCCGCTTCAAGATTTTCGTCGTCCTCCTCGTCGGAGGCGGGTAGCTCGACGAGGCGGGCTTTCCGCCGGAGGAGTTTGGGGAGCCATGCGAGGAGGGCGAAGAGGCCGGCGCCGGCAAAGAGGATGGCGAGGACATGCCAATCCATCTGGCCGCGGGCCAGTTCGCCGGCGGCCTTGGCGGTCCAGAGGAGGGCGAGGACATTGGGAATGACGCCGAGGGTGGAGGCGAGGATATATTGCCCAAAGGGCAGGCTCGTGAGCCCATAGGCGTAGTTGAGGAAGCTGTAGGGGTTGATGGGAAGGAGGCGGGTGAAGAAGACCAGCTTCCAGCCGTCGCGCCGCATGTTTTCCTCGAGGCGGCGATAGAGCTTGGTATGGCCGATGCGCCGCTCGATCCCGTCGCGGGCGAGATAGCGGGCGATGAGGAAGGAGGAAGCCATGCCGAGGGAGAGGCCGGCGAGGCAGATGGGAAGGCCCCACCGGATGCCGAAAAGGAGGGCGACGAGGATGCAGACCAAGGTGGTGGGGAGGATCAAGACCGTGAACAGGGCGTTGAGGAGAATGCACAGCAAGGGCGCCCAGGGGCCAGAGGCCTGGACGGTGTTCTGGATGTCCTCCCAATGAAGCCGGCCGAAGAACGAGGAAATCCGGGGCCAGAAGAAAACGACGAGCAACACCGCCGGAACGGCGGCGAGGAGGGTCCAGGTCCGTTTTCGCCTGAAGAGATTCCGGCTCACGGTTCTTCGTCGGGGAGGACGACGGCGAGGGCGTCGCCGGGAGCCGTGAAGATGGATCCGGCGGCGGCGCGGATGGCTTCGGGGGACAACTGCTTCAGGCGTTCGGCGGTTTCGAGGGAATGGCGGTAGCCGAGGCCGAGAAGCTCGTCGATGGCGCATTGCTGGGCGAGGCCGCCGTTGTTCTGGCGGGCGCGGGCGGTTTCAGCCAGGAGCTGCTCGATGGCGCGCGAAAACTCATCGTCGCGGGGGCCGGCCTGGCGGAGGCGGTCGGCCTGGGCCTGGATTTGGGCTTCGACTTCGGCGCGGCCTTCCTCGGTGGTGCCGGCATAGATCTGGAAGAGGCCGCCAACGGGACCGCTGAAATGCAGGGCGCCCGTGTAGTAGGCCAGTCCGCGCTTGTCGCGCACTTCGATGAAGAGGTCCGACGAGAGGCCGTTCAGCGTATCCATGAGAACGGAGACGGCGTCTTCGCGCGGATCGCCCGCGGCGATGCCCGGCCAGGCGCGGACGAGGACGGTTTGCTTGAAGGGCAGGCGCTTTTCGGTGCGGACGGGTTGCGGAGGAGAGGGGGGGAGGGCGGGCCACTGGGGTTTGGCCATCGCCGGCAATGACGCGAAGGCCTTTTCCACCTGGGCAATGACCTGGGTGGCCTCCACATCGCCAAAGACCGCCAGGACGAGATTGGAGGCGCCGAGCAGCTTCCGGTGGTGGCTCTGGAGGTCGCTGCGCGCGAGGGTGGCGACCGTATTGGAATCGCCCAGCGTGGAGAAGCGGTAGGGATGACCGGGGAAGAAGGCCTCGCGCACCATCTGCTGGGCATGGGCGGAAGGCTGTTCCATGGCGCGGCGGATGGCCGCGAGCTGGATGGCACGCTGCTTCTCGAGCTCGGCATCGGGGAACTGCGAATCCAGGAGGCATTCCGCGACGGTATCGAGCATGAGCGCGAGATCCTCGGAGAGGCCGGCGGCGGAAAGGCCATAGCTGTTGCGGCCGGAGAAACTGGAGAGCGAAATGGCGCGGGCCTCGAGGATTTCCGCCAACGCGGCGGCGGAGTGGCGGGAGGTTCCGCGGGTCAGCAGATCCGAGGCGAGCTGGGAAATGCCTGCCTGGCCTTCCTTTTCGGCGAGAAGGCCGCCGCCGAGGACCGCGGCGACATAGGCCATGGGGAGGCGCGAGTCCTCGCGCACGATGAGGCGCAACCCGTTGGAAAAGGTATGGGCCTGGACCTGCAGGTCGGACGCCTTGTCCTGTCCCGGAACGGGCTGGCCTTCGCTTTCAGGCGCGAGGACGGCCCACGAGCCGTTTTCGGGGCGCAGGTATTTCCGGGCGACGCGGAGGAGGTCGTCGGGGGAGACCTTCCGCACCTGTTCCAGATAGGCCTCGGTGTGGCGCGGATCGCCGGCGTAGAATTCGCCGGAGGCCATGGCGCCGGCCTGTCCGTCCATGGCGGAGAGCTCCTGGATGGCGCCGACGAGGACTTCGCGGCGGGCTTGCTCGATCCGGGCGGAATCGAACGGCTCGGTCTGCCAGCGAAGGACTTCCCCACGGAGCGCGGCGATCACTTCCGCCTCCTTTTCCGGCTCGCATTCGGCGCCGATGCCGAACAGTCCGGGATCCTTGGGGGTATAGCTCCAGGCATCCACTTCAAGGACGATGCGGCGCTCTTCGCGCAGGCGCTTGACGAGGAGGGAGGAGCGGCCGGATCCGACGGCGGAGGCCAGCACATCCAGCGCCGGGGTGTCGGGGTCGGCCAGATCCGTGGAGTGAAAGACCCATGCGATGCGGGTGACCTCGTAGGGGCCGGTCTTGCGGCCGTTGCGTTCGGCGAGCTGCGGAGGCTCGGGGGGGATGACGGCCGGTCTGCGCGGCGTGCGCGGGATCTTCTCCAGCCGTTCGCGGATCGCGGATTCCATCGTGTCCAGGGGAATGTCGCCGGCGACGGAGAGGATCATGTTATCGGGGGAATAGTGGCGGCGGTGGTAGGCGACGAGATCGTCGCGGTCCATGATGACGAGGATGTCGCGCCATCCGATGACGGGGACGCGGTAGGGATGGACGCGGAACGCGGTTTCCCACGTGAGCCGGCCCATGACGCGGCCAGGGTCGTCTTCGCCCATGTCGTATTCGCGCAGGATGACGTCGCGTTCGCGGACCCATTCGTCCTCGGGGAAGGAGGGATGGAAGACGGCATCGGCCAGCACGTCGAGGCCGACAAGCCAGCGGTCGGCGGGGAGGGAGGCGTGGAAGACGGTGCGGTCGTTGGAGGTATAGGCGTTGATATCGCCGCCCGCGTCGGCGATTTCCTTGGAAATCCGGCCGGGTCCGCGCAGCCCGGTGCCCTTGAAGACCATGTGCTCGAGATAGTGCGAGAGGCCGCCGCCGAGCTGTTCCCCTTCGTGGATGGAGCCCGCGCCGACCCAGAACTGGATGGCCGCCATCGGCGCGCTGCGGTCCTCCTTAAGCAGGACGGTCATTCCGTTGTCCAGCACGAGGCGCCGGATGCCTTCATTGGAGGCTTTCAAGACATTCACGGGATCCTGGGCCATGGCGAACTCCTGGGTGAAAAGCAAGGCGGCGCATGCGCCAACAAGATGGAGCCAACGATTCATGCTCCGGAAAATAGCATGGGGGACGGGAAAAGGAAAACACCGAACCGTTCCGGCTTGCCTGGGAAAGCGCCGGTCGGCTAGGGTGAGTTTTCTGGAAAAGGAGCGCCATGCGGCGGATGGTCTGCGGAATCGGATGGTGGCTGATGGCCGGGGTGCTGGCGGCTTCGGGGCAGGCCTATTCCACGCCGGCGCGGGCAAGCTGGACGGAGGACCCCTCCGCCACGGCAACGATTTCCTGGGATGCGCCGGCCGAAGGACGGGGGCAGGTGCGCTATGGGGCGACGACGAACTACGGTGCCGTCGCGCGCGATGGCGGAGGGCTCCGCCGGCATGCGATCGTTTTGCGCGGGCTCCAGCCGGATACGCGCTATTTCTATGAAGCCACCTCGACGGATGGCTATTGGCAGAACGCCTCGTTCCGGACGGCCCCGACAGGCCAGGTCCTGCATTTCGCCCTGCATGGGGACTTGCATGGCGGGGTGGACGTGGCCTGGGCGCAAAGCGTGGCCGACGAAATCAGGGCGGAAGACCCGCAGTGGATCGTCCAGATGGGCGACCTGTCGGACGAAGCCTACGGCGGATCCGGGTTCGGCACCTGGACGAATTTCTTCCAGATCTGCTCCAACGAACTGGCGCGGTCCGTGTTCATGCCGATCCCGGGCAACCACGACGATCCCGGCGGTCCGGATGCGCCGGAGCATGAACGGGGCCTTTACCACCGGCTGTTTGCGCTGCCGGAACCGTCGCTGGGCGCCGGTTCCTATGCCTATGCCGCGGGTCCTGCGCGCTTCATCTGCCTGAACACGGAGGAAGGCGCGGCGGCGCAGACGAACTGGCTGGCGCGCGAACTGCAGGCGGCGGCCAACGACACCAACGCCACATGGGTCCTGCCCGTCCTTCACCGCCCTCCGTATTCGCAGGGCGACCGCGAAGGCTGGGGCGACGGCAAGACCAACTGGTCGCCGCTGTTCGTGCAGTACGAGGCGGATTGGGTGTTCTGCGGCCACAGCCACAACTACCAGCGCACGGTGCCGATCCGCGGGGTGCGCTACCTGGTGACGGGCGGGGGCGGCGCGTGGCCCTACGAGGCGGCCTATGGCGAACCCATGCTGGCGTTCACGACGACCTGCTTCCACCACGTCTCCTGCCATGTCACGGGCGCCACGATGCAGGTGCGCGCCATCCGCAGCGACGGGCTCGTGTTCGACTCCGAAGTCGTCGAGAACCGCCGGCAGGTCCGCGTGTCGCCGGCGTTTCCATTGCGGGGGCAGCCGGCGAAGATCAGCTACCGCGCGACGGAAGGGCCTCTGGCGGCGGCCGATCCGGTGCACATCCATCTGGGGCTGGATGGATTCGCCGCCGCCTGGACCAATGCGGCGATGGACTGGAATGCGGCGGCGGCGCGCTGGGAATATGAATTCACGGTGCCGGACGCGGCCACAAGCCGGCTGGCTTTCGCCTTCTGCGACGCGGCGGGAACGAACTGGCACAACAACTATGACCACAACTGGCAGGCGTTGCTGGGCCGGGTCTGCGTCACGCCCTCGCCGCCCGCCGCCGGATCCGACGCGACCGTCCGGTACGAAGCCGACATGGGGCCGCTGGCGGGATCGACGCAGGTGCTGGCCTGGGTTGCGTTCGATGGCGCTCCTTTCGCGGCGACGAACGGGCGGACGATGACGAACGTCTCTGGCGCGCGCTGGGAATGCGCGGTGCCGGTGCCTTCCTCCGCCAGGAGCATGGCTTTGGCGTTTTCCAGCGGCAGCGGATGGGACGACGACTACCGGAGGACTTTCCGGTTCGCCGTGGCGGGAGCGGCGGCGGATTCCTGGCCGGCCGCGCCCATCGCCGCCGCCGGAACGCCCGTGATCACGGAGGATCCGGCGGGCGACCTGCCCAACCACGTCGGCGACAACTTCGATCTCGCCATGGAGGGGCCTCCGCTTTCTTCGCAGGATGCCCCGCGGGGATTCGGCGACTGGGGGAGGGTCTGGGTGAATGTGGATTCCACGAACCTGTATCTCGGCGGCATGGGGGCGGATCTGGGCGGCAGCAACAACGTCTTCCTGCTGTTCCTGGGCTGCGACACGCTGACCGATAACGCGTGGAACCTCTGGCACAAGACGGGTGTTCCCAACGCACTGGATTTCCTGCACAACGTGCGTTTCGCCGAGCCGATGGACATCGCCCTCGTGCTGGGGGACCAATACGGGGACGGACCGGCCTATACCAATTTCATTTATGGCGGCTATGATTTCGGACAGGGGGTCTTCTACATCGGCACCAACTGCGCCGATCTCGTTCCGCTGCAGGGGGCGGTGCTTTCGCAGTTCGACGGAACCGGCACGGTGGCCTGCGCCACGGCGGGCGACGCCGAACACCGCGCGACCACGAGATGGGAAGCCGCGATCCCGTGGAGTGCGCTGGGGGCGTCCGGGCCGGAACCGGTTTCCAACCTGTTCCTGTGCGGCGTGATCGGATCCGGTTCGCTGAACGGGAACGACCGCTACCTGTCGCGGACATTCCTGGGCGAACGCGCGTGGGGAGACACAGACGGCTTTGGAGAATTTGGATACCACACGGTGAGCCTGCGCCCCGCGCGCGTGAACCTGCTTCATGCCGATCTGCTGGGCGACGGCCTGTCCAACGCCTGGCGGCAGGAATACTTCGGCACGCCTGCCGGGCCGTCCGCCGAAGAGGATTCCGACGGCGACGGACAGGACAACCGCAGCGAGGAGGCCGCCGGCACGCATCCGCTCGACGGGGATTCCCTGTTCGAGGTGGAGGAAGCCGCGGCCATTCCCGGTGCGCCGGTGACGTTCCGCTGGCCGTTTGCCGAGGGGCGCGCCTACGACGTCTATTTCACATCCAACCTGTTCCAGCCCTTCCTGCCGCTGGCCACGGGGCTGTCCACGAACGGATACGAGCCGGATTCCAGCGGCTTCTACCAGATCCGGGTCCGGAAGTAGCCTGCCGGGGAGAAGGGGGGATCAGAGGGCTTCGGCGATGAGGCTGAAAGGGCCGGCCCAGGTGATGCGGGCACGGAGGAGGTCGCCGGGGGCGGCGGCGGAGCCATCGACGAACACGGGTTTGTAGTCGGGGGTGCGGCCATGGCGGCGTCCGGACTTCTCGATGGTTTCGACGAGGATTTCGACGGTCTGGCCGAGGAGGGGGGCGTTTTTATCCGTCAACATGGCGCGGAGCTGCGCTTCCATGGCGACGCGCCGGCGTTCCTTTTCGGTTTCGGGGACATCGTCGGGGAGATGGCGGGCGGAATAGGTGAGGGGGCGCGGGGAGTATTTGGCGATGCGGATCATGTCGGGGTTGACGCGGCGCATGAGGGCCATGCTTTCCTCGAATTGCTCCGCGGTTTCGCCGGGGAAGCCGACGATCATGTCGGTGGAGAGGCCGGCACCGGGGAGGGCGGCGCGGATCCGGGCGATGAGCGCTTCATATTCGGCGGCGGTGTAGCCGCGGCGCATGGCGGCGAGGATGGCATCGGAGCCGGCCTGCACGGGGACTTCGAAATAGGGGCAGAGGCCGGGGGTGGCGGCGACGGTGGAAATCAACTCGTCCGTGATCCAGCGGGGATGGCTGGTCAGGAAGCGGACGCGGGCGATGCCGGGGGTGGCGGCGACGCGGCGGAGAAGTTCGGGCAGGTGGATTTCGCCGTCGCGATCGAGCCCGTAGCGGTCGACGATCTGGCCGAGGAGGATGATCTCGCGGACGCCGCGCGAAGCGAGCGCGGCGGCTTCGGCCAGGATTTCGGCGGAGGGGCGGGAACACTCGCCTCCGCGCCGATAGGGGATGACGCAATAGGTGCAGGCGTGGGAACAGCCCAGGACGACGGGCAGATGCGCGACGATGGAGCGGCCCGTCATGGAGTCGGGCAGGGGCGGCGGCGGTGCCTCGGCCTCGGCATCGAGGGGGGCGGCGATCCCCCGCGCGAGGAGGAACTCCCGCAGCGGGGCGAGGTCGGAGGGAGGGAGGAAGAGGTCGACGCAGGGAAAACGTTCGCGAAGACCGGCGAATTCGCGCGGATTCTTCCCGACCAGGCAGCCCATGAGGGCGACGACGAGGCCCGGATTCTTCCTCTTGAGTTCGTCGACGTAGGTGAGGCGCGAGTAAATCTTGTCTTCGGCCTGCTGGCGGACGACGCAGGTATTGAGGAGCAGGAGACCGGCATCGCGGGCATGGGGGACGGGTCGGAAGCCGGCGGATTCCAAAAGCGCGGCGGCGCGGAGGGCGTCGGCCTCGTTCATCTGGCACCCGATGGTCCAGAGGTTATAGGTCGGAGGGGTCACGGATGCATCCGCCGGAGGGCGGAGGGGGAATCGGCGCCTAGCGCTTTTTCTTGGCCTTGGCTTTCGCCGGGGCTTTCCTGGGGGCGGGTTTGGCGGGCTTCATCGCCTTGGCTTTGGCCTTCGCCTTGGCGGCGGGTTTGGCCGGTTTCCCTGCCTTTGTCTTGAGCGCAGCATTGGGCTTTGCCTTGGCTGGAGACGCGGCCCTTTTCGCCACGGGGGCCGGGGGCGGGGGGGCTTCGGCGGCGGGTTCGTCGTCGTTGAAGCCTTCCAGCAGGAGGAGCTCCTTTTCCTCCTCGGTTTTCTCTTCCTCTTCGTCATCGCCGGCGATTTCGCCCTGGGCGGCGCAATCGGGGCAAAGGGCGGATTGGGGGAAGCAGGCGGAGCAGAATTCGATCCCGCACATGGTGCATTCGCGGAGGAAATCCTCGCCGTGGATGTCGCAACCGCTGCCGTAGCCCTTGAAAGGGCTGAATTCCTCGTCCTCGTTCATATCCGCACCTGTTTTCCCGTGTTCTCGCCGAAGTTCCGACGCGACAGCCGAGCTGTGCGCACCATGGCTAACTGTTCTCATGGGAAAGGCCATGCGTCAAGGGGGGATGAACGAAAAAAACGCAAAAATTTTTTGTTTGCGGCGGCGGAGGCCATCGTGGAGAGTACGGAATTGCGGCGGACCGCGGGAAGACATGAAGTCGGCATTCTGGAACAAGTTGATCGAACGGCTGGACAAGCTCGATCCGGGGAGCGTGCAGGCCCAGTTCCTGCGGCTGGCGTCGGAACGGGGCCTGCTGGAAACGATCTTCCATTCGCTGCGGGAGGGGATCCTGGTCCTGGATGCGGAGGGGCGCATCGTCTATGCAAACCGGGGGGCGTGCCGCCTGCTGGGAATGGACGATTCGGCGGCGACGGGCCAGCCGATGAAGCGGTTCCTCCCCGGGATCGACTGGGAACAGCTGGTCCGTCTGGACGAGAAGGAATGGGCGCGGATGGCCAGCCGCGAGATCGAGATTTCGTATCCGGAGCATCGCTTCCTGACGGTCTACCTGGCGCCGCTGGAGGATCCCAAGGATGGCCGGACGGGGGTGGTGATGATCTTGCGGGATGTGACGCAGGAGCGCGACCACGCGGCGGAAATCGTCGAGTCGGAGCGGTTGAACGCCATCCTGATGCTGGCGGCCGGCGTGGCGCATGAGATCGGCAATCCCTTGAATTCGCTGGCGATCCACCTGCAGCTGATGGACCGGGAGCTGCGCAAGCTGGAGGGGGAGGAGGCCGGCCCCCTGCGGGAACTGCTGGATGTGGCGCGGGGGGAGATCACGCGGCTGGACCAGATCCTGTCGCAGTTCCTGAAGGCGATCCGGCCGAGCCTGCCGAACTTCGAGCGCCATTCGCTGCCGGAGATCGTGGAGGAGACGCTGGAGACGCTGGCGGCGGAAATCCATAACCGCAAGGTGGTGGTCGAGGTGGAGCCGCCGGAAGGCCTTTCGGCGGCATGGGTGGATCGCGGCCAGGTCCGGCAGGCGTTCTTCAACGTGATCCGCAATGCGATCCAGGCGATGTCGGGCGGGGGGGTGTTGCGGATTTCGTTTGTCTCGTCGGACCGGCTGGTGGGAGTGGTGTTCCAGGATACGGGGCCCGGCATTCCGCCGGGGCAGATGGGGGAGCTGTTCGAGCCGTTCCGCACGACGAAATCCAACGGCACGGGCATGGGGCTGATGATCGTGCAGCGCATCGTGCGCGACCATGGGGGCTCGGTGCTGGTGGACAGCCTGCCGGGAGGGATGAGGATCCAGCTGAATTTCCAGCGCGACGACCAGCGCATCCGCCTCCTGTCCGCGCCGGCATCGGGTGAGAAGGCCGAACCGTGACCGACAGGCCGGCCATCCTGATCGTGGACGACGAGAAGAACACGCGCGAAGGGCTGGCGCGGGCGCTGCGGGGCGACTACGCGGTGGCGGAGGCGGAGAACGGCCAGCGCGCGCTCGAGTGGCTGGAGACGCATTCCGCGGACGTGGTGCTGTCGGATCTGCGCATGCCGGGGATGGACGGCATGGCCTTGCTTTCGCGCCTGCTGGGGCGGGAGCCCCGGCCGGTGCTGATCCTGCTGACGGCCTATGGCAACATCGAAACGGCCGTGGAGGCGATGAAGCGGGGGGCCTACGATTTCCTGGCGAAGCCGGTGAACCTGGACCGCCTCGAGCTGCTGCTGAAGCGGGCGCTGGCGGAACGCCGGCTGGACGCGGAGAACCAGCGGCTCAAGGCGCAGCTCGATTCGAAATACGGCTTCGGGAACATCGTCGGCGATTCGCCGGCGATGCAGGAGGTGTTCGAGACGATCCGGCGGGTGGCGCCGACGCGCGCCACGGTGCTGATCCAGGGGGAGAGCGGCACGGGCAAGGAACTGGTGGCACGGGCCTTGCACCAATGCAGCCCGCGCGCGGAAGGCCCCTTCGTGCCGGTGCATTGCGCGGCACTGGCGCCGACGCTGCTGGAGAGCGAGTTGTTCGGCCATGAGAGGGGCGCCTTCACGGGCGCGGTCGAGCGGCGCCGGGGCCGCTTCGAGATGGCCGACGGCGGGACGCTGTTCCTCGACGAGATCGGCGAGATCGATCCGGCGCTGCAGGTGAAAATCCTGCGCGTGCTCGAGGAGCGGAAGTTCGAACGGGTCGGCGGGACGGAAACCGTGAGCGTGGATGTCCGGCTGGTCGCCGCCACGAACCGGGACCTGCGGAAGCTGGTGGCGGAAGGGAAGTTCCGGGAAGATCTGTTCTACCGGCTGTATGTGGTGAACCTGACCCTGCCGCCGCTGCGGGAGCGGGAGGGCGACATCGTGCGGCTGGTGCAGCACTACCTGAAGACGCTGTCGGAAGAGAACGGCAAGAAGGTGGCGGGCATCACCGCCGAGGCGATGGATGCGCTGGCGGCCTATTCCTGGCCGGGCAACGTGCGCGAGCTGCGCAACGTGATCGAGCGCATGGTGGTGCTGGGATCCGGCGACCGGCTGACGGTGCGGGACCTGCCGGCGGCCCTGCGTGCGGGGGACGGGGCGGCGGGCGGCACGTCGCGGGCCGGCCGGGCGTTGCGCGATGCGGAGCGCCAGCTGATCGAGGAGGCCCTGCGGCGGCACAAGGGGCACCGCACGAAGGCGGCGCAGGACCTGGGCATCAGCCGCCGGACGCTGCACCGGAAGCTCAACGAATTCGGGCTGCGGGATTCCAAGGACGGGGACTAGCAAGGAAGAAGGGCGGCGAACATGGCGATCCAATTCGAATCCAGCTTGCAGAACCTGGTGTACCAGGTGGATGCAGGGGCGGGCCGCAAGGTCATCCATGCGGTGCTTTTCGTCCTGTTTGCGTTCGCGATGGCGGCGCTCTACACCTTTTCGAACTTCCAGGGCCTGCGGGACGCGCGGGCGATGGAGGAAGCGCAACTGGCGCGGAACCTGGCGAAGGAAGGGAAGCTGACGACGCAGTGCGTGCGCCCGCTGTCGATGTGGAACTTGGCCTCGCGGTCGCCGGAGGGAAACGCCCGGGTGCAGGGGCACCCGGATTTGATGCATCCGCCGGTTTGGCCGGTTCTGCTGGCGGGGGCTTTCCAGATCGGGGGGATGCCGGAGACCGGGGTTCCGACGACGGCGCCGGTGTGGGGGTGGGACTACGTGCCCGTGGCCACGAGCCACCTGTTCACGGCTTTGGCGGCGCTATGGGTCTGGTTGATCGGGCGCAAGCTGTTCGATCATCGCGTGGGGTCGCTGTCGGCCGGGGCGTTCCTCATCAGCGACCTGGTCTGGCGCCAGAGCCTGGCGGGGGCGGATTGGTCGGCGGCGATGTTCTTCTCGCTGGGCGCGGTCTACGCGGCGCTGTGGGCGGCCGAGCGGCCGAACGCCGCCGGTCCGGCGGAGGACGAGGGGCCCGTCTGGCGCTGGCTGGTGCCGCTGGTGGTGTCCGCCGCATTGACGGCACTGGCTTTCCTGACGCGCTACGCGGCGGGCAGCATCGCCTTGGTGGTCTTCCTGTACCTCGGCGCCTCGCGCCGCCGCCATCCCTGGGCGAAGGCGTGCCTCTATGCGGCGCTGGCGGCCCTGCCCGTGGTGCCGTGGGTGGTGCGCAACATCGTCCTCTGCGGCCATCCGTTCGGGCTGGTGCTCCATGAAGTGATGGCCGGCACCTATCTCTTCCCGGGGGATGCGCTGGCGCGTTCCATCCAGCCCGACATGCCGGACGCGGGCGCGGCGCTCTACGCGGTCCAGCTCAAGATGATCGCCAATCTGCGGATGTTCTTCGCGCAGGGCTGCGGCTTTGCGGGAGGAGGCATCCTGCTGGCGTTGTTCGGGGCGATGTATTTCCACCGTTTCGTGCGGCCCTCGAGCCGCGTGCTGCGCTGGTGCCTTTTGCCGGCGGGGATGGCGACGGTGCTTTCGGCGTCGGCTTTCGGCGAGGAAAACCTGCGTGTGCTGTCGATCTACTGGCCGCTGGCGATCCCCTTCGCCTGGGCGTTCTTCCTGGTGCTGCTCGACCGCCTGCAGTTCGGCGTGCGGTTCTTCGCCGCCGCCGCGGTGTCGGCGGTGATGTTCCTGACGGCCCTGCCGCTGCTGGCGAACGTGCTCCCGCCGCGGACGGGCCTGCCGTACCCGCCCTATTTCCACCGGTACATCGGATGGGTCAGCAGCATGGTGGAGGCGGACGAGTGCCTGGCGACGGACATTCCGTGGGCGACGGCCTGGTATGGCGGCAAGACCTCGATCCTGCTGCCGCGGGACATCGACGGGTTCTACGAGATCCACGACCGGCACCAGAAGATCCCGCTGGCCTATTTCACGACGGTCACGCGCGACAAGCCGTGGGTGCGCGGGCTTTCGGATCCGGCCGCGCCGGAATACAGCTGGTACCAGGTGTTCGCCGCGGGGAAGGTGCCGCAGAACTTCCCGCTGACGCACGGCCGCTTTGTCGCCGGCAGCGACCAGCTCATCCTGGCCGATCGGCCGCGCTGGTAGGAATCCACCCTTTCCGGGGAAGGAAGGCGCCGCCCGAAAGTTTTTCCATTGCGTGGAAAACCCGCCAAAAGTTTTTCCATTGCATGGAAAAACGGGGTTGCGGAGCCATGGGGCGCCTTCCCGCGCCGGAGGCGGTTCAAGCGGTTTGGGGGCTGGCCAGGTAGTCGCGGAGGCGGACGGTGCCGCGCCGGGGGGTGCAGACATCGTGGGTGGACATGAAGAGGAGGAGCCGGCCCATGGCCCAGTAGCGATAGCTGAAGGGGCGGAGGAGGAAGAGGACCAGGCGGCACAAACCGAGGGGGGCGCTCTGGATCCGCACCGGCAGGCCCTGGGCCTCGAAGCACAGCGCGCAGGTTTCGCGCCAGGTCAGATCCTCGGGGCCGCCGACCTCGACCACGGCGTTTTTCCGGCGGCCCATTTCGTCGAGCATGATGGCGGCGAGATCCGGGATGTGGATGGGGGTGCTGCGGGAGTCGCCCCGGCCGATGGCGTAGAGAGGACCCTTGGCGGCGAGCGCCTTCATTTCGGCGAGGTCGGGGAAGAAGCCGCCGGAGCGGAAGATGACCCAGGGCATGCCGCTCTTGCGCAGGGCCTGCTCGAAGCGGTGCTTGGCCTCCAGCAGGGGAGCCTGGTCCCGGCCTTCTTCGGTGCCGGCGGGGGAGATGATGCCGAAGAGCCCGACGCCGCTGCGCAGGGCTTCCTCCAGCAGATGGAGATTGCCGGCGTAATCGACGGCTTCGTGGGTCAGGCGCCCCTTGATGCGGGTGATGCCGATGCAGGAGATGACCTGCTGCCAGCCCCGGCACAGGCCTTCAAGCTGGGCGGGGCGGGTGACATCGGCCTCGATGATGCGCAGGCGGGGGTGCTCGATCACCCGAAGCTCGCCGCGGCGCAGGACCAGGGCGCCGACATGGTCGCCGCGGGCGAGGGCTTGGCGGACGAGTTCGCGGCCGAGGACGCCCCCGGCTCCGGCGATGAGGAGGTTCATATCACGTACTCGATGAGCCAGTCGTTGGCCGGGAGGGAAATGGTGACGGTGCGGGGATTGTCGCCCAGCTTGCCGTCTTCCTCCGCGACGGTGCCGCGGCAGGTGATGCGGTAGGCCTTGGCCTGGCCGAGGCCGATGGCCTCGAGGAAGGATTCCGTGCGGACGAAGAAGCTGACGACGGCGGCGAGCTCTCCGTCCTTCATCACGGGATAGCGCATGGCGATGAGGCGGGGCTGCATGATGTTGCCGTGGCCCGGCTCGCTGAGCTGCGGGGAGGGCTCCTGGCGCATGAGCGTCCAGAAATGGTCGAGCTGCCGGACCTTCTTGAGATCGAAGCCGCGGGCGAGGAAATCGCGGGGATAGTAGACCTCGCGAATGACGAAGTTGGTGTCGATGAAGGAACCGCCGAAGAATCCCGGCGTGGCTTCGGCGAGAGGCTTCATGGCGTCGCGGAAGGTTTCCGGGTTGGGCTGGAGGTCGGCGACGGCCTTGAGCCGGGCGAAATTCGTGGCGAAATAGGTGGCGGTGGCGACGCCGACGGGATCGTCGGGCGGCTGCACCTGGGCGGGGGCGGCGAACGGAAGGGCCATCAGGCCGATGAGGGTGGCGAGCATGCGTTTCATGGTGTTGTCTCCTGGGGTTTGACCAATCGGAAGAGGCTGAGATAGCCGGAATGGCGGGAGGGGATGCTCCATTGGTTTCTCCACGGGGATTCCTGGAGGGCGTCCCGGAGACGTCCGCGGATGTTTTCGGCGATCTCCGGCTGGCGGAAAAGCCAGTAGCCGGACCAGGCGCAGAGGGCGCCGAACCGGGTGTAGGGGATGTCGACATCGAGGATGGCGGCTTGGCCGCCCGGACGCAGCACGCGCCAGATTTCGGCGAGGGATTTGATCTTGAGGTCGTAATTCAAGTGGTGGAAGAAAAAAGTCGAGAGGATGCGGTCGAAGGTGGCCCCGGGGTAGGGCAGTTCTTCGGCCAGGGCAGCGGCGAATTCGAGCCCGGAGCGGTTTCCGGCTTTCCGGCGGGCGACATCAATCATGGCCTCGGCGGCGTCGATGCCGCAAACGCGGCGGGCGGGGGCGGCGGGAAGCGCGTCGTAGATCTGGCGGGTGAGGGTGCCGGTTCCGCAGCCGACGTCGAGCACGGCGGCGGGGCGGTCGAGGGCCAGGCTTTCGACGATGCGGCGGTGCAGCCGCTGCTCCGCGCCGAGGGTCATGAGCGGCGCCAGCCAGTCATAGAGGGGCGCGGCGTGGTCGAGCGTGATGCCGGCGGTGCGCCGGGCGCAGGGGGAACGGGGATGGAGGCGTTTTTCAGCCATATTGCAGATCTCCCAGATCGAGCACGGGGAACATGGCGCGGGCCATGGATTCGGCCTGCGCGCCATCATAGCCGAGGCCGGCCTCGCCCAGCGTGCGCAGGCCGGAGGCGAGCAGATCGAAGCCCTGGCGGGCGATGGGGAGGACGGTTCCCGGGACATCGAGATAGAGGCGATCGGCGGGGGATTGCACATTCCGGTCCCATTCCGACAACCGGGCTGGTTCGCGATGGGCGAGCGTGGAGAGCACGATGTTGTGGCGCCGTTCAAGGAGGTCGCGGGCCATGTCGCGGATGTCGTCGAGAACCTGGCAGCCGAGGCCAAAATCCATCAGTCCGTTGCGCAGGGGCGCGGCGCGGGCGGTGGCGGCGGGTTCGACGATCTCGGGGCCGACGAAGGCCACATTGAAAAGAAGTCCGGTTTTCAGGCGGTGGATGGTTCCCAGGACTTCCTCCGGCGGCGGGCGGGAGGCGATGCCGCCTTCCTCGGTGGCCTCCTGGGCGGCGCTGGGCAGGAGGCGGCGGAGGGATTCGCGGGCGAGGGCATCCCGCTGGACGGGCGAGAGGACGCCCTGTTCGACGGCATCGTTCAGGACTTCGGCCAGCACGCGGTCGGCGGCCATGACGGCGACGACCTGGCGCATGACGCGGGCGGAGCCCGGCATGACCAGCGGCACGACATCCTTGTCCTCGCCGTCGAGGAGATTGTCGGCGGAGGTGACCCAGATGCGGAACAGGTGGATCAACTTGCCGTAGAGGCTTCGGCGGGCGGCGGGGATGTCCATGAGGTGGTAGACCGATTGGAAAAGGGTGGAGAAGATGTTTTTCCGCCAGCCCAGCCATTCGTCGGGGAGGGGGCCAGGCCGGACGGCATAGGCTTCGGGCGTGCCATCGGGCGTGGAAAGATGGGGGGCGAGGCGCGCATGGATTTCGCGGATGCAATCCTGCTGTTCCTGCAGGGCGGCCAGCGTGATGCGTCCCGTCGAGAACAAGGTTTTCCATGAGTTGATCATGACGGCACTATCCGCCGGATAGTTCTCGCTTTCAAATAATGGGGTCTTAAGATTGCTTCAGGGATGAAGAAAGAGGTCCAGGGCATGGAATCGGGCGGATTGCTGGTGGTGGAAGACGATCGCCATGTGGCGGAAAGCCTGGGGCGGGGATTGCGCGAAGCCGGATTCGCCGTGGTGGCCGTGGATCGGCTGGCGGCGGCCGACGGCCAGTTGGCGCAGGGAGCGCCCGCGCTGGTGATTCTGGATTTGAACCTGCCGGACGGAGACGGGCTGGCCTGGCTCCGCCGGGTGCGGCAGGAGGGGCATCGGATGCCGGTGGTCATCCTGACGGCGCGGGACACGCTGCCGGAGCGCGTGGCCGGCCTGGAGGAGGGGGCGGACGACTACCTGACCAAGCCCTTTGCGTTCGCGGAGTTGCTGGCGCGGATCCGCGCGCGCCTGCGGACGGTGGCGAAGCAGGGAGACGAGGATGTCCTGCGGATCGGGGATCTGGAGATCGACCGCCTGCACCGGCAGGTGCGGAGAGTCGGACGGCTGGTGGAGTTGACGGCACGCGAATTCGACGTGCTGGCATTGCTGGCGCAATGGCGCGGCCAGCCGGTGTCGCGCGACCTGCTGGCCCGGGAAGTCTGGAAGGTCAACCGCCGCCTGACGCCGCTGGACAACGTGATCGACGTCCATTTGTCGCATCTGCGGGACAAGATCGACCGGGACCATCCTGTCAAATTGATCCGGACGGTACGGGGCGTGGGGTTCCTGCTGGCGGAGGGGGAAGCATGACGTTCAAGTTCCGTTCCAGGATCTTCCTCTACCTGCTCTTGCTGCTGGTGCTGTTCGTGGCCAGCCAGGCGACGATCTATACGGCGGTGGAATGGGCCCACCGCCGGGCGAATCCCTATGAATCGTTCGAAGAAGGAGTGGAGGAGGTTGTCCAGGGCGTCGGATTGACCCTGCTGCTGGTGCCGATCCTGGCGTGGGTGGCCTGGATCTTTTCCCGGCAGATGATCCGTCCGTTGCGCACCATGGCGAAGACGGCGGAGCGCATCCGCGGCGGAAAGTGGTCCGAGCGGATCGAAACGGCGACGATGCCCGACGACGAGACGAAGAGCCTGGCGGAGACGGTGAATGCGGCATTCGACGGCTATGCCGGGGCCTTGCGCCGCCTGGAGCGGTTCAGCGGCGATGCGGCGCATCAGCTGCGGACGCCGATCGCGGCGATGCGCGGGATGGGCGAGGTGGCGCTGAGCCGTTCGCGAACGGCGGAGGAATACCGCGAGGTGCTGGGGACGATGCTGGCGGAGCTGGACCGGCTGACGCGGATCGTGGAACAGCTGCTGCAACTCTCCCGGCTGGAAGCGGGGGCGCTGCGGAGCCGGTTTGTTCCCGTCTCGCTGCGGGCCGTGGTCGAGCAGGTGCAGCAGATCTACCAGCCCCTGGCCGAGGCGCGCCAATCCCGGTTGCGGATCGAGACTGGAGCGCTGGATCCGAAGGTCTCCGGGATCGAGGAACTGCTGGTTGAGCTGCTGGGAAACCTGGCGGACAACGCCCTGCGCCACACCCCTGCGGGAGGAGAGGTCCGGATCGATGTCTCCACCTCCCGGGATGGCGGCGCCCGGCTGGCGGTGACCGACAGCGGGCCGGGAATTCCGGTGGAATTCGCGCAGAAGATCTTCGACCGGTTTTCGCAGGTGCCAGGCGGTGAGTCCGGATCGGCGGGACTGGGGCTGTCGCTGGCGGCGCAGATCGCGGCTGTGCATGGCGGCCGGCTGGAACTGGCCAATCCGGGGCAGTCCGGGGCGCGCTTCGAGTGCTGGTTGCCGGCCGGCAGAGCCGCGGAACCGGGTTGAGTTGGCCGGCCCCGTCGCGCCGTACGAAGGGGGGTCAGCGGTTCCGGTACAGCAGGAACCCACCCAGGATCTGGCCGCCGATCACGGGAATCCAAGGGATCAGGTCGGGCCGCCACTCCGGGCGATCCAGCAGAGAATCGGCCACGATGATAAACAGGTAATAGCAGAAGAGCAGCGCGAGGGACAGGCCGATGCCGATGGAAGATTCCTTGCGGTGCGACCGGATGGCCAGCGGAATGCCCAGCAGCGCGAAGGAAAAGCAGGACGACGCCAGCGCCAGGCGCTTGCTGGCCTCCACGGCCAGTTTGATTCGCATGCGGGGCACTCCTTTCTCTTGGAGGTCGGGGAAGGTCTGCCGGACGTTTCGGATGGTGCGGACCAGTTCGCCGAGCGTCAGCGAGGCGGGTTTCTTGTTGAATTTATCCTTTCGCAGCAATTTCCGGAGATCCAGCACGACGGGATAACTCTCCGCCGACAGTGTGCGGGCTTTGGTCAGATCGTCGGGCGCATTTTTGTCGTACTCGGTCAAGCGCACCTGCTCGAGAACGATTTCCATGGTCTGCCGTCCGAGGTCGTAGGTCACCCGGCCGCTTTCGGCACGGACTTCGGCCCGCGCACCCGTTTCAGCGAACTGTAACAGCACGATGTCTTCCAGGCGCGCGCCGGATTTTTCCCCCACGTAGACTTTCACGCCGGGGAAATCGCTGGTGAACCGGCCCTCGTCCAGAAGGGCCAGCGGGTCCACTTCGCCCAGCTTGCGGAGCATCTTGTACCGAAGAAAATGGCTGCGCGGGGCGATTTCGGCGTTGATGAACAGGCAAACGACCGCCAGCAGGGCCGCGACGAACACGATCGGGGCGGCGATTTGCCAAAGACTCATGCCGCAGGCTTTCAGCGCCGTGATCTCCCCGTCGGCCGACAAGCGGCCGAATTGCAGCAGGACCGTTGTCAGGACGCTGACCGGAATCACAAACGACAAGGTGAAGGGAATGTTGAGGGCGAAGATTTTCAGGATCAGCGGCCCCGAAATCCCGCGAGACATGTAGTCGATGGCCTGTACCGTCGCACCGACGTACATGACGAACGCCAGCACGGTCACAGTGGTCAGGAATCCCCGGATGAACTCCCGAAGCAGGTGGCGGTTGAGCACGCGGATCATGGCGGGTGGCGGGA
Organism: uncultured Verrucomicrobiota bacterium; assembly: GCA_937860055.1. Classification (GTDB taxonomy): domain Bacteria; phylum Verrucomicrobiota; class Kiritimatiellia; order CAIQIC01; family Lenti-01; genus Lenti-01. The sequence goes on along the minus strand of CALMBO010000029.1, from coordinate 142,064 downwards.
CGCCGGCCGGCCTGTTTGCGTCGTTACCAGAAAGTCCACAAGGTCGGTATCCAGCTCATTTCCTTCAGACCTTCCGCCAATTCGATCAGGCCCGCGATCCAGACGAACCACAAGGCGCTGAACATGTGGCGGCGGTAGACGACCGGTTTCACGACGTAGGATTCCGGTTCGGAAAACAGGGCGAAGTTCGGGAAAAAGGCGGGCACGCGCCGCGCATAATCGTCGAAGTCGCGGCCGAAGCGCTCGCGGAGCCGCCGTTCTTCTTTGCGGACGACGAGCGGGTAGTACAGGATCATCACGGCCAGGAGCACCAGCGGGAAGGTGAACGTTTCCGTGCAGAAGCCGACCCCCAGCGCGCCGAAGGTGCTGAAGAAGTAGAGGGGGTTGCGGGTCATGGAATAAGGACCCTGCGTGATCAGGACGCGGTCCTTGTAGCCGGCGATATAGAGGGAGCACCACATGCGGCCCAGGGATCCGATGGCGACCAGAAACATGCCGAGGGTGAAGAGGCCCGTTGTTACCGATTCGCGGGTTTCCCACCGGTTCGACGAAAACAGCAGGAAAAAGACGGCGGCGGCGGAGGCGAGGCGCGAGACCGGCAGGCGCCATTGTTCGTAGCGGGTTCTCATGGGCGGGGGGCTCCTGGGGATTGGGGGGTGTCGAGATCGAATTCCAGCCAGACGTAGCGGCGGCTGCCGGACCGGAATTCTCCGGTGGCACCCACAAGGGCAGGAGCATCGGAGGGCCATGCGTCGAAGGCGCGTTTGTCGAATACGGCGAAACCGCGGCGTTCGCGCTGCATGGCGGCGAACAGCTCCTCCGGCGTGTCCGCTTTTTCTCCGCGGCGGTTGGAGTGGTAGGCGAGGAGCTCGCCGTTCATGGCATAGAGCAGCAAGGGGCGGTCGGGCGGCAGGCGTTCCTGAACAGCCATGGCGAGCTTCACGGGCGTTTTCATGGGGTTGACGGCCGGGTAGAGGAAGACGCCAACGGCTCCTTGCACAGCGAGCAGGGAGAGGGCGGCCATACGGAAAAAGCGGGAGGGAGCCTGCGTGCGGCGGGATTCGCGCCAGAGCCCGGCCGCTCCGAGGATGGCGGCGATGCCGGCGGGCCAGAGGGTCCAGCCGGGGATGGGCAACAGGGGGAGGAATCCGGCGATCAGGAGGGCCGGTCCGGCCACGGAGAGGAGGCATAGAAAGCTTCCGCGGGCAAAGCGTGCCCAGCGGAACCGGGCCGAGTCCATGTCCGGCCAGGCGGCACCGACGAGGATGGCGAACGCCGGTGCGGCGCCGAGAATGTAGACGTTGCGCTTCGAGGCGAGCAGGGAAAAGAACAGGACGATGAAGCCGATCCATCCGCCGAGCCGCCGGAGCAGGAGGCGGCGCTCGGGGTCGCGGAAGAGGACCAACGCGGCGGCCGGCAGGGCGAGCGTCCACGGCATCCAATCGGCGGCGATGCTCGGCAGGTAGTAGTAGAACGGCTGGCGATGCCCGAGCCCTCCGGCGGCGCGTTCCAGGTTCTGGCCGATGAGCAGCTCGCGCAAATAGCCCTCCGGCGCGCCCGTCCACCAGGCCAACCCAAGCCAGATCGCCGGCAGGGCGAGGGCGAGCGGCGGGCCCCAGATCCAGTGCGATTTTCTTAGGAGGCGGCCTTCACCGGCGGCGAGCCGCGCGGCGGCATAGGCGCCGGCCGGAACGATGAGTCCGACGGGGCCCTTGGTCAGGATGGCCAGCCCCATGAACAGCCACGCCAAGGCGGTTTTCCAGAAGGCCGGTTTGTCGTCGTTCCAAAACAGCAGGGCCACCGCGCCCGTGGTCCAGCCCAGCAGGAGACCGTCGGGGCGTGCGAATCCGATCTCGTGCCAGAACAGATAGGTGGTCATGAGCGTCAGCGCGGCGGGCCAGGCGGCCTTGGCGCCGGCCCAGCGTTCCGCGAGGCGTGCCGTGGCCCACAGGGCCAGGATGCCGGCGAAGAAGCCGGGCAGGCGGACGGTCAGGCGTCCGACGGGCAAGGTGGTGACGAAGGAGGCCAGATTGATCAGCCAATAGAGGAGGGGCGGCTTGTGGGCGTAATACTCGCCGTGGCGATGGAGCACCAGCCAGTGGCCGTCCTGCGCCATTTCGCGGGAGACATAGCCGACGCGGGCTTCGTCGGGCTCCCAAAGGTCTCGCCGGAGGTATTCGCCGCTCCAGAGGAGCGCGGCGAGGAGGATCAAATGCCAGAGGGCGGGGCGGCGCATGGAGCCGGATCTTTCAAGCGTCCGCCGGCTGAGAGGACTTGTGGCGGTAGATCAGCATGAGGTTGCGGACATAGACGAACAGGCCGACGGACTGGCCCAGGGTGATGACGGGATCCTTGCGCCAGACCGCGTAAAGCAGCAGCAGGAATCCGCCTCCGATCGAGAGGAACCAGAAGGAAAGGGGGATGGTGGACTTGCCTTTTTTCTCGGAGGCGATCCACTGCACGAGGAAACGCGAGAAGAACAGGACCTGGCCCAGCATGCCGAGCATGCCCATCGGGCTGGCGAGGATGTCCATGAAATGCTTCAGTGTTTCCATCAGATTTCCTTGGCTTGGACGGACCGGTGCCGTTTTTGCATCCAGCGGACGGCCCAGAGGTCCCACAGGGTTTCCTTCAGGCGGCCCCAGTTGGTGTATTTGCTGTTTCCCGCGGCGCGGGGGCGGTGGTTCACGGGGATTTCCTCGATGCGGGCGCCGGCCATGGCCATCAAGGCGGGGAGGAAGCGGTGCATGCCGCGGAACTGCATGGGGAGGGGGCGGGCCCATTCGGCGCGGAAGGCCTTGAGGGTGCAACCGGTGTCGCGGATTTTTTCGCCGAGCGCGCGGTTGCGGACGGCATTGGCGAGGCGGCTGCCGAAGCGCTTGGACCAGGTGTCCTGCCGGCTGGCGCGATAGCCGCAGCAGACGTCGCAGGAGTCGAGCCGGCCCACCAGCGCGGGAATGTCGGCGGGATCGTTCTGGCCATCGGCGTCGAGGGTGACAAAGACGTTGCAGCGCGCAGCCCGGAAGGCGGCGCCCAAGGCCGCGCTTTGGCCGGAATTCCTGGCCAGCCGCAGGATGCGCAGTTCGGGGAATTCCGGCCGCAGGGCCTGCAGTCGGACGGGAGTGCCGTCGGTTGAACCGTCATCCACCACAAGGAGCTCGAAGAGCCGGCCCATGCCGCGCAAAACGCCTGCCGTCTCGCGCACGACGGTCTCGATGCAATCCTCTTCGTTGTAGGCCGGCAGCAGGACCGAAATTTCCGGTCCGGAAACGCCCGTTGTTTCTGTGGGGTTCGCCGTCATATCTTAAAACCGTTTCATCATGCCATGATCTCCCTAATTTTTCCATACCGTAGAAAACATTTTTCCACGGCGTGGAACGCCGGTTTTCCGGCGGCAGACCTTGGATCCACGTCCGAAAAGATGAGTCATTATCCAGAAGGCGGATCCATTTTCCAAAACCCGGATTCTGAAGATTGCTTCAGGTCGGTCCGGTGCCGCAGATCCCTTGGAGTCTGCCATCCCCCTGTTTCCGTGGAACTGGACTGGCGTTCGGGCGGCTCCTTTGCGAGGATTCGGCCAGGAAATCCACCCGTTATGATGTTCCGCAGAACACCCGATTCCAGAAGCTCCGCGGCGGCATGGTCGCTGGCGGGGGCCTGGGTGGGGATCCTCTTCCTGGCGATTCCGTTTGCCCGCAACATTCAGGAGGCGGCGGAGCGCCTGGCCGGTCCGCACGTCTATCTGGCCTTAACGGCGACCCTCGGAGCGATTTTCGTCCCGGCCGTGCTGATCCACGTGTTCCGAGGGGATCGGCAACAAATGGCCAGGCGCCTGGGCGGTTTGGCCCTGTTGGGCGCCTTGGCCGCATGGGTGATGCGGACCCAGTTGCAGACGCCGGCCGAAGCCATCCATTTTTTCGAGTACGGCATTCTGGGCCTCCTGTTGTTCCGTGCGTGGCGCCACCAGGTGCAGGATTCCTTGATCTATCCGATTTCCGCCTTGAGCCTCGTCGGGATTGCCTGGCTGGATGAATGGGTCCAGTGGATGGTCCCGGGGCGGTTTTGGGACTTCCGCGACATCCGTCTGAACACGCTGGCGGGGGTGCTGTTCCTTCTGTTCATCGCGTGGGTCGTTGTTCCTTCCGGCATCCGGTGCCCGGTGGAGCGGAGTTCCGTCCGCCGGCTTTGCCGCCTGGCCTGGCTGGCGATTCTCCTGATGGGCATCGCCATTTCCACGACGCCGGGCCGGGTCGACCGGATCGCCGGCCGGATTCCGTTCCTCCGGTTCCTCTACAACAACGAAAGCGTCGTGAACGAATTCGGCCATCGGCATGCCGATCCGGAAATCGGAGAGTTTTTTTCCCGAATGTCCCTGCCGGAGCTGCTCCGGGCCGACCGCGACCGGGGCGCCGAGGCTGGAGGGATTCTGGCGCGGCATCCGGCCCTGGCCAACCGCCTGGAATTCCGGAACGTCTTTCCTGCCACCGCCGATCCTTTCCTGCATGAACTGTGGTCGCACTGGATCCGGCGAAACCACTATGGCGCCGCGGGCTGGAAATACCGGGAGAACGATCCGGCGCGTTTCACCGACCACCTCACCGTCGCCATGCGGGAAAACCAGATCCTGGAGAAATATTTTCCGCATGCGCTGGAGGCTTCCGGCGGCCGGTGGGACGCCGGCGAGAGGTCGCGGATTACTGCGCATGCCGATCTCGACCGGCCCTATGCCAGCGCCGTGGGCGACCATCTGGCGACCGCCGTATCGGAGGGGGAGGCATGGCTCCTCCTGCTGGGGCTGGCCGGGCTGGTGGGCTGGGGGCATCTCCGCTGGGGGCGGGAATAAAAAAAGGCGCCCCGGATTTCTCCGGGGCGCCGTTGGCCCATGGGCCTCAGGCCTTCGGGGCGGCGGGGGCCGCCGGGGCCAGGTCGGCCATCTTGGCGTACTTGGCCCAGTTCTTCTGGACATCCGCCTGGGCGTGCTCGAGCAGCTTGGCGGCGGCTTCGGGGTTGATCTTGAGGAGCATCTTGTAGCGCGTCTCGTTGTAGATGTAGTCCTTGAGCGCGATCGACGGGGCCTTGCTGTCGAGCTGCAGCGGATTCTTGCCCTGGGCAGCCAGCGCAGGGTCGCGGCGGCAGAGGATCCAGTGGCCGGAATTGACCGCCAGCTTCTGCTGCTCGAGGCCGTCGCGCATTTCCTTCATCCCGTGCGCGATGCAATGGGAGTAGGCGATGATGATCGACGGGCCGTTGTGGGCCTCGGCCTCCTTGAAGGCCTTGATCGTCTGCGGCGAATTGGCGCCGAAGGCGACGCGGGCGACGTAGACGTTGTCGTAGTTCATCGCCATGAGGGCGAGATCCTTCTTGGAGGCGGGCTTGCCGCCGGCGGCGAACTTGGCGACGGCGCCGAGCGGGGTGGACTTGGAGGCCTGGCCGCCGGTGTTCGAGTACACCTCGGTGTCGAGCACAAGGATGTTCACGTTGGCGCCGGAAGCGAGGACGTGGTCGAGTCCGCCGTAGCCGATGTCATACGCCCATCCGTCGCCGCCGACGATCCAGACGGAGCGCTGGATGAGGAAGTCGGCCACGGAGAGGAGGTTGAGGGCCTCGGGCTTGGCGTTGCCGGCGAGCTTCTTCTTCAGTTCCGCGACGCGGACGCGCTGGGCGGCGATGCCGCCTTCGTCCTTCTGGTCGGCCTTCAACAGGCCATCGGCCAGTTCCGCGCCGAGATCGGCCTTGAGGGTGGCGACGAGCTGTTCGGCGTAGTGCTTCTGCTGGTCGCAGGTGAGGCGGAAGCCCATGCCGAATTCGGCGTTGTCCTCGAACAGGCTGTTCGACCAGGCGGGGCCGCGGCAGTCGCGGTTCTGGGCCCACGGGGTGGTGGGCAGGTTGCCGCCGTAGATCGAGGAGCAGCCGGTGGCGTTCGCGACGATGGCGCGGTCGCCGAAGAGCTTGCTCAACAGGTTCACGTAGGGGGTTTCGCCGCAGCCGGCGCAGGCGCCAGAGAACTCAAACAGGGGGATCGTGTACTGGACGTCCTTGACCATGCCGAGATTGAGCTTGGCGCGGTCCATGACGGGCAGGGACTCGAAGAACTCGATGTTCTTGCGCTCCTGTTCGACGATGGGCAGCTTGGCGCCGAGGTTGATGGCCTTGCGGGAGGGATCGTTCTTGTTCTTCTTGGGGCAGGAGGCGACGCAGACGCCGCAGCCCGTGCAGTCCTCGACGTAGATCTGCAGGGTGTAGGCCGTGTCGGGCTTGTTGCGGACGGGAGCGTGCTTGAAGCCGGCGGGCGCCTTCTCCAGCAGCTTCTTGTCATACTCGTTGGCGCGGATGACGGCGTGCGGGCAGACGAACGAGCAGGTGCCGCACTGGATGCACTCGGCTTCGTCCCAGATCGGCACGTCGAGGGCGACGTTGCGCTTTTCCCACCGCGTGGTGGCGGAGGGGAAGGTGCCGTCGACGGGCATCTTGGAGACGGGGAGGGCGTCGCCGTCGCCGACCATGATCTTGGCGATGACGTCCTGGACGAAGGCGGGGGCCTTTCCGGAGACGGGCGGGGGGATCTCGAGGGTCGAGGTCACGGCGCTGTAAGGGATCTCGTGCAGGTTGGCGAGGGTTTCGTCCACCGCCTGGAAGTTCTTCTGGACGATTTCGTCGCCCTTCTTGCCGTAGGTCTTCTTGATGGAGTACTTGATCTTCTCGATCGCCTCGTCCTTGGGGAGGACGCCGGAGATGGCGAAGAAGCAGGTTTGCATGATGGTGTTGACGCGCGAGCCCATGCCGGTGTGCTTGGCGACCTCGTAGCCGTCGATGTTGTAGAACTTGATCTTCTTCTCGATGATCTTCTCCTGGACCTTGCGGGGCAGCTTGTTCCAGACCTCGTCCTTGGAGAAGGGGCTGTTGAGAAGGAACACGGCGCCGGTGGAGGCGTAGCGGAGGATGTCGGTCTGGAAGAGGAACTCGTACTGGTGGCAGGCGATGAAGCTGGCCTTCTGGATCAGGTACGGGCTGTGGATCGGGTTGGGGCCGAAGCGCAGGTGGGAGGTCGTGCGCGAGCCGGACTTCTTGGAGTCGTACACGAAGTAGCCCTGCGCGTGGAAATCGGTTTCCTCGCCGATGATCTTGATGGAGTTCTTGTTCGCGCCCACGGTGCCGTCGGCGCCGAGGCCGAAGAACATGGCGTTGGTGACGCCGGGGTGGCGGAGGAAGAACGCGGGATCGACATCGAGGCTGGTGTGGGTGACGTCATCCACGATGCCGACGGTGAAGCCGTTCTTGGGGGAGCTCTTCTTGAGCTCGTCGAAGACGGCCTTGACCATGGCGGGGGTGAATTCCTTGGAAGAGAGGCCGTAGCGGCCGCCGACGACCTTGGGCATGGCGGGGAAGGCGCCGGAGGCGACGCCCTGGGCGAGGGCGGCCAGGACATCCTTGTAGAGCGGCTCGCCGTCGGCGCCGGGCTCCTTGGTGCGGTCGAGCACGGCGACGGCTTTGGCCGTCTTCGGCAGCGCCGCGAAGAAATACTTGGAGGAGAAGGGGCGGTAGAGGCGCACGACGACGGCGCCGACCTTCTCGCCGTTCTTCTGCAGCGCCTCGATTGTCTCGAGGGCGGTTTCGGCGGCGGATCCCATCAGCACGATGACGCGGTCAGCGTCGGGGGCGCCGATGTAGTCGAAGGGGCGGTACTTGCGGCCCGTCAGCTTGCCGAATTCCTCCATCGTCGCGGCGACGATGTCGGGGCAGGCCTCGTAGAACTTGTTGACGGCTTCGCGGCCCTGGAAATAGACGTCCGGGTTCTGGGCGGTGCCGCGGATGAAGGGCTTCTCGGGATTCAGCGCGCGGGCGCGGTGGTCGGCGATGAGCTGGTCGCTGATCATGGCGCGGATGATTTCGTCGGCCAGCAACTCGACCTTGGCGACCTCGTGGGAGGTGCGGAAGCCGTCGAAGAAGTGGAGGAAGGGGACGCGGGCCTTGAGGGTGGAGGCCTGGGCGATGAGGGCGGTGTCCATGACTTCCTGGACGCTGTTGGAGGCGAGCATGGCCCAGCCGATCTGACGGCAGGCCATGACGTCCTGGTGGTCGCCGAAGATCGAGAGGGCGGAGGCGGCCAGCGAGCGGGCGGAGACGTGGAAGACCGTCGAGGTGAGTTCGCCGGCGATCTTGTACATGTTGGGGATCATCAGCAGGAGACCCTGCGAGGCGGTGAAGGTGGTGGTGAGGGCGCCGGACTGCAGGGCGCCGTGCACGGCGCCGGCGGCGCCGCCTTCGGACTGCATTTCGACGACGGTCGGGACGGTGCCCCAGAGGTTCGGGCGGCCTTCGGACATCCACTGGTCGGCCCACTCGCCCATGTTGGAAGAGGGGGTGATGGGGTAGATGGCGGCGACCTCCGTCGTCTTGTAGGCGATATGGGCGGCGGCCTCGTTGCCGTCGATGATGGCGATCTTCTTGTCTTTGCTCATGGGTTGCTCCGGGTTTTTTCTAAATCCACCGGTGTTCCAGCCGGAAAAATGGCCGGGAACACACAGGGCGCGAGGATAGCACAGGGGCTGGCGGATGCAACCGAAAAAGGGGAAAAACGCAGAAAAAAGCGTTTTACATTGGCAAAAGGCCATTTGGGGGCGGGTTGGGAAGCGTAGAAAACGCCGTTGGAATCCAAACTGCGGCTTTCCTGCCGGTCGCCGGCGAATGGAAAAAGGGGGTTCCGGGCCCAAGTGCGAGGTCCGGCGGCCAGTTGATTTCCGGAATTCCTCCGTTCCCGGCGCGGGAAGGCGCCGCCTGTGCTGCCGCGAAAGTTTGCCGCTCCGTTCGCCAAGCCTCACTCGCTCGCCGCGCCGGGCGCGGGGCTTCTTGGAAAACGACCGGCCCCGGCGGGGCCGGCCACAGAAAACCGAAATCCACCCTAGAAGTCGAGGGGGCGGCCGACGGAGATGATCTGGCCGGGGGCGTTGGAGATGAGGTTGAGGAGGACCTTGCCGTTGACGACGGTGGCGGCGTTGCTGCGGAGGGCCCAGTTGAGATGGCCGGTGGGGAGCAGGTTCGTGGCGGAGTAGATGGAGACGCGGGCGCCGTTGGTGAGCAGGTCGAGGGCGAAGGTGGCGCTGGCGGCGGTGTTTGAAAGGTTGCCGATGACGGCGCCGCCGGGCTTATAGGTGGCGCGGAGGGTCATGTTGGAGCTGGGGTCGTAGCCGTAGACCTGGATGAACCAGTCGTTGGCGGGGGGATTGGTGACGCCGACGGCTTCGTCGTTTCCGTATTCCTGGCTGTAGTAGTCCTGGTCGGAGAGGGGGATGTAGCCGCAGGCGACATAGAGGTCGGCATCGCCGGTTCCGCCGGAGAGGGTGATGGCGAGATTGGTTTGTCCGGGAGGGACGGGGAGGCGGAAGACTTCGTAGGATTCCTGGGCGATGGAGGCGATGGATCTGGCAACGCCGCTGGTGAGGGTGGCCATGGAATCGGCGGTGCCGGCGTTGGCGTAGACGAGGGAGTAGGAGCCGGTGGTGCCGGTGTCGAAGTAAGGCTGGACCTTGAGGTAGGCGGTGCCCGACTGGGCGGCCTTGTAGGTCATCGAGAAATTGAGGTCGGAGGGGTAGTTGATGTCGTAGGCGGCGCGGACGAGGCGCGTGCCGTCCTCTTCGGAATAGGTGTAGAGATAGGCGTCGACATCGCCGGCGAGGTTGGTGCTGCGGAAGGTGTAGCAGCGGTTCTTCATGACGGGGAAGGCAAAGATGTCGGATTCGTCGAGATCTTGGCGGAGGGTATGGGCGGCGGTGGTCTGGGGTTCGTAGGCGGGGCCGATGGCGGTGGCGCCTTCGAGGACGTTGTCGCCGTAGTCCCAGGCGTCGCCGGCGGGGGTGGCGCCCGCGGTGCCGGCGAGGGTGGCGAGGATGGAGGGATTGTAGTCCTGCGGAACCTGGTCGACATAGGGGATGCGGAGATAGGCGTAGTCGAAGAGCTCCTGGAAGGAGGCCTGGCCGTCGCCGGAGGAGTCGCCATAGTCGAAACCCTGGAGGAGGCGGTAGGTGAACCATCCGTGTTCGATGGAGGAATCCTCGTAGGAATATTCGTAGAAGGCGCAGGCGGTCATCCAGCCGACCTCCCCGGGGGCGATGAGCCGGGCGGCATCCGTCGCGCCGGCGAGGAGGCGGGCGGCGCGGAGGTCCTGCATGCGGGCGGTCACGCGTTCGGCGATGTTCCAGTCGCGGACCTGGCGCCGGCGGATTTCCTTCTCCTCGAGGCTGAGGGCGGCGGTTTCGACGAACAGGCCGCCGGAATGGCAGGCATCGACGATGACGACCACCTTGACGCCGGTCTTGAAGGCGGAGAGGTCGGTGGCGAGTTCGTCCTCGGAGTAGTCGGCATCGTAGGCGCAGAGGTAGACGTTGGCCTGGGTGACGTCGTCGTTGCCGCCGTGGCTGGAATGGAAATAGACGACGACATCGCCGGAGACGGCCTTGGCGGCGTAGTTGGAGAGGGCGGCGCGGATGGCGGTTCTGGAGCCGGCGGAATTCACCAGCAGGGTCGTGTTCGACGAGACCCAGCCGCCGCCCTTGTTGACCAGGTTGGTCCGCATGGCGCCGGCATCGGCCACGCAATAGCTGAGCCAGTTGTCGGAGGGGACGTAGGAGGTGTTGTATTCATTCAGGCCGACAAAGAGGCCGAAGCGCGCGGCCTGCGCCGTTCCAGACAGCCAAAGAAGGAGTGCCCCAAGCCCGACCACCAGATTCTTATTCATCGGAATGCCCTCGTTTGGGCGGAAGACTAGACCTTTCGGCGGCGGGGCGCCACAGAAAAGGGGGAGGGGCGGAGGTTCCGGCGCCTATTGGGCGTCGGTGGAGGAGATATCGGCGTTGGAGCCTTCGCCGCCGGGTTCGCCATCGGCGCCGTAGGAGAGGATCTCGAAGTTTTCGTTCTGTCGGCCGGGGCAGAGATAGAGGTAGGAGCGTTTCCAGGGATCGAGGGGGACGGTGCGTCCGTTGAGGTAGCCGCCGTCGGGGTAGTTGTCCGGAACGGGCTCCTGGGAGGGTTTGCGGACGAGGGCTTCGAGGCCCTGCGCCTGGGTGGGATAGCGGCCGTGGGCCATGCGGTAGGTGGTGGCGGCGGACGAGAGGACCTGGATCTGCGCCTTGGCGGCGGCCTGGCTGCCCATGCCGATCTGCGGGGCGATGTTGAGGAGCACCACGCCGGCGAGCAGCGAGATGATGGCGATGACGACGAGGATTTCCACGAGGGTGAAGCCCGCGCGCGCCTTGCGCGAGGCGGAAGGCGGAAGGGGTTTGGGCTGAAGGGGGTGGTTGGGGTTCATTCTGTACTCCTGTACTCCTGTACTCCTGAACTTCTCTGCTCAGAAAAGCGTCGGCTGGTCGTCGTTGGTTCCGGTGGTTTCCGGATTGCGAGCATCCAGCTTTTTGATGAGCGCGTCAAGTTTGGCCAGATAATAGGGGACGTTTTCGTCGCGGTTCGAGGGATCGAAGCCGACGGCGAGGCGGGCGTTGGCATGGACGGGGACGTTCTTCTTGTCGCCGGTGACGTAATAGGCGACGGCGTCGCCGGCCTGGAAGGCGCGGCCGGAATGGATGGCGACCTCGTAGGCGGGCTGGCGCGACTTGCCGCCGGCCTCGCGCTTCTTCAGGTAGGTGGAGGGGGCGTCGGTGAGCATCTCGGTCTTGGCGAGGGCGGCGACGGGGAGTTTCCGCCCGGCGACCTCGGCGCGGCGGCGGGCGGCCATGGCGGGGATTTCCCCGGCGCGGCCCTGGAGGGTGAGGGTGATCCATTCGCGGAGGAAATCGCGCAGATAGGGTTCGAGGCCGCGGGACTTGAGGGCGGCGCCCTTGAGGACGACGGTGCCGTCGTCCTCGAGGAGGGCGTAGTTCTTCATTTTGTAGGAGAACATGGCGGGGAAGCGGCCGTCGAACTCGACCTCGATGCCTTCGGGCAGGTGGGAGCGGAAGTCCTGCTGGAAGCGGTCGAGGGCCTTGGCGTCGAGGCCGGAGGGGGGGGTGAAATAGATGCCGTCGGTATCGATCTCGATGGGCATGGCGCCGAGTTCGCGGAGCTTGGCGACCATGCCGCGGAGGAGGTCGCGCCCCTGTTCGGTGACGGCGGCGGCGAGGTCGTAGTCGTTGAAGCGGGCCTGGGGGAAGCCGAGGTAGCCGTAGAAGGAATTGATGAGGATCTTGAAGGTGGCCTGCAGGGCGTCCCAGCGGCCGGCGGCGGCGGGGGAGAGGGAGGGGTCCCGGGCGCGCTTTTTGGCTTCGATGCGGAAATCGCGGAGGTGGGCGAGCAATTGCAGGAAGATGCCGAGCGGATCGCTGCGGGGGTTGCGCCCCTCGCGCAGGAGGATGGAGGGGTACAGCGAGCGGACGTCGCAGTGGTGGACATCGCGGGCGAGGCCCTCGAAGAAGAGGTCGGTGTAGCCGCCCTCGAAGGTGCGCGGCGGTTCGGGCGCGGGGATGGAATGGCGGGCGCGGAGGTATTCGCGCAGGAGCAGCGATTCGACCTTGCCGGCATTGCCGCGCAGGCAGATGGATTCCAGCGGCAGCGGGAGGATCAGGCTCTGGGCGAAAGACGCGTTGAGCAGGATGGGGGTGATGGCGGCGGTTTCGCGGATGTCGTCGGCCGCATAGCGCAGGAAGGCGGCGGGATCGGAACGGAAGGTGGCGGCGATCTGGCGGCCATCGATGTAGGTGCGGTGGGGGGCGGCGACGCCGAAGTGGCGGGCGACGGTCTTGAGGCTGTGGTTCTCCATGGCGCGGTGCGAGACGTCGTAGGCGAGGGCGAGCAGGTAGGTGTCGACGACCTGGCGGCCGTGGAGGTGGACGTGCTCGTAGGCCACGGTGCGTTCGGCGGCGGTGAACCGCGAGGAGTGCGATTCCGCGGCGCTGCCGTCGCGGCCGAGGGCCAGCGGAAGGCGGTGGCGCTTCGCGCGGGCGGCGATGTAGGGGAGGTCGAACTTGAACAGGTTGTGGCCGGCGACGACATCGGGGTCGCGTTTCCGGACGATCTCGACGAACGTTTCCAGCAGGGCCTTTTCGTCGAGTTCGTGGCCGTCGAGAATGTGCTCCCAGCCCTTGCCGTCGGCGAGGGCGATGGAGAGGATACGGTCCTCTTCGCGGTCGGGATTGGAGAAATCGCGGTCCGGCGCGCTGTGCGTTTCGATGTCGAGGAAGAGGAATTCCAGGTCGGGCAGGAGGAGCCCGCCGAAGGAGGTGCGGCCGGTGTCGAGGAGGAACTGCTGGACGGGGTCGCGCAGGACGAAATAGGGGGCGCCGGGGTCGGAGGGGGTGCGGCCGGTGGCCTTGCGGAGGTGTCCGAGGGCGTGTTCCAGCGCGGCCCAGGTCGGGAAGCGCGCCAATGCGCGGAAGGGGTTGCTGCCCGCGAGGCGGAGGATTTCCGGAGCCGGCTTGAGATCCGCGAGCCAGTCGGGCTTGGTCAGCCAGAGGAAGGGGGAGAACGGTTCCTGCCGGGTGGAGAGCCTGCCGTTGCGCCGGAGGAAGAGGGTCATGGCGTCCGCGGTTTCGCCGGGGGCGTGTTCCACGGCCACCAGGCCGGGTTCCGGCGTGAAACCATAGACCAATTCATCGCGGGAGAGGGGGTTCATGACAGGGAGAATAGAAGATGCGGCCGCGCGCGGAAAGTCCTTTCGGCCGGCCTGATTCACCCACGGGGCAAGTCCGTGGGGGTCTTTCGACCCGATCCCCCGTGACGACCTTGCTTCGTGGGTTGGGACAAGCCCGTGGGGAGTCTTTCGGCCCCGACCCCCACGCCCTTGTGTCGTGGGTGAAGAAGGTTTACTCTGCAAGCATGGTGTTTCCGATCGTCCATCACCTTTTCCATTCCTGGACCGGCTGGCCGTCGGAAGGCGCCTTTCCCGCAGAACCGCCCGCCGCGTTTTTCGAGGCGATGGCCGTGGCATGGAAAACGGACGGGCTCGACTTGCAGTCCCGCGCCTGGACGCCGGAGCAGATCCAGATGACGTTCCAAGCGGAGCCGCAAGTGGCGCCGGTTTTCCTGGCGGGACGCGTCAAGGGACGGTTGCAGCACGCCTTGCGGCAAGCCGGACATCCGTGCGAATTCAGCCGAAAGACCGCCGTTCGCTCGCTGGGCGACAACCGCCCGGCCGAAGTCGAAGGCTATCTGCGCAAGCAGGCTGTCCGCGCGGAACTCGTGGACGAACGCTACCGCGCCACGTTGCAGGCGGCGGGGTTCGAGGATGCCGCCGTGGATCTCTCCACGCCTTCGGAAACCACGAAAGGACGCTATTGGTACAATCTGCATCTGGTGGCCGTGACGGCGGATCGGTTCCGGATCGGGAAGGAAGATTTTTTGGACAAGGTTCGCGCGGGCGCCTTTGCCTGGGCGGAGGAAACGGGGTGCCGCCTGAAGGCGTTCGCGCCGATGCCGGACCATGTGCACGTCGCGGCGCGGGGGGACCCGGAGCGGTCGCCGCTGGGATTGGCGGAGGCGCTGTGGCGGAGCCTCAACCGGGCGGCGGGATGCTGTTTGATGGGGGAGAATGTGTATGCGGGAACGTTTTCGGAATATGGCGTGGGCGTGGTGAGGAGGCAGACCTGATTCACCCACGACACAAGGTCGTGGGGGTCTGGCGTGGTGAGGAGACAGACCTGATTCACCCACGGGACAAGCCCGTGGGGGTCTTGGCGAATTTGATTCACCCACGACACAAGGTCGTGGGGGTCTGATCCCGGTGAAGGAGGTTATGAGAACGATGGAAGTGGTGGTGGCGGACATCACGACGCTGGAGGTGGATGCGGTCGTGAACGCGGCGAACACGTCGCTGCTGGGGGGCGGCGGGGTGGATGGTGCGATCCACCGGGCGGCGGGACCGGAGCTGCTGGCGGAGTGCCGCCGGCTGAAGGGATGCGCGACGGGCGACGCCAAGATCACGAAGGGGTACCGGCTGCCGGCGAAATGGGTTATCCATACGCCAGGGCCGGTCTACCGGGACGGGAAACACGGGGAGCCGGAACTGCTGGCGGGCTGCTACCGGCGGTCGCTGGAGCTGGCGGCGGAACACGGGGCGGAGAGCATCGCCTTCCCCTGCATCAGCACGGGAGTGTATGGGTATCCGGCGGAAGAAGCCGCCGGAATCGCCATCTCCACGGTCCGGGAGGTCATGGGGCGCCTTCCCGGGGACATGAAGGTTGTCTTTTGCTGTTTTTCCTCCCGGGACAGGGAAATATATGAAAAAATGATGAAAAGATGACGACTTTTCATCTTGGTGGGATGAAAAACCTGAAATCCATCAATTTTCAGCATTTTTTGCATCCAAAATCGTCTTTTGAGTGATTTTTTCCCTAATATCAGGCAGGGATTGGATATTGGGCGTCGGGGAGGGGTTCTGAGCTTGTCAGGGCGGGGGTTCGGGGAGTACAGTTTGCGGGTTTATTGACTGGATTGACCCCACCTTTCGAATCGAGATTTCCTATGCAATGGCTATTGAAACAAATTCTGGGAACGAAGAACGAGCGCGACTTGAAGAAGTTGCGTCCGTTCGTGGGGCGCATCAACGCGCTGGAAAAGGATTTGCAGTCGTTGACGGACGAGGGGCTGAAGGCGAAGACGGGGGAGTTCCGGGAGCGGCTTGCGAAGGGGGAAACGGTTGACGACCTGATGGTCGAGGCGTTCGCGGTGGTGAAGAACGCGTGCCGGCGCCTGTGCGGGACGGTGGTGGAGGTGTGCGGGCGCCCGCAGACGTGGGACATGGTGCCGTTCGACACGCAGCTGATCGGCGGGATCGTGCTGCACCACGGCAAGATTTCCGAAATGGCGACGGGCGAAGGCAAGACGCTGGTGGCGACGCTGCCGGTCTACCTGAACGCGCTGACGGGCAAGGGCGTGCACGTGGTGACGGTGAACGACTACCTGGCCAAGCGCGACGCGACGTGGATGGGGACGGTGTACCAGTATCTCGGCCTGACGGTCGGCTGCATCCAGAACGCGATGCGGCCGGAGGAGCGCCGGGCGCAGTACGCGTGCGACATCACCTACGGCACGAACGCCGAATTCGGCTTCGACTACCTGCGGGACATGGGCATGGCCTACAGCCCGCAGGAGATGGTGCAGCGGGGCTGGAACTACGCGATCGTGGACGAGGTGGACAGCATTTTGATCGACGAGGCGCGCACGCCGCTGATCATTTCGGGGCCGGCGCCGTATTCGACGGAGCAGTACCAGATCGTGAAGCCGTCGGTGGAGCGCATGGTGCGCAAGCAGCGCGACCTGTGCACGGACCTGATGGCGGCGGCCAAGGCGGCGATCGACAAGGGCGACGAAGAGACCGCGATGCTGAAGCTGTACCAGGTGAGCCAGGGCATGCCGAAGAACCGGCAGCTCCTGCACCTGCTGGAGGAGCCCAAGGCGCGCCGCCTGCTCGAGAAGGTCCAGGGCATGATGCTGGTGGACATGAACAAGGAGCAGGCGCGGGCGCTGCGCGAGGAGCTTTATTTCGTGATCGACGAGAAGGGCAGCGACGCGAGCCTGACGGACAAGGGCTGCAACGCCATGAATCCGGCGGACCCCGACTACTACGTGGTGCCGGACCTCGTCTCCGCGCTGGCGGAGCTCGACGGCGACACGGCGCTGACGGACCAGCAGAAGTTCCAGAAGCGCCAGGAGCTGCAGAACCAGTTCGCGGACAAGAGCGAGCGCATCCACGCGGTGGACCAGCTCATCCGCGCCTACAGCGTCTACGAGCGCGACGTGCAGTACGTGATCCAGGACAACCAGGTGATCATCGTGGACGAATTCACGGGTCGCCTGATGCCGGGGCGGCGGTGGAGCGACGGGCTGCACCAGGCCATCGAGGCCAAGGAGGGGGTGCGCATCGAGCGCGAGACGCAGACGCTGGCGACGATCACCATCCAGAACTATTTCCGGCTGTACAAGAAGCTGTCCGGCATGACGGGCACGGCCGAGACCGAGGCGGACGAATTCTCGTCGATCTACAAGATGGACGTGGTGGTGATCCCGACGAACCGGCCGGTGCGGCGGGTGGACGGGAACGACCACATCTACAAGACGCAGCGCGAGAAGTTCAACGCCATCATCGAGGAGATCTCGGCGTGCTACCAGCGGAAGCAGCCGGTGCTGGTGGGCACGATCTCGGTGGACATGTCGGAGATCCTGAGCCGCATGCTGCGGCGCGTGAACATTCCGCACAACGTGCTGAACGCGAAGAACCACCAGCGCGAGGCCGAGATCGTGGCGAACGCGGGCCAGCCGGGGGCGATCACGATCGCCACGAACATGGCGGGCCGCGGGACGGACATCAAGCTGGGCCCCGGGGTGATCTGGATGGAGCGCGAGCTGGTGACGGGGAAGACGAAGCTGACCGACAAGGTCGAGGGCAAGACGCTGCGGGAGCTGATCGAGGAGCGTCCCTGCGGGCTGTACGTGATCGGCAGCGAGCGGCACGAGTCGCGGCGCATCGACCGCCAGCTGCGCGGGCGCTGCGCGCGGCAGGGCGATCCGGGCATGTCGCGGTTCTTCGTCTCGCTGGAGGACGACCTGATGCGGCTGTTCGGGAGCGACCGCATCTCGGGCATCATGGAGAAGCTGGGCATCCAGGAGGGGGAGGTGCTGGAGCACCGCTGGCTGAACCGCTCGATCGAGACGGCGCAGCGGCGGGTGGAGCAGCAGAACTTCGCCATCCGCAAGCGGACGCTGGAATACGACGACGTGATGAACAAGCAGCGCGAGATCATCTACGGCTTCCGCAGCCAGATCGTCGCGGCGGAGCAGGTGCGCGAGCACCTGCTGGACGTGGTGCAGGACGTGATCTACGCGCGGGCGGAGGACCTCGACGGCGACGAGGAGACCCTGAACGGGTTCGCGACGTGGGTGAACAGCCAGTTCCCGGTCGGTTTCCATCCGGACCAGGCGGTGAAGAAGGAAGGCCGGCGGGGCGGGGTGGATGCCGAAGCGACGGCCAAGGCCGTGTTCGGGCGCGTGGGCAAGGCCTACGCGGACAAGTGCGCGCTGGAGGATCCCGCGCAGCTGAACTCGATGGAGCGGTTCATCATGCTGAACGCGGTGGACACGCAGTGGCAGGAATACCTGCGCAACATGGACACGCTGAGGCAGGGCGTGGGCCTGCGGGCCTATGGCCAGCGCGACCCGCTGGTGGAGTACAAGAACGAGGCCTATACGCTGTTCGCGGACCTGATGGACCGCATCAAGGGCGAGATCGCCGGGCGGATCTTCCGCGCGACGACCGCGCCGCGCGCCTACCAGACGTTCCTGGGCGACCTGCACCGGCTGGCGCAGGCGCAGCATGCGGACGTGGCCCCGCTGGCCGGCGGGCACGCGACGGGGAGCCATCCTCCCCGGCGCGAAGGCGGCGCCGATGCCGGCGCGGAGGCGGCGATGAACGCGGCGCTTTCCGCCGCCCACACGAAGCCGGTGGTGCGCGACGAGCCCAAGACGGGCCGCAACGACCCGTGCCCCTGCGGCAGCGGGAAGAAATACAAGAAATGCTGCGGGAAAGACGTCTGATCATGGATGAACCCGTCATATTGAGGGAATCGGAGCACGGCCTGCACCGGGAGATGATCGCCTACGAGGCGTTGCGGGTGCTGACGCGGCTCGACGAGGCCGGCTACCAGGCGTACCTGTGCGGCGGGGGCGTGCGCGACCTGCTGCTGGGCCGCAAGCCCAAGGATTTCGACGTCGCCACCGACGCGCGGCCGGAGGAAGTGAAGAAGATCTTCCGGAACTGCCGGATCATCGGGCGGCGGTTCAAGCTGGCCCATGTGTTCTTCCGGGACGTGATCATCGAGACGGCGACGTTCCGGGCGCTGCTGGACAATCCGCCACCGGAGGCGGAGGACGTGCCGCTGCCGTCGCGGCGGCACACGGACGTGCCGGACCCGACGTTCGCGACGCGGGGCGGGGTGATCGTGCGGGACAACGTGTACGGGACGCCGGAGGAGGATGCGCGGCGGCGGGATTTCACGATCAACGGGCTGTTCTACAACATCGCGGACGGGAGCATCATCGACTACGTGGGGGGGCTGAAGGACCTGGAGCACCGGGTGCTGCGGGTGATCGGCGATCCGGAGACGCGGTTCCACGAGGATCCGGTGCGGATGGTGCGCGCGGTGCGGATCGCGTCGCAGCTGGACTTCGAGATCGAGCGGCATGCGCGCGAGGCCATCGTGAAGATGTGCGGGGAGCTGGGCAGTTCGTCGCGCGAGCGCCTGCACGAGGAGATGCTGAAGATCCTGAATTGCGGGTGCGCGCTGAAGGTGTTCGAGCGGTCGTGGCGCAAGGGGCTGTTCCAGACGATCTATCCGCCGTTTTCCGCCTGGCTGCAGGGGCCGGACCGGCACGAGGCGATGAACTGGGTGAAGAAGGCGCTGCGGCAGTTCGACGTGTGGAAGCAGGCGGGCCTGAAGCCGATGCCGGCGCTGCAGCACGCGCTGTTGTTCGGCCCCTACATCGAGGGGATGGCCGGGGGATTCGCCGCCGAAGGGATGCCCGAGTTCGAGGCCATCTTGCAGGCTGTGAACACCGTGCTTCGCGACAAGGCGAACCTGACGCAGATTCCGAAGGCGGTGGTGTTCGACGTGGAGCGCATCCTGGGCATCCAGGTGCAGATGAACAAGTCGTCGGGGCAGAGCAAGTATGCGTCGCGCCTGCGCCACCGCAACGGCTTCCAGGAGGCGCTGGTCTACCTGAAGTTCGCCAGCGGGGTGGATCCGGCGCGCAAGGAGCTCCTGGCACGCTGGATGGCGCCGTCGCATGAGCCATCGGCTCCGCCGCCGCGCAAGCACGAGCACGAGCCGCGGCACGAGCACGGGCCGCATCCCGGCCACGGGCAATCGCACGGGCACGAGTCCCACGGCTGATCGGGGTTGATTCGGAATCCTCCTGCCGGGCCATTTCCGATCCGGCCGGGACGGAGCCCGTTCCTTCCTGCGCCGGAAGAGGGGATCAGGCGGGCCGGAGGGCGTCGAGGGCGGAAAGGAATTTCTGTTCGATGGCGGGCCAGGCGTATTCGCGGGCGACGAAGTCGTGTCCGCGCCGGCCGAGGGCGGCGCGGGCCTCGGGGTGGTCGAGGAGGTAGAGGAGCTGGGCTTCGAAGTCGGGGTAGTGGCGGAACCAGAGGCCGGCGCCGGCGGCGCGGCATTGGCTGACGAGGACGCGGCTCTTGGCGTGGACAAGGCCGGGGGTGCGGGCGAGGAAGGCTTCGAGGAGGACGATGCCGAAGCTTTCGTTGACGGAGGGGTGGAGGAAGGCGGTGGCGCCGGCCATGGCTTCGTGCTTTTCATGTTCGGAGACGAAGCCGGCGTCGAGGATGTGGGGCCAGAGGGCGGCGGGGGCGTCGATGGTGCCGGAGCCGGTGAAGACGAGCTTGATGTCGCGTCCGGTGCGTTCGCGGAAGGTGTGCAGGTAGTCGCAGATGAGGGGGGTGCCCTTGAGGGGTTCGCGGCGGCCGGAGTAGAGGACATAGGGGGCGGAGAGGTGGTGGCGGCGGGCGAAGGCGGCGGGATCGGCTTCGAAGGGATCGAGGCCCATGCCGACGATGCGGGACTTGGAATCGGGGCAGGCGAAGAGTTCGCGGGCGAGTTCGCGTTCGCCCTGGGCGTTGAAGAGGCAACCGGTGGTTTCGGCGAAGAGGCGCTTCATGCAGGCGAGCCTGGCGAAGGGTTCGTCGTGGAGGCAGGGGACGAGGAGGGAGCGCCGGGGGTGGGCGAGGGCGGTGAACCAGGTGAGGCCGAAGAGGTAGGGGCCGAGGAGGATGGCGCGGTAGGCGTCGGCGTGGCGGTCGAGATGGGCGAGCAGGGCGGCGGAATTGACGCCGTTGCGGAGCCAGAGGAGTTCGTCGCTTTCGGGGATGGGGCGGCCGCGGTCGATGGATTGCTGGATGCGGAGGAAGGTGCCGGTGTCGCGGGCGTCGACGGGGAAGAAGTGGACGTTCATGCCGTCCATTTTCTTCACGCCGGGGGGGAGGGTGTTTTCCCAGGTGAAGTGGCTCTGGGCGCAGGTGGTGAGGAAGTCGACGGAGAAGCCGCGGGCGGCGGCGTGGATGGCGAGGTTCTTGAGGAGGGTTTCGGCGCCGCCGACCGCGCCCTCGCCGGCGAGGCGGGGGCAGACGAAGGCGATGCGGTCAGGAGGCATGGCCGGAGGCCTTCTTTTCCAGTTCGGCGATGCGCTTTTCGAGGGCGGCGATGCGGGCGGCGGACTGCTCCTCCATGCCTTCGAGGGCGGTGATGACGAGGCCGTTGATCTGGTTTTGCTGGGACCAGAGGCGGTAGGTGTAGAACTTGAGGAGCTTCCAAACGGCCTTCTTGAAGGAAACGAGGAGGGGGCTGAGGAAGCGGCGGCGCTCGCGGATTTCGAAGTCGGAGATGTCGACGAAGACGGCGTCGCGGAGGCAGGTGAGGTAGAAGGTGATGAAGTCGTCGGAGCCGCGGAGGTGGACGAGGTTGGTTTTTTCGGCGCGGGCGACGCGGGCGTCGGCGTAGGCGCCTTCCTTCATCTTGCGGTCGGCGGTGGCCTGGAGGTCGGCGACGAGCCTGTCGACGTCGAGGCCGGGGGCGCCGATGGAGAGGATGGGTGTTTCGCTCATGGGTGGAATGTAAAGCGGAGGGGAGGGGGCGTGTCAAGGCGGGAGGGGCGCGGGTGCGGGGGAAGGAAATCCAAATATCCAATCACCAACACGGAATCTCCAACATCCAGGGGAAGGCTTCCTGAAAGTTTTTCCATTGTGTGGAAAACCCGGCGAAACTTTTTCCATTGTGTGGAAAAACGGGGTCAGGGGGATGGGGGGCGCCTTCCCTCGCCGGAGGCGGAGGGGGTTTCGCGGACGAAACGGATGATTTTTTCGGCGAGCTTGCCGTGGCCGTAGTCGAGGGGGAGGACGTGGCCGGCGGCATGCTGTTCCTGGAGCTTGGCGGGGGCGGCGTTGGTGGCGGCGAAGAAGAACCGGGTGGCGGCGGTGTCGACGATTTCGTCGGAGGGGGAGACGACCATGAGGAGGGGGCCGCGCCAGTCGGCGGCGCGAGGGCGGATGGCGTCGGTGGCGTCGAAGAGGGCGCGGTAGAGGTCGCGGTGGATGTACTTGTCGGTGCGGTAGGCGGCGCGGGCTTCGGGATCGTGGAGGTCCTTGGGGAGGCGGGATTCGATGGTGTCGGTGAAGAGAAGGAGGCGGTCGAGGAGGGAGAACCAGCGGCGCGGGGGGAGGAGGGGGGAGCGGGTGCGGGAGACTTCGACGAGGGGGGCGAGGAGGACGAGGCCGGCGATCTGGTTGGCGGGGCGGAGGGCGGCGTCGTAGGCGAGGGCGCCGCCGAGGGA
Source organism: uncultured Verrucomicrobiota bacterium (assembly GCA_937860055.1). GTDB lineage: Bacteria > Verrucomicrobiota > Kiritimatiellia > CAIQIC01 > Lenti-01 > Lenti-01. The sequence continues at coordinate 119,747 of CALMBO010000029.1, read as the reverse complement.
GTGGCCGACGAGCCAGACGGGGCGGCCGGGGGCTTCGGCGCGGAGGGCGGCGATTTCGCGGTCGATGTCGCTGCGCCAGGTGGCGAGGGTGGTGCCGGCCATCCGGGCGGGGGGGACGCCGGAACCCGAGAGGTGGAGGGCGCGGACGGCGAAGCCGGAATCGGCGAGGGGGGGGGCGATGCGGGCGAAGACGGCGGGGCCGTCGGCGAAGCCGTGGATGAGGAGGAGGGCGGGGGAGCCGGAGGGGTTCAGGGTGAAGGGTTCGGCGGGGGCGCGGCGGGCATCGGGGGCGGTGGCGCGGGATCGGACGTAGCGGGCGTAGGCGGCGTCGAGCGCGAGCGCGAGGGCGGCGAGAGACAGCACGGCGACCGCGATGGAAATCCCGAAGTGCATTTTCATGGAAACCGGGGACTGGGATTACTTGTCGGTGAAGCGGAGGGCGGAGCCCGCGCTCTTGAGCAGTTCGGAGAAGCGGGGCTCGTCGCTGCGGCGTTCCATTTCCTTCTGGATGGCGTAGTAGACGAAGAGGGAATCGTCGGTGGCGCGATGGGCCTGCATGCCGTCGGTGGAGATGTCGAAGAGGTTGACGAGGTCGGAGACGGTGTGGGACTTGAGATCGGGGTACCAGTTGCGGAAGAGGGCGAGGCTGTCGAGGACGGCGTTCCTGGGGGCGGGCATGTGGGCGCGTTCGGCTTCGGCGGCGATGAAGCGGATGTCGAAGGGGGCGTTGTGGGCGATGAGGACGGAGCCGTCGATGAATTCAAGGAATTCGGGATAGACCTGGGCGAAGACGGGGCGGTCCTTGACCATTTCGGGGGTGATGTGGTGGACATCCTGGACATACCAGGGGATGTAGCGCTGGGGGTTGATGAGCCAGGTTTTCTCCCCGAGCTTCTTGCCGTTGCGGACCTTGACGGCGCCGATTTCGAGGAGGCGGTCCTTAACGGGGCTGAAGCCGGTGGTTTCGGTGTCGAAGATCACGAAGGTGATGTTTTCCATCCGGGTGGCGGCGGTGGGCATGCGGAAGGCGGGCGGAACCACGGGGGTGGAATCGGCGGCGACGGCGGACAAAATAAGAAGGAACGAACATGTCCAGATGACATGCCGTGGCAGATTTCGACTCATCCACCGGCCTCCTTGCTGTTTCATTTCCAATCGTTGCCGAATTCCGCCGTTCCTCGGAGCAACTGGCAAAAATCCCTTTGGGAAGGGGTTTTTACTAAATTCAAATATATCGCGGACAGGTAGAACGGTCAACGGGAAATGAGGTGGACCGCCATCGTGCGCGGGGCGGCTACTTGGGTTCGGCGCTGGAGCCGCGCCAATGGAGCTTCTGGGAAAGGAGCTTGAACCAGGAGTAGCCGGGGAGGTGGATGAAGCGGACGGTTTCGGGCGCCTTGCGGATTTCGAGGAGGTCGCCGTATTCGAGCCAGCCATGGGGCTGGCCATCCACGGACAGGAGGAGTTTCTTGCGCTTGTCGCCGACGCGGAGGGAAACGAGGCGGTTGTTGGGCAGGACGACGGGGCGGTTGCTGAGGGTGTGGGGGCAGATGGGTTCAAGGACGAGGGCGGGGGTTTCGCGGTGGAGGATGGGGCCGCCGGCGGAGAGGGCGTGGCCGGTGCTGCCGACGGGAGTGGCGACGATGAGGCCGTCGCAGACGAAGGAGGCGACGGGCTGGCGATCGACCTCGACTTCGATCATGGAGGCGCGGGGGGAGGTTCCCCAGCCCATGACGACATCGTTGAGGGCGCGGGCGCGGGCGATCTGGCGGCGGCGGGAGCCGCGGAAGAGGCGGGCGTCGAGCAGGGGATATTCGGTGATCTCGTAGGCACCGGAGGCGATGGCGCGCAGGGCGGGGACGGCATGGGTGTCGGGAACGCTGGTGAGAAAGCCGAGGTTCCCGAGGTTGATGCCGAGGATGGGCGCATCGGCGCCATCGATGGCGCGCACGGATTGCAGCACGGTGCCGTCGCCGCCGAGGGAGAGGAGGACATCGACGGCGTTGCCGAAGCGGGAGGGAGGGACGAGCCGGGCGCCGGGAGCGAGGCGGGCGGTGGCCTTGTCGCAGGCGACGAGGGCGATGTCCAGTTCGCGGGCGGTCTTGGCGAGGTCGGCGAGGACCGAGGCGGCATCCGGCTTGGCGAGATTGGCAAAGATTCCGATGTTCATGGATTCTTCCTCCAGTAGCTCAGGAACTCCACATTACCAGCCGGCCCCTGGATTGGCGACTGGCAAAAATCGAGCCATTGCCAGCCGACAGTCTGGACGCCGAAATCGCGGATGCGGTCGACGACCTGCTGGCGGATGGCGGGATCGCGCACGACGCCGCCCTTGCCGACTTCCTCCCGGCCGGCCTCGAACTGGGGCTTGATGAGGGCGACGATCTCGCCGCCGGGGAGGAGGATCCGGTCGATGGCGGGGAGGATGAGGCGCAGGGAGATGAAGGAGACGTCGGTGACGGCGAGGGCGGGGAATTCGGGGAGGTGGCAGGCCTGGAGGTTGCGGGCGTTGCAGGCGTCCATGACGACGACACGAGGGTCGGCGGCGATGCGGGGATGGAGCTGGGATTTGCCGACATCGACGGCGAAGACCTTGGCGGCGCCATGCTGGAGGAGGCAGTCGGTGAAGCCGCCGGTGGAGGCGCCGACATCGATGCAGACCTTGCCCTGGGCGGAGAGGCCGGAGAAACGGGTGAAGGCTTCCTCCAGCTTGAGTCCGCCGCGGCTGACAAAACGCTCGGGCTGGCGGACGCGGAGGACGCGATCGGGGGGGTATTCATGGCCGGGCTTGGCGGCGGGAGCGTCGTCCACGAGGACTTCGCCGGCGAGGATGAGACGCTGGGCCTTTTCGCGGCTTTCGGCGAGGCCGCGCTCGACCAGAAGGAGGTCCAGGCGGATCCGTTTCACTGTTCCTTGGCCTTGCGCGTTTGGATGCCGCGATGGATGGCGGAGGCGACGGCGAGGAAGGCGAAGAAGCCCATGACAGACCAGATGATGAGCTTGTAGGTCCGGTTCTGGCGGGAGCGGGCGGAGGCGGCGGGGGGGGCTTCGGCTTCCCAGAGCGGGATGTCGACGTTGGAATGGACGGAGGGGGTGGGCAGTTCCTCGAAGGGGGCGGGGATGGCGGGTTTGCCGGCATCGACCCAGGCGGTGTACCAGAGGGAGGACAGATGGGAGACGGCATCCTCGATCTGGCGGTTGATGGTGTCGCCGGTGAGTTCCCAAAGCTTGGCGTAGTAGCGCTCGGTGTCGACGCGTCCGTTGGCGGAGCGCTTGGCGATGGTGTCGGCGTTGAGGATTCCGGGGGCGAGGGAAGCGGAATGGGCGGTCCATTCCATGATTTCGCGGAACGGGTTTTCGATGTAGGCCGCCGGGGCGGGGTTCATGAGATTGGCGCGGAAGAAGGCCTTGGTCATGTCGGTTTCGATGCGCTCGTGGATGCCGACCTGCCAGGTTTCCTGGCCGTTGTAGTTCCGGGTGCAGTGGAGGGGCATGTGCAGGTCGGCGACATAGTGGCCGAGGGTGGCGCCGCAGCGGGCGGCCCAGAGCCAGTCGTTGGTGCGCATGGCCTCGGTCATCTGCGAGAGGAGATCGGTGATGGTCCAGGGGGCGATGCCGATGTCCTCGTAGGTCTGGCCCATCTGGGCGAAGGCGTCGGCCAGGACGGGGCTGAGCTCGCGGATATCGGTCTGAGGGGGCAGGCGATCGGGTTCGAAATAGTGGCGCGGGGTTTCGGAGTCGTCGGCTTCCTTCCAGAGATCGGGATAGATGCCGGGGAAGGCCATGGCGCGGGAGAAGGGGCGGAAGGCGCCCATTTCCTGGGGGACGTTGCGTCCGGCGGCCTTGTTGATCTGGACGTGCTGGAGGCCGGACCAGGCCGCGGCGGAGAGGGGCAGGCCGGCGAGAAGGAGGGCGGCCGCCGCCCAGGCGAGGGGAAAGCAGGGAAGAGAGAGGCGGGACCTCACGGCGGAGGGGCCTTCGTGCTGCGAGGATTGTAGGCCATGGCGACTTCGGGGCAGGTGAAGGGAGAGTCGTACTTGGCGCAGTTCATGCAGCCCTTGTAGAGCTTGTACATGAGCGTTTCCTTGGAAACGGGGACGAATCCCAGCCGGGCGAAGAAGGAGGGGGTGAACGTGAGCACGATGACCTGGTCGGGTTTGAATTCGGCGACGCGGGCGAGGGCGGCTTCGACCATCCGGCGGCCCAGGCCATGCTTCTGCATGTCTTCGCGCACGGAGACGGACTGGATTTCGATGGAGGGATTCTTGGCGGTATCGAGCTCGGGCAGGACGGCCCACGAGGCGGTGCCGACGATTTCGCCATCGAGGTCGGCGACAAGGAACCGGTCGATGTTGAGCATGATGTCGCTGATGGGGCGGGGAACCAGCTCGTTGGGATGCGACTTGATCCGGCGGAAAATGGCGGGACCATCGCTGAAACAGGCTTTTCGAATGACGGGCTGGGGTGTGCTCATGTCGTGTCGTTTCCGGTTGTCAATTGAACGTGGGACCATACCACGAAGAGGAGGGAATGGCAATGAAGGCGGCGGAAAATCCCCTGGCGGATCAAGACAGCCTGGTGCCGAGGGCTTCCGCCTTGGCGAGGGCGCGTTTGGCGCGGGCGATGTCGCCTTCGGCCTCGACGCCGCCGACCAGCACTTCGCCGAGAGGTTTCCAGCCCATGTATTCGGCGACGAGGCGGTAGGTGGCCTTCAAACCGGCGAAGGCGGCGGGACGGTCGTCGGCGGCGGCGGCGAAGAGGAGGGAACGCCGGCCCTTGAGGTTCCGCTTGAAGTCGGGGCCGAGGCAGACGAGGCGGTCGGTCAGCCTCTTGATGGAGGCGGACCAGGTATAGAAATGCAGGGGCGTGGCGAACGCGAGGACATCGGCGTCGAGGAGGAGCGGATAGACGGAGTCCATGTCGTCGCGGATGACGCAGGGTTCGGAGGCCCTTTTCCAGCATTGCCGGCAGCCATCGCAGGGGCCGATGTCGAGGGCGGGAAGCCGGATGGATTGCACGCGGTGTCCCTGGCGGCTGGCGGCATCGGCAAAGGCGTAGGCCAGCCGGGTGGAATTGCCGTCTTCGCGGGGGCTGCCGAGGAGGATGAGGACATTCTGGATTTTCTTGCGCATGGCGGAATTCCTTTCGGACCTCCATCCTATCCCGCGTCCGGACGGGAAGAAAGCGCAAAGAAACAGCGGGGAGCGGGGCGGCTTGTGCTTGAAATATCCGGAAGACTGTGGAGAATGTCCCGGCGATGAACAAGGAAGCGAAAACCAAATCCGTCCCGCCGGAACCGGGCGTTGTGGAGTTCAAGAAGCGGCTGGCCGCGCCAACGGTGGGGCAGTCGCTCGCCATCTTGTTCGGGTTGCTGTTCCTCTTCCAATGCATGATCCTGCCGCTGGTGGGGAAGGCGGCGATGGGCGGGTCGGGTTCGCCGGGCGCGGGGCCGGCGGCGACGGTCTGGAAAAACCAGGTGTTCTTCCTGGCGATGCTGTTGCTGACGCTGGCGACGGGCGGGGCGGCGCTCTATTCCAAGTGGCTGCGGCGGCAGGCGGACGGGAGTCCCTTTCCGAAGGCCACGGCCAGCCTGCTGGTGCTGGTGCTGGCGATGCTGCTGGCCTTCGCGGCCGGCCTCCTGAAGATCTGAGGCGGGAGCGAGGCGCGCCATGCCCTTCCGGATCTTCAGCCTGGCCGAAGCGGCCGAATACCTGCATCTGCCGGAGGAAGCCGTGGCGGAGCTGGGGCGGCGCGGCGAGATTCCGTGCGAGAAGCAGGGGGGGCGGCTGATCTTCCGGCACAACGCGGTGGATGAATGGGCCTCGCGGAGGCTGCTGGCGTCCAGCGAGGAGAAGCTGAAGGATTTCCACCGGCGCAGCACGGCGAAGTACCATGACCTGTCGGACGAGGCGGCCATTGTGCCGTCGCTGCTGAAGCCGGAATGGATCGAGGGGGGGATGACGTGCCGGACGAAGGCGTCGGTGCTCCGCCAGATGGTGGATCTGGCGGACCGCACGGAGCTGCTCTGCTACCGCGACGAGCTGCTGGAGAGCCTGGTCGAGCGCGAGAAGCTTTGTTCCACGGCGCTGTCCGGCGGACTGGCGCTGCTGCATCCCCGCAACCACGAACCCTACATGTTCGAGGATTCGTTCGTGGTGGTGGGCAAAACGGTGGGGCAGGTGCCTTTTGGTTCGCCGGACGGTTCGACGACGGACATCTTTTTCCTGATCTGCTGCCAGGACGACCGCATCCACCTGCATGTGCTGGCCCGCCTGTGCATGATGTGCCACCAGACAAGCCTCCTGATGGAGATGCGCGGCACAAACGATCCCCGGGAGCTGCATCGCCTTCTCGTCGACCGCGAGCAGCAGGTGATCCAGCAGACCCGGCTGCCCTGAGGGGCAGGAGGCTTTTTCAGGGGGATCCGGCGGAATTTCCCTTCCGGCGCCTTCCCGCGCATGGGGGGGGCGCGGGGATTTGGGGAATCAAGGGGCGGCGGGTGGAGGCGGAACGACGGGGGTTTCGGGATAGGAAACAGGAGCGGGGGCTTCGGGCTCGCGGGGGACGAATCGGTTCCAGAGATAGACGGCGTAGAAGCAGAAGCCGATGAGGGCGGCGAAGGAGACGAGGTGGAAAAAGACGCGCTTGGCCCGGGAGGGTTCGTAGCGGGTGAGGCGGTGGGCGATGGGGACGATGAAAATGAGGACGCCGGCGCCCAGGGCAAGGCCGATGCGGACGAAGATCGCTTCCAGCTGGTAGGTGGGCATCATGGCGGGGACTGTATCTCCGGAGGCGGGGATTGGCAAGGGGTTAGTAGTCGAAGTCGGAACCGCCGACGAATTCGCGGATGATGGAGGTGGGAGGGGGGATGTCGGTGGAGAGGGGGATGAAGTGGGAAAGGAATTCCAGCATGCGGCGGGCCTCGGCGTAGACGTGCTGGTGGGGCTTGATTTCGGAAAGGAGGGGGCGGGCGAGCACGGAGAGGATGGCGAGTTCGTAGTCGAGGGCGGAATTGAAGACGGCGTCGGCCTCCTCCTGGAAGGGGAAGATCCAGGTCCGTTCGCCGCGGCCGACGTTGGGCCACATCTCGAGGGTCTTGGTGGCGGAGTGGCCGCGGTAGCGGTGGTCGCGGACCAGGCGGCGCAGGAGCCGGTTGTCGGTGGTGGGGATGCGGTTGTTGTTGTCGAGGTTGAGCTGGGTGAGGGCGGAGATGTAGATGAGGAACTTGCGGGCATCCGGGATGGCGGGGGTGAGCTCGGGGTTGAGGGAATGGATGCCTTCGAGGACGACGACCTGGTCTTCGTCGAGGCGGAGCTTCTTGCCTTTGTAGGAGCGGGTGCCGGTATGGAAATCGAACGTGGGCAGCTGGATTTCGCGTCCGGCATCGAGCTCGGCGAGGTCATGGTTGAGGACGGCGGTGTCCACGGCGTGGAGGTGCTCGAAGTCGTAGTCGCCGGAAGGGGTGCGGGGCGTGTGCTGGCGATCGACGAAATAGTCGTCGGTTCCCAGGGTGACGGGGCGCAGGCCGTTGACGCGGAGCTGGATGGCGAGGCGCTTGGCGAAAGTGGTCTTGCCGGAGGAGGAGGGACCGGCGATGAGGACCCACTTGACGGAAGGGGTGGAGGCGATCTGGTCGGCGATGGCCGCGATCTTCTTTTCGTGCAGGGCTTCGGCGACCTTCACGAAGTCGCGGATCTCGTTCGCGGCGATGATTTCATTGAGCCGGCCCACGGTGTTGATGCCGAGGATGCGGCCCCACCGGTTGTATTCCTGGAAGGTTTCGGAAAGGACCTTGATGGGCTTGAATTCGGGGACGCGCGGCGCGATGTCGCAAGTGGGCATCTGGAGGACGAAGCCGGTCTGGCAGGGGACGATGTGGAAGAACTGGAGCGGCCCGGTGGAACGGGTCATGGGACCGGTGGCGAGATCCGAGAAGTTTTCGCAGACGTAGGTAACGATCTTGGGGGTGTTGGTGAAACGCAGGAGCGAGACCTTGTCGTCCTGTCCGTTCTTGGTGAACTGCTCGATGGCGGCGGTATAGGAGATGCGCTGGCGGAGGATGGGACGGTCGGAGACGACGAGGTCGCGCATGTGGGCTTCGAGCGCCTCGGCCTGCCCGGGGGAGATGCCCCGGACGCCGTCGATTTCGAATTCGCAGTAGAGGCCGGGGCCCAGGGCGTGTTCGACGGAGAACCGGGCCTTGGGATGGAGATCCTTGACGGCCTTGGCGAGGAGGAAGGAGAGGGACCGGACATAGATCTGCATGCCGCCGGCGGACGCCATGGTGACGAAGCGGACGGTGGAATCGATGTCGAGGGTGTAGCCGAAGGTGACCAGTTCGTTGTTCACGAGGGCCCCGAGATAGGGGAGTCCCGTGACGGGATCGGCCAGGTCGTGGAGCAGCTCTCCGACGAGGGTCTGGGAGGGGCAGGGGATCTTCTGGCCGCTTTCAAGCGTGATGATGATGGTCTTCTTCATGATTTGGAAAAGATGCCATGGGGCGGGGGGAGGAGGAAAGCCCAAAAGGGAGGGCGAAGGGGATCAGCGGCCGGCGAGGAGACCATGGACCTGGATCTTCCGCGAGAGCGGGATGATCCATTCCGCATAGAGCCGGCCGATGCGTGCGGGGATTTCGGGATTGGCCGCGCGCGCGGAGGCCCGGTTCTGCACGCGGGCGACCACCTCGGCCTCGACGGCGGGATGGGTGATGGCCTGTTCGACGCGCGCCGGATCGCCGGATCGGATGGCGGACTGGAGGGCTTCGGGAAGCGCCTCGAGCTTGCGGGTGGCGACATGGACGGAGAGGGCGAGGCGGCGCGCGAGGGCATCCAGGCAGGCGCCGTCCGCGGAGAGGCAGGCGGGCTGGCCCTTGTCCTGGCCGGGATCGCACAGGAGGGGGAGCAGGGTGTGGAGATAGGCGGGGCGCAGGAGGTGGGCGCGGCCCGCGAGGGTGGGGGAATCCGCAAACTGCCCGGCGAGGGCCTGCAGGTCGGGCGGGGGCGCGGCGGGCAGGGCGTACAGCGATTCATTCAGGCGCCGCTGGGCCCGCGTGCAGAGGCTGTCCACCAGCGCCTCGTCGAGGGAGGCGATGATGTGGCGGAGATGGGAGAGGTGTTCCATGGCGGTCAGGCGACGGGATAGGTGCCGATCTTGCGGCCCGATTCCGACAGGGCGCGGACCAGCTGCCAGGCGGCCTGCGCGGAGGCGGAGCGCCAATCCGTGGCGGCCTCGATGAAGAATCCATATTCCCACGGGCGGCCGGGCAGGGGGCGGCTCTGGATGAAGGTCAGGTTGATTTCGGAGGCGTCGAACGGCGCCAGCACATGCAGGAGCGCGCCCGGGCGGTTGCCGATGACCAGATAGATGAGCGACCGGAGCTGGCGGGCCCGAAGGGAGGCGCGGGAAGGAATCTTGGCGGCGGTGAGGGTGAAGAAGCGCGTCACGTTCTCCTCGTGGTCCTGCATGTTCTTGCGGAGGATGGCGAGGCGGTGGATCCTGGCGGCGGCGTCCGAGGCGATGGCGGCGGTTTCCGGATCCTGCGCGGCGCGTCCCGCCGCCATGGCCGTGCTGGAATCGGGGACCAGCTCCGCGCGGGGCAGGAGGCGGGCCAGCGTTTCGCGGCATTGTCCGAGCACCTGGGGGTGGCTGCAGACGCGCCGGATGCCGGACAGCCGGGTTCCCCGCCGCGCCATCAGGTGCTGGGGCACCGGCAGCGAGAAGCTGTCGAGGATCCCGACGGCGGGATGGTTGGCGAGCTGGTCGAGCGTCTGGGTGACGGGGCCCTCGCTGGAGTTTTCGACCGGCACGATGGCGAGGGGGCGCGGGGTGGCGCGCGGGGCGCAGAGGCGGGCGAAGATCTCGTAGTGCGAGAGGCAGGGGATGAGCCTGGCCTTCGGTCCGAAGCGCCGGAGGGCGGCTTCGTGCGAATGGGTGCCTTCGGGGCCGAGATACAGGATGGGGGTTTTCATGCGACGGCCTTTCCGGTTCAGGTGGGGCTGGGGACTTGGCGTTCCTTGCGGGCGAGCTCGATCCAGGGGGCGAGATCGTCGAGGAACTGGCGGAATTTCGCGGTTTCGAGCTGCTGGGGCGCATCGCTGAAGGCATTGAGGGGGTCGGGATGCGCCTCGACGATGAGGCCGTCGGCTCCGACGGCAAGGCCGGCGCGGGCGAGGGCGGGGACGAGCCGGCGGGCCCCGGCGGCGTGGCTGGGATCCACGATGACGGGCAGGTGCGAGAGCTGCTTGGCGACGGCGACGGCGCCGAGGTCGAGCAGGTTGCGCGTGCTGGGGTCGAAGGAACGCAGGCCGCGCTCGCAGAGGACAACCTGCGTGCAATTGTTCACAATGAGGTATTCGGCGGCGGTCAGCCATTCCTCGACCGTGCTGGCGAGGCCGCGCTTGAGCAGGACGGGGCGGCCAGCCTTGGCGATCTGCTCGAGCAGGTCGTAGTTCTGCGCGTTGCGGGCGCCGATCTGGAACATGTCGGCGACTTCGAGGAGGGGCTCGATCTTGTCGGGGCCGGGAACCTCGGAGATCATGGCGACGCCGAACTCCTTCTTGACCTCGCGCATGATCTGGAGGCCGTCCTGCTTGAGGCCCTGGAAGTCGTAGGGGGAGGTGCGGGGCTTGAACGGCATGGCGCGGACGATGCGGATGCCGCAGGCGACGAGATCCCGCACGGCGGTGCGGAACTGGTCGTAGGATTCGATGGCGCAGGGGCCGGCCAGGATCTCGATGTTTCCGCCGCCGATCCGGGTGCCGCCGACCGACACGACGGAATCGGCCGGGTGGTATTCGCGGGAGACGAGCTTGAACTTCTTCTGGACGGGGAAGACGGATTCGACGGCCGGCAGGTTGCGGAGGACCTCGAGGGACTGGTGGCTGAGCTCGTCGCCGATGCAGGCGACGACGGTTTGCTCGACGCCGCGGATGACGCGCGGCTGGTAGCGGAGGGTGCAGACCATGTCGCTGACGGTGGCGATGTCGGTCTCGCTGCTGTTTCTCTTGAGTACGATGATCATAGATTTTCCATGGGGTCAGGGTTCAGGGGCCGGGGGACAAAACAAAAACCGCGCATCCGTTCTCTCGCCGGACACGCGGTTTTCGGAAGGAATCCCGGGGCGACAGCTCACCGGGCCGATCCGGACCGTGGGTCCGGCGACCTAAAGATGAAGCTGGAATAATACCGCTTGAGATTCACGCGGGATAATCAACCATGGCGGCCGGGCGATGTCAAGCGGCGGGAGGGGAATTCTGCGGCGGGGGGCGGCGGATTCAAGCGGAAACAGAATGGGGCTTGAGGCGGGACCGGGATGGGCTATGATCCCGCCATGAACGGAACGCATCGAGTCCGGTGGCCGCTGGCGGGCGTGTGGCTGCTTTCGCTGGCCTTGCTGCCGGGCTGCGCAAGCTACCAGGCCTATCGCGCGCGCTTCAGCGGGCCCGACTACACGGTTACGCCGGAGTACTACCGGCAGTCGCCGCGCCGGGTGGCGGTGTTTCCCTTCGCCACCCGCGCCATGAAGGAGGAAGGCCTGGAAAAGGCGCAGGTGTGCCGCATTGCGTTCTACCAGCACTTCAGCGTGCGCGATTTCGAAGACGTGGACCTGCAGGCGCTGGACCGCCATCTGCTGCCGCCGGAAGAGCCGCGGCCCCGCGGGCTCCTGCGCCAGTTCAACGGCACGCTCCGGAAGCTGGACATCATGGGGCTGACGAGCTTCCTCGATTGGAAGGACCTGTTCCAGCGGGATGCGTCCGATACCGAGACGTTCCGCTCCTGGATCCACGGGGTGGACCGGGAGCTGCAGGCGGACGCCTATGTGCTCGGCATCGTGCGGGGCTACGGGCGCCTTTACGCCGTCGCGTTTTCCTCCATCGGCCTGGCGACGCACGTGGAGCTGCGCTCGACGAAGGACGACGCGCTGTTGTGGAGTTCCGACCACCGGGCGCGCAACATCGCGCTTCCGCTGACGCTCGATCCGCTGGACGTGCCGGTCCTCCTCTTCGACATCTGGAGGAATTCGCGGGGGGAGGCGCTGGACGTGCTGTCCTACAAGGTTTACCAGAAGGTGATCCACACGTTGCCGGAGATGCGGGCGAAGGGGAAGGTCTGGGTCCGCGCCGACCGGAAGAAGACGCGGATCTTCCCGCATCCGACCGTGTGGGCGTTCTGGCCGAAGCCGCACGTGAAGAAGGGGGAGCGCATGGCGTTCCTGCTTGAGCGACGCGGCTGGTACCAGTGCGAAGATCCCGGAGGCAAACCGGTCTGGATCCTGCGCCGGGACGGCACCCTGGTGGATGAGGAAGGGGCGCCGCTGGAGCGGACGGATCCCTGGAGCACCCTCTGGAAGAAGTAGGTCGCCGCCTCGATGCGGAGGGCCGTGGGCGGGCCTTTTCCCGCTTGCGCGGGGGATGGGGATCCGGCATCTTGGACAGCCATGATTTTCAGTTCGCTCACATTCCTGTTCCTCTTCCTTCCGCTGGCGCTGGCGGCGTACTACGCCTGTCCGGCCCGCCACCGGAACCGGGTGGCGCTGGCGGCGAGCGGATTCTTCTATGCGTGGGGCGCGCCCCGCTTCGTGATCGTGCTGTTCGTTTCGAGCCTGCTGGACTATTGGATGAGCCAGGCGCTTCCGGAAGGGAGGCGAACGCCCGGCGCGCGCAAGGGGGTGCTGGCGACGGCGGTCGCGATGAACATCTCGCTGCTGCTCTACTTCAAGTACGCGAATTTTTTCGTGGCGGAATGGAACGGTTGGCTGGCGCGGTTCGGAGCGACGGAGGTGTCGTGGACGGCCATCGCGCTGCCGATCGGCATCTCGTTCTTCACGTTCCAGAAGGTGAGCTATCTGGTGGACGTGTACCGGGGGACGGCGAAGGTGGCGCGGAACGCGGCGGACTACCTGCTCTATGTGGTGCTGTTCCCGCAGCTGATCGCGGGGCCGATCGTGCGCTACCACGACGTGGCGATGCAGCTGGAGAAGCGCGACCACACGCGCGAGCGGTTCTTCACGGGCATTCTCCGGTTCTGCCAGGGGCTCGGGAAGAAGGTGCTGGTGGCGAACACGCTGGCGGAGGTGGCCGATGCCGCGTTTGGCGCCGCGCCGGCCTCGCTGTCGTGCGGATGGGCGTGGATGGGCGTGCTGGCCTACGCGTTCCAGATCTACTTCGATTTTTCGGGCTATTCGGACATGGCGATCGGGCTGGGGCGGCTGATGGGGATCGAGTTCCTCGAGAACTTCAACCGGCCGTACATTTCGCGCAGCATCACGGAATTCTGGCGGCGGTGGCACATCTCGCTGTCGAACTGGATGCGGGAATACCTCTACATTCCGCTGGGCGGGAACCGGAAGGGGGTGTGGCGCACCTACGCCAACCTGTGGCTCGTGTTCCTGGTTTCGGGATTCTGGCACGGGGCGGCGTGGAATTTCGTGGCATGGGGCGCGTTCCACGGTTTCTTCCTGTGCCTCGACAAGCTGTTCAAGGACACGCGCGTTTCCCGCGCGCCGGCCTGGGTGGGGCTTCCCGCCACGTTTGTCCTGGTGCTGTTCAGCTGGGTGCTGTTCCGCGCGGAGACGCTGTCGCACGCCGTGGCCTACATGGGCCGCATGGTGGATCTCCTGGCCGCCGCGCCCGCCGCGCCGGCGGCGATCGAATTCGGCCTGAGGCACCAGCTGACGCTGCTGGCGGCGCTGGTGCTGTGCTTCGGCCCGGCGGTGAAGGCCCGCACCTTCGACTACATGCGCCTGGAGCCGGCGAACGCCACCGTGGGGCAGGTGCTGGCGCGGTTGGCCGTGGCGATGCTCCTGCTGGCCTGGTCGGCATCGGTGCTGGCGACCAGCAGCTTCAACCCCTTCATCTATTTCCGGTTCTGACCCGATGAAAACGACTCTTCTCACCGCCGCGCTCCTGTTCAGCCTCTTCCTGGCGCTGCCGTTGTTCCAGATGGCGACCGGGATTCCGCCGGACTATGTGCTGCAGGGCGTGGAATCCACGGCGGGGCGGCCGGCGATATCGCTGTCCGCCTGGTGGGACGGCTCGCTGCAGGCGGGATTCGACGCGTGGATCAACCAGCGCATCGGGCTGCGGGGATTCATGGTGCGGACGGCGAACCAGTTCAACTTCAGCCTGTTCCGGGAACTGCCGAAGCGCAGCGGAACGCAGGTGCTGATGGGGCGCGGCGGGATGTTGTTCGAAAAGGTCTACGTGGACGCCTACAACAAGAGCGGGAGCCGGCCGGAAGCGGAACTGAGGAACGTGAGCATTTCCACCCGGCGGCTCCAGGACCGGCTGGCGCAGGACGGGATCGCGTTCCTGCTGGTGATCGCGCCGAGCAAGGCGGAGATCTATCCCGAATACCTGCCGAAGGCGGCCGACGTGGCGGGGCGCCCGGAGCGGCGCAGCAACTACGAGAATTTCATCCGGATCCTGCGGGAAGACGGGGTGAACCTGGTGGATGCACACGAACTGTTCCTGGAGTGGAAGCGGGAGCCGGGCGCGCCGCTGCTGTTTCCGAAGGGCGGGACGCATTGGAACGAATACGGGGCGGCGCGCGTGGTGGAGCGGATCACGGAGCGGCTGAAGGAGCTGACGGGGAAGGATATTCCGACGGTGCGGATCACCGGGGCGGAGACCAACCGGACCATTGTCGGTTCGGACAACGACCTGGGCGAACTGGTGAACCTGTGGTCGGGACGGCCGCTGGCGGGGCCCCAGGTCCATCCCGTGGCCGAGGTGCGGGAGGGAAGCCACCGGCCGGATTTCCTGGTCATCGGCGACAGCTTCGTGTTCACGCTGACGAATTTCATGGACCGGCTGGGGCTTTATCGAAAGCGGGACACGTACTACTACTACAACCGCCACTATTTCTATCCCGTGGCGCCGAACGTTCCGCTGGACAAGCGGCAGCTCGACCTGCTGCGGGAACTGCAGGGCCGCGATGCGGTGGTCGTCGAGGTGGGGGAATACTGGCTGCCGCGGATCGGATTCGGATTCGTGCGCGACCTGCTCAAGGCCTACGAAGCGCTGGATGCGGCGCGCGCCGCGGAGCCGGCTTCCTGACCGGATGGAGTCCTATTTGCCGCCGAGGAGGGCCTTCTTGAGCGATTCCTGCGCCGGCGAGCTGCCGAGCCAGATGGCAAAGAGGGCTTTCTTCAGGTCGAGGCCGGGGATGGTGCCGAGGACGGTTTCCGTGGCGGGGGATTCGCCGGCCGCCGGCTTGCGATAGAGGGTGGAAAGCCCGCCGTCGGCATAGCGCATCACGACGGTGTCGCCTTTCTTGAATTCGGTGGCGGCGAACTGGTCGAGGAATGCCTGCGTCCGGTCCGAGACATATCCGGACCGGGCGGCCTTCTCGAAGCCGCTGGTGGTGGTTTCGACGAAGCGGGCGCGGGTGATGAGCCGGCTTTGGATCTCTAGGACGAGTTCCATGGGACGGTCGGCCTCGATAAGCGCCTGGGCATCGGCATCCTTCAAGGAGTCAGGCACGAAAAGGGCCAGTTCGTACATGGCGCCGAGGATGGGTTTGGTGCGGAGGCCGGATCCCCGCTGGACGAGGCTTTCCGAAGCCGTGGCGGCGGTGGCGGCGAGGAGCAGGGCGAGGCCGGGGAGGATCAGGTGCCGTTTCATGTATTCTCCGTTCATTCGGTTTCCTTGAGCTGGCTGACGAGCGCGGCCACGGTGGCCTTGGCATCGCCGAACAACATCCGGGTATTCTCCTTGAAGAAGAGGGGATTTTCAATCCCGGCGAAGCCGGAAGCCATGCTTCTTTTGAGGACGATGCAGGCCTTGGCCTCGTCCGCATGGATGACGGGCATGCCGAAGATGGGGCTGGAGGGGTCCTCCTTCGCGGCCGGGTTGACGACGTCGTTGGCGCCGATGACGAGGACGACATCGACGGCGGCCATGAGAGGGTTCACGTCGCCGGGTTCGACGAGCTTGTCGTAGGAGACGTTGGCCTCGGCGAGGAGGACGTTCATGTGGCCGGGCATCCGGCCGGCCACGGGGTGGATGGCGTATTTGACCTCGCACCCCTTGGATTCGAGGAGGTCCCCGAGTTCGCGGACGACATGCTGGGCCTGGGCGACCGCCATGCCGTAGCCGGGGACGACGACGACCGAGCGGGCGGATTCCAGGAGATAATAGGCATCCTCGGCGGAGATGGGATGGACCTCGCGCTTTTCTCCTTCCCCGGCCTGCGGGCCCTTGGCGGCCCCGAAGCCGCTGAACAGCACGTTGGAAAGCGAGCGGTTCATGGCCTTGCACATGATCTGCGTGAGGATGAGGCCGCTGGCGCCGACGAGGCAGCCGGCGACGATGAGCACCGTGTTGGCGATGATGAAGCCGGCGGCGCAGGCCGCGAGCCCGGAATAGCTGTTCAGGAGCGAAATCACCACGGGCATGTCAGCGCCGCCGATGGGGATCACCGCGAGGATGCCCAGAACGAAGGAAAGGCCCACCGCCAGGAGAAAGAGACCATAGGTGGAGCCCGGCGCAAGGCTGCCGACGACGAGGATGAGCAGCGAGGCGGCCAGAAGCGCGGCATTGATGGGTTTCTGGCCCCGGAACAGGATCGGCCGGCCGTCGATCTTCTCCGCCAGCTTGGCATAGGCGACAAGGCTGCCCGTGAATGTGACTCCGCCGATCAGGACCGCCAGGTAGGTGGAGACCATGGTGGGGACGGAGAGGGCGGCGGAACCCGGCAGAACATGGAGCGCCCGATGGTATTCGGCCCAGCCGACCAGGAGGCTCGCCAACCCGCCGAACCCGTTGAGGACCGCCACCATCTGCGGCATGGCGGTCATCTCCACGCGCCGGGCGGCCACGGCGCCGATGGCGCCGCCGATCGCGAGTCCGGCGAGGATCAGCGGGTAGGAAACGATGCCCCGGACCCACAAGGTGGCCACGATCGCGATGAGCATGGCCACGGCGGAAACCAGGTTTCCCCGCTTCGCCGTCCGGGCCGAGGCGAGCATCTTCAGGCCGATGATGAACAGCACCGCCGAGGCGATGTAGGCGGATTCGACGAGGGAGGCGCGATTCATCGCGGGGCCTCCTTGGAATCCTTCTTCTTGAACATGGCCAGCATCCGGTCGGTGACGAGATAACCGCCGACGACGTTGACGGTCGCCAGCACCAGCGCCAGGAAGCCGAGGAGGGTGGTCAGGCGCGAACCATCGTCGAGTCCGGTGGAAACCAGGGCGGCCACGATGGTGATGCCCGAGATGGCGTTGGAACCGGACATCAGGGGCGAATGGAGCTGGGAGGGGACCTTGGAAATCAATTCCAGCCCCAGGAAGATGGAAAGCACGAAGACGAAGAACAGGAGGGTGCCCATGGTCAGCCTGCCTTTCCCTGGCCGAGCAGGTCGCGGATGGCGGGATGGACGATTTCGCCGCCGTGGGTCACGAGGCAGCCGGCAATGAGCTCGTCCTCGCGGCGGAGCTCGAAGCGCGACTCCGCCTTGTTCCAGAAATGCTCGACGAAATTGAACAGGTTGTTGGAATACATCTGGCTGGCGTTGTAGGCGACCCGGCCCGGCAGGTTGGCCAGGCCGATCAGGCGGACCCCGTCGATCTCCAGCTCCTCGTCGATGCGGGAGCCTTCCACATTTCCGCCGGTTTCGACGGCCATGTCCACGACGATGCTGCCGGGGGCCATGCCGACAATCATGTCGTGCGTCAGGATGACCGGCGCCTTCCGGCCGAACACCTGCGCGGTGGTGATGACGATGTCGGAGTTCGAGCAGTGCCGCGCGAGGCCTTTGCGCTGGAGTTCGAGCTGTTCCGGCGTGAGCGCCTTGGCGTAGCCCTCCTTCGTCTGGCCGGTTTCGCCCAGGTCGATCTTCACAAAGCGCGCGCCGAGCGACTTGACCTGTTCCTCGACGACGGGCCGGGTATCGAAGGCCTCGACGACGGCGCCGAGGCGGCGGGCGGTGGCGATGGCCTGCAGGCCGGCGACGCCCGCGCCGATGATGAGTACGCGGGCGGGCGCGATGGTGCCGGCGGGCGTGCTCATCATGGGGAAGATCTTTCCGCTGCGGCTGGCGGCGAGGATGACGGCCACATAGCCGGCGAGGTTGGCCTGCGAACTGAGCACATCCATTTTCTGGGCGAGGGTGGTGCGGGGCAGCATCTCGAGGCTGACGGCGCTGATGTTCCGTTCCGCGAGGGAGCGGATGAGGTCGTGGGCGTTGAAGGGATCGAGATAGCCCGCCTGGATGGCGCCGGGTTTCATTCTGGCGATATCCTCGACGGGGGGCTTGCGGAGGCGCAGGACAAGGTCGGCCTTGGCGAGGCCCTCGCCGAGGGAAACGACATCGGCTCCGACCTTGGCATAGGCGTCATCGCAGAGGCAAAGGGAGTTGCCGATGCCGGACTCGACATGGACGGAAGCGCCCATCTTGACCAGCTTCTGCACATTGAGGGGAAGGATGGGCACGCGGGTCTCGCCCGGATGCATTTCTCTGGCGATGAATATGTTCATTTTTTTGTTCGCAGCCAACGGGTTGCGCGATAGGGACCTTATTCTACACCATTTTCCTAGATTTGCATCTATTCCGGCTCGATTTTGCGGCGGACCGGGGGAGGGGACGGAGGGGAAAGGGAGTTTTTCGGGCCGAGCCAGCGGTCGATATAGGCCTGGATGTCGAATTTCCGGTGAAGGCCATTGGCGTTCATGTAGCGGATGGTGCCGAAGACCGGGCGCTCGGTCCACGGGCGGTCGTGGCGGCCGAAGCACCACGCCACGCCCGCAAATCCGTTGGGATCGCGGCCATCGAGTTCATACTTGTTGTTCAGATAGAGGATGGTATCGAAGGCCTCTTCGGGGGTGCGGCTCCACTCGAGGATCTTCTTTCCCCAGTACATGCGCATGTAGTTGTGCATCTGGCCGGAGCGGACCATTTCGGCCTGCGCGGCATTCCAGCAAGGGTCGTGGGTGGCGCCGGCCTCCCACTGTCCGCGCGCATAGAGGAATTCGCGCTTGTCCTTGCGATGCTTCTCCAGCGACTGGAGGGCCCAGGCGGGGAGGGCGTCGTAGCGGTCGTAGCCGGGGTTGAACCGGCAGGCGTTCATGCCCAGCTCGCGCCGGACGACGAGCTGCTCCAGATAGGTGTCGATGGCCACGCGCGGCGCATCGGACTTGTGGACGCGCAGGGCGATGTCCAGCGGCGAAATCTGGCCGAAGTGCAGATAGGCGCTCATGTGGGAGCATCCATCGAGGACGGGATCGTCGCTTTCTTCGGCATAGGCCGCGAGGCGGTGGTCGATGAACCGGCCGAGAAGCTTGTTTGCGGCGGTGAATCCGCCCGCGAGGCGGTCGGCGGCCGCCACGCCATGATCCACGCCCAGCGTGCGGCAAAGCGCCGCCGGGTCGTCCAACGGCAGGGAAGGTTTCGCGAGATCCACCGAGGGAATGGCGACGGCACGGGATTTCAGGGGTTTCAGGAATTCCGGAAGCCGGCGGTGGATTTTCGGACGGATCGTGCGCGCGGCGAATTCGGCGTGGTCCGAGACTTCCGCCACGGGGACGATCACGTCGCTTTCCACGCAGACGAACGGGCAGGCGACACGCTTCGCCACGGCTTCGCGCCATTGTCGCTGCACGCGCAGGTAGCCGATGTCGCCGACGAGAAGCGCCGAGCCCTGGGCCAGCCCGGGAACCACTTCTTCCGGCGGGCCCTGGCGGATGCAAAATCCGATGCCGCGGGCGGCGAGGCGTTTCTGCGTTTCGCGCAGGCCTTCGAGCATGAACAGGTAGTGGCGCCGGTTGGCTTCGGGAAAGGACGCGAGCGAAAATCCGACGACCACGGGAAGGCGCAGGGCGTTGGCCTGTTCGATGGCGTATTCCAGCGCATGGTTGAATTCGGCGCGCTGGGCCTGCTGCATCCAGTAGAGCACATGCGTTCCGTGGACGGGGGCGCGATCGTTCATCCGATGGATGCGAGCCTCGTGAACCATGCCTCTATCTACACTTTCCGGCCGCCGGGCACAAACCGAAAACCTGCTTCAAGCGGGGGAAAGGCCCGAGATTCAGAGGGAGATGGCCCGGCCGGCGCGGATGAAGAGAAGGGTGCAGGCGATGTCCCGGGCGGGGAGGGCGAACAGCTTGGCGACCGCTTGGCGGTAGTCCTCCATCTGGGGGCGGTGCCGTTCCGGAAGGGGGAGCTGATCGGTCTTGAAATCGAGGATGCGGGCGCGGACGGGCTTGCCCGAAGCATCTCTCTCGAGGTGGAGACGGTCGATCTTGCCGGATAGCCATTTGCCGCCGAGGATGGCTTCGAAGGCCTGTTCGCGCAGAAGTTCGACGGTTCCGCCGGGCGGTTCGAAGAAGGAGTGGTTCCCGGAGTTCTCCAGGAATTCCGCGACGAGGCGGCGATCCGGCGGGTCGGCGTCCGGGAATTCCGGGATTTCGCCGGGGGCGAGCCAGCCGATTTGTTCAAAGAGGGCATGGATACGGGTGCCGAGTTCACGGGCCTCGATCCCCTCGGAGCGGAAGAGCCATCCGGCCTTGCCCTGGCCCGTGACGTGTTCCTGCGAGGCGATATGCGATTCCATGGGGCGCCCGGCGGGGGCTTCGGGCAGGCCGGATAGGGAGATCGGCGCGGGGGTCGCGCCCGCGGATGTGTCGTCGCCCCGTTTTTGCTTCCACCAGTCGGGGTCGCCGATTTCCCAGACGGGGGCCGTGACATCGGGGGGCGCGCCGGGAGCGAGGGTGTTCTGGAGAACGGTATCGAGGCGGAGGGTGGAGGAACTTGTTCCGGGTTCGGCGGTGACGAGATAGAGGGCGCGCTTGGCGCGGGTCATGGCGACGTAGAGGAGGCGGAGTTCTTCGAGGGCCTTGCCTTGGCGGTCTTCGGCGAGCTGCGCGGCGAGGACGGGATCGGCTTCGATGATTTCCGTCTCGGGGGCGGACAGGATCCAGTCGACGGGCGGATGGGGATCGGGGACATCCTGCTCGTGGACCAGCAGCGGGCCCTTGCTTCTGGCGGTGATGCCATCCCTGCCCAGGGCGGGAAGGATGATCACGTCGTATTCGAGGCCCTTGGCCTTGTGCATGGTGAGGATCTGGATGTTGGAGCCGCTTTGCTCCGCCGAGATCTTCTGGGACTGGACGAAGGCGGAGAACCGCAGGGCGGTGCCGTCCGGCTGGCGGTCGAAATCGGCGGCGATGGCCGCGAGCGTGCGCAGGCGGCTTTGTTCGAGGGGCGCGGCGGCGAGATCGAGTTCGGCGGCGAGGCGGGCGGCGAAGCCGGCATAGCCCTGCTCGCGGATAAGGCGGCCCCAGCCGGCGAGATCGGCGGGCGCGAGCGGGATTTTTTCCGCGAGCGGCGACATCGCGAGATGACGGCGGGCGAATTCATCGCCGGGATGCTCGATGAGCTTGGAGAGGGAGAGGACGGCGGGGATCAGGGCGTTGTCGAGCAGGAGGGAATCGCCGGTCCAGACCGCGCGGATTCCCTTGTCCGCCAGGGCGTCGACCAGGGCGAGGCCCTGGTCGTTGCCGCGCGCGAGGAGGGCGACGGAAAGGCGATCGAAACCGGGAATGGTCTTTTGGAGTTCCTCGACGAGGTCGGCCGCGCGGGAGACGGGCGTGGGGCCGTCTTCGTCCTTCTTGAGGCGCGGCAGGACGTGGAGGGCGACATGGCCGGAAAGGGATTTGTTCTTTTCGGCGGGTTCATGCGCTTCCCATTCGGCGGCCCATTGCGCGGCGATTTCGGGCCAGTCGGTTTCAAGTTTCCCGGAGCCGGGGAGGGGAATGGCGGACAAAGAGCCGAAGACGCGGTTGACGGCCTCGAGGACAACGGGACTGGAGCGCCAGGATTGGACCAGCGGTGGGATCACCTCGATGGCGGTGTGGCCGGGGCGGTTGTACTTGCCGAGGATGCGGCGGAAGATGCGCGGGTCGCCGCCGCGCCACTCGTAGATGGCCTGTTTGGTGTCGCCGACATAGAACAGGGTGCGGTCGCCGTCGGGGTTCTGGATGACCTCGTCGACGAGGTTCTCGATGACGGACCACTGGACGAGGGAAGTGTCCTGGAATTCGTCGAGGAGCCAATGGAGGAAGCGGGCGTCGAGGCGTCCATCGAGCTGGGCGCGGAGGTGGGCGGGGGCCAGGCCGGAGGCGGGGGCGAGGAGCTGGGCGATGTCGCCGAAGGAGAGCTGGCCGGTGCGGACGATGTGGCCACGGTGTTCGCGGCCATAGGCGGCAAGGAGGCGATAGAGCCCCTGGGTGCGGACGATCTGGCGGGCGAGGGCGGTATGCCGGATATAGGCGAAGACGGATGAAAGCGCAGTCTGCGTTTCGGGGAGGAGGGCGATGGCGCCGCGTCCGAACGGTATCGATGCACGATCGCCACCGTGCGAAACGAAGGCGGCATAGAGGCGGTCGTCGAGCGTGGAACCAAAGGCGTAGATTCCCTCGCTCTGAACTGTCTGGAGGTTGGCGATGAACTTGTCCCACGCCTTGCGGTCGGAAGCGGTGCGGAGGGATTCGGTCTGCGCGTCGAGGGCCTCGAAGACCGCGGGCCAGTCGGGGGCGACGGGGGGGGCGAGTCCGTCGGTGCCGCCGTTCCAGATGCGGGCGGGATTGCCCCAGATGGAAGCTTCGGGGGCGCGCTGGAAGAGCTCGTATTGGTTGTGGATGAGGCGCGCGATGGACCCGTAGATGCTTTTGCGTTCCTCGCCGAAGGTGGCGAGCTTGAAGGTCTCCATGAGTTCGCGCTGTTCGTCGGCGGAGAGGGAGGCGCGTTCGAGGAGATTCTGGAGGATGAGGTTGTCCTCGGGGTTTTCGAATTCCTGGGCGATGGAGAGTTCGGCGCCGATTCCGCATTCGAGGCGGAAGGGGCGGAGGACCTGCAGGAAGAAGGAGTCGAGCGTGCCGATGCGGAGGAGCGGCAGGGCATGGACAAGGCGGCGGAGCGCGGCCTGCGCCGCATCGCGCCCGGAGAAGCCCGGCAGTTTTCCGCCGGCGAGCTGCCGGTTCAATTCAAGGAAGTGCTTTTCGGATCCGGCGGCCTTGGCGAGCCGGGAAAGGATGCGCGAGAGGATTTCGCCGGCGGCCTTGCGGGTGAAGGTGAGGGCGACGATGGAGTCGGGGTCGGCGCCGGTGGCAAGCAGGGCGAGATAGCGGTTGCTGAGGGCGAAGGTCTTGCCAGTGCCGGCGGAGGCGGCGAGAGCGGCGCTGCGGATGGGGGCGGGCGTACTCATGGGGCGCGCGGCTCCTCGATGAGCGGGGGATCGCCGGCGAAGAGGAAGGCGAAGTCGTCCTGGTCGGCGCGCAGCTCGGCGGGCGGCCAGAAAGTGCCGGCCTGGATGGCGGCGATGACGGAGCGGGCCGACTCGATGGCGGAGGGATAGAGGTCGCTGCCGTCCTTGGCGGCGAAATCGAGTTCGTCGATCCGGGTGTCGGCGGCGGCCTTGGGAAGGTTGAAATAGCCGACGGCGATGGATGGAGCCTTGGGATGGAGCTGGGAATACACGAAGCGGTAGAGCGGGAGCTGGAGGTCATCCCACTTCTGCAGCTTCGAGCGGTAGTGGGTTTCGTTGGGGGATTTGCCGGAATCGGTGGTTTTGTAGTCGAGGATGCGGATGCGGCCGTCCTCGTGCCGGTCGACGCGGTCGAGGCGGGCGCGCAGGAGCATGCCAGCCAGCCCGGCCTCGAATTTTTCCTCGGCGGCGACGATGCGCCAGCCGTCGCGGACGGAAGCGGCGTGGACTTGCGCGGCGGCGCGGAGGCGTTGGCGCAGGGAGTCGATCTGCACAAGGATGGCCAGCGGCGGACGCGCGCCGAACTGGATTTTGGCGAGGCGGTCGAGCTCGGCGAGGAGCAGGGCCTGGAGCGGCTCTTCGTCGGCGAGGGCCGAGTGCCTGGCGAGAATGCGGAGGGCTTCGTGGGCGAGATTGCCGAATCCCAGGGGGTCGAGTTCGTGCGCGCCGTCGTCTTCGGGCCGCATGCGGAGGATGTGGGCGAGATAGAAGCGGAAGGGGCAGGCGAGATAGGCGCGGAAGGCGGTGACGGACAGGGAGGTGGGAATCTGTGCCGGGTCGCAGGCCGGCGGCGCGAGGCGGAGAAGGGGGCGGTCGGGCGCGTCGGGGCGCGCGGCGCGGAGGGCGGGGGCGTCGAAGAGAAGCGCGACGCGCGCGGGAAGTCCGGTGTCGGGGCAGGCCAGCAGGAGGCGCGAGGGGAGTTGAGGGTCCTGGCTGGCGGCGCGGCGGCTATAGAGGAAACGGACGCCGCCGGGCGGCCGCGAGGCCAGCAGGGCGCGGGCCAGGAAGAGATCGCGGGAAAAGGATTCGCGATTGCCGGCGAGTCCGGCGCGGGAGCGGAGGGAGTCGGGGAGGAAGGCGTCGCCGATGCGCGTTTCGGGAACGACGCCTTCGCGCAGGTCGGCCAGCAGGAGGGCGGGCGCGGTATCCCATTGGACTTCGAGCCAGCCGAGCGTTTCTCGCAGGGCGGAGGGATCGGGCTTGGGGAAAACCTGTTCGCGGGCAAGCACGGCCAAAAGCAGATCGAGGGCGTCGCCGGGTGCGAGCTTGAGGCCGTGGGCGGATTCGGCGGTGGATCGGATGAGTTCAGACAGGCTTTGGGCGGCATCGGCGAATAGCGGGTCGGGCGGGGCGGCGGGCGCGGGCGCGCGGCAATCGTAGAGATCGGCAAGGAAGGCCGGAAGGGGATCGTCGAAATGGGCCTTGAGCTCTTCGAGCGAGCGGGCGAGGACAGGGGTGCGCGAGCCTTGCCGGGCGAAGTGCAGGAGATCATCGAAAGTGGCGGGCAGGTGCTCGGCCTGGCAACGGTCAAGCTCGGAGAGCAAGGGGCCCGCGTCCTCGAGGCCCAGCTTCAGGACGAGCCAATCCTGCGCATCGGGATGGCGGAGAAAGGCGGCGGCGGCGGCATAGGTGGGTTGGCGGAGCAGGGCGAGCCATGCGGCGAGCAGTCGGCCGGGGGCGGTGGCGCCGAGGGGCACGCCGTTGGGGAGATAGAGCGGATGGTTTTCGATCTGCAGGCGGCAGGCAAGGGCTTGGGCATTGGCCGGATCGGGCATGCAAATGGAGAGAGACCGATTCCGCCGGTCTGCTTCAAGCAACAGGGAGGCCAATGCATTGGTTTCGTCGGGAGTCTGTTCGAACACATGGATCTGGCTTTCCGCAATGGGCAACGGCTCGCCCTCCCAGCGGTCGGGGAGGGGGCGTCCCCACGCATCGAAGCGATCCGCCTCGGATTCGGGGGCGAGGACATGGAGCTGGACTTCGCAGGTCGCGGCCAGCGATTGCAGCATGCGAGCCGCCAGTGCGGAGAAATCCGGGACAAACAGGGAAACCACGCGGGAATAAGGCGTCGAAACAGGGGATTGGCCCGCGGCCTCGCGCATGGCCTGGAGGGGATCCTTCCACCCCTGCCTCCGGAGATCCTGCAGAAGATTTTTCTCCAGCCGGACCATATCCTCCCAGCGGGCTCGTTCATTGTCGGAGACCAGGGGCAGCAGGTCGGCGGCGGATTTGTCCGCTTCGGCGAGCTGGCGGCGCACCTCCTGGATTTGTTCGGCGATGCCCAGGGCAAAGGAGAACGTCCATTCGGCGCCCGAAACCGGGAGGAGGGAGGGAAGGTCTCCATGGCGGGCCTGCAGATGTTTGGCCAGCAAAGCCAGGACCAGCGAATCCGGCGCCGCCTTTCCGGGGAGCGGGAGGAGATGCGCGGGGGTGGCGATGGCGCCGGACAAGACGGCGGATCCCTTGTCCGCCGCGACGCGGGCGAGTTCGGCGCGCAGGCGGCGGCCGGCGTGGCGCGTGGGAACGACGATCAGGCAATCGCGCAGGTCGAGAGGGCCTTGGTGGCCGGAAAGCGCCCACTTGCGGGACAGGATTTCCACTGCGGCGGGTAGCGCAGGGAGATTCCATCCATGGAAATGCCGGGTGATGGCCACGGAAAAAGAATGGCGGAAAAAGAGGGGGAAATCAACGCAAGAGACTCTGCCGGTCTGCGAATCGATTGGGGAGAAGGTGGTGGCGGGAACCGGGGTCGAACCGGTGACCTAAGGCTTATGAGTCCTCCGCTCTGCCAACTGAGCTATCCCGCCGGGAACCAACGGGGAGGGACAATACGGGAAGCTTGTGGATTTGTCAACCGGCCGGCAGGCGGCTAGTTGAGGGGGCCGGTGCGAGGGGCCTTGGGGATGGCCATCTGGACGATCGAACCGGCATCGTTGATGGTCTGCCAAACGACCTTTTCGCCCGCGGTCTGCGGGTAGGAATCCTCGAACTCGTCGTTGGTGAGTTGCATGGCGGTGTTGTCGCCGAGGTCGAGGGCCATGATCTCGGAATCCCAGTTGTCGACATAGCTCATCCAGACGATAAGGCCGTCGCGAAGCTTGGGGGCCATGTCGTCCCAGGTATTGCTGGTGAGCTTGATGGTGCGCCGGCCGTTGAAATAATAGATTTCGAGGTCGGTGTCGTCATAGCCTTGCCAAACGACCTTGTCTTCCCAGATCGACGGGGCGCTGTTGTCTTCCGTGCCTTCGCTGATCTTGCGGATGAGCCCGTTGCTCCAGAAGAAGATCTCGGCGGTGACCGTGGGGTGGGAGATCCAGGCGATCTGGCCGTTCCAGACAACGGGAGAGATATCGTCGAACTGGTTGTTGGTGATCTGTTCCATCTGGCCGGTATCAAAGCGGAAGAGGAAGATTTCATAATCGTCGCCGTCCCAGGCCTGGAAGACGAGCTCGTTGCCATGGATGTCGGGGTTGAGGACGTAGAAATAGTTGGTGGTCAGCTGGGAGAGGGCCGCGTCGCCGGGTTTCCATGCCATGATTTCATAGCCATAGGGCCAGCCGCGGGCGCATTGGAAGGCGATGCCGGCGTCGGACATGACGGGGAAGCTGAAGTGCCGGGTGCCGGGGGAAATGCGCTCGATCTGGCCGTCGGGGCGGTAGACGGCGATATCGGAACCCTTGCCGGAGCCGCGCCATACCTGGCGCTGGCCTTCGCTATCCGGAACATTGGTTTCGGATTGCGGGACATCGCCAGTCAAGGCGTTGGTGCCGCCGGTTCCGGCTTCGGCTTCCAAGGCGGATGTGGGTTCGGGAAGGGGGGGGTCGAAGAGGGTGGGATATTCCGACTCCATCTTGGACATCTCTTCGTTTTTGGGCGGTATGCTCAGTTCGAAGGGGTAGCCGCCTTGCGCATCGGTCTTGAACCAGGCCATGAAGACCACGGAGTCGCCGGAGACGACGGGGTGTTCGCTGCGGCCTCCAATACGGGTGTCCTTGGACGTGATGTTCTGGATTTGTCCGTCGCGCCAGATGAAGATGTCGGAGCGTCTGGCATTGGTGGGGGCCGCCAGGACATCCGGACGCGTGGAGAGGGGGGTGTCGCCCGCCTGGATGGAATAGCCCTGCCAAGCCACGAGGCCGGTATCGCCGATGGAGGGGAGGCGTGAATTGCCTTGGGGCTCGGAAAGGGTCTGGATGGAGAATTCGCGCGCGGCGGCGGTTCCGACGCATAGCCACAGCCAGGCAAGCGCAACGGCTGTCTGGCGGCAGGAGGGAAACGGGCGGTTGGACATCATGGAGATCAGGTGCTTGACGAAGAGGTGGGGGAAGAGGGAGTGGTATCGGGCGACTGTCCGCTTCCAGAGGGAGACTTCTCCTTGTTCATCTGGGCGGCGGCTTCTTTTTCGGCCCGGATCCGTTCCCGTTCGGCGGCGGCGGCGAGGGAACCGGGGGTGTTGACCCCTTCTTCGCCCAGCGGCCATTCGGGGCCCCACCGGTGAGGTGTGCTCCAATAGCCGCCGGAAGGGTTGTCTTTTTCGCGGAAGGTGAATTCCCAGGGGAGGTCGCCGGCGAGCGCGAAGGACTTTTGCATGGCCAGGTCGCGTCCGGCCCGCTCGATGGTCTTGAGAATGGCGTTGTTCTTGATCCGGTCGTATTCGACGCGGGCGGTGACGAGGACCTGGTCCTGGATGAGCTGGAGGGAGTCGATGAGGCTGACGTATTCGACGGACCACCAGGTGTCGTTCATCGGTCCCCACGGCATTTGCTTGATGTAGCCGCCGAACTTGTCATGGAAGGTGATGCGTGCGAGGGCGGCCATGTCCTTCATGATGGTGTGGACCTGCGCGGCAGTGCGCATGGTGGGGCTGATGAACATCATCTCGGTCTTGCCGGTGTCGCCGGTCATTTCGCCCTTGATGATGACCGTTTGCAGCTTGTGGCGGAGATTGGGGGGGGCGAGTTCCTTGGGATCGGGGAAGACGACGGCATAGTAGAGGGGGGACTCCACGATGCGCTGGGCCAGCGGCAGGATGCCTCCGTTGAGCAGGCCGAAGAGGAGGGCCATGTGGGCCTCGGCCTTGTCCTGTTCGCAGAAAACGATGATATCCCGGCCGAGGAGGTTCATCATGGCGTTTCCGGAGAGCCAGAGGTCGGAATCGAGTTCTTCGCGGAAATAGCCGGTGGAATGGAATCCCAGGCGCTTGCTCTTGGGGTCGGGGAAGCCGCCGACTGCATAGATGGCCGCGTCGAAGATCTCGCCGGCGGCATTTTTCCGATAGGTGACGATCATGGCCGAAACATTGCCGAGCTTGAGGTTGGCATCGGTGGCCATGCCGAGGTCGACGACGGTCTTGAGGCGCTCGACGAGTTCGGGATTGTCGCCAAACAGGGAAAGGAGGTAACTGTCGGAGAGGACATCATCGGCGGGCTGGCCTTCGATGGTTTCGCCGGATTCCAGGAGATAGCGAAGATGCTGGAAGCCGCCATGAGCCGCCTGGAAGACCCCGAAAGCCCTCCACCCGACATAAGCCCCGGCGCACAAGGCGACCAGCAGGCAAAACGCTAGACTGCGAAACAATATTCTACACATGGCGCATCCATCCTTTCCGGATGCTCTTCCCACGAATATAAGGGGAAGCGGGGTTGTGCACAAGGGCAAAAGCGACAAAATCCGACGTACGGAAGTATGGGAAAACCGCGAGGGACGGATGAAGAAAAATCGCGCCGGGTGAAGCGTTTTTGCTTTGAGGTTTGCTGGAAGAAAGAATATCTTTCAGGTTAGAGTTTAGAAAGGGTCGTGCTTTTCCGTTTGTCTATTTGCCGGGGCGGAAAAGGAAGGTGAGGAGTGCACGGATGAAAAATGGACTTTTTTCGTGGCGCGGGTGGAGTCGGGGAGTGGCCGGACTTTGCCTGGCGGGGGTGCTGGCGCCGTCGGTTTCCTCCGGCGAGGCGATGCTCCAATACTTCAACACCCCGTGGAAGGAGATTGCGGAACGGATGCCGGAGCTGGCGGAAGCGGGATATTCCTCCTTGTGGCTGCCGCCGCCGACCAAGGGTAGCGGGGGGCTCTCGGTGGGGTATGACCTGTGCGATCCCTTCGACCTCGGGGGGCGGGACCAGCGGGGCACCGTGACCACGCGCTACGGCACCGAGGCGGAGCTGTTGAACCTGATCGAGACCGCGCACCGGTTCGGCATCCGCATCTACCTGGACAACATCATGAACCACCGGGCGTTCGATGTGCCGGGGTACAACGAAAGCACGCCCGTGGACGTCTATCCGGGCATGCTGCCGGAGGACTTCCACGTGCGCGTGACGGAGGACGGCTTCTACCGCAAGTGGGACAACTGCCGGGATTGGACCAGCGCCTGGCAGGTCATGAATCTCGGCCTGTCCGATCTGATCGACATCGCGCACGAGACGCCCAACGACAACTTCGGGGCCAACGAGGGGGACGACTATCCCAAGCCGAGCTTCGTGCGGCATCCGGACCATCCCGAGTTCTACGACCGCATGCCGAACACGAACGCGCCTCCGGAACTCTGGGACCCCTGGGACTGGAGCGGGGACACGAACGCGAATCTCTACATCGGCTTCGGCACGAACAACGGCCTGACGACCAACCTGATCGCGGCCTATCCAGGCTTCTTCTCGGAGGACGTGGGCGGCTATCTGTGCCGGAACGTGCGCTGGATCATGCACCAGACCAAGGCGGACGGGTTGCGGCTGGACGCGGTGAAGCACGTGCCGGATTATTTCTTCGGAGCCTATGGCAGCGATTCCAGTTCGGCGGGCTACTGCGGGAACGCGCAGTGGCAGTTCAACATGACGCATGGCTACAGCGATTGGGGCAACCACCGCGACAGCTGCTTCAGCACGGAAGTGCCTCGCGACGATGCGGTGCTGTTCGGCGAGCACCTGGGATCGCCGCCGGGATTCGACGGATATTGGTCCACGGGAATGCGCCTCGTGGACAACCCGCTGCGGAACGAATTGAACAGCCGCCTCGGGAACATCTGGAACGGGCTGACCGGATATGATGCGTCCGGCTACGGGGGATTCTCCGCCGAGACGGGCGTGATGCACGCGCAGAGCCACGACAACGACTACGCGGCGTGCAAGGAGCTGCAGCATGCGTTCTATTTCCTGCGGGCGGGGCTGGGCCTGCTCTACACGGACGGCAACCACCATGCCGAGACGCTGGGGGAGAGCGGCGGCGCCTTCCCCCGCTGGGCGAACACGGCGTTCCTGGGCCAATGGGGCGATGGCCGGGTGCCCAACCTGCTCTATTGCAACGAGCAGTTCGGCCGCGGCTACCAGCGCGGCGTCTGGAGCGATTCCGACTATGTGGCGTGGGAGCGCCTGGATTGGCGGCAGGGGGGCAGCACGGACGCCGACAAGGTGACGATGCTGGTGCTGCTGAACGACAATTACTCGAGCGGCCTGTCCCGGAGCATCGAATCGAGCATCAGCTTTCCGCATCAGGAAGGCGGCGCCTACGGGACGGATGCCTATCTCTACAACTACTCCTGGTACGGCGGGGGCTTCTATACCTATGCCTCCGGCCTGGATTCGGTGATCGTGCCGGCGGGCGGCTACTTCATCTTCGGCTACAAGAACCCGGATGCGGCGCCGATGTGGACGGGGTTCGGTGGAAAAGCCATCACGGTCTATGAAAACGGGCAGGTCGCGGAGACCGTCCGGGTTTCGCGCAAGGATGGCTCCGACGGCGACGCCGCCTTCAATCCGTACGGGCTTTCGGACACGAACTCGGTGGATTATTCCTATTCCATCGATCTGCCGAGGGTGACGAGCGTGACGAACCTGGGATTCGCGGCGAGGGTCGACGGATCGGCCGACAATGTGCTGCTGCGGCTGGATGGCGGCATGGACCTGAACGGCGCGACCAACGCGCTGGGCGACGTGCGCGACAATCCGCCGGCGCTGACCAACGATGTGTGCCTGGGCTACGAACAGGCGGCCTTCGTGAAGCGCATCTGGGGGGAGAAGTTCGCGGCGGTGGATTCGAGCCGCAACAAGATCGGTTCGGCGGGGGCGGAAACCTATGTCGCCACGATCGGGCAGGCGGGGTTCAGCACGAACCTGTCCACGGGCAGCAACGACTGGGCCGGCACGACCACCGTCTCGTGGATCTACCACGACCCGCTCGGGACGCAGGACCGGACGAACTGCATGGGCTGCGCGCAGTTCTGGCCGCCGCTGACCAACGCGGCCGGCCAGACCCTCTATGTCAACGTCAAGACGCCGAAGGTGACGGGCAACCGGGTCCACATCTACTACACCACCAACGGCACGGCCTGGCCCGAAGGCGCGGGCGGGGCGGCGGGGAACCGTTCGACGCGCGTGGTGGAAGCCTCGTGGTCGGGGCAGACCGCCGACAGCAACGACTGGTGGGAGGCGGTGGTCCCGGCGATGCCTTCGGGGACGGTCTTCCGCTACAAGGTCGGTTCCGCCCGCCAGCAGGGCTATGACGGGAATGGCTGGGACGTGGTCTGGCCCGGCGGCGCCAGCGACATTTCCCGCAAGGCGGACATGATGGGCGTGTGGCAGGTCACCAACTTCAACGCGGCGGCCATCCAGTACCGGCCGCATGCGGATTATGGCGAGACCCGGACGGGCCTGCCCGACGGCT
This sequence comes from uncultured Verrucomicrobiota bacterium, assembly GCA_937860055.1. Taxonomy (GTDB): domain Bacteria; phylum Verrucomicrobiota; class Kiritimatiellia; order CAIQIC01; family Lenti-01; genus Lenti-01. The sequence continues at coordinate 87,832 of CALMBO010000029.1, read as the reverse complement.
TCCATCTGATTTCGGCCCGGGCGTTCCTGCAGCGGAGCTCGGCGGCTTCGGTCTACAACACCTTCAAGCAGACCTTCTACCTGGATGCGGAAACCCCGCGGGGCTACATCCAGTGGCCGGCGAACAACGGCGACACGCTGGTCGGTTCGGAATACGGCGTGGTGGTGCGGACGGATCCGACGGTGCGCGAAGTGTGGTACCGCATCGAAGACGGCGACGATTCCAACGACGACGACGAGATCGGCAAGGCCAACGGCAACGGGACGGGCTTCGAGCCCTACACGGATTCCAATGCCGACGGCGACTATGACGCCGGGGAACCGTTCACGGACCTGGATGGGGATGCGACCTGGGATTCCACGGGGGTGACTTCGTGGCAACAGGCCTATTCGACCACGCCCAGCGACATGAGCCGGGAATATCCGATGGCCTGGCGCTTCACCTACGCCAACCTGCCCACGGGCGGGACGGCAACCGTCAAGATCCGCCTGCGCGAATGGTCGAGCGCGGAGCGCACCGCCTGGACCAACGGCGCGATGACCACGAACACGGGCCATTACACCGAGCTGACCCGCACCGTGACGCCCGCCGGCCCGGCCTACAAGCTCTACTTCGACTGGCCCGAGGCGGATGGCGCCCGGGTCGAAGCGGGGTGGACCGTCCGCATCAAGTATTCCTCGGCCTTCGCCGCGGGGATCTCGGGCGACGATGCGCTGAACCTCTTCACCCTCAAATTGAACAGCACCGAGAACGGCGGCGATCCGGCCAACGGAACGGTGCTTTCGGCCGACGACATCGATCTGGCCCATGTCTGGAACTATCCCTACGAGAACACCATCACGTTCACCATGCCGAATGTCTACAATGGGAGCCCGGACTGGCTGCACAGCTTCGAGATCGTCGGCCAGCGGGACGGCTATCCGTCCCTCCGGGCGACGCGCAAGGTGACGACGGCGGGCGAGCTGCTGCCGTCCATCATGGTGACCGAACCGCCGGAACTGACCAGCGATGGCGAGCCGTATGAAATCATCCTGGCGGACCTGCCGGCATCGGTGCTGGCGACCAATCCGGCCCTGCGCACGACGCGGATCCAGCTGGCGACGGGCACCAACGGCGTCGAGACGGGCATTTTCTTCACTTCGCCCACGGACTACACGGGTTCCGTGTCGTCGGCGACCAGCACCAATGTCGGCAGCACGGTCTACTGGAACTACTCCTGGAGCAACCTGACGGCCGGCTATTATCGCTTCACCGCGTGGGTGCGGGACGGCGAAGGCAACACCAACACCGCCTCGCGCGGCGTGACCCTCCGGCTGCTGCAGGTCGTGGACACCAGCAACACCAACGACCTCGACCACGACGACGACGGCGTGATCGACACCGAGGAAAACACGGTGATGCCGCTGCCCAATGGATTCCCCGACACGGATGTCCGCTACGAGCCGAATTCGGACGCCTGGACCAACCGCGACATTCTCATCCGCGACGAATGCGGCTACTCCCTGCCGGAAAGCCCCGACAGCGATGGCGACGGCCTGCCGGACGGCCTCGAGATGGGCTGGCGCTGGCCGGCCGCGAACACCGATACCAACGCCGACACGAACGGCGACGGCTGGAAAAATTTCCTGCCCGACCTCGATCCGCCCTTCTACAACACGCTGGACAACTACGGCAAGGTGCCGGGCGTTTCCAGCGCCAGCGCGGGCGGCGACCGTTCGATCCGGCGCTATGGCAGCACCACCGATCCCGCCAACCGCGACACGGACTACGACGGCATCTCCGACGGCGTCGAGGATGCCAACCGCAACGGGTGGGTGGACGGCGACGGTGCCAGCCTGCCCACGGACTACGACCCCTGGCTCGAGCGCGACTGGCCCACGGGCGAGTGGGATAGCAACTGGACGGAAACCGATCCCTCCGATTCGGACACCGATGGCGACGGGTTGAGCGACGGCTATGGCGAAGACAAGGACGCCGACGGCGCGATCGACGGCGATTCCAATTCCAACCGCGTCTGGAACGCCGGGGAACTCTGGACCGAGACCGATCCGCTGGATCCCGACACCGACGGCGACGGATTGCCGGACGGGTGGGAATCCCGCTACAGCCTGGATCCCTGGAACGACGGCGTTCCGGGCCACACCAACCTGAACACGGGCGCGGTCATCGCCAGCGCGGAACATGGCGCCGACGGCAATCCCGACGGCGACAGCTTCGACAACCTGACCGAGCTGCTGAACAGCACGAATCCCCGGATGTACGACGAAGAAGGCGGCCAGCCGCCGGAGGAGGGGGCCATCACGATCGGCCAGGGCGCCGCGCTGGGCGCCGTGAACGGGGTCACCAACTACCAGGAGTTCACCGACTGGACGCTGGACGACCTGATCGCGCTGGACGACTACAACAACGGCGGCAGCCAGGCGGTGGACATCTACCGCCGGTGGGACGGCTACGACACCTCGCGGGACATGGTTGCCTTCTACATGCGGGACGGCGGCGTGGCCGACGACCGGCTCTATTTCCGCGTGGACTTCGAGGATCTGCAGGCCAACGCCGAACAAGGCTCGCTGGACCTCTACGTGCTCATCGACTTCAACAGCACGGGCACCGGCGAGGCGGCGCTGCCCGACGAGGTCGATGGGCGGACGGACATGAAATGGGAGGCGGCGGCCGTCGTCTACGACAGCCAGAGCGGGGTCCTCTACGTGGACGGGAATCCGGCGGTCAACACGCTGACGGAGGCGGACAGCCTTTCCGCCGCCGGCGTTTCGGCGGCGGTGAACGGCTTCTACGGCGCCTACTTCAATCCCGAGCTGGATGCGGTCGAGTTCTCCATCGACCGGAGCGTCCTGACGGATGCCGGGTGGAACGGCATCGCCAGCAACCTGAACTTCCAGGTGTTCACCACGAAGGACGGAACGGGCAACAATCCGCTGGGGGCGGGCGACATCGGCGGCCGCATCGACACCTGCGACATCATCCGCAACACCTGGCTCTGCTCCGACTATTGGCGCGACCAGGACTACATCATCGCGAACCCCGTCCTGACGCAGTGGGTCGGGCGCAACGCGGACAACGACATGGGCAAGTCGGCGAAGATCGCGCTGCTGGCCCACGGCAACCAGGCCATCCAGCCGGGCAGCTACATCCACGGCATCGTGGACAACAACGCGGGGGCCGGCTACCAGCGGCCGATCAAGATCCACGGCATCTACCAGGCGCCGCTGAACCTGCATGTCACGCCCACGCTGGCCATCGCGCTGGAATGGGCCGAGGCGGAGACGAACACCTGGCGTTCCGGCCCCGGCTTGAACGACCAGATCCGGGCGCTGGTGGCCACCAACGTCGTTTCCATCATGGCCAGCACCTACTCGGACCACATCCTCCCGTACTTCACGGAGGCGTTCAACAGCCACAACATCGCGCTGGCGACGGAAACGCTGAACCGCATCTACGGCGCGTCCATCAGCAGCAATTCCGTCTTCTGGCCGCCGGAGCGCGTGGTGGACGGCGATGTCCTCTCGAAGATCCTTTCCCTCGGCTTCCGCTATTCGCTGGTGGACCAGAACACGCATATCTGGGACTGGTACGGCCGCACGGTCGCGCTGGGCGACGACGGCTACCGCATCAACAGGATCAACGGCGTCAACTGCTTCGTGATCAACAACGCCGCAAACGACTACCGTTTCGTCAACTATGACAGCGGGCTGGCGATCCCCCTGCGCGAGCTGTTCAACCGCCGCGCCCGTAGCGGAACCCAGAACCAGGTGGCGACGATCTTCTGCATGTGGGAGGAGTTCAACACGCTGTCCCAGGCCGACGCCTACGACCAGAACGTGCGCTGGCTGGCCAACCACCCGTGGATGCAGCTGGTCGCCCTCGAGGACATCGCGGCGGGCAATGTCACGTTGCCGTGGGGCCAGACCTGGGAGCCCATCGACCGCGGCGATACCGCCGGAAGCAAGCATTCGCACGATTGGATCGACCACGCCACGGACGAGGACTACGACAATTGGTATTGCGGCAGTTCCATCCGCGAGAGCCTGTCCAACAAGTTCTTCCGGATCCGGCCGGGCGTGACCAATCCGGCGCCCTACGGCATGCTCTATTCCGGCGGGCAGGTTTCCAGCGCATGGACGCAGGTCTCCGCCATCTCCCATGCCGACGTGAAGCGCCTCGCGGGCGAAGTGATCCATGCCTCCGTGTTCGAGACGGCGTTCCACAACGAAGACAACAACGACCTGAGCCGCTGGAGCAGCGGCGGCTACATCTATCCAAGCACCAACTGGATGGATCTGGTGGACTTCGCGAAGAACGCCCAGAACCAGACCCGCATGGCCGCGCACTATTCCCGCGTGGATGCGTGGGCGGCGGCGGCGACGGGGCTGACCACGACCGTGGTCACCAACCTCGATTCGGATCTGGACGGGGAGGTGGAGTACTGGATCTACAACAAACACGTTGCCGCGGTCTTCGAGCGCATGGGCGGGCGCATGGTCGCCGCCTGGCGCCGAACCTCCGACGGCCGCGTGCGCCAGATGATCGGCAACCTGGCCTCCTACGCCGGCGGCGAAACGGAGGAGGAGGGGGCATGGAGCGTCAACACGAACACCGGCGCGGTGGTCTCCTATCGCACTTCCGCGCTGAAGGACTGGTGGGCGGGAACCACGGACTACGTCAACATGCTGTACACGGCGACGACCAACAGCGTCACCAACGGATGGAAGCTGACTTCGACGAATTCCATGATCGCGAAGACCGTCACGCTGGCGCCCACCGCCACGGCGTTCTCCGTCCAGTACGCGGTCAACCCGGGCCTGAATGGCGGCGTGCTCTACGTCCGCAACGGCCTTTCTCCCGACCTGTCCGAGCTGCTGGTTGCCGGACAGAATGGCTTGTCGGAGTCCCTGGCGGCGACGGGCGCCGTGGTCTCGCTGACGACCACGGACAGCGTGTCCAGCGTGGCGCTGGCGATGTCCCAGGGCGCTGTCAACGTCACGGCCGAGGACGATGCGGAACTGGACTACGACACCTTGGCCATGCGCAACCAGGCCCAGACCCGGCAGGTCGAGATCGTCGGCACCAATGTCCTCGTGTTTACACTGGCTTTGGCTTCCGAGGCGGCGGCCAACGAACCTGCGGTCCTCTCCTTCGATCCGGACCAGACGGTCTTCACCAATGCCGTTGGAACGACCAACACCTTCACGGTATCGGCGACCGATCCGGATGACGATCCGGTGTCGCTGGGGTCGGGGCCGCTGCCCTTCACCGCGACCTTCGACACGGACACCGGCGTTTTTGCCTGGTGGATCACCAACATGAATTCCGCCGGCACGACGAACTGGGTCGAGTTCACGGCCGACGACGGCGTGCAGACCGTCACCAACACCGCGGCCATCGTGGTGCCTTGGGACGCCAATGGGAACGGCATGCCCGATGACTGGGAATTCCTGTGGTTCCAAGGCGTCATGACGAACACGGCGGCCGGCGACCGGGACAACGACGGCTTCCCGAATTACAGCGAATGGGTGGCCAGCACCGATCCAAGCGCCCCCGGCAGCTACATCGGGTGGGAAAACAAGTTCACGCTGACCAACAACCAGGTGGCGCTGACCTTCCAGTCCAAGCCCGGCCGCACCTACTTCATCGATGGGGTCGACAACTGCATTACGAACACGAACCAGTGGGTGTACCTGGGCACCGTGGTCGCCACCTCGACCAATACCCTGTGGGCGGACACGAATGCAACCGCCCGGGCCCGGGACTACCGCATCCGGATTCCGGTGTTCGAACCGTAGTCCGCGGATTATGGAGCCGCCAGCGCGCCGGCGATTTGGGCGGCCACGCGCGCGTTGTTTTCCAGCAGCGCCACATTGGCCGTGCGGCTTTCCTCGTGGGTCAGTTCGCTGACGCGCGCCAAAAGGAACGGCGTGACTTCCTTGCCCCGCACGCCGCGCTCCTCCGCTTCCTTCAACGCCTGGGCGATGGCTTTCTCCGCGACCGGCGCGGGGAGTTCGTCCTTCTCCGGGATCGGCGTGGCCACCAGGGTCCCGGTCTGGAACCCGAGCGTTTCGCGCGAGCGGAGGATGGCCGCCACTTCGTCGAAGGTATCGCAGCGAACGTCCAGGGGCAGGCCGGAGTCCCGGGTGTAGAAGGCGGGGAACGTCGAACATAGGTAGCCGACGACCGGCACGCCATGGGTTTCCAGGACTTCCAGCGTCAAGGGCAGGTCCAGAATGGCCTTGGCGCCGGCGCATACCACGGCGACCGGCGTCTGTGCGAGTTCCATCAGATCCGCGCTGACGTCGAACGGGTGGCCGCGATGGACGCCGCCGATGCCCCCGGTGGCGAACACCCGGATCCCGGCCATGTGGGCGACGATCATGGTTCCCGCGACGGTGGTGGCGCCATCTCCCTGTTGGGCCAGCACGATCGGGAAGTCCCGCCGGCTGCACTTCCGGACATCGCGCGCACGGGCGAGATACGACAGCTGGTCCTGGGTCAATCCCACCGTGATCCGCCCTTTCAGGACGGCGATGGTGGCCGGGACGGCGCCGGCGTCCCGAACGGCCTTCTCCATGGCACTGGCCACCTCCAGATTCACGGGATACGGCAGCCCGTGGGTGATCAACGTGCTCTCCAGGGCGACGACCGGGCGGCGGTTCTTCAGCGCATCCAGCACTTCCGGATGAATCTGCAATTGCTTTTGATCCATGGTGTCCGCTCGCTTTCCGATAGGGGATGAGGCTCTTCTCGTGGTGAAGGGGGGAAGGTAACGAAGGGGCGCGGGAGGTGTCAACCTCGGGGCCGATGGACATGCCCATCCGTTCCTTGGGCGCCTATTCGGCCCGCTCGCGGACGGCCGCCCGCACGTATCTGCTGAAAAAAACGCTTAACCCGATGTGCGGCATTTTCGCTCCGGCCCTCTTGCCAAGACTCTCCCTTGTGGGATAAAATTAAACAATAATCAGCCCAGACCCTAGGAGTTCCCCATGATGCATTCCCTTCGCGTTTTTTGTGCCGGATGCTTGGCGTTCGGTGCCGTTCTTTCCACCAGCCCGGCGCAGTCCATCCATCTCAACGCCGGGGACATCGAGACGGGGCGCGCCGCCAGGAAATCGGCCGCCCGCGCCGTCACGGAGGTGTCCGGCAGCGCCCTGCATCTGATCCAGTTCGACGGGCCGATCCAGCCGGAGTGGGTGGAGCAGCTGAAGCAGGCCGGCTACCAGATCGTGGACTACATCCCGGAAAACGCCTATCTGGTCTATGGCGGCTCGTCGGCGCTGAAGTCGGTGCGGGCCCGGGCCAAGCACGTGAAGTGGGAAGGGGCCTATCTGGCGGGCGACAAGATTCATCCCCGCGCGTTGCCCGGCGCGGCCAAGGAGCGCCGCGCGCAGACCGGCGAAGACGATTTGTTCGCGGTGCAGCTGGTGCAGGACGGAGCCGGCAATGCGGAAACGCTGGCCTTGCTGGCGGGCCTCGCCAGGGAGCCGCTGAAGCGCAACGATCCCTTCCGCCATTACCGGAACATCGTCGTGCGCATGGATCCGGCGGAGGTCGGGACGGTGGCGGCGCGGCCCGACGTGATCTCGCTCGCGCCCTACGTGGTGCCGCGGAAATTCGACGAGCGCCAGGGCATGATCGTGGCCGGGCAGATGACGGGGAACGGGCCGACGGGGCCGGGCTATCTCGCGTGGCTGGCGTCGAAGGGGTTCGACCAGCAGGACTTCACGTCGTCGGGACTGCTGGTGGACGTGTGCGATTCCGGCATCGACAACGGCACCAACAACCCCAACCATTTCGGCCTCTACGTGTCGGGCAGCACCGGGTTGGCCAGCCGCGTGGCCTACAACCGGCTCGAAGGGACGCCCAACACGGACAGCACGCTCCAGGGCTGCGACGGCCATGGCAACCTCAACGCGCACATCATCGGCGGCTACAACGACAGCAACGGCGGGTTCCCGCACCAGGATTCCGCGGGCTTCCGCTACGGCCTGGGCATCGCTCCGTTCGTGAAACTGGGATCCTCGGTCATCTTCGACACGGCCAACTTCACGACGCCGGACTACGAGGACATGGTTTCCCGGGCCTATCGCGACGGGGCGAGGATCAGTTCCGACAGCTGGGGCGCGGACACCTACGGGGGATACGACATCGATGCGCAGCAGTATGATGCCCTGGTGCGCGACGCGCAGCCGGCCGATGCGGCGGTGCCCGCGGCCGGCAACCAGCCGATCACGATCGTGTTCGCCGCGGGCAATGCGGGATCGGGCGCGGGATCGGTCGGATCGCCCGGAACGGCCAAGAACGTCATCACGGTCGGCGCGGCGGAGAACGTCCATTCGCACGCCATCACGAACAAGGGCGCCAGCACGCTGGGGACGGACGGCTGCGATACGGCGGACGACGAGGCGGACAGCGCCAACGACATCGTCGGGTTCTCGAGCCGCGGGCCGTGCAGCGACGGCCGCATCAAGCCCGAGATCGTCGCGCCCGGCACGCACGTCACCGGCGGCGTGGCGCAGGAAGTCAAGGCCATGAGCGGAACGGGCAACGACCTCGCCTGCTTCGACGCCTCGGGCGTCTGCGGGCTGAAGGACAACTCGGGCAACTACGTCAATTTCTTTCCGACGAACCAGCAATGGTACAGCACGTCCTCCGGCACCAGCCATTCGACGCCGGCGGTGGCCGGCGGAGCGGCGCTGGTCTACCAGTATTTCCTGAACCAGGGCTGGAACGCGCCGAGCCCGGCGATGGTGAAGGCCTATCTGATGAATTCGGCCCGCTACATGACGGGCGTGGATGCCAACGACGACCTCTGGTCCAACGACCAGGGCATGGGCATGATGAACCTGGGCCTGGCGTTCGACGGCACGGCGCGCATCCTGCGCGACCAGGTTCCCGCCGACACCTTCACGGCCAGCGGCCAGTCCCGCGCGATCAGCGGGCTGCCGAACGACACGAACAAGCCCGTCCGCGTCTCCCTGTCGTGGACGGACGCTCCGGGCTCGACGTCCGGCGACTCCTACAACAACGACCTCAACCTGGCCGTGGTGGCGGGCGGCAAGACCTATCTGGGCAACGTCTTCGCCGGCGCGTTTTCCACCAACGGCGGCGCGGCGGACGCCAAGAACAATTCCGAGAGCGTCTTCCTGCCGGCAGGCACGACGGGCGCGGTGGTGGTGGTGGTCACGGCCGCGAACATCAACTCGGACGGCGTGCCCAACGTGGAGCCGGCGCTGGACCAGGACTATGCCCTGGCGATCTACAACCTCGACGAAGTCCAGATGCCGGTGGTCATGGGCGAACGGAGCGACCTGGCGGCGGAGAGCTGCGGCGTGACGGGGAACGGCGCGATCGATCCCGACGAGACCGTGACCGTGGATTTCGTGCTGCGCAACGCCGGTTCGGCCGATACGACCAACGTCGTGGCGACGCTGCTGGCGGCGGATGGCGTGGCCAACCCGGACGGGCCGTACAGCTATGGCGCGCTGCTGGCGGGCGGCGCGGCCGCCACCAATTCCTTCACCTTCACGGCCACCGGCGAATGCGGGGGCACGCTGACGGCGACCCTGGCGCTGGAAGACAACGGCGCCGACCTGGGCGTGGCCGTGTTCCAGTTCCGCCTGGGCGGAACCGTCGAGACGGTGCAATCCAAGACCAACGCGTCGGCGATCACGCTGGTCGATGCCGCCTCCGCTTCGCCGTATCCGGCGACGATCGCGATTTCCAACATGCCCGGCACGGTCAGCAAGGTGACGGCGACGCTGCGCGGATTCAGCCACACCTATCCCTCGGACATCGACGTCATCCTTGTCAGCCCGGACGGCCAGGCGGTTTCGCTGATGGGCGCCGCCGGCGGCGGCACCGCCGTCAGCGGCGTGACGGTGACTTTCGACGACGAGGCCGCCACGGCGCTCGGAACGCCCATCACCTCGGGCACCTACCTGCCTTCGGGCATGGCGGAGACGATGAATTCGCCGGCTCCGGCGCCCCCGTACGGATCGGCCCTGGCCGCGTTCAACGGCGGCAACCCCAACGGCACCTGGCGCCTCTACGCGCTGGATGCCTCCGCCGGCGATTCCGGCAGCATCGCGCAGGGCTGGGCGATTTCGGTGACGGCTTCCGAGCCCCTGTGCTGCGGCAGCAACAAGCCTCCGGTGTTCGCCTATCTGCCGGACCAAAGCGTGACGGAAAGCAACCTGCTGTCGTTCGCGGTGACGGCGACGGACCCCTATGACGGCGATCCGGTCACGCTGACGGCGAGCAACCTGCCGGCGGGCGCGACGTTTCCCGTCACCAACGGCCTCGGCACGTTCATCTGGGAAAGCCCCCAGCCGACCGGCACCTATACCGTTGGCTTCTATGCGGCGGACAAGGACGGGACGACGGAGAAGATTCTTTCCATCTCCGTGAATCCGACGCCCTACGTGGACACCAACTGCATGGTGGTCATCTCCGAATATGTCGAGGGCTCCTCCAACAACAAGGCGCTGGAGATCTACAATCCGACGGCCGAAGCGATCGACCTGACGGCCGGCGACTACGTGGTGCAGATCTATTTCAACGGCAGCACCCTGGCCACGGCCATTCCGCTGACCGGGACCATTCCCTCGCAGGATGTGTTTGTCCTGGCCAACAGTTCCGCGGCGGCGGGGATCCTGTCCGCGGCGGACCAGACGACCGCCAGCCTGACCTTCAACGGCGACGACGCCGTGGTGCTGCGGAGCGGCGGGACGGGCGGTTCCGTGGTGGACTCCATCGGCGTGGTGGGCACCGATCCCGGCACCGAGTGGGGCAGCGGGCTGACCTCCACCGCCGGCAACACGCTCCGGCGCAAGGCGACGGTCAAGCAGGGCGACCTGGTCACCAGCGACGCCTTCGATCCGGCGACCGAGTGGGACGGCTATGCGGAGGACACGTTCGACGGGCTCGGCGTGCACACGAGCGATTGCGCGGGTCCCGGCCTGCCGACGCCGCCCTTGCTGAACGCCATCGGGAACAAGACCGTCGCGGCGAGCAACACCCTGCAGTTCCCGGTCGTCGCCACGCCGACGGACGCGGACGCGGTGACGCTGACGGCGAGCAACCTGCCGGCGGGGGCCACGTTCAACGCGACGAACGAGAACGGCACGTTTGAATGGATATCGGCCGCGCCGACGGGGGTCTACAGCGTGACCTTCTACGCGACGGACAAGGACGGGAGCGACGAAGAGACGATTTCCATCACGGTGGGCGCGGATTCGCCCGTGGATCCCGACTGCGCGGTCATTTTCTCCGAATATGTCGAAGGGTCGAGCAACAACAAGGCGGTGGAAATCTACAATCCGACGGCGGCGGCCATCGATCTCGACGCCGGGCAATATGTGGTCCAGCTCTATCAGAACGGGGCCGCCAGCCCGACCTACAACATCAGCCTCACCGGAATGGTTGCCGCACAGGGGACATATGTCCTGGCCAACAGCACGGCCGGCGCGACGCTGCTGGGCTTGGCGGACCAGGTCAACGCGAACGTGTCCCATAACGGCGACGATGCCATCGTGCTGCGCAGCGGAGGGACATCCGGAACCATCCTGGACAGCATCGGCGTGGTGGGCACCGACCCCGGCGCCGAATGGGGAAGCGGGCTGACCTCCACGGCCGACAACACCCTGCGCCGCAAGGCTTCGGTGAAGGCGGGCGACACGAACACGACGGACGCCTTCGATCCGGCGACGGAATGGGACGGCTATGCGGTCGACACCTTCGACGGCATCGGCTCGCATACGAACGACTGCGCCGGCGGGGCGGGGACGCCGCCGCTGCTGGCTCCGATCGGCGGGCAGGAAGTGTTCCTGGGCGGGACCCTGCAGTTCCAGGTGACGGCAGCGCCGACCGAGGCGGACGCGGTGACCTTGACGGCGAGCAACCTGCCGGCGGGCGCGGCGTTCTATCCCACGAACGAGAACGGCACCTTCCTGTGGACGGGCGCCTCGCCGACGGGCGAGTACAGCGTGGTGTTTTACGCCACGGACAAGGACGGAAGCGACGGGGAGGCCGTCGGGATCTACGTGTATCCGCTGCCGCGGATGGGGGCGTTCGTGATGAGCAACGGCACGCCGGCTTCGGCCACGGTGGCCTCGGTGGCCGGGCAGACCTACCAGATGGAATACAGCACGAACATCTGGGAATTCCCGGTGCTGTGGAATCCGGTGGACAGCGAAGTCGGCACGGGCGGCAATCTCACGCTGGCGGACACCAACACCTTGATCGACATCAAGCGGTACTACCGCATCACGATTCCATAAGACGGAACTTCCGCGAGTCCACGCCGCGCCCGGAAAAGGGCGCGGCGTTTTTTCACCCATTCCTCGTGCGGCGCCTTCCTGCGCCGGAAACCGGTTGGATGTTCAGCGCCGGACGCAGCGGAAGCTGACGACCGTGTTGCTGGAGGCGGGGGCGAGGAAGGAACGGGCGGCGCAGCGGAGGCCGGCGGCGTCGTTGCTCCAGGAGCCGCCGCGCACGACGCGGACGGTGCCGGTGGCGGGGCCGGCCGGATCATCCGCCGTCCGGTTGGTGTAGGAGCCGGACCAGTCCCAGCACCACTCGGCGGCATTTCCGGCGGCATCGCGGAGGCCGTAGCCGTTGGCGGGGTAGGAGGCGGCATTGGTGGTGCCGCCGGCGGCATAGCGGGCATTGGTGGCGGCGATGGCGTTGCCCCAGGGATATTCCCTCCCGGTGGAGCCGCCGCGCGCGGCCTTTTCCCATTCCGCCTCGGTGGGTAGGCGGTAGCCGTTGGCCGTCCAGTTCACGCAGGCGGAGGAAAGATGGATGGTGTTGGACTTGTAGATGTTGGTCTGCGCCGCGGTGGTGTAGTAGGCGGGCAGGAGGCCTTCGAACTGCGAACGGGCGTTGCACCATTTGACGGCATCGTGCCAGCCGACCTTGACGACGGGGTGGTTGCTGGAGGAGGCGGCCCCGCCGCCGGAGACGACGCCGCACTGGCCGGTGGCGAAGGAATAGCCGTTGGTGATGGCCCAGCGACGGACTGCCGTCCAGTTGGAATAGGTGACTTCGCGCGCATCGATGGCGAAGGCGCCGATGTGGATCGCGGCCGCGGGCTGCTCGTTGGTGTCGGCGGAGCCGTCGGCGCCCATCTGGAAGGAGCCAGCGGGCACGCAGACCAGGTTGGTGCCGGCGGAAAAGAAACGCGGCGAGGCGTGGACGCGGATGTAGCGCGTGGAGGAAGAGGCGGGCAGCTGGGCCTGGCCGGTGCGGCCGGTGCTGGAGAGGGCGAGGAGAGGGAGCCAGGGGCCTTCCGGAAGCTCCGTGCATTCGAGAAGGGCCGTGCCGTTTTCGTTCTGGTTGCTCCAGGACTGGATGCCCTCGACCGGATCGGTTTCGCCGAGGATGGGGGCGACGCCGAAGGAGAGGTTGGTCGATTTCGCGGAGGCGGCGACGGCGATGGTCTGGGTGGTGGCGAGGGAAGGCTGGCCGAGGGGGGAGAAGACGATGCGGTAGGTGCCGGCGGTGGGCAAGGGGCATTCGAAGAAGCCGTCGTCGCGGGAGGTCCAATGCTCGTCGTTGGGGCGGTTGGTGAGGTTGAGCGAATGGATGCGCAGGGGGGCGGGCTGGCCGGTGAGGGGATCGGTGGACCAGCCGCGCACCTTGGGCCAGTTGGTGTGGGCGGCGGCGAGGAATTTCTGCCAGCCGGGGCGGACGCCGGGGACGATTTCGTCGCGGGTGGTGGCATAGGCGGGCTGGAAGCCGGCGTAGTCGCTGCCGAGCTCGACGCCGATGGAATGGATGCCGTAGAGGCCGAAGTTGGAATCGACGCGGTCGCCGTTGACGGTGTAGCCGAATTCCGGGCCGCTCAGGTACGTGTAGGCGGAGCTGTCCTCGTTGGTGCAGATGCGGGCGACATTGGTGCCCAGGGGTTTGAAGGGATCGGGGGCGGGCATGTCCAGGTTGTAGTCCCCGAGGGGGCCGTAATAGACGCCCATGTAGCTGTGCATGCTGTAAGTGCAGGCGGGGCGGAGGCGCTGGAGGAGGGCGTCGTAGGCCTGGATCTCGGGTTCGGAGGCGGCGCTGGGGCCGCGATAGTCGATGTCGCTGTAGAGCGAGCTGGAGCCTTCGTTGTCGCTGCCCCAGTAGTAGGGGGAATTCCGGTTGAGGTCCACGCCGTCGGTGCCGTCGGTCATGGTGCCGCTGCGGTTGTTGTCGCGGCCGTTCTTGCGCCAGTTGCTGCTGATGGTGTCGCAGTAGTAGCGCCCGTCGGGATTGAGGCAGGGGATGACGTAGATTTCCATGCCGTCGACCCACGAGGCGAACGCGGCGTTGTTGGAGTAGCCGTAGAGGAGCTGCCAGATGATGTCGAGGGCGACCTCGGGGCCGGCGTATTCGCGGGCATGGAGGTTGGCGTCGAACACGATGCGCGGCTCGGGCTCCTCGGCGGCGACGTTGTCGGAGATCTTGAGCGCCCAGATGGCGCGGCCCCAATGCGTGGAGCCGATCTGGATCCGCCTGGCCAGTGCCGGAAAATTCGTTTCGAACTGGGTCAGCAGGGCGGCGACGGACTCTTCGTCATGGTAGCCGTTAGTGATGTTGATGGCGGCGACGCCGGGTTCGGGCGCCGGGGCGCAGAACCGGGGAAGGATTTCCTCGTAGCCGCGGACGGGGCCGAAGGTCTGGACGGAAGCGGACAGCATGCGGCTGACCGTTTGGATCTGCTGGGTGGTCCCGACGAGGATGGGGAACGGCTGGCCCTCCATGCAGGGGCCTTCGTCGAAGAGTTCGCCGGCGAGACGCCACTGGACGATGTCGCGCTGGAGGCGGACCTGTTCGGGCCGGGCCGGATAGGGGGAGAAATAGACGCGGGTTTCCGAAGGTTCCTGCGAAGCCCACGCGGCGGAAGAAGCGGAAAGGAGCAGGCCCAGGGCCCAGGCGGCGGGAAGAGACAGCGATTTCATGGTCGCAGGGTGCGCCTGCGGTTTCCAAAAGTCAAGGAAGGCGCCGGTGGAGGAAGAAGGCGGCGCAGGGGCCCTCGGGGGAGACCATGGGGGCGCCGAGGGGATGGTCGGGCGTGCAGCGGGTGCCGAAGTGGGGGCAGTCGGGGGGCTGGAGCCTGCCGAGCAGGACCTGGTCGGCGGGGCAATGCAGGGATTCGGCGGCCTCGGAGGGGGGAGGCGCCGGGAAGATCCTTGCGGCGTCGTGGGCGGCATAGGCGGGGCGGAGGGAGAGGCCGCTCTTCGGAACGACGCCGAGGCCGCGCCATTCGCGGTCGGAGACTTCGAAGACGGTGTCGATGGTGCGCCGGGCCTCGGGGTTGCCCTGGGGATGGACGATGCGCGGATAGGCGTTGATCATCTCGGCCCTGCCCTGTTCGAAGAGGCGCAGGACATCGAGGACGCCGAGGAGGATGTCGGCGGGTTCGAAGCCGGTGATGGCGACGGGGCGGGAGAGTTCGCGAGCGAGGGAGACGTAGGGATCGGAACCGACGACGGCGCAGACGTGGCCGGCGGCGAGGAAGGCGTCGGGCGCGGTTTCGGGATCGGCGCAGATGGCGCGGAGGATGGGCGGGACGAGGAACTGCGAAACGAGGAGAGAGACGTTGGCGAGGCCGCGTTCCTTCGCCAGGTAGGCCAGCATGGCGTTGGCGGGCGCGGTGGTCTCGAAGCCGATGGCGAGGTGGACGACCTGCCGGTCCGGATTCTGCCGGGCGAAATCGAGCGCCTGGAGGGGCGAGGTGACCATGCGGACGTCGGCGCCGCGCGCCTTGGCGGCGTAGAGGTCGCCGGAGGCATTGGAGGGGACGCGCAGAAGGTCGCCGAAGGTGGTGACGATGGTGCCGGGGCGGCGGGCGATGGAAATGGCGTGGTCGAGGTAGGCGGAGGGGGTGACGCAGACGGGGCAGCCGGGGCCGTGCAGGAGCCGGACGTGCGGGGGCAGGAGGGTGTCGAGGGCATGCCGCAGGATGGCGTGGGTCTGGCCGCCGCAGACTTCCATGATGCGCGCGGGGCGTTTCGAGATGCGCGCGATTTCCGCCGCCAAGGCGTGGATCGAGGAGGGATCGGAATATTCGGTGAGATGTTTCATGGGTGGAGGGCGCAGGGTTCAGGGTTCGGGGTTCAGGAGGGAGCGAACAGCCGAAGGCATTTCAGCAGGAAAACAGGAAATCCAGGAAAACAGGAGAACAACCGGATTCTGTTGGGATGAACAGCCGGATACCGGAATCGGATTTTTCATGGGTTCCGGCTTCATTCCTGTTTTCCTGCCTGGATCTTGGATTGGATGGCGGAAGCCGGAAGACCGGCAAGCAGGACGCGCTTGTTGCGGGAGGTGGCGCCGGAGAGGAGCTGGACGCGGGCGCGGGGCAGGGAGAAGGCGTCGGCAAGGAACTCGACGAGGGAGGCGTTGGCGGCGCCATCAACGGGCGGGGCGCAGAGACGGACCTTGAGGGCGTCGCCGTGTTCGCCCTGGATGGCGTTTTTCGAGGCGCGGGGAACGATGCGCAGGTTCAGCACGGCGCCGGCGGGGGTGTCGGTCAGGAAGGGCATGGGCCCTTCCTGAGAATTAAGAATGAAGAATCAGGAATGAAGAATGGGGCAGGAAAGTTTTCCACAGTGTGGAAAAAAGTTTTCCACAGTGTGGAAAAAATGGACTGTTTTTTCCACGCAATGGAAAAACTTTCCGCGATTTTTCCACGCAATGGAAAAAATGCTTCCACGGTGTGGAAAGACCTCAGCCGCCGATTTCGATGATGGAGGGGTCGTAGCCTTCCGGCGACTTGTATCCGAGCAGGTTGAGGCAGGTGGCGGCGAGGGAGGAGATGCCGAGGCCGTTCCGGTTGGCCAGCCTGGCCTTCGCGGCGTTGGAGGGGTCGTAGACGACGGCGGGGACGGGGTTGAGGGAGTGGGCGGTCTTGGCCTTGGGGAGGCCGGAGGCCTTGTCCACCTTGACGGTGCCGTCCTTGGCGTGCTCGTACATGTCGTCGGAGTTGCCGTGGTCGGCGCTGATGACGAGGATGCCGCCGGCCTTCTTCACGGCTTGCATGAGGCGGCCGAGGGCGAGGTCGACGGCTTCGACGGCGATCTTGACGGCGGGGAAGATGCCGGTGTGGCCGACCATGTCGCCGTTGGGGTAGTTGACGCGGATGAAGCGGTATTCGCCGGAGGCGATGGCCTCGACGAGGGCGTCGGTGATTTCGGCGGACTTCATCCAGGGGCGTTCCTCGAAGGGGACGCGGTCGGAGGGGATCTCGACGTAGTCTTCGAGGTCGTCGCTGAATTTTTCGGCGCGGTTGCCGTTGAAGAAGTAGGTGACGTGGCCGAACTTCTGGGTTTCGCTGATGGCGAGCTGGCGCAGGCCGGCGTCGGCGAGGTATTCGCCGATGGTGCGGGTGATGCGCGGGGGCTCGACGAGGAAGTTCTTCGGGATGTTGGCGTCGCCGTCGTACTGCATCATGCCGGCGAAGAGGACATCGGGGCGCGGGCCGCGGTCGAAGGGCTTGAAGTCGTCCTGCTCGAAGGCGCGGGTGAGCTCGATGGCGCGGTCGCCGCGGAAGTTGAAGAGGATGACGGAGTCGTGGTCGGCGACGGGGCCGAGGGGTTTGCCGTCGCGGCCGATGACGAAGGCGGGGAGGTCCTGGTCGAGGACGCCGGGATTCTTCGCGCGCAAGTCTTCGATGGCGGCCTGGGCGGAGGGGTAGAGCGCGCCTTCGCCGCGGACGTGGGTCTTCCAGCCGAGCTCGACCATGCGCCAGTCGGCTTCGTAGCGGTCCATGGTGACCTTCATGCGGCCGCCGCCGGAGGCGATGGCGTAGTCGACGGAGCCGTCGGCGTTGAGGCCGGCGAGGAACTGTTCGAAGGGGAGGACGTAGTCGAGGGCGGAGGTGGGGGGAACGTCGCGGCCGTCGAGGAGAGGATGGATGCGGGCGCGGGCGACGCCTTCCTTCTTGGCCTGCGCGAGCATGCCCTTAAGGTGGTCGATGTGCGAGTGGACGTTGCCGTCGGAGAAGAGGCCGATGAAGTGGAGGGTGGAGTTGTGGTCAATGACGTTGGCGATCATCTTCTTCCAGGTGGCGCCCTGGTAGAGGGAACCGGAGGAGACGGCCTTGGCGACGAGGGAGGCGCCCTGGTCGTAGACGCGGCCGCAGCCGATGGCGTTGTGGCCGATTTCGGAGTTGCCCATGTCGTCGTCGGACGGCATGCCGACGGCGGTGCCGTGCGCCTTGAGGACGGTGTGGGGGCAGTGGGTGAGGAGCCAGTCGAGATGGGGCTTGTTGGCGGAGCGGACGTAGTCGCCTTCGACATATTTGCCGATGCCGACGCCATCCATGACGACGAGGACGACGGGGCCCTTGGGGCCGGGGTAATTCGCGATTTTTTCGAGTTTGAGGGTCATGGCGGGCTCCGGGTTAAT
The DNA here is from genome assembly GCA_937860055.1 of uncultured Verrucomicrobiota bacterium. Taxonomy (GTDB): domain Bacteria; phylum Verrucomicrobiota; class Kiritimatiellia; order CAIQIC01; family Lenti-01; genus Lenti-01. The sequence goes on along the minus strand of CALMBO010000029.1, from coordinate 69,433 downwards.
TGGGATGAATATGCCTCACGGGGGGGGGAAGTGCAAGAGGAGGGTTCAAAAGAGGGGGCAGGGTTCGGGGTTCAGGGTTCAGGAATGCGGAGAACAAACGAACAAGGAAGAAGCATCAGACCTGAACCCCGAACCCTGAACCCCTTGCCTAGAACGTTCTTGAGGCGCGGTGGAGGGTTTGGCGTTCGGCCTTGGTGAGGGACTGGATGCCCTGGGCGGAGATCTTGTCGAGGATGCGGTCGACCTCGGCCTGGTCGGGGGGCGGCGGGGCGGCGCGGGGGGTGTGGGGGCGCTGGGCGGCGTAGTCGCGCGCGCGGGCCCAGAGGCGGCGGAGGGTGGTGTTTTCGAAGAGCTGGTCGATGTAGAGGAAGCCGGCGAAGGCGCCGGCGAGGTGGGCGGTGTGGGCGATGCCGGAGGCGGGATCGTTGCTGGCGAGGACGAACTCGATGAAGGCGAGGCCGGCGACGAGCTGCCAGGCCATCAGCGTGACGGGGAAGACGAAGAAGACCAGGAGGGTGAGGCGCCGCCGGGGGTAGAGGGTGGCGAAGGCGGCGAGGATGCCGAAGACGGCGCCGGAAGCGCCGACGCAGAGGGCATGGGAATGGGGGGACAGCCAGAGCCAGCCGAGGCCGCCGAGGAGGCCGCTGAGGAGATACATCGCGAGGAAATGCTTCGAGCCCATGGCGCGCTCGGTCTCGGGACCGAGGAAGTAGAGCGTGAACATGTTGAAGAGGAGATGGAGGAAGCTGGCATGGAGGAACATGTAGGTGAACGGCTGCCAGAGCATTCCGTGGCGGACGCCGTCGAGGGAGAGGGCGAGGAGGGCGTAGAGGCTGTCGAGCCGCAGGAGCCAGAGGACCAGGAAAACGGCGACGTTGATTTTGATGAGCGCGGCGACCACGGGCGGGAGCTGGGCGAAGAATCCCGGCGAACGGGAAGAAAACTGGTTGAACTGGTAGGCGCGGTAGCTCATGGGGAGGACAGGAGGCGGTGGACGGCGACGGAGGCGTCGAACTGGTTGAGGGGGGTGCGGAAGAGGGCGATGGATTCGCGGCGGGCGGCTTCGAGCATGTCGGCGGGGACGGGGCGGAAGGAGCAGACGAGGATGCCGCGGATGCCGACGAGGGTGGCGACGGCGACGGCGTTCTGGTGGGCCTGGATGGTGATGAGGAGGGAGTTTTCGGCGGCGTGGGCCATGACATCGCTCAGCAGATCGGACGTGAAGGCGGCGGAGACCTCCGTGCCGGCGGGGGCGGGCAGGAGGCACTCGGTGCCGGGGATTTCAAGCAGGCGATCCAGTTTCATGGCGGGGAAGATACCGCGCCCGGAAGGGGAACGCCAACCCCAAAACGCTTGCCAAGCCGGCGGGGGCATTGGAAGATGCGCGGTCATGGGAGAGGCCCTGCTACAAGTGGACGGATTGCGCGTCGGTTTCGAGTCGGCATCGGGATTCCTGCGCGCGGTGGACGGGGTGTCGTTCGACATCCGGCGGGGGGAGGTGCTGGGGCTGGTGGGGGAATCGGGATGCGGCAAGACGGTGACGGCGCTTTCGCTGCTGCGGCTGCTGCCGCGTCCGCCGGCGGTGATCGAAGGGGGGCGGGCGCTGTTCCACGGGCGGGACCTGCTTTCCCTGCCGATCGAGGAGCTGCGGAAGATCCGGGGCGGGAAGATCGGGATGATCTTCCAGGAGCCGATGACGGCGCTGTCGCCGCTGCACCGGATCGGGGACCAGTTGGCGGAGGCGGCGCGGCTGCACCGGGAGATCGGCTTCGACGACGCATGGGCGCTGGGGCTGGAGTGGCTGAAGCGGACGGGGCTGCCGGACGCGGAGCAGCGGATGAAGGATTATCCGCACCAGCTCTCGGGCGGGATGCGCCAGCGGGTGATGCTGGCGATGGCGATGCTGCCGGAGCCGGAGCTGATCATCGCGGACGAGCCGACGACGGCGCTGGACGTGACGATCCAGGCGCAGATCTTCGAACTGCTGCTGAAGCTTCGCGGGGGCGACACGGCGGTGCTGCTGATCACGCACGACATGGGCGTGGTGTGGGACGTGTGCGACCGGGTGCACGTGATGTACGCGGCGCGGCTGGCGGAGAAGGGGCCGCGGGAGGCGGTGTTCGGGCGTCCGGCGCATCCGTACACGCGGGGGCTGCTGGCAGCGATGCCGCGGCTGCACCAGCGCGCGGAGCGGCTGCCGGACATCCCCGGCCAGCTGCCGTCGCTGGCGAATCCGCCGCCGGGCTGCCGGTTTGCGCCGCGGTGCCCGCTGGCGCGCGCGGTCTGTTGCGAGAAGACTCCGCGGATGCGGACGCGGGAAGAAGGCCACGAGGCGGCATGCTGGGATGGAATCTGGGATCTGGCCGAAAGGGAAGCTGGCGCATGAAGGCATTGGCGATCAATGGAAGCCCGCGCAAGGGCGGCAACACGGAGATCCTGCTGCGGAAGGCGCTGGAGCCCATCGCGGCGGCCGGGCACGAGACGGAATACATGCAGGTGGGCGGGACGCGCATCCGGGGCTGCACGGCGTGCGGGGCCTGCCGGCGGATGCGGAACAAGCGCTGCGTGATCGAGGACGACATCTTCAACCTGGCCTTCGCGAAGATCGCGGCGGCGGATGCGGTCCTGATCGGCTCGCCGAGCTATTTCGCGGACATGACGGCGGAAACCAAGGCGCTGGTCGACCGGGCCGGCTTCGTGGGGCTGGCGAACGGCGGGCTCCTGCGGCGGAAGATCGGCGCGGCGGTGGCGGCGGAGCGCCGCGGCGGGGCCGTCCACGTGATGGATTCGATCCATCACATGTTCCTGATGAGCGAGATGGTGGTGCCGGGGTCGACCTACTGGAATTTCGGGATGGGCGTGGAGCCGGGCGACGTGCTGAAGGATGAGGAAGGGCTGGCCAACATGAAGAACCTGGGCGAACAGATCGCCTGGCTGTTCAAGCTCATGGAGAAAAATGGCTAGGGGCGGGCATCTTTTCAGCCTGGTCAACCTGGGATGCCCGAAGAACACGGTGGATTCCGAGGGGATCCTGGGCGGGATGGCGCTGGCGGGATTCCAGTTCACGGAGGACCCCGCCAAGGCGGACATCTGCCTGGTGAACACGTGCGGCTTCCTGGACGCTTCGCGGCGCGAGGCGGCGGGGGTGCTCGGGGAATTGGCGGCGCAGCGGGGACGGAAGGGGCGTCCGCTGCTGGTGGCGACGGGCTGCCTCGTGGAGCGGATCGGGGGCGCGCCGGAGCTGGAGGGGTTCCTGGAATCGGCGGACGCGCGGGTGGGGTTCGCGGAGTATCCGCGCCTGCCGAACATCTGCCTCGGATTGCTGGAGGGCCATGCGGCGCCTTCCCGCGCCGGGGGCTATGCGGGGCGGGAGCTGCCGAAGACCTATCTCGACTGGCTGGGCCGCCCGCGCATGCGGATTGGATCCGAATGCTCGGCCTACCTGAAGATCGGCGAAGGATGCTCGAACGGCTGCGCCTACTGCTCGATTCCGCTGATCCGGGGGCGGCGGGCGAGCCGTCCCCCGGAAGCGATCCTGAAGGAGGCGGGGGAACTGGTGGCGGCGGGCGCGAAGGAGCTGAACCTGATCGCGCAGGATACGACGGCCTATGGGGTGGATTTCGCGGGCGAGCCGCGGCTGGCGGCGTTGATGAGGAAACTGCTGAAGATGCCGGGCGAACTGTGGTTCCGCGTGATGTATGCGCATCCCAAGCACCTGACGGATGAAATCCTCGAGGCCATGGCATCGGACGCGCGGGTCTGCCCGTATCTGGATTTGCCGCTGCAGCACGTGAACGAGAAAATGCTGAAGCGGATGGGGCGGGGGTATGGACGGAAGCGGGTGGACGAGGCGATGGAGCAGATCGACCGATGGCTGCCGGGGGCGGCGCTGCGGACGACGTTCATCGTGGGGCATCCCGGCGAGGGGGAGAAGGAATTCGCGGAGCTACTGGAATTCGTGGAGGAAGGGCGTTTCGACCATATGGGGGCCTTCATCTGGTCGCCGGAACCGGGGACGGTGTCGGCGGGGATGTTGGATCGCGTGCCGGCGGCGGTGGCGGAGGAGCGCCGCGGCCGGCTGATGGAGGCGCAGGCGAAGGTGTCGACGGCGCGATTGCGGGCCCGGAAGGGCGGGAAGACGACGATGCTGCTGGAGCGCCGGGAGAAGGACGGGTGGCACGGGCGGACGATGGCGCAGGCGCCGGAGGTGGACGGAGAGACTATTTTGGAAAACACGAAGCGCGGCCTGCGCGCGGGGGATTTCGTGAAAGTGAAGATCGTGCGGACCAGCCGCTACGATTGCCGGGCCCGCCTGGTGGACGCATGAGGAGGGGGTTTCCATTCGGGTGGATCGCCGGGGCGGCCCTGGTCCTGGCGCTGGCCGGGCCGGAGTCCGCGCGCTCCCAGCCGCGGCACCTGACGCCGGCTCCCGCGAAAGAGAAGAAAACGGCCGGAAAGGGCGGGAAGACGCAGGGCAAGCCGGACGACCGGTTGAAGCTGGACCCTCGGAAGGTGCTGGCGTTGCAGATGCAGGCTCTGAATGCCCAGTCGGACAAGGAAGGAGCCTTGATCCAGCGGCAGAACCGCGCGACCCGCTGGCTGGACAACTTCCACCGGTGCTGGTATTGCCGGATGGACAATGCGGTGCGGCGGGTGGACACCCAGTTCCTGACGGAAGATGCGCGCTATGATCCCGAGCTGTCCACCTTCAAGCTGAAGCTGATGACGCGCATGGGGGGGAAAAGCAGCGAGGGGGACTTCGACATGAAGGTGCGGTTCCGGGCGGACGTGGCCTTGCCCGGGCTGGAGAAGAGGCTGCACCTGTTCCTGGACAATGCCGGCCGGGATTCCCTGCCGGGCCAGGATCCCATGAAGCAGGAGTCGGACACCCGGCTGGGGGTGAGGGCGGCGTTGAAGACGATGAAGGACAGCGAACTGAGCCTGGGGGGAGGGTTGCGGTGGCGCGAGGCGCATCCCGTGGCATACACGGCATTGGACTGGATGTGGGACTGGAAGCTGGACGGGGGGACGATCCAGCTGAATCCGCGGGGGGTCTATTACAGCGACGAGGGGTTCGGGCAGAAGGTCACGTTGAGCTGGACGCGGCCCTCGGGCAAAAAGAAACTCTTCCAGATCCGGCTGGCGGAGCGGTCGGCGGAAAGCCTGGAGGGGGTGGAATTCGAGCAAAGCCTTCGGTTTGCGTGGCTTCGGTCGGGGAAGGGGCGGGGGTGGGTGGCGCAGGCCAGCGTATTCCCGCATTTGGTCAGTTCCGATTGGATCTGGGACGATTCCCTGGTGAACATTACATGGCGGGATGCTTTGTACCGGAAGTGGATCTATTACACGATTACTCCGCAAGTCCAATTCCCAAAGGAAGATGAGTATCAGCCGAAGCCGTCCCTCCGCATCGGGCTGGAAATCCTGTTCGGGGGCAAGATCGGGGATTTGATGTAGGGGGGCGGTTCGGGTTTGACAGGAGGGGGGCAAATCCCCTACTTTCGCCGCGACGATTTAGAAAAACAAACAGGAGAAACGTTTAACTATGAACATCGACAAGCTGCTGTACGCGGCATTGGGGTCAGGGTTGGTGGCGCTGTTGTTCGCTTGGTGGAAGACGCAATGGATCAACAAGCAGGATCCGGGGACGGCCCGGATGCTGGAGATCGGCGCGGCGGTCCGCGAGGGCGCCATGGCGTTCCTGAAGCGCGAGTACAAGGTTCTCTCGCTGGTGGTGGTGCTGTTGGCCGTCCTGTTGGCCATCATCAATCAGGGGGCCATCCGGCTGGTTTCGCTGGCATTCATGTTCGGCGCGTTCTGTTCGGCGCTGTCGGGGTTCTTTGGGATGCGGGTGGCGACGGCCGCCAACATGCGGACGACCAACGCGGCGCGGACAGGTCTTCCGGCGGCCCTGCAGGTGGCGTTCTCGGGAGGGGCGGTGATGGGCATGTGCGTGGTGGGCCTGGGCCTGACGGGGCTGGCGCTGACCATGCTGGTACTGGTTCGCAAGTTTGGCGCGGATGTGGAGGCGGTCAAGGCCTCGGTGCTACCCATCATCACGGGCTTCTCGATGGGAGCCAGCTCGATCGCGCTGTTTGCGCGCGTGGGTGGCGGCATCTACACGAAGGCGGCGGACGTGGGCGCCGACCTGGTCGGCAAGGTGGAAGCCGGGATTCCCGAGGATGACCCCCGCAACCCGGCGGTCATCGCGGACAACGTGGGCGACAACGTGGGCGACGTGGCCGGCATGGGCGCCGACCTGTTCGAATCCTACGTGGGCGCGATCGTGGCGGCCATGGTGCTGGGTGCGACGATCACGGTCAACGGCGTCCGGGACATGACCTTCGTGCTGCTGCCGCTGGTGATTGCGGGCGCGGGCATCCTCTTCTCCATCGCCGGGACGTTTCTCGTTCGGACGAAAGAGGGAGGCAATCCGCAGGCGGCCCTGAACCAGGGTACGTTCGGCGCCTGCCTCATCATGGCCGTGGCGACGTATTTCATCTGCAACCGGATGCTGCCGGGCGAATTCAACATTGAATCGGCAGTGGCCGGCGCGGGCCTGCTGACCTGCACGAGCGGCGGCGTGTTCCTGGCGACGGTGGTGGGCCTGGTGGCGGGTGCGATCATCGGCCTGCTGGCCGAGTACTACACGGCGGAAGGCAAGGGGCCGTCCAACGGGGTGGCCGATTCCTCCGAGACTGGCGCGGCGACGAACATCATCGCGGGCCTGGGCGTGGGCATGATTTCGACGGCGGCACCGGTGGTGGTGCTGGCGGTGGCGACGATTGCCTGCTACTACTTCGCGGGCCTCTACGGCATCGCCATGGGCGGCCTCGGCATGCTGGCGACGACCGGCATCCAGCTGGCGGTGGACGCCTACGGGCCGATCGCGGACAACGCGGGCGGCCTGGCAGAGATGGCGCATCTGGAGAAGGAAGTCCGGCAGCGCACCGACAAGCTCGACGCGGTGGGCAACACCACGGCGGCCATCGGCAAGGGATTTGCCATTGGTTCGGCGGCGTTGACGGCGCTGGCCCTGTTTGCGGCGTTCCGCGAAATCGTGGACCTGAAGGTTATCGACGTGACGGATCCCAAGGTCATGGCCGGGTTGCTGGTGGGTTCGATGATGCCGTTCCTGTTTTCGGCCTTCGCGATGAAGGCCGTGGGCAAGGCGGCCTTTGCCATGGTCGAGGAAGTGCGCCGCCAGTTCAAGGAGATCCCGGGGCTGCTTGAGGGCAAGGAAGGCGCCAAGGCCGACTACGCCCGTTGCGTGGACATCTCCACGGCGGCCGCCATCAAGAAGATGACGGTTCCGGCGCTGCTGGGCATCCTGACGCCGGTGCTGGTCGGCTTTGTGTTCGGCAAGGAGATGCTGGGCGGCTTGCTGGCGGGCGTGACGGCCTCGGGCGTGCTGATGGCGCTTTTCATGAGCAACGCGGGCGGTTGCTGGGACAACGCCAAGAAGCACATCGAAGGTGGTGCGCATGGCGGCAAGGGGTCGCCGTCGCACAAGGCAGCCGTGGTGGGCGACACCGTGGGTGATCCCTTCAAGGACACGGCCGGTCCCTCGCTGAACATCCTGATGAAGCTGATGAGCGTGGTGGCGCTGGTCATCGCGCCGGTCCTGCTGGGTTGGGAGCCGATCATCAAGCGATTCCTGGCCAACTGGTAACCGCTGGAGGAGACAAGCCCCCGCGCCGCAAGCGCGGGGGCTTTTTTTTGACCGGCGGAAGGCGCATGCGGCGCCTTCCGCACAGGAGAAGAGGGTCTAGAAGGGGACGAGGGCCTTTTTCCGGCGGCGGAAGGCGGCGCGGGAGGTGTAGCCGGCGGCGCGGGCGAGTTCCATGGCCTTTTCGAAGTGGCGGCCGATTTGGGAGGGGTCGTGGGAATCGGAGCCGAAGGTGATCGGGATACCGCGTTCCTTCATCCAGGAGAGGATCTGGAGCGAGGGATAGGCCTCGGCGGCGCCGTGGTCGAAGCCGCTGGTGTTGATTTCGATGGCCATGCCGGCGTCGGCGACGGCATCGAGGGCGGGGGGGACGATTTCGGCGAGCAGGGCCGCCGGGGCATGGATGCCGGTGCGTTTGACGATGTCGAAATGCGAGCAGACATCATAGAGGCCGGTGCGGGCCAGTTCGGCCATGCGCAGGTAGTAGGTGCGGTTCATCTGCTCGACGAATTCGGGCGTGGCGGTCGGATCGCCGGGGGAGAGGTCCCAGAAGGGGCCGGTGTGGAGGGAGCCCAGGACGAGGTCGAAATCGGCGGAGTCGAGCACGGACTGGATATGGCCGTGGACGAGATCCCGCTGGTAATCGGCCTCGATGCCGAGGAGGACCTGGCAGAAGCCGGTCTCGCGGGCCTCGCGGACATGGTCCAGATAGGCGGCGAATTCGGCCTGCGTCATGCGGATGGAGGGATGGGGGTCGTTGGGGAAGGGAATGTGGTCGGTGCAGGCGATTTCGGGAATGCCGCGGTCGGCGGCGGCGCGGGCATAATCGATGGGCAGGCCGCCGGCATGGCGGCAGAGCCGGGTGTGGGTGTGGTAGTCGGCAGGCAAGGGGGTATTCATCGAGGCGGCGACGATACGCCGGAGGGATGGGCCTGTCAATCACGGCCGACATTGTCGGCCGTTCGACTTGCGCCCCAAGGGGATTGTGATAATGTTCGGTCAATCAAACAATTCGAGAGGAAACGAAAACCCAGATGAAGATCGAGCGGTTGAGCGCAAAGGCGGAAGACTATCTGGAAACCATCCTGCGGCTTTCGGAGACGCCGCGCGGAGCAAGGACCGGAGACATCGCGGAGACGATGGACGTGCAGCCCTCGACGGTTTCCGCGGCGCTGAAGTCGCTGAAGGAGCAAGGCCTGGCGGAATACACGCCCTATGGGGCGGTGGGGTTGACTCCGAAAGGCCGCCAGGTGGCGGAGGACATTTCGGGCCGCCATGTGGCGTTGAGGCGGTTCTTCACGGAAACCCTGGGGCTGGCGCAGGAGGATGCCGAGGTCGTGGCCTGCGGCATGGAGCACGATGCGACGCCGCTGGTCCTGGAGCGCATGGGTTTGCTGGGGGATTTCCTGCGGGAGCACCCGGGGATGCTGGAAAAATGGGTCAAGGTCCGGGAGACGGCCAAGGGCGAGCGCGCGCCGGGAGTGGAATCGGGGCTGGACGAGCTGCCGCCGGGCGTGCGCGGCGTGGTGATGTCGGTGGACATGGAATGCGCCTTGCGGAAGCGGCTGGTGGAGATGGGGGTGACGCCGGGGGTGCTGATCGCGGTGGAGCGCGTGGCGCCGCTGGGCGATCCCATCGCCGTGGAGGTGCGCGGATACCGGCTGTCGATGCGCAAGTCCGAGGCGGCGCATGTCCGGGTGAAGTGGCGGCCGGGGTTGATTTGAACAGGGCCAGATGAAGGGAAAAGGAACATCCAAGGCGGACAGGCGGGTTGTGCTGCTGGCGGGCAATCCGAACAGCGGCAAGACGAGCCTGTTCAACTGGCTGGCGGGCGCGCACCAGCACGTGGGAAATTATCCCGGCGTGACCGTCGAGAAGAAATCGGCGGTGTTCGAGTGCGACGGCGCCGAGATCGAACTGGTGGATCTGCCGGGGGTGTATAGCCTGCTGGCGGCTTCGCCGGAGGAGGAAATCGCGCGCGACGAGATCCTGGCCGGGAACGCGGGGGTGGTGATCCAGGTGCTGGACGCGACGAACCTGGAGCGCAACCTGCATCTGACGGCTCAGCTGGCGGAGATGGGCGTGCCGGTGGCGTATGCGCTGAACATGAGCGACGAGGCTGCGGCCAACGGGCTGAAATTCGATTTGGAGCTGATGTCCACGCTGCTGGGCGGGCCGGTGGTGCCGACGAACGGGAGCAACGGCGAGGGCACGGCGGCCCTGCTGTCGGCGGCGCTGCGGGTGGCGGCCGAGGGGCAGCCCTGCACCAGCCGGGTGAACTACGGCCTGGATATCGAGTGTTCGATCGCGGCCGTGGCGGAGCAGTTCGAGGGCGACGACGCGGTATCGGCCCGGCGGCGGGCCATCGCCCTCCTGGACGGCCTTTCGGATCCGCATGCGCCGGCGGGGGCGCGGGAGGCCGCCGCCCGCGAAACCGCGCGGCTGGAAAAACGTGGCGGGCGGCCGCTGGATGTGCAGATCGCGGAGGCGCGCTACGGTTTCGCGCTCGGCGCGGCGACGGAGGCGACGCAGGAGTCGTCGCCCCATGTGCGGCGCGCGCGCACGCTGCGCCTCGACAACCTCCTGCTGCACCGCGTCTGGGGGCTGCCGATCTTCGTTTTCCTGATGTGGGGCGTGTTCAACCTGGTTTTTGCGCTGGGCGAGCCGCCGATGCGCTGGATCGAGGCGGGGCTGGAAAGCTTGTCGGGCTGGCTGGTGTCGGCCTGGCCCGACGGCGCGACGCCGCTTTTGCAGTCGCTGGTGGTGGACGGGGTGATCGGCGGCGTGGGGGGCGTGATTTCGTTCCTGCCGAACATCCTGCTGCTGTTCCTGGCGATCGCGTTCCTGGAGGACACCGGCTACATGGCGCGCGTGGCGTTCCTGATGGACCGGGTGATGCACAAGATGGGCCTGCACGGGAAGAGCTTCATCCCGATGCTGATCGGCCTTGGCTGCACGGTGCCGGCGATCCTGGCCACGCGCACGCTGGAGCACCGGCGCGACCGGTTCACGACGATCCTGGTGGCGCCGTTCGTGAGCTGCGGCGCGCGCATGACGATCTACGCGCTGCTGATTCCGGCCTTTTTCGCGCCGCGCTGGCGGGGCTGGGTGCTGTGGGGCATCTACATGGCCGGCATCCTTGCGGCGGTGCTCGTGGCGCGGGTGCTGCGGGGGACGCTGTTCCGCGGGGAAAGCGCGCCGTTCGTGATGGAGCTGCCGCCCTACCGCCTGCCGACCTGGCGTTCCGTCGGCATCCACATGTGGGACCGGGCCTGGATGTATCTGCAGAAGGCGGGGACCGTGATCCTGGCCATCTCGATCCTGCTCTGGGCGCTGGGGACATTCCCGCGGTCTCCGGAACTCGACCGCCGCTACGAGGCGGCGATCGGCCAGGCCGGCACGTCGGAAGAGGCGGTCGCATTGAAGGCGGCCTGGCAAACGGAGACCTTGGAGATCACGGCCATCGGGCGCCTCGGGAAATGGCTGGAGCCGGCGATCCGTCCTCTGGGTTTCGATTGGCGCGTGGGAACGGCGCTGCTCGGCGCATTTGCGGCGAAGGAAGTGTTCGTGGCGCAGATGGGCATCGTCTTTTCGCTGGGAGACCCGGACGGGGATCCGGAGGGGTTGCGGCAGGCGTTGCGGAAGAACTACACGCCGTTGCAGGGCCTGGCGATGATGCTTTTCTGCCTGCTGAGCGCGCCGTGCGTGGCGACCATCGCGGCGACGAAGCGCGAAACGGAATCCTGGGGCTGGGCGGCGGGGATGCTGCTGGGCATGACGGCGATCGCGTGGGTTGCCACGTTCGTCGTTTTCCAGCTTGGCCAATGGCTGGGGCGGGGGGCGCTGTGAAATGAACACGTCGTGGGCGGATTGGGTCGTGGTGGGTCTGGCGGTGGCGGGCGCGGCGATCTGGCTGGTCCTGCACATGCGGCACCACCTGCGCCGGAAGAAGAACCGGCCCGGCCCTTGCGGGGCTCCTTGCGAAGGCTGTCCGTTCGCGAAAACCTGCGGGGAAAAACAGGAATAAGGCGGCGGAACAGCGGAGGGGATCCGTTGTGGTTTTCGTTGCTTTCCGGCATCGGGGTCGGCATTCTCTTCAGGCAGTTGGCAGGGTTTTGCCGACGGTTGGAAGACGAAGGCCGCATGACGGAAATGAACGAAAGAACCGCATCCGCGAACCGGGTCACCTGGGTCGGATTCTTTGCGAACCTGGTATTGACCGCCGGAAAACTGGCGGCGGGCATCATCGGCCACAGCGGCGCCATGATCGCGGATGCCGTCCACTCGCTTTCCGATTTTGCGACGGATATCGTCGTGCTGGCCAGTTTCCGGATCGTGGGCAAGCCCATCGACAAGGACCACGACTACGGCCACGGCAAGTACGAAACGCTGGCGACGGCCATCATCGGCATCGCCCTCCTGCTGGTCGGCGCCGGAATCTTCTGGGGCGGGGCGTGCAAGATCTGGGCCAGCGTCGTCAAGGGCGAACACATGCCGGCTCCGGGCTATGTCGCGCTGGTGGCCGCGGTGGTTTCCATTGTCGCCAAGGAATGGCTGTACCGCTACACGGTGAAGGTCGGAAAGAAGATCGAAAGCCAGGCGGTGGTTGCGAACGCCTGGCACCACCGTTCCGACGCCTTTTCCTCGATCGGCACGATGCTGGGCATTGGCGGGGCCATCCTGCTGGGCGAAAAATGGCATATTTTGGATCCCCTGGCGGCCATCGTCGTCAGCCTGTTCATCATCAAGGTGGCCATCGAAATCTCGTCGGGCAGCGTCAAGGAGTTGGTCGAGAGCTCGTTGGACGATGCGGAGGAGGATGAGATCATCGCGATGGCGGCGGGCATTCCAGGGGTGGGCGATCCCCACAACCTGCGGACGCGGCGCATCGGACACGACATCGCAGTGGACCTCCACATCCGCGTCGACCCCGACCTGCATGTGCAGGAAGCCCATGACATCGCCTCCCTGCTGGAGGCGCGTATCCGCGAGCGGTTCGGGCCATCGACGTTCGTTTCCATCCATATCGAGCCGATGCGCAAGGATGGAATGCGGCCGAGGGCCTAGCGGCCGCCGGATGGGCGGAGAGTTTCCTCTTCCGGCGCCTTTCCGCCGCGCAGGGGGATGGAGGGGCGGGGGGGAGGCGGAATCAGGGCGCGAGCTTTTCCCGGGCCTTTTCGATGTGCTCGCGGATTTCGGGGTCGTCGGGGCGAAGGGTGTCGGCCTGCTGGAGGAACTTGAGGGCGTCGGCGTAGCTTCCCTGCTGGTAGTAGATCCAGCCGAGGGTGTCGAGGTAGGCGGCGTTTCCGGGGTCGATGGCCAGGGCGGCCTGGATGTGGCGGAGGGCTTCATCGAGGCGGATGCCCCGGCTGGCCCAGAGGTAGGCGAGGTAGTTGAGGGCGTCGGCGTATTGCGGATCGAGTTCGATGCTGGTTTCGAACATCTCGACGGCGCGGTCGGCTTGCTTGTCCTGGTCGAGGGCGACGCCGAACCAGAAATAGAAGCGGGGGGTGAGGATGGCCGCCTGCAGGGGCTCTTTCCGGACGATGTCGATGGCGGCCTCGAACTCGAGGATGGCGCGGCCGTTCTTCTCCTGGGAGAGGTAGAGGGTGGCCAGGGCGGCGTGGACGGCGGCGGACTCGGTGCTGGGCTGTTCGGCCAGCGCGCGGAGGACGCTGGCGGCGTTGCGGCGGAAGGTGGTGGTGCCCGTCATGGTGCGCTGCATGTAGAGGTCCAGCAGGGCGGGTTCCTGGTCGATGCCGCGCCCGAGCCAGCGGGCGGCGTCTTGGGAGCGCCGCAGATGGGTGCAGATCACGGCGTAGTTGTAGAAGAAAAGATGGGAAAGAACGGCCTCGGGATCCTTCTGGGTGGCGGAATCGTAGGCGCGCTGCATGAGCTCGGCGGCCTCGCCGTAGCGCTTCTGCTGCAGGCGCACGAGGCCGAAAACTTCGAGGAGCTTGGGATTGCCGGGCATTTTTTCGAGCGCCCCGGAGAGGGTGGCGACGGCCTGGTCGGCATCTTCCTCGGCCTGGAGGGCGGCGAGCTTGAGCCAGGGGGAGGGGTCGCCGGGCGAATTTTCGGCGGCGACACGGAAATGGGTGATGGCATTGGTGGAATCGCCGGCCTGCAGATAGAGCTCGGCGAGGTAATAATGGACATTGGAGGGGCCCTTCTGGTTCCGGGCCAGTTTTTCGAGGACTGCGATGGCCTTGGGCTGGTCGTCCATGGCGAGGAAGGCCTTGGCGAGGCGCGGCTTGACCTGCAGGTCGTCGGGCTGGAGGCGCTCGATCCTCTCGTAGATGCGGATGGCTTCCTCGAACTGTTCGTCCTTCACGAGCAGGTCGCCGAGGCTATAGAGGGTGTCGCTGTCGCCGGGGAGTTCGTCGGAGATCTGCCGGAGAAGGGCGATGGCCTCCCGCCGGGCGGCGCGCAGGGCCTCGTCGTTTTCCGCCGCCTCCATGCGTCCGAACTGGAGGCGGACGAGTTCCTGGCGGAGGGCGGTGGGCGGCTGGGCCTTGGCGAGGCCTTCCTGGAGGATTTTTTCGACGGAGTTGGTATCGCCGGAGCGTCCGGTGGCGGCGGCGAGCTGCAGCCAGCCAAGGGGTTTGGCCGGGAAGCGGCGCGTCATCTGCCGGAAGAGGTCGACGACGCGGGCCTGGTCGCCGGTGCTGCCGTAGAAGGTGGCGAGCCAGAGGAGGGCGCTTTCGGAGGCGGGATTGCGCTGGAGGAAATCCTCGACCACGCGGAGGGCGTCCTCGGTCTTGCGCTGGAGGACGAGGGTGGAGGCCATGCGCAGGACGAGGCGTTCGTTGCCGGGATCGAGCTCGGCGGCCTTCCGGTAGGCCTCGAAGGCGGGGGCGTATTCGTCGGCCAGTTCGTGGTGGATGCCGATCGAGTAGAAGGCATGGGCCTGCGCCTGCCGTTCCTGGCCGGGCGAGAGGAGGGAGGGAGACGAAACAAGCCCCCCGTCCAGCAAAGACGGAGGGCTAGGCAGCGAGCGGCAACCGGCCGCGACGCCGAAGAGAACCAGGCCGAGCGCAAGCCGCCATTGGTGAGAGCCGCGCATGGCACGCCCGTGACGGGCGAATCCCCTTATTTCTTCTTGTGACGGTCCGCGCGCAGACGTTTGCGGCGTTTGTGCTTGGCCATCTTCAAGCGGCGTTTCTTTTTGACGGAACCCATGCTTGTTTCCTCCTGATATAACGATGCCGGACGGTTTTACGGCACAACCTTGTTCAATGCAAGTTCAATAATGCCTGAGGCGCCGGCGGTCTTGAGCTGGGGGATGATTTCGCGGACGATGGACTCGTCCACGACGGTCTCGATGGCGACCCAGCTGGGGTCGCCGAGGGGATTGACGGTGGGGGCGTGCAGCGCGGGCAGCACGCTGCAGATGGCGGCGACATCTCCCTTCTTGGAGTTCATCTTGATCAGCACCTTGTTCTCGGCGTTGAGGGCGCCGCAGAGCAGGAGGGCCATCTGCTCGATCTTGGCCCGCTTTTCGGCATCGGCCCAGGTGTCCTTGTTGGCGATGAGGCGGGTCGTGGAAGTCAGGACGGTATCCACGATGCGCAGCTGGTTGGCGCGCAGGGAGGAGCCGGTTTCCGTGAGCTCGACGATGGCATCGACAAGCTCGGGGGCCTTGACCTCGGTGGCGCCCCAGGAGAATTCGATCTCGGCGGTGACGCCGTGGTCGGCGAGATAACGCTTGGTGAGGCCGACGGCTTCGGTGGCGATGCGCTTGCCCTGGAGATCCTTGACGCCCTGGATGGGGGAATCGTTGGGGACGGCGACGACCCAGCGGACGGGATTGCTCGTCGCCTTGGAGTAGCAGAGTTCGGCGACTTCCACGACATCGGCGCCGTTTTCGTAGATCCAGTCATAGCCGGTGAGGCCGGCATCGAGGAGCCCCAGTTCGACATAGCGGGCGATTTCCTGCGGGCGGATGAGCCGCGCCGCGATGGAAGGGTCGTCCACCGAGGGCACATAGGAACGGGAGCTGACCTTGAAGTTCCATCCGGCTTTCTTCATCAGCGCGAACGTGCTTTCCTGCAGGCTGCCCTTGGGCAGGCCGAGTTTGATCTGTTCCATCGGACGTTTTCCTTTCCAATCTGCGAAGCCCCGATCCGGCGGAAGCTCCATTTGCTGTCACATCGAATTTCCAATCCTAGCCGAATCAAAGCCGGATGGGCAACAGAAGAAATCGGCGAGGCGATTCCGGAGAAGCGGGCGCTTACTCCGCCGCCTCGCAGGTGGCATATCCAATGCTTAGGGGGAAGGTTGCCGCCGCGGGCGACCACAGCCGCAGCGAGCCCGTCGAGGAGGGGGAATATTCCAGCTGGATGCGGGCGGGCAGGGAATGGGTCTGCGTTCGCGTTCCGCCGGGGAAGGCGTATTCCGCGACGAGGAGCGTTCCTTGCAGGCTTCCAACGGAAACCCCCGCTGGCAAGGCATAGAACGAAAGGGTTCCGGGCGTGTCGGGGGCCGCGGGAAGCTGCAGCGTTCCCCAGTCGGTTTTGTCCGGCGACACCTGTGGCATCAAATGGATTTCGAGCGGAGCGAGGGTGGAGGGGATGTTGCCGGCCTGCGTCCCGGATGCCAAAGTCCAGGACCGCATGTCCAGGACCGATTGCGGGCGCAGCCATGGCCGTGCGGCGTGGAGAAGGGCCGCGGCGAAGAAGAAGAGAGCCAGACCGGACGCCAAGGCCCACAGGCCGGGGCGTCCGGCCGCGCGGGCGAGGACCCTGCGCCGCCCGGCGCTCCAAGCCAGCGGCAGCGCTCCCAGCATGAACAGGAACGGCTGGATGTAGATGGAATAGCGCGGCGAGGTTTCGCCGACCAGCGCGGTGGAGGCGCAGAAGAGGAGGCCTGGCAGCGTCCAGCAGAGCCGGTTGGCCTTGCGCAAAAGCGGAAGGCAGAGCAGGGCGCCCCAAAGCATGCAGGGAAGCGCCGCCAGCAGATAGGCGATCCGCGCGCCCTTGGCCAGGAGCGCCGCCCTTTCCGCGCCGTTGTGGACCAGCATTTCCTCGGCGCCGGAGGCGTAGCCCAGCAGGAAGTATTTCGCCCATTTCACCGGGAGGAGGCGGAAAAGCAACGGGCGTGGATTGTAGAAGGCTTGCGAGGCCAGGAGGGAGGCCTGCACCGATTCCTTGCGGCCGGCCGGCGTCAGCCAATCGATTTGCTCATAGGTGGCGGAATATTCCCCGCCGGTTTCGGGCATCCAGCCCCGCGCCATGAAGGCGATCGTTCCGCTGGACAGCCGATGCCGATTCGCTTCATCGATGCGGGAGGAAAGGGGAGGCAGGAGAAGGGCGGAGACCAGGAACGGGGCCGCGATCCAGGCGAGGCCTGCCTGTGCCGATTGCCGGGCGGTCCAGGTGCCGCCGGTCCAACATAACAGGATGATGCCGGCGGCGGCGGCGAGATAGATCTGGTCGATGCCGCCTTCCAGCCGCATCAAGGGGAACAACGCCGCGGCGCAAAGGGCCAGGCCCCAGGAACCGAGCCGGCGGCGATCCGTCCGCGACCATTCGACCAGCACCCAGAGAGCGGACAAGAAATAGAATCCGCCGGAGATGTAATGGTTGAGGTCCAGGCAGATGAACCAGCGGAACGGCATGAGGAATTGAAGGCTGGTCGCCCAGAAGGCCACCCGCTTGCCGAACAGGAGGCGCGCCATCCGCCAGGCGAGCGGCAGGGAAAGGGAGATCAGCAGCGCCTGGAAGAACTGGACGGCACGGACGAAATGGTCGCCGGCCGACACGCGGAGGAGGTAGTGGAAGGGCAGGGCCCGCCGCGTCCAGATGGGATAGTCGTAGTTTCGGCTCAGTTCCCCGAGGGTTTGCGGCGAGTAGCCATTCTCGGACAAGCGGTCCAGATAGTGGGAAAAAATGCGGGCGTCGCCTGTCCATTCCCATTGCCGGTCGGAGGCCAGGATGGCCGCCGCCTGGATCAGCATGGCGGCGGCCATGGCGGTCCAAAGGAATGCCCGGGGGCCGAACCGGCGATGGATCCGCCTCAATCCGGCCAACCCTGCGCCCGCCAACGCCAGATAGGCCGCGGCGCCCAACCAGATGGAATTGGATGACGAGGCATGGCCGGCGAAATTCCATGCGGCCGCTCCCCACGCCAAGGCCAAACCGCCTCCGATGAAGAACAAGCCGCAGACCTGGAGCCACGTCGCGAATCGGCGGGAAAATCGGTGGAGAGCGATCACGGAGGGGCATCCCGCAGGGTGGGTTTTCCCGCCGCCCAAAGCGACTGGATGGCGGCGATTTTACGGGTGGCGTGGGTTTCGGCATTCCATTCGCTGCGGCAATCGGCCACGGCGGCGGAAGCGAGGCGCCGGGCCAGCGCGGAATCCTCGAGGAGACGGTTGACGGCGCTGGCCAGCCCGGGGGCGTCGCCGGCTTCGACCAGCAGGCCGTTTTCACCGTCGCGGACATAGTCGATGGTGCCGAGGCTCCGGGTGGCCACCACGGGTTTTCCCATGGCCATGGCTTCGAAGACGAAGACCTGTCCGGTGGACCGCTCCGCCGGCAGCAAGGGCGCCGCCGCCACCGCCGAGCGGGAAAGCAACTCGTGGCTTTTCTTGAGCGAAATTTCGCGAAGAACCTGCACATTGGACGGGAGGGCGGCCGGCATCCGGTCGCGCCGTCCCGCCACGATGACGACCGGAGCCCGGATGTGCCGCGCCGCCTCGATCAACGTGTCCAGATCCCGCAGCGTCCGTCCGATGGACACCACGGTTCCGTCGTTTCCCGGCCTCAGGCTGGGGTCCTGGATGGTCGTGTACATGGGAACGAACCGCAATTTGCCCTCCGGGATGGCGAAGCGCCGGGCAATCAGCCCCACCTCGGCGGAGCTGTTGGTCAAGATGCCGAACGAGCGGCGGGAAATCCACCGGAACAAGGCGGTCTTGATTCTCCACGCCATGGAACGGGGCCGGGAAAAATCCAAAAAAACCTCTGTCATGACCTGCCTGGAGGGAAGGCGCAGGATGCCGCAGAGCAAACCATAGACGAGGGAGGGGCGGGCGCCCAGCGTGACCACCACGTCGAAATCCTTGCGCCGGCGCAGCAGGCGGAAGGCCTGTTGGAACGGGCACAAGTCGTCCGGCGATTCGTCCTCCCGGCAGATGGTCGCGACCGCCTCGCGCCAGGTCCGGCTTTGGAGGAACGCCATGTTGGTCAGGATGGACGGAGCGCTGTTCACTGGATGCGAGAATGGCCCAGAACAAGGGGCGAAAACAAGGGCAAACCGGCGGGGGCGGCCTAGGCGAAGAACCGCCGGATCCGGCCGCAGATTTCCTCCACCTGTCCGATGGACAGATCGAAATACATGGGCAGGCGCAGGAGGCAATCGGCAAAGCGGTCCGCATGCGGCAGTTCGCGGCCGTCGTGCCTGGGGGCGTAGAAGGGGCTCTTGTGCAGCGAGAGATAATGGAACACGGCCAGAATGCCGTGCTGCTTCAGGTGGGCGATGAGGGCGGTGCGTTCCTCCAGCGAGCGGCAGACGATGTAGAACATGTGGGCGTTGTTGCTGGCATCGGCGGGGATGCCGGGCAGGAGGATCCGGCCCTGCGCGGCGAGGGGGACAAGTTCCCTGGCATAGGCATTCCAAAGGGCTTTTCGTTTCGCCTGGATGGGCTCCAACTGTTCGAGCTGGGCAAAGAGGAACGCGGCGATGATCTCGGAGGGCAGGAAGGAGGATCCCGTGTCCACCCAGCCGTACTTGTTCACCTCGCCGCGGAAGAATTCGGCGCGGTTCGTTCCCTTTTCCCAGATGATCTCCGAGCGGCGGCAGAAGCGCGGGTCGTTGATGGCGAGCGCGCCGCCTTCGCCGGAGATGATGTTCTTGGTTTCGTGGAAGGAGAAGCAGCCGAAGTGTCCGATGCCGCCCAGGGGGCGGCCCTTGCAGGTGGCGTCGATGGCCTGCGCGGCATCCTCCACCACCAGCAGGTTGTGCTTTTGCGCCAGGGCCATGGCGCGGTCCATGTCGCAGGCCACGCCGGCGTAGTGCACGACCACGAGCACCTTCGTGCGCGGGGTGATCAGCGCTTCCACCCGGTCCAGGTCCAGGTTGGGATGGTCCGGCCGGCTGTCGGCGAACACGATCTTCGTTCCCTGCCGCACAAACGCCAGGGCGGACGAGACAAAGGTGTAGGAAGGCACGATGACTTCGTCGCCGGGGCCGGTCTCCGACAGGATGGCCGCCATTTCCAGCGCATCCGTGCAGCTGGTCGTCAGCAGGACTTTCCGGAATCCGTAGCGCTGTTCCAGGAAGCGCTGGCATTTCTGGGTGAACGCCCCGTTGCCGGAGATCTTTCCGGATTCCACGGCCTGGCGGATGTAGTCGGTTTCCTTGCCGGTCAGGAACGGTTTGTTGAATGGAATCTGTGGCATGTTCGTCTCGCGCGATCTGGGTTTACGGGCCGGCTTGTGAGGGCATCAGCCAGGCATGGAAGACATCGGTCTCGGAGGATTTTCCGAAGCCGCAGGTTTCGTAGAAGCGGCAGGCGCCGCGATTGGCCGATTGCGTGGCCACCTGGAGCTCGGCGATCCGGTTGCGGACGCAGAAGCGCTCCGCTTCGGCCACGAGGCGGCGGCCGAGGCCGCGTCCCCGCTGGGAGGCATCCACGGCCAGAAGGCCGATCCGGGCCGCGGAGGGCCCGGGCTCCAGCGTGACGAGGCCGAGCGGGCGCGCCGCGCTTCCCGCCACGAAGACCTGCTTGCCCTGGTCGCCGCGCAAGGAAGAGGCCAGCCATTCCCCGTACAAGCGTTCGAATTCACGGTTCCGGAAGCCCGGGTCGAGACGGAAGCGGCTGTGGGAGCCGCTTTCCAGTGCGAGTTGTTCCAGCGGAGCGCTGCTTTCGCGGCACAAGGCGATGTCCGGTCCCGGTTCCATCGGGGGCGGCATGCCGACCTTCCTGGCGTATTCCACTTTTTGACCCACCGGGAGGAAACCCGCCTGCTCGATGGAGCTTCGGAGAGCCGCGTCGACGGGAGGCAGGAAGAGGTACAAGAGGCGGACAGCGGCCTGCCGCGCCTCGTCCCGCGCGGCGAGGATGTCCGGGAGCCGGGGGAGGGCGGGGCCGAACGATGCCGAAGCCACGGGATAGCCGAAAAACCGGGAATCCCATTCGCGGTTCTCGATGGGCATCAGGGGCCTCCCTGCCGCGTCCCGGGGGAGGGGAACCCGACCCGCTGCCGAACCACATAGAGGGGCCGGTTCTTGACCTCGTTGAAGACGCGCCCCAGGTAGAGTCCCAGGATGCCGAGGTTGGCGAGAAGGACGCCGCCGATGAACCACAGCGAAACCATCATGCTGGTCCAGCCGGTCACGGGGATGCCATAGAGAAAATACTTGATGACATAATATAGCGCCATCAGGAATGCGCCGGCGGCCAGCAGGAGGCCTGCCGCAATGGAGAGGTGGAGCGGCTTGTTGGATTGCGACAGGATGCTTTCGGCCGAGAGCTGGAACAGTTTGCGGAGGGTGTAGGAGGTTTCGCCCGAGAACCGCTCTGCGTGGGCCACCTCGACGTAGCCGACGGAGAATCCGAGCCAGCGGATGAAAAGGGGAAAGGACCGGTTGTGCTCGCGCATCCGGAGGAATTCCTCGATCACCGGCCGGCGGGAGATGCTGAAATTGGCCACGGTGTGGTCGAACCGGGAGTCGGTGAAGTAGTTGTAGATGGCATAGAAGCACGTGGACGACATCCGCTTGAGCCAGCGGTCCCGGCGCCGGGTCCGGCGGCCGAAGACCACGTCGAAACCGCCATGCGTGGCGGCCTGGTACAGCTTCGCGATTTCCTCCGGCTGGTCCTGCAGGTCGCAATCCATGACCACGATCCATTCGCCGGAAGCGTGTTCGAGGCCGGCCGTGATGGCGTAGTGCTGCCCGAAATTTCGCGAGAGGCGGATCCCTTTGCACCGGGGCTCTGCGGCCATGATCCGGGCCATGGCGTCCCACGAGGCATCCGGGCTGGCATCCTCGACCATGATGATTTCGAAGTCCGGGGAAATGGGTTCGAGGGCGGCGACGAGGCGCCGGCAGAGTTCATCCACGCAGGCTTCGGCCTTGTAGACGGGCGTGACCACGGAAATGAGCGGATTCATATCTCTGTCTTGTCCAAGGAAACGGAGCCGAAATCAAGACAATTTGGCGCGGCGGGGCGGGCCGGCCGGTTCATCGGAAGCACTCCCGGATTGAAGCGCCCGCGGATTTGATATAGAGGAAGAGGCATGTGGATCGTGTTCTCCATTTCCGTCGCGCTTCTCGCCTACGCCTATGCGGGATATCCCGCGTTGATCTGGCTGCTGGCGGGGCTTCGGGGCCGGCCCGCGGGAAAGGGGAGGTTCGAGGGCGGCGTTTCGGTGCTGATCGCCGCGCACAACGAAGCCGCCACCTTGCCGCGGAAACTGGAGAACCTGCTGGCCCTGGCGAAGAGCGAACCCATCCGCGAAATCTGGATCGGGCTGGATGGGTGCACGGATGGGACGGGAGAGCTGGCCAAGGAGAGAATTCAGAATTCAGAATTCAGAATTCAGGATGGAGCCAACCTGCAACCTCCAACCGGCAACCTTCAACCTTCGATCCACATTCTCGATTTCGACCGCCGCCGGGGCAAGGCGGCGGTGTTGAACAAGCTGATGGAGAAGGCGGCGCAGCCGATCCTGGTGATGATGGATGCCCGGCAGCGGGTGGAAGAAGGGGCGATTTCCCGGCTGCTGGAGAATTTTGCGGATGCCCAGGTCGGAGTGGTGTCGGGGGCGCTGGTCTATGAATCGGCGGAGGGCGGGGCGCAGAAGGGGGCGGAATCCTACTGGGGATACGAGAAGTTCATCCGGCGGTGCGAAAGCCGTTTCTGGGCGGTTCCGGGCGCGACCGGCGCGCTCTATGCGATCCGGAAGGAACTGTGCCGGCCCATTCCGGAAAACACCCTGGTGGATGACGTCTTGATTCCCATGCGGGCGGTTTTGGCGGGGTTTCGATGTCTTTTCGAGCCGGACGCGCGCGCGTTCGACCTGCCCTCCGCCCGTTTCGGCCAGGAAGGCATCCGGAAGCGCCGGACCTTGGCGGGAATCTGGCAATTGGGGAAATTAGAGCCCTCCATCTATTCTGTTTTTGCGAATCCGGTCTGGTTCCAATGGCTCTCCCACAAGTACCTGAGGTTGTGGACGCCGTTTATGGTCCTGCTGATGTTCGGTTCGGCGGGAATCATGGCGTGGAAAGGCGGCGGGGTGGCCAAGGCTCTTTTTGCCGGGCTGGCGGCGGGAATCGGAATCAGCGGCCTGTCGTTTCTCGCCGGACGGCGCATCCAATCCCGCTTCCTCGGTGTACTGGGGGCGTTTTGGGGAGTGAACAAAGCCTTGCTCCAGGCGGCATGGGATGCCGGGACCAGAAGATTCGAAGCCAAGTGGCAGAAGTGATCCGCCCAGCCACCCGGGATTGCCGGGGGGACAGGCACCGGTCCCGATTCCCTATGGAATCGTCGACGGCACCGGCTGGAGAAACTGGAGGGATTGCAAGGCGTCCAGGACGGTGCGGGCGATGATCGCGGCACCCTCCGCGTTGGGATGCAGGGCGTCGGGGATCAAGTGGTGCCGGCCTTTGAAGGCGGAATTCACATCGACGACGGGAATATTCCGGGCCTTGCAGGTGCGCCGGATGGCGGGAATGATGCGGTGATTCAGCCGCCAGTTCAGTTTCCATTCCCGGATCGTGGTGACGGGGGGAGGCGTCGCGACCAGGATTCGCGGGGAGGAGGGGAGGCCGGCGAAATGATCCAGCAGGGCGTTCAGGTCGGGTTCGTAGTCGTCCAGTTTTTCGGGTTCGGCGGTGTCGCAGGTTCCCAGCATGATGACGACCACATCGGGCGCGAAGGCGGCCGATTCGGCGAAGGCGGGGGAATTCCACCAGGACAGCTTGCCGGTCTTGACGAGGGTGTGGCCGCTGACGCCGAGATTGGTGACGACGATCCTGCCGCCGGAGAGGGTTTGGAGGAGGGCGGGATAGGAGGCGTTTTCACGGTCGGGAATGAAGGCGCCGTAGGTGATGCTGTCGCCCACGCAGGCCACGCGCAGGGGGGCCGCTTCAAGGGACGCCGCATGGGCGACGCAGGCCAGGCACAGGAGAATCGGCATCCGCTTCATAGGAGGGACTCTACAACCCATCGCGGCAGGAAATCAAGAAGGGCCGGCGGCGAGCTTTTCCCTTGTCACTCCTGCGGGAATCGACGATATTCCCGCCTTCAACAACAGGCGGCGGATCCGTTCGAATGGTATTCAGTTCCATCACATTCTTGTTTTGGTTTCTGCCATTGGTTTTGGCCACCTACTATGCCGGCACATTCCTTTGGTGGCGGCGGACAAGTCCCGGATCGCGCGATTCGTCCGGAGAAGGATGGGGGGCGCGGGAACTTTCGTCTTCGGCGGGAACATGGGCGGGGAATTTCTGCCTGCTGGCGGCCAGCCTGCTTTTCTATTTCTGGGGGGAGCAGAAGCGGATATACATCCTGTTCGCGGCCATTGGGTTGAACTACGTGGCGGGGGCGCTGCTGGGGGAGCGGAATCCGTCGGACAGTCCGCGAAGGCGGCGGGGACGGCTGTGGATTTTGCTTCTGGCAGTGGCCGGCAACCTGGGGATGCTGATCTATTTCAAGTACATGAATTTCCTGGTGGGGATCCTGGGCAACGCGGGCATCCCGCTGTCGATGGAATCCATCGCTCTTCCGCTGGGCATCAGCTTCTTCATTTTCCAGGCGATGAGCTACACGATCGACGTGTATCAAGGGACGGTGCCGCCCGCCCGCGGACTGGTGGCGTTCGCCTGCTACATCACGATGTTTCCGCAGCTGGTGGCGGGTCCCATCGTCCGCTATTGCGACGTGGCGAGCCAGCTCCGGCGCCGGGTGCTGAGTCCGGAAAAGGCGGCATCGGGAATCCGGCGGTTCATCATCGGCCTGGCCAAGAAGGTGCTCATCGCGAACCAGGTCGCCATCCTGGCGGACAAGGCGTTCGGGCTGGCTGCCGATGAGGTGACCTTCGGCGCGGCGTGGATCGGGACGCTCGCCTACACGCTGCAGATCTATTTCGATTTCAGCGGATATTCCGACATGGCGATCGGACTGGGGCGGATGTTCGGCTTCGAGTTCCTCGAGAATTTCAACTATCCGTACATCTCGCGGTCGGTGCAGGAATTCTGGCGGCGATGGCACATCTCGCTGTCCACCTGGTTCCGGGACTACCTTTATATCCCTCTGGGGGGAAACCGGTGCACGAGGGTCCGGACCTATTTCAATCTGTGGGTCGTTTTTGCCCTGTGCGGATTCTGGCACGGCGCCAGCCTGAATTTCCTGCTGTGGGGGATGTACCATGGCCTTTTCCTGGTTCTGGAACGGGCCTTCCGCGGCCGCGGGACGAGGATCCGCTTCCTCGGGCACCTCTACACGCTGCTGGTGGTGATGTTCGGATGGGTCTTGTTCCGCGCGGAAACGTGGAGCCAGGCGATGGCCTTCTGGAAAGCGATGATTGGACTCGGAGAGACATTGCCCGGCGGCAGCGAAGTCTGGTTCTGGTTCGGTGGCGATGTCCGGTTGGCCATGGCCGCCGGCATTCTGTTCTCCCTGCCGACGGCTCCCGTTCTGGCCCGGCGGATCCAGGGCGTCCTTGCCGGCGCGCGGACGGCGGAGGGCGCGAACGGCGAGACGGCGGTCTATCTGGCGCTCCGGCTTGCGGTGATCCTGGCGTTGTTTGGGGCGTGCGTCCCGTGCCTGGTGGCGGAAACCTACAACCCCTTCATCTATTTCCGATTCTAGAATGAACCCGGAATTCCAATCTTCGAGCGCATATCCGAGGCGGAAGGCCGTTGAGACCGTGGCCACATGCGCGTTCTTCCTGGCCGCCTTGTTCACTCCGCTGGCGTTGAGCGGAGCGGGCCTTGGGCGCGACGATCGGATCCTGTCGCAATCCGAATACCGGAAGCCTTCGCCCAGGCCGGCGTTCCCTCTCGGAATCGCCGAAGGGATGAGGTTCCCATGGCAGTGGGACGACTATTGGCGCGATGCCTTCCCGTACCGCGGCCCGCTGATCCGGGTCCAGGCCCATGTGCGCCACCGCACGCTGGGCGCCAATGGATTGGAAAGCATCTTCCTGGAGGATGGCTATGTGTTCGGCCTCGCCCATATCGACCGATACCGCGGCAAGATCATGCTCCGCGACGGTGAAATCGATCGCTTCCTGGAAATCATCCGCCTGAAGCGCGAATTCTTCCGGAAGGCGGGCATTTCCTACTATTTCGTCATGGCACCGAGCCGGCTGGATTTCTGCCGGGACCTGTTCCGCGGAGCCTTCCGCCTGCCGGACCGGCATGTGCTGTCGACGCGGATCGACGAGCGGATGCCGGAGGACATCCGGAAATACTACATCGTGCCGGACGGAGCGATGCGCGAGGCCCAGGCCCGGCATCCGGAGCGCCTGCTGTTTTACAAACGCGACTGCCATTGGAACGAATGGGGCCGAACGGTCGCCGCCGCCGAGATCATCCGCTTTCTGAGAGCGGAATTCCCGGCCTTGCCTCCGCTGGATCCCGAGGCGGTTCCTTTTGTGTCCGTACCGGAAGACCAGGAATTCTGGTATGATCTACGTGCGCTGGGAGTGGCTTTCGACGCCTTTCCGGTTCCGATGATCGAGAAGACATCGCCTGCATGGACAGAGGAATACCGGCGGTTGCAGGCGGATCGGAGCCGGAGTCCGTTGACGATGGTGTACGCTTCGGATTCCTTCATGGAGGTGTTGTCCGACCGGTCACCGGAAATTCTGTCCTTTGCATCTGTTGACAGGGCAGGGACATGGGAAAATATTCTAGGTGCGCCAGCCGGGTGCCGGCAAGTGCTTGATGCAAAGCCAGATGTCGTTCTGGAAAGCATCTATATCGATGCGCTGACCACCTGGCGATATCTCGAAAAGAACGCCGCGTGGGAATCGGCGGAAAAGTAGTTCCCTCACGGGCGAATTTGAGTTTGGTCACTTCCAACCAGGCCCAGTGACACGAGAATGCAAGAGGGGGCCGGCCCGCGTTGAACTCCAACGATTTTCGCGGGTTGGAAACGAAAACTATCCCATGGCCGATTCATTGCAACTCGTTGTTGCCAAATTGAATAAAAGTGAAATATATCGCGTGTCAGACGGAGCGGCAGGCGCGAAAAGACGGACACTAAAATCTGCCATCAGGGGGCGCCTTCCCGCCATGAAACCTGCACCATGCGGAAGGCGGTTTTCCGCATGAACAGAAGAGGGATCCCTGGCTGGGGTTTCTGCATTGGGTCCGAGAGGGTTAGGGGGACAAAAAAGATGCAAAAAACGAGGGGATATGCTTGTCAGGGATCCGGGGCATATATTATATTCAAATTATGCCCTTCCCTTGGGACTTCTCCTTCGTGCCGGGCCAAATGCGAGGATGATTATGAAGTTGCGAATATGGATGCAGAGTGCAGTGGTATGTCTTGCGTTGGGAGGAGCGACCGGCTATGCGGCCAGCTACTACGTCAACGACAACTCCACGTCGGGCGACATCTATACTTCCGCGACTGGAAACGATGCCAACTCGGGCACCGCCGTGGCTCCCAAATTGACGCTGGGCAACGTGATTGGCACCTGCAGCCTGCAACCGGGGGACGTGGTCTACATCGATACGGGAAGCTATCCCTCCGGAACCATCATCAGCAACACGGTCGTGGGGACGAACGGGAACCCCATCGTTTTCCAGGGCAGCACCAATTTCGCGTCGGGGGGAACGACATTCACGGGGAGTGGCGATCTCCTGACGGTCTATGCCCGTTATGCGCATTTCCGGGACATCCGGTGCGTGGGGGGCAGCCGCGGGCTGGTGCCGTACAATGCAGCCTATTGCGAATTCGTGCGTATCCAAGCCATTTCCAACGTCTCCGTTTCCGTCCAGACTTTTGGAACCGCAAACAGCAACGTATTCCGGCATTGCGTCCTGGTGTCGCAAAACACCGGAATTTCCGCGTCCGGCGGCAAGGGAAACTATTTCGATTCCTGTGTGGCGGTGGTCCCCAACGGGACCTTCTGCACTGCCAATATCGGCGTAATTTCCAACATGGTGGGCTGTATCGGCGTTGCCAGCTCCGCTTTCGGGCTGGAGCAGTATGTTCCCGACGGCGGTTCCCGCAACCTGTTCTTCACGACGAACGGCATCCACCAGAACGCCGAGACGGTTTTCGACCTGCAGCGGATTCACACCAATTGGTATGGCAACACCTACGGGGATCCGATGTTCGTGAACTCCACGGGGCTGGATTTCCACGTGCAGAGCGCGGCGGGCTTCCTGTCCAACGGGGTCTGGGTGACGAACGCGGCGCTGGGATACAGCCCGGCCATCGATTTCGGCCCGGTGGCCAGCACGGCCTATACCAACGAGCCGGCGCCCAACGGCGGCCGGGTGAACATCGGGCGGTATGCCGGGACGGAGGAGGCGAGCAAGGGGCGCACCAATGATTGGCTGTTCGCCATGTCTTTCAACGACGGCGGCGCGCTGGTCCAGACCGGACGGCTGGAGTGGGTGGGTGGGAACCTGGGAGCGGGAACCGTGAACCTGCAGATGAGCACCAACGCCGGCGCCTCGTGGAGCAACATCGCCACGGGGGTGCCTGCGACCAACGAGAGCTATGTCTGGGTGCCGACACTCTCGCAGCAGCATCCGGCAGTCCTGTGGCGGGTGGTGAGCAGCACCAACACCGCGGCGGTCTCGACCAATGCCAAGCCCTTCAGCGTCCGCGTGGCGACGAATGCGTCGTTCACCTACTATGTGAACGACGGCAGCCTGGTCGGTGACGTGTACTGCTCGGGGATCGGCGACAATGCCTACAACGGGCTGACCCCCGCCACCCCCAAACGCAGTCTGCAAGCCATCCTGGAGGCCTATGTGCTGGCGGGCGGCGACACGGTGTATGTGGACACGGGGAACTACGCGACCAATTTCACCACGTCCATCACTTCCTACGACACCGGTTCCACGGGAAAGACGGTGCGCATCATCGGAAGCCCCGATGGATCGGTTTTGAGCAGCAGCAGCACCTCCCGGGACACGCTGGAAGTCAGCGTCGCCCGCTTCATCGAGATTTCCAACTTCCAGCTGACCGGGCCCGGCCGCTATGGCTTCTATGGCAATGGCGTGGCGGACCTTGTGGTGAGGAATGTGCTCTCCACCGCCAATCGCTGGGGATTCTATCTGGCCGGCACCACATACCAGAACCTTTTCGACGGCTGCTTGGCGGCGGACAGCGAACTGGGGGCGTTCTTTGCAGGCGTTGTCCAAACCCGTTCGAACCACTGGGTGAACGGCGTGATGTGGGGCGGCCCCACCCTCATTTCAGCCCATACGAATGCGCCCCTGTCGGTTTCCAACAGCATTCTGGGCGGCGCGACGACCCTGTTTGGAACCGCCGTGGTCCCCGGCGACTACAACCTGGTCTGGGACGTCCAGGTGGGATTGGGCTATTCGACGTTCTCGGCGCTGCAGAACGCGGGGCTGGGGCGGGGATGGGATTGGAGCCTGTTTGCTGATCCCCAGTTCGCCGACGAGGCGGGCGGCGACTACCACTTGAAGAGTCTGATGGGCCGCTACGATCCGGACACCGAGACCTTTGTGACCAACGATGCGGTCCATTCTCCGGCCATCGACTTCGGCCATCCGCTGTCGACGGCCTACACCAATGAACCGTCGCCCAACGGAAGCCGCCTGAACGCGGGCCTGTATGGCGGCACGGCGCAGGCGAGCAAGTCGCGCACCAACGCATGGCTGCAGACGCTGAGCTACATGGACGGCGGTACGCTGGATGCCGTGGTGGGTTCCTGGTTGCGATGGAACGGGGGGGCGTATGCCTCGACCAGCACGGTGACGATTTCGCTGTCGCGGGACAACGGCGCAAGCTGGACGAACCTCGCCGTCGGCGTGAGCGCCACCAACGGGGCGTATTGGTACCAGAACACGTCGACCAACGATCCTTCGTCGCTCTTCTCCCTGTGGAAGGTGACGTTGGATGGCGCCAGCCCCGAGGTTTTCAGCCAGACGCCGACCAATTTCAGCTATAAGAACGGCGCCTTCTCCTACTACCTCAACGATGGTTCGACGAGCGGGGACGTGTATTGCACGGCGGTCGGCAACGACGGGAATCTGGGCGTCACCCCCGGGGCGCCGATGGAGACCCTCGGCCAGCTGCTTGTGAAATACAAACTGGGGCCCGGCGACCGGGTGTATGTGGACACCGGCTCTTTTACCAACTCGGCCGCAACCGCCTTCACCTCCCAGGATTCCGGGTTGGCGACCAATCCCGTCGTGATCCTGGGCAGCACCAACCGCGTGGCGGGCGGCAGCGTTTTCGGCCGGCCCACCTATCCTCTGCCGACGACGCTCGGCTTTGTCTTCCAGGCCGGGGCTTCCAACATCACGCTGCGCAACATCGTGTTGACCAACATGGTCCGCGGCGTGGCGGTCTCGAATGCATCGGGCATCACGTTGGATGGGGTGGAGGTCCGCGGCGGCCTGGAACGGTCCTTTGATCTGATGGCCAATGCCCGGGATGTCGAACTGGTCCGCTGCGTGGCGCATGGCGGGGGGATCGGTGCCTACCTACAGCAGGTCACCAACGTGACCATCCACCACTCCGTCTTCTGGCAGAACAAGACCAACGCGATCTACGTGGGAAGCCAGGTCGGGGCGTTGGTGGAAAACAGTGTCCTGGCGTCCACCAACGGGTATTCGGCATTGATCTCCCTGGCCTCGCCGGCGAACGGGTTCTCGTCCGACTACAATGGCCTCTATGCGGGGGAATACGCGCGGGTCGGGGCGAACCGGACATCCGGCGGGTACGCGGACAATCTGGCGGCGTGGCAAGCCCTCTCCGGGGGGCGGGATGTCCACAGCGTTCCGGGCAATCCGCAACTGGCGGATCCTGGCCAGTTCGACTACCACCTGAAGACCGAGCAGACGCTGGGCCGCCGGTTGCCGAACGGTCAGCAGATTTCGGATTCCGTGTCTTCCCCCCTGCTGGATGCCGGCAATCCCGCTTCGGATGTGGCGGATGAGCCGGCCCCGAATGGCAGCCGCGTGAACATCGGGAAGTACGGCGGGACATGGGAGGCCAGCATCGCGCTGGCGACCCCGTGGCTCAAGACCGTCAGCTTCGGAGATGCGGGAGGGGTGACGAACGGCGTGGTGTCCTTGCTCTGGACGGCTGGCGGCGGGTTCACCACGGAAACCGTGAAGGTTGAGGTTTCGGTGGATGGCGGCAACACCTGGGGCACGATGGTCACTTCGGGAATCCCGGCCACGAACGGAATGGCGGACTGGACCGTTTCCGGCTTGCCGGACACGCCGGCGGGCGCTTGGCGGGTGGTCTGCCTGGAAAGCACCAATGTCTGGGCTCGTTCCACCAATTTCTTCGCCATCCGCAACAGTCCGCTGAACATTTTCGTGAACAACGCGGACACCAATGAAACGGTCTATACGACGGCGCCCGGGACTTCCAACAACTGGACGGCGGCATCCAATGCCCCGTTGAATTCCGTGGTGACCGTTTTCGAGCGCTTCGACCTGGAGGCCGGGGACCAAATCTGGGTGGACACCGGCGCCTATGGGGAAACGGTCCCGGTCATGGTCGGCCTGAAGGATTCCGGCGCGAGCAACAACCCGGTGCGGGTGATCGGCAACCAAAGCCTTCCCTACAGCGGAACGGTCTTGAGCCGTGCCAGCCGGACATTGGGCGCCTATGTGGTTCAATTGTCCTATGCGCAGGGGGTTCAATTCAGTTCGCTGATGATTTCCAACGCCTACATCGGAATCCATGCGGAGAGCAGCACGAATGTGACGCTGGAGCGCGTGAGGGTGGGCTATTGCGTGACCAATTCCATCTATGCGGGCAACGGTGCCGGCATGCAACTGAGGGGGAGCATCGTCGAGCAAAGCCTGTCTTCTGGCCTGTTTGCCTTCACCGGATCTGCCGTGAGGGTCCACAACAGCCTGCTCCGCGACAACACCCGGGCAAACCTCTTCATCCGGGGCGGCGATGTGGAGCTCAAGAGCAGCGTTTTGGAAGCCTCCGGCAGCCAGCGGTATGTCTATTATTGGGGCGGGGGAGGCCGGTTGTCCTCGGACTACAACAACATCCGGGTGGCCGAAGGCGCCAACGTGGCCGGCGGAGACACCCGCTCGCCGGACCGCTTCCTGATCGACTGGCAGATCAGCACTTCCTTCTCGAACGACATGAGCAGCTTCGGCTATGAAGCGCGCTTTGCCGATGAAGACGCCCTGGATTTCCATTTGGAAAGCGAATACGGGCGATATGACCCCGCGGTTGGCGCTTTCACGACCAACGACACCGAGACTTCCCGCCTGATCGATCTGGGGGATCCCGCATCGGCGTACACCAATGAACCGGCGCCCAACGGCAGCCGGATCAACGCGGGGCTGTACGGCAATACCGCGGAGGCCAGCAAGAGCCCGGGCACGGGATCGCTGGTTCCTTTGACCATGTCCGATGGCGGCACCATCCGTGGCGAGGCCGAACTGTACTGGGCGTGGAACGGCATTGCCGCCAATGAACGGGTCGATGTCCAGTTTTCCGCGGATGGCGGTGTCACCTGGACCAACATCGCCACGAACATCTATGCGGACGTGGGCAGCTCCGGATTAACCTGGATCACCACGAATTTCCCCAGCACCGCCATGGGCGTCTGGCAGGTCATGACGACCAACGGCGCCATCGTGGGCCAGACCGAGACCCTGTTCGCCATCAAGAACGATCCGCTGGCCTATTACGTCAACGATGCCAGCACCAATGGCGACATCTATTGTTCGGCGGCCGGCAGCGCCGCCAACACGGGCCTGGCTGCGGACTCCCCCTTGACCTCCCTGGAAACCCTGATGGGACGCTACAAGGTGGAGCCGGGCGATACCGTCTACGTCGATACCGGCATCTACTCCCGCAGCACGCCGCTCGTGATCTCCGTCCCCTCGGTGGCCGCAACGAATTTCCTGATCATCCAGGGCAGCACCAACGAGGCGGCGGGCGGCAGCGTGTTCACCAATTCCAGCGGGGCCGTGATCGATCTGCAGGACACCAGCGCCGTGGAATTGCGCGACCTGCGCCTCCATGGCGGCGACAAGGGACTCTTGTTCACGCAATCCAGCGACAACCGCATCCTGCGCGTGCGTTCGGTGGGGGCCCGGGGCAATGCGTTTGAACTGAGCACGCTGTCTGACCAGAACCAATTCATCCAGTGCGCGGCGCTCAGCTTCTTCAGCACGGGGTTCCACATGGCGAAAACGCCGAGCGCCCTCCTGACCCCGCCGGCCACCAATTACTGGATCAACGGCGTGATTTCCCCTGTTCCGGCCGCATCCAATGGAACGGCGGTCTCCACGGGCACCTTGATGGGGGCCTTGTCCGGGCGGATCTATGTGAGCAACAGCGTGTTTGTGGCCAACGGTCCTGCGCACGACATCTATGTGGCGGCCTCGAACGTGATCCGGGGCGACTACAATTGCTACCACCGTCCCTATTCCAATGCCCTGATCGCCTCCGTCTCCGTGGACGGCACGGTGTTCGGAATGGACCGGATGGACATGGAAAACCTCGAGACCTGGTCGGCATGGAACCAGAGCGACAGCCATTCGCTGGCGGCTGATCCGCTGTTCGCGGACCTGGCCGGCGCCGATGTGCACCCCCAGAGCGCAGGAGGGCGCTATTCCGTCGTCTTGGATGATTTCGTGGAAGATCCGGAAAGCTCCCCGTTGATCGACACCGCCGATCCAACGGCCGCCTGGAGCGCGGAGTCCGAACCGAACGGCCAGAGAGCCAACCTTGGAATCTATGGCAACAATCCGCAGGCCAGCCGCACGCCCACCAACGGAACTTTCGTGCTCCTGTCCCTGAACCAGGGCGGAGTGGCGCGGGGGACCTATACGCTGAGATGGCAGGCTCGCGGCGGGGCGACCAATGCGGGCCACATGGTGAACATCCAGCTGTCCACCAACAGCGGAGCCAGTTTCCAGACCATTGCTTCGAGCCTGGCCACCGTGGGCTCCTATGCCTGGAATTCTACGGCCCACCCTTCGATCCAGACGGCCCGGTGGCGCGTGCAAAGCCAGAGCCAGGCCTCCTGGGTCACGGTTTCCGAGCGGGATTTCGTGATCCACAACACCAACATCACGTTCTATGTGAACGATGCATCGACCGACGACGACGTCTACTCCACGGCTGCGGGTTCGGAGGAGAACACCGGGTTGTCACCTTCGTCCCCTCTCTCCTCCCTGGCGGATGTCCTGGCGCGGTACGATGTGGAGCCGGGAGACCGGATCCTGATCGATACGGGGGATTATCTCCTGGATTCCTCCGCAACGGTCGGGCTCCCGGACAGCGGAACGGTTGCCGAACCCGTGACAATCCAGGGGAGCACGAACGTGGCTGGCAGCGTGTTTTTCGGGGCCGGTGTCCAGTTTGAAAACGCCCGTGGCGTGACCCTGCGGAACATCCGGTTCCAGGCCCAGACCTCTTCGTATGACGCGACGATGATTTCCCGCTCGGAGGATATCGTTGTCGAACAGGTGGATATTCGCGAAGGAACGCATAACGGGGTGGGGATCAACTCGAGCTCCAACATCCTCCTGCGCAATTTCTCCGTTGCGGGCATGGCGACCAATGGTGTTTCCAGCATGGCTTCGTTCAATACGCGGCTGGAGTTCGGAACGCTCTGGTCCAACGGCGTGGCCCAGGTGCTGATCCGCAACCAGTTGCCGAGCGGCTACGACCTGAACCGCGAGGCGGCTTTCGTGGCAGTGAGCAACTGCGTGATGGGGGCGTTCGGCGTCCGCGTGCCCGCCTATGAGGTCCGCGGGACCTTGTACGCCAACTACAACAATTTCTATCTGGTGGGAGGCGCACTGGCGGCGCTGTCCTACGAAGCCGGTTTCGGGCGGGAGTTCGATTCCGTCGGAAGTTGGTCGAGCGAGACGGGGCTGGACGGCATGAGCCTTTCACTCGATCCCCGCTTTGCGGATGCCGCTTCGGGCGATTTCCATCTGAGAAGCTCCGCCGGCCGGTTCGATCCTTCCACCGGTAGTTTCGTGCTGGATTCGGCCGCGACCAACTCTCCGCTGATCGACGCGGGCGATCCGGCGATCGCCTGCATCGAGCCTTCGCCGAACGGGAACCGGGTCAATATCGGCCGGTACGGCAACACGGCGGAAGCTTCCAAAACGCCGACCAACGGCGCGCTTACGCTGATCAGTTTCAACGATGGCGGTCGGGCGTCCGGCACCAATGTGTGGATCACATGGTTGGCCCGGGGGGTCTCGACTGGCACCACGGTCACTATTTCATATTCCGCCGATGGCGGTTCGACATGGACGCTGTTGACCAATGGGGTGTTGGCGGCGACCGGCTACTGGATCTGGGATTCGACCCTCAGTGCCCAGTCGGTCCAGGGCAAGCTGAAGATCGAGGGCGCCGACGGCAGCGTCGCGCAGAGCAGCGGACTCTTCGCCGTACGCAACGCGCCCTTCTCGTTTTACATCAATGACAATTCCACCAGCAACGACGTGTATTGCACCGCCGTGGGCCAGGGCGTGAACAGCGGATTGTCCAACAACGCCCCCATGGCCGATTTCAACGCCCTGCTGGCCAAGTACGATCTGGAAGGCGGGGATGTCGTCTATATCGACACGGGCGTCTATCGCGGAAACGACCCGTGGCGGATCACGCAGGCCGATTCTGCGGGAACGCTGGATATGGATCCGGTTGTGTTCCAGGGCAGCACCCAGTCGATGGTGAACGGGACCGTCCTGGAGCGTTCGTTCAATGCCATCGGCATCCAGGCGGATTACGCCGTGGGCATCCGTCTGAGGAACATCGCGATCTCCAACACCGTGTCAAGCGCCGTGGTGTTCAACGATTGCTACGACGCCGCGGCGGAGTGGATCGCGGTCGGCATCGGCAACATCGGCTTCCGTCTGAACGCGGGCAGCCAGCTTCGCGTTGCCAACAGCCTGGTCTACAACTCCAACCAGGGCGTCCTCGTTGAAAACTGGACCCGGGCCACCAACACCGTGTTCCCCGTGATCGAGCACAACGTGTTCTGGGAAACCGCGGACAGCGCGATCGAGGTGGGGGGCATGAACGAGGCAACCGTCCAACACAACATCCTCTCTGTTGCGGCGGGGCAATATGTCTATGAACTGGGCCCTTACGACGAGCTCTTTGCGGACTACAACGCCATCTGGCTGGGGAGCGGAGGCCGGGTATTCCAGCGGGAGCAGAGCCGCACCGTTTCTCCGGTGCCCATCATTTACGATACCGTCGGAGCCTGGGCCTCGGATTCCGGGCAGGATTTGCACTCCTACGAAGGCGATCCGTTGCTGGCGAATCCGGCGGGTTTGGATTTCCACCTGAAGAGCCGCGGCGGCCGCTGGCTCCCCGCTGCCGGGACGTGGACAAACGACGCTGTTTCCTCCCCCTTGATCGATGCGGGCGATGCCAGTTCGACGGCGTGGACCAATGAACCCTCGCCCAATGGAAGCCGCCTGAATATCGGGTTGTATGGAGGGACGGCCTGGGCGTCGAAATCCATCACCAACTCGGCCTTGCATCTGCTTTCGCTGAACCGGGGAGGGGTGGCGTCTGGACAGGTCTCTCTCAATTGGTCCGCCACTGGCCAGGCCACCGGGCATACCGTCCGCATCGAGGTTTCCATCGACAATGGAGCCACTTGGACCCTCGTGGGTGCGGGCATTCCAGCCGGCCTTGGCGGCGTGGTGTGGAACAGCTCAAGCCAGCCTTCGTCGCCCCTGGCCTTGTGGCGGGTGCAGGATGAGGTGGAAGCTGGTGTTAGTGCCACCAGCGCCCTCAACTTTGTTCTCCACAATGGGCCGGTCTATTACTACGTGAACGATGAATTTACAGACGGCGATGTCTACTGCTCCGCCGTTGGAAGTTCCACCAACACGGGGGTTTCACCCACCGCTCCCAAACGCTGGATTTCCGAAATCCTGGACACCTACAATCTGGAGGCGGGCGATGTGGTCTATGTGGACACCGGTCGCTACCAGACTTCGGAACCGACCACGATCGGCGACTTGGATGCCGGCGACATTTCCCAGAATGCCAGCGAGCAGGTGAACATCGTCGGCAGCACCAATGTCGTGGAAGGAGGCAGCCTCTACATCATTTCCGATCCCACCGTGGCCGGATTCCAGATGGACGGGACCTATGGCGTCCGCCTCAGTCGGATCGGCATCATGGGGGCCAGCAACGGGCTTGCCCTCGACGACAGCTATTTCATTGCCGGCGAATGGCTGGATATCTCCGGCTGCGAGAACGGCGTCAACAGCTCGTCGTCCTCCAACATCCTCTTCTCCCATTCCGCGATGGTGGGGAATCGGAATGCCGGAATCTACTTCTCCGGCAACATGCAAGAAGGCATGCGTGTGGAATCCGGCCTGCTGTGGTCGAATCGCTATGGCCTCTATGTCGGGGGCGGATATGCCGAGGCGTCCAACACCATCTTCGGCATGGTTGCGCCCAATTCATTCGGTTACTACATGCTTGAGGACCGTCCCCTCACGGGGATCTCGGGCGATTACAACAATCTGTATGTCTCGCCCTCGTCGGGAGGTGCGGCGGGCGGGTTGCAGACGGGCGTGGAGACGACGGCGCGCACATCCGTGTACGTCTCGGTTTCCGCATGGGCGTTGAGAACGGGGAAGGACACCCATTCCCTGGCCCACAACCCGCAACTGGCCGATCCAGGGAACGGAGACTATCATCTCAAGAGCGCCGGCGGGCGGTATGTGCCGGGTTCCGGATGGGTGTATGATTCGGTCTCCTCGCCCCTGATCGACGCGGGGAGCCCCTTGTCCACCGCCTGGCTTCTGGAACCCGACCCCAACGGGCGCCGGTTGAACATCGGCCGGTATGGCGGATCCCCCGAAGCCAGCAAGACGGCGCTGGGTGGCTGGATCACGCTGGTGACCCTCAACGATGGCGGTTATGCGTCGGGCGATGTCGACCTGCAGTGGACGGTGGGAGGTGCCGCCAGCAACTACACGGTCTGCCTCGAGTATTCTCCGGACAACGGCATCACCTGGACCAACATCGTGTGCGGCTGGCCTGCCATCACGGGAAGCTATCTGTGGGACAGCGTGCCCTATGGGCGGTCCGCAATGGGCCTGTGGCGGGCCTTCTGCGTGGAGGACTCGGGGATTTCCGCCGCCAGCCAATCCACGTTCATCCTGCGCAACGGTGGATCCATTCCTTATTACGTGAACGATTCGAGCACCACCGGCGACGTCTATTGCACCGTCATTGGCGACGACGCCAACAACGGACTGACCCCGGCCACGCCGAAGGCCAGCCTGCAGTCGATTCTCGACGCCTACGAGCTGGCGCCGGAAGACGTGGTGTATGTGGATGCCGGCACCTACACGGCCGGGGCGCCTCCCATCCTGATCAACCAGACGGATTCCGGCTGGAGCAACCTGTATGTGACCATCCAGGGCAGCACCAACCCGGCGGCGCCCACGGTCTATGTGGCCCCGTCCTTCTCGACCCCCCATGTGTTCTCCCTGCAATACGCGGTCAATGTCCGCCTGAAGGATCTGACGATCCGGAATGCCAGCGTCGGCGTGGAGACCTACCAGACGATCGGATGCGAATTCAACGGAGTCCGCATCGAGAACAACCGTTCCGTCGGCTTGAACCTGGTCCGGAGCGAGGGCACCCGTCTGGTGAAGTCCGTCCTTTGGAAGAACACCAGCCCGACGGGGGGTGTGGCGGCGGTTCTTTACCAAAGTTCGATCGCCGTGGAAAACAGCGTGATTTGGGGCAGCCCGATTGCCTTCTCCATCGGACAAAGCACCCTGACGGTCACGAACAGCGTGCTGGATGCCACGGGTTCGGGCGGCCGCATCTACTTGTTCGCGCAGACGGCCAGTGCGACCAACGGGTTCCGCGGCGACTATAACAACTATTCTCGAAAGAACGGCGCCTTGATCTGCGAGCAACAGACCCTGGTGGGCGGCAGCGACTACTACAACGACTTGCCGGGGTGGGGTGCGGCGGTCTCTTCCGAACAACACAGCATGACGATCGATCCGGCTTTTGCGAATGAAACCTCGGGCGATTTCCATCCCCAAAGCACGCAGGGGCGGTTTACGGGAACCGCATGGACCAATGACTCGACGCTGTCTCCGCTGGTGGATGCCGGCGCCCCGGCGTGGCCGTCCACGAACGAGCCCGCGCCGAACGGAGGCATCATCAACATCGGTGCCTACGGGAATACGGTGCAGGCTTCCATGACGCAAACCAATCCTCCCTGGCTGCGCGCGATTTCCTACAACGACGAAGGTGTCATGTCCGGGAACGTCCTGCTGTACTGGCTGCACGGCGGCATGCCCGCCGACACCCCGGTCCGGCTGGAATACTCCACCGACTACGAGATCAGCTGGCATCCCATCGCCAGCAATGTCCTGGCGGGCTCGCGCGAATACCTCTGGGATGTGAGCGGAATGCCCCTGAGCCTGGCGTTGAATTGGCGGGTGACTTCCCAGTCCCATTCCAACGTGTGGGACGTTTCGGATGCGCCGGTCGTGATCAAGACCGGAACCTACGACTACTTTGTGAACGATACGAACACCAGCGGCGACGTTTGGTGCATGGGTCCCGGCCTAGAGTGGGATCCCAATGAATCCTATGGCACCAATGCCGCCACCCCTCTGAACAGCCTTGCCTCCCTGTTCGCCAACTATCCCGTGAGCGCCGGGGACCGCGTCTATGTGGACACCGGCGTGTATCCGGTGACGGACGGCTCCCGCATCCTGCTGGACGACCAGAACATGGGAACCGCGGAATCGCCGGTGAGGATCTACGGGAGCACCAATGTCCAGGCTGGCGGCACGCTGCTGTTCGGCAACGGAACCGCCAACGGGTTCGATATCCAGAACACCCGCAACATCGAGATCCACGACATCCGGGTGGCCAATGCCCGCAACGGCATCGCTCTCCAGAACGTGTCGAGCATCACGCTGGAAGGGATCGAGGCGTTCAACAACCTGACCAACGGCGTGCTGGTCTCGGGCGGCGGCGATGTGGAGATGAGAAACTCCCGGCTGTGGAACAACCGCCGGTACGGCTATTTCACCGCCAACAACCAGTCGGGATTCCGGAACATCCAGAATTCCACCTTCTGGGGAAATGCGATGGGCGCGGTCTGGAATGCCGGCATCGGCGTGGTCAGCGTTTCCAACAGCATCCTGTGCGTGACGAACGCGGTGCCCGTCTACAGCGAAGACGGATCGGCATCCGACATGGCCGGCGACTACAATCTGTACGGAACGGTTTCCGGAGCAACGATCGGCACCAACTCGTCCGAAAAAGTTTCCTATGCGAACCTGCGGCAGTGGCAGGCCAAGGACCGGGACCTGCACAGCGTGGTGACGGATCCGCTGTTTGTCGATCCGACCAACGGCAATTTCCATCTGCAGAGCCGTGCGGGGTATTGGAGCAACGGGACATGGGCGACCTCGGCCAACACCTCGTGGGCCATTGACGCAGGCGATCCGGTTTCGCTAGCCGTGTCCAACGAACCTTCGCCGAACGGCAACCGGATCAACCTGGGGGCCTATGGCGGGACGGAAGAAGCGTCGCATAGCGATTATTCCATGGCGGAGCTGTTGCCGACCACCTTGAGGGATGGCGGCGTCGCGCCGAACGGCCAGCCGTTGTATTGGTTGTATCGCGGAATCTCCTCGACCAACGAAATCCAGATTGAATATTCGCCGGATGGGGGCGCGACGTGGATCCTGGTGGACAACGGCATCCAGGTGGGTTCCGCGCCTTATTACTGGTTCAGTTCGGTGGATCCGACGCCGGAAGCGCTGTGGCGGATTCTCCTGCAGTCCAATACCAATGTCATGGGCGTCACGATCCAGCCCTTCACGCTTCGGACCCGCGCGCTGACCTACTATGTGAACGACACGAATACCGCGGGGGATGTCTACACCACCGTGATCGGCGCTTCCACCAACCGCGGCTATGTTTCCAACAGCCCGCTCCAGTCCATCGAAGCCGTTCTGAACCGGTACCAGCTGGCCGGCGGCGACCAGATCAAGGTGGATACGGGTTCGTTCGCGCTTTCGAACAGCGTGTTCATCTCCCTGCTGAACAGCGGTGACAGCACCAACCGGATCGGCATCGTAGGTTCCACCAATCTCGCGGCAGGCGGTTCCTGGATGCAGCCCGCGCCGGGCCTCATGATTCCCGCATTCCAGTTCCATGGCGCGCACGATGTGAACCTCTCCAATTTCCGTCTCAGCGGATTCACGAATGGCGCCTCCTTCGCCGAAGGCGCCTACCAGTGCACGATATCCGACCTGGACATCCAGGGTTCGGTGGGCGCAGGAGTCCTGATGGACAAGGCCACCTACATCCGTCTGGACCGCGTGCTGCTGCGGGAAGGCTTGGCGAACGGAATCGAGGTGGGGCTGAGCCGCTTTGTCGCGGATGGCTGTGTCCTCTGGTCCAACCGCTTGTCTGCGGTCAAGCTAGGCGACAGCGTCCTGGCCGTGGTGTCCAATTCAGTCCTCGCGGCATCGGGTGCCGGGGTGTTCTGCTATGAAGTGTCCACCGGCGCCCTTCTCCAGGCGGATTACAACGATCTCTTTATCCAGGGCGGAGCCCAGATCAGCATGGCCGCCGATCTGCAGTATGAAAAACTCCCGCAATGGGTCAAGGGAAGCTCCCAGGACCGGCATTCCTTGAGTACGGATCCGTTGTTCCATGATCCGGCCAATGGCGATTTCCATCTGCGTAGCGTTGCCGGACGATACCAACCGGGAACGGGTTGGGTCCAGGATGCGCCCGCCGCGGGGACGAATGATTACTCGCCGCTGATCGACATGAGCGCGGCCCGCCTCGCCTGGAGCAATGAGCCCACGCCGAACGGCAGCCGGCGAAACATCGGCTTGTACGGGAATACCTGGCAGGCCAGCAAGAGCAATACCAACCAGTGGTTGCAGACCGTCACGGCGATGTCGGGCGGCATCCTGTATGGCGGAATCAACCTGATCTGGGGCTATGGCGGCGGAATCGCCACCAATGCGCTGCTGCGGCTGGAATATTCCTACAACAACGGAGTGGACTGGGTGCGCATCGGCGAGGCGGCGGCGGGGGCCGGCGAATACTACTGGCAGAGCGACCTGAAACAGGCGGGCGTGGAAATCTGGCTGACCAGCCCCGGCGCGCGCTGGCGCCTCTATCTCCTGGGCGACACCAATGTGTGGGACATGACGGACACCTACTTCGGCCTGCGCAACAGTCCGTTCAAGTACTATGTCAACGATACCTCGACGGTGAACGACGTCTATACCACCGCGATCGGCAGCGACACCAACATGGGGTTCTATCCCGCCGCTCCAAAGCTTTCCCTGATCGCCCTGCTGGGCGACGTGGATCTGGAACCGACCGACGAGGTCTATGTGGACACGGGCGTTTATCATCTCGCGGACACCAACACGCCCATCCTCTGGGAAGCGTCGGACGGCGGCGAGGAGGGCGAGTCGGTTTCCGCCTATGGCAGCACCCATGCAGACGGCTCTCGCTTTTTGGCGACCAACCGGTTCTCCACGGGCGGCGCCTTCTTCATGGAAGCCAGCTATGTGGACATGCAGGACCTGCAGTTCGTGGGCGAGGCCATGGAATTCAAGGGCACCGGCCTGGAAATCCGCAACTTGGCGCTGAGCAACGGATCGATGCGGGTGACCAGCGTGGATTCAACTTTCGAGGATGTCCAGATCGACCGGGGTTCTCTCTCCCTGTCGGGCCAAGGCAACGTGATCGACCGGTTGGCGCAGCGATGGGGCGAGACCGCCATCATCGGGACCAACGCGATCATGCGGCACTCGGTGATTTTCACCACCAACTATTCCAAGACAGGCGTCTGGGTCAGCGCCGTGGGCGCCGTGATCTCGAATTGCACGGTCGTGTCGACCCACGGGTCGGCCATCGGCAAGCTTGGATACGGAACCTTGCGGCTGGGGCATAACATCCTCGTGGCCGGAGGAACAACGACCAACAGCGTCATCGCGTGGCACGATGGCGGGCTGATATCCGATTGGAACAATCTGCTGGCCCGGGATTCGGCATGGATGGGGCAGCGGAACGGCAAATGGGAGAAGCTGTCCTATTGGCAGGCGGCCTCCGGGCAGGATGCCAACAGCGTTTCGTTCGAGCCCCGTTTCCAGAATGAGGCGTCGGGCGATTTCCATTTGAATTCGGAGGTGGGGCGCTGGAGCCCGATCCTCGGCGGCTGGGATGTGGATCCTCCGGGCAACCATTCGCCGGTGATCGACCTGGGCGATCCCTGGCTCGGGACCGCAAGCGAGCCCATGCCCAACGGATACCGCCTCAATCTCGGGGCGTATGGCGGGACGGAATATGCCAGCAAGAGCCTCTCGACCCTTTGGCTGACGGCGCTGACGCAGAACGATGGCGGCGTGCTGGCAGGAACGAACGTGGTGCTGCGCTGGGCGGCGGGCAATGCCGGAGGCAAGACCGTCACCTTGCAATACTATGATGGCAGCACGTGGACGAACATCGCCACCGGTGTCTCCGCCACGCTGGGGACCTATGCGTGGAACACGGTGGCCTTCCCGGACAGCTTTGCCGCCCTGTGGCGCGTGGTGGCCGAGGATGGTTCGGGGATCTCCGACCAGACGGACTCCACCTTCGAACTGCGCAACCAGACCCATGCCTTCTACGTGAACGACAACGACCTGACCGGCGACATCTATTGCAGCGCGATTGGCGCCCTGGGCAACGACGGTCTGACACCCGCCACGCCCAAGCTGTCCCTGCAAGCCATCCTGGATGCCTATGATCTGGAAGGGGGCGACACGGTCTATCTGGATACGGGCACCTATGCCACCAATGCGGACATCCGCATCATCTGGTCCCGCGGCGGCAGCACGAATGCCGATGTGGTGATCCAGGGTAATACCAATGGCGCCCATACCATCCTGACCCGTTCGGGTTCGACCAACTATCCGGCGGCGGGGATCGATGTCAAGGCTTCCCATGTCCGCCTGTCCCATCTGGCCATCCGCGGCGTGGATCGCGGCATCTGGCTGGAATCCAACCGGAATGTGACGGTGGAGGGCATGGTGGTGAGCGATGCGTCCACCGGCGTTGACGTGGAAGGCGCGCACGGAACGGAAATCCGGAACTCCGCCCTTTGGAAGACCGGCTATGGCGTCAGTTTGGAAAACACGCGGACCTCCGTGCTGGAAAACCTGACCTTTGCCGGATCCACGGCTGCAGGCATCCAGATGGTCAACACGGTCGTTGATACCTTGCAGAACAACATCTTCATCCCGGCGGCAGGCGCCTATGCCTATGCCGTGGGCACGGCGACCTCGCTGCTGTCCAGCGCCACCATGGACTACAACCTCTATGATTTCGGCAATCTCGACTCGGGATTCTACGCGGGCACGAGCAATTCCCTCCGCCACTGGCAGCTGGGTTTGAACCGGGATTTCCGGAGCGCCATCACCAACGCCGATCTGGCGGAAATCGAATTCACCGGCGATTTCCATCCGAAGTCGGAATATGGCCGCTGGACTCCGGGCGGTTGGACGCTGGACGCCACCACTTCGTGGGCGGTGGATCACGGATATCCGGATTCGGATTACAGCCAGGAACCGACCAATAACGGGGAACGCATCAATATCGGCATGTATGGCAACACCGTCCAGGCCAGCCAGGGAAGCACGAATATCTTCTTCGAGGTCCGGACGCTGAACGAGCCGGGCCTGCGGGTTTCGCAAAGCGATCAGGTTTGGCCCCTGGTCTGGTCCGCGCATCTGGTGGACGGCGCCGAATGGGTGCAGGTGCAGTTCTCCGGCGATGGCGGAATGAGCTGGACCACCCTGACCAACGTCAGCGCCTACACGGAATAC
Organism: uncultured Verrucomicrobiota bacterium; assembly: GCA_937860055.1. Classification (GTDB taxonomy): domain Bacteria; phylum Verrucomicrobiota; class Kiritimatiellia; order CAIQIC01; family Lenti-01; genus Lenti-01. The sequence continues at coordinate 24,735 of CALMBO010000029.1, read as the reverse complement.
TACATCTGGCAGGCCACGGTTGCCTTCCAGACGGCGCAGGGCCGCTGGCGGGTCATTGGCGTGACCAATACCAACCTGGTCGACATGAACGAGAACGATTTCCTCGTCCAGTATCGCGACCTCGGAATCCTGACGCGTCCGTACGCCGTCTCCGGCCTGATGCGCTTCGAGTGGGAAGGCGGCATCCAAGGCCGGCGCTATGAGATCCGGTACTCGGACGACTTCGGCCAGACCTGGCATCTCTGGGAGCCGAAGTACAACGGACCGGCGCCCATCAACAAGAGCAACTTCGTCATTCCGGTTGGCGGATCGCAGCTGTCGTATACGTTCGAGGATCGCACGTCCTACCTCCGCCGGACCCGGTGGTACCGGATCTATCAGTTCGACGAATAACGGACACGGGTCCATGGGAGCACGGGGTGCTGGAGGGGGATGGTGGACGGCGGCGCTGGGAGGCGCCGCCGCCCTGTTTTTGCTTATGATTCCTCTGCCGATTCCTCCATCCGGGTATGCCTGGCGTGCCATGGGAGGATCGATACACGTGGGATTGTTCGCCGGCTTGGCTTGGCTGGTGGGGAGGTTGTTGCCCTTGGGCCGCCGGGGGTGGCTGGTTTTCGGCGGACTGGCCATCTTTTCCGCGGCGGCGGAATGGCTCCAGCCCCTTGTGGGCCGGTCTTTCGAATGGACGGATGTCCTGTATGGCTGGGCGGGAGCGGCCAGCGTATGCGCGACTTGGCGATGGCGGCGGATTTTGCGCTGGGCGGCGCTTTCGGCTCTTTGCCTTGTCCCTCTCGTCTGGGAAGGGGCCATGTTCGGAATGGAGTTCCATGCCTTTCCCGTGCTGGCGAAACCCGGCGCCTTGTGGGCAGAACGGGGGTGGAGCCTGAACGGGGTGGATCTTTCCATCTCCCGCCGGAAAGGATTCAGGCTGAACGGTCTTCCCCGCGGCAAAGGCGGCGCCTATCCCGGGGCTTTCCGGGAGCCGGCCTGCAAGGATTGGCGTGGAACCCAATCCTTGAATTTGGAGTTGTTCTGGCCGGAGGCCATTCCCGCCATTTTCGCGGTCCGGGTGGATGACCGGCCCGAGAACCCTCCTTATGCGGAACGTTTCCAGCGGGAATTGTCCGTTACGCAGGGGTGGAACTCCATACAGATCCCTGCGGAAGAGATGGCATGGGCCTCCGGAGGGAGACCGATGCGCTTGGATGATATCCGCCGGTGGGGCGTTTTTCTTGTTTCAGATGTCTGCTTCGACTATTTTCTCATACGCAACGTGCGGCTGGAGCGGAAAGAGGAGGGTCCATGAAGAAACTGTCAATCGTGATTCCCGTGTACAACGAGGCGGTGACCATTTCCGAAATCGTCGCCCTGGTCCGGTCGGTCGATGTCGGCATGGAGAAGGAGATTCTCCTGGTGGATGATTGTTCCCGCGACGGAACCCGCGAGGTATTGGAGAAGATGGCGAAGGAACAATCCGATTTGAAGGTCCTGTTCCACGAGGTGAATCGCGGGAAGGGGGCGGCCCTGCGGACGGGTTTTGCCGCCGCCACGGGCGACGTCGTGCTGATCCAGGACGCCGATCTGGAATACGACCCGAAGGAATATTCCCGGCTCCTGCAGCCTATCGTGGATGGGCATGCGGATGTCGTGTATGGTTCCCGCTTCCTGGGCGGCGGGGCGCATCGCGTCGTGTTCTATTGGCACTACCTGGGCAACTGGCTTCTGACCACGCTCTCCAACATGACCACCAACCTGAACCTCACGGACATGGAGGTCTGCTACAAGGTCTTCAAGCGCGAGGTGATCCAGTCCATTCCGCTGAAGGAAAACCGGTTCGGATTCGAGGTCGAAATCACCGCCAAGGTCGCCCGGCGAAAGCTGAAGATCTACGAAGTGCCGATTTCCTATTACGGCCGCGATTATTCCGAAGGGAAGAAGATCGGCTGGAAGGACGGCTTCAGCGCCCTGCGCTGCATCGTCAAATACGCGTTTGCGGATTGATCAGGACAGGAAGCCGGCGTCGCGCAGTTTGTCCCAGGTGACCCGCGGCGCAGAATCCGCCGCCGCCATTTTGCGGACATACTTGCCGATCATGTCGGTTTCCAGATTGACGCGCGCTCCGGGAGACAGCGAGGAAAGCGCGGTTTGAGCCCAGGTGTGGGGGATGACATGGACGGAAAACAGGCCATCGGCCGGATTCACTCCCACGACGGTCAGGCTGATGCCGTCGACGGCTATCGAACCCTTGGGGACGATCTCCGGCATCAGGGGCGGCGCCGAGATGGCCAGCACCTTGTCGCGGCCGGCCGTTTCCACCCGCCGCAACTCGCCGGTGCCATCCACATGGCCGCTGACGAGATGGCCCCCGAGAGAATCGCCCACGCGGAGAGCCCGTTCCAGGTTCAGCGGCGCCCCCGTCGCCTTGTCGCGGAGAGAGGTTTTGTCGAAGGTTTCCCGGAGGACATCGAAAACCATCTGGTCTCCATGCTGTTCGACCAAGGTGAGGCAGGCTCCGTTGATGGCGACGCTTTCGCCGATCTGCAGGGGGGCATCGAACCGGGCGGAAAGAATCAGGTGCCCCGCCTCGCCCTGGAAGGAGATCTGTTCCAATCGCCCGACCTGTTGGATAAGGCCCGTGAACATTCAGCCCTCCTTGTCCGCAGGAGAAAATCTCATGAACAGATCCCGGCCGACGGGGCGGCATTCCGCCCGGTTGAATCGGGGGGCCTGATCCAATAGCCACTCGGCATTTCCCGTGGCGCCAACCGGACCGCCGATCAGCATGGGGGACGAGAAAACGCACAATTCATCGGCCAGGCCGGCCCGGATCAATTCGCCGGCCAAGATGCCGCCGCCTTCGCAAAGGACGCGCAGGAGGCCCAGCTTGCCGAGTTCCTTGGCCAAGGAGGGAAGAAAATGATCCCGGGGCAGTTCCAGAACCGTGGCACCTGTCTGCCGGATCCGGCGGGCGCAGGCCGGGTGCCAGCCTTTTGGTGCTGCAACAAGAGTGCGGCCGGCATGCGCGTCCGTGAAGAGCTGGGCCTTGAGGAGCAGGGGGCCGTTCCGGACCACGATGATCCGCCATGGATTCCGCCTGCCGTCTGGTCGGGGCCACAGGGAGGGATTGTCATGCCGGACCGTTCCGGCACCGACCATGATGGCGTCGGCGGCCCGCCGCATGGCTTGGACCTCTTCGCGGGCTTCTGGACCGGTGATCCAGCGGGAGGAACGGGTATGGTCGGCAATGCGGCCATCCAGCGAGAGACCGAGCTTCAGGGTGAAGAACGGGCGGTGGCGCCGCATGTGGCAGGCAAACGGACCGATGAGCCTGCCGGCTTCTTCGCCGCAGGCGCCGACATCGACACGGATGCCACCCTTGCGCAACAGGCGCAGGCCGCGCCCCGCATGCCTGGGATTGGGATCGGCCGTTCCAACCACGACCCGCGAGATCCCGGCCTGGATGACCGCCTCCGTGCAGGGGGGGGTGCGGCCATGGGTGGAGCAGGGCTCCAAGGTGACATACAAGGTGGCGCCGCGCGCCGCCTTGCCCGCCTGCCGAAGGGCAAAGACCTCGGCATGGGGGCCGCCGGCCTTTTTGTGGAAGCCTTCTCCAATCTTCCGGCCATTCTTGACCACCACCGCGCCCACGGGCGGATTGGGTCGTGTCATGCCTTCCGCCCGCCGGGCCAGGGCCAGCGCCCGGCGCATCCACTTCAGATCGGATTCCGGAAAGACCTTCATTTTGATTCATCCAGATCCAGGAGGGCATTGACGAAGGCGGCGGCGTCGAAAGGCGCGAGATCGTCCGCGCTCTCCCCAAGGCCGGCATAGAGGATGGGGAGATTCAGTTCCTGGCGGATGGCAAAAAGGAAGCCGGCCTTGGAACTGCCGTCCAGTTTGGTAACGATGGCGCCGGTCAGGGGGGTCATTTCATGGAACTGGCGTGCCTGGACCACGGCATTCTGGCCCAGCATGGCATCCAGCACGACCCAGGTGTGGTGAGGGGCTCCGGGCAGGCGCTTGTCCATGGCGGCGCGCACCTTCTGGAGTTCGCGCATCAGCGGCTCCTTGGTATGCATGCGTCCGGCGGTATCCACAAAGACGACGTCGCATCGGCGCGCCAATGCGGCGTCGATGGCATCGTAGGCGACGGCGGCCGCATCGCCGCCGGTGGCGCCGATGACGGACTCGCAGCCGATTTTGTCGGCCCACAGCTTGAGCTGGTGGGATCCGGCGGCGCGAAAGGTGTCGGCGGCGCCAAGGAGGGGGCGGCGGCCGGCGAGCAGTGCCATGCGGGCCAATTTGGCGGCGGTGGTGGTCTTGCCGGAACCATTGATGCCGACCAGCAGCACGACGCCCGGAGAAGGCAAGGCGGCCCAATCCAGCGGTGGATTCTGCCCGAGGGCATCCACGAGGACCCGCTGGAACGTGGTCAGGAGCGGTTCCTTGCGCGAGGCGGATCGTTCCAGCTCCTTGGAAAGCGTTTGCACCAGCCGCATGGGAACATCCGCCATGATGAGCAGATCGGCGAGTTCCTCGGCCGTGGCTTCATCGGGCCCGGGAGAGGAAAACAGCCCCTTCAGCGCGCCGGAGAAGCGTTCGCGTGTCTTGCGGAGGCTGTTGAACCAGGAGCCCATGTTCCGGGCTATTCCTGTCCTTCGACGGGTTCAGCCGAGGCGTTGGGGCCGCGCGCGGGGCGGTCGAGCCCTTTGCGGATGCGATCCAGGATGCCGTTGACGAACTTTCCGGATTCGACGGAGCTATAGGACTTGGCCAGCTCGACCGCCTCGTTGATGGAAACGACGGGGGGGATGTCGTTCCGGTAGAGCATCTCGAAGACCGCGATGCGCATGGCGTTGCGGTCCACGGTGCCCATGCGGTCGATTTCCCAGTTTTCCGCGTACTTGGAAATGAGTGGATCGATCTCCTGGTGGTGGGCGATGACGCCGCGCGCCAGTTCCTCGGCAAACTGCCGCGCCTTGGCGCGCATGCGGTCCTCCTTGGCGGGTGGGCGGGACGGCGGCGCGGCCGCCTCTTCGTTCTGATGTTCCCAGAAGAGCTTGAAGCCCTCGTCGACGGATTCCTCCCGGTTGAATTCGGATTGGAAGAGGAACTGCAGCGCCCATTCGCGGGCCTCGTGGCGGATTCCCATGGGAGGGTCCTTTCGTTGGTTGCGACGGATGGATTGAATCAGATTGGCCGGAAGATGCAATCCTCAGGGAAGCTGCTGGAAGAGGGAGGCCATCTCGATGGCGGTCTGCGCCGCGTTCCATCCGCGGTTGCCGGATTTGCTGCCGCAGCGCTCGATGGCCTGGTCGAGGTTTTCGGCGGCCACGATGCCGTCGACGACCGGGATGCCGCTGTCGAGGCTGATCTGGGTCAGGGCCCGGGCGACCTGGGCATTGATGAGGCCGGCATGGGACGTGGCCCCCTGGATGACGGCGCCGAGCGCGATGAGCGAGTTGTGCTTTCCGGCCTGGGCCAGTTTCTTGAGGGCGATGGGCTGTTCGTAGGCGCCGGGGACCCAGACGACCTCGATGTCCTTTTCATTCGCGCCATGGCGGGCCAGGCAATCCAAGGCGCCTTTCAGGAGCTGTCCGGTGAACAGATCGTTGAATCGGCTGACGACGATGCCGAACTTGAGTCCCTTGGCGTTGAGTTGTCCGCTGTATTCCTTGCAGTTCATGGTGTCCTTTCCGGGTCAGATCAGGTGGCCCAGTTTCTCTTTTTTCGTTTTCAGATATTTGGCGTTGTGGGGGGTGGGGGGGAAGGCGATGGGAACACGTTCCACGATTTCGATGCCGTAGCCCTGGATGCCGACGACCTTGCGGGGGTTGTTGGTCAGGAGGCGCATGCGGGTGATCCCGAGGTCGAGGAGCATCTGGGCTCCGACGCCATAGTCGCGGAGGTCGGGGGCGAACCCCAGCTTGAGATTGGCTTCGACGGTGTCGAGCCCCTGTTCCTGGAGGGCATAGGCGCGGATCTTGCCGGCCAGGCCAATGCCGCGGCCTTCCTGGCGCATGTAAAGGATGGCGCCATGGCCGGCGGCGACGATCTGGCGCATCGCGGCGTGGAGCTGGCTGCCGCAGTCGCAGCGGCGCGAGGCGAAGACGTCGCCCGTCAGGCATTCGGAATGGATGCGCACCAGCGGAGCGTCCTGCCTGGCCGGTTCGCCATGGACGAGGGCCACATGGTGTTCACCGGTCAGTTCGTCGAGATAGAGGTGGAGCATGAAATCGCCGTATTCCGTGGGGAGCTGGACGACGGAATCGCGGCGGACGGTCCTTTCGCGCGCCCGGCGCCAGGCGACGAGCGAAGCAACGGTCAGGATGCGGAGATGGTGGCGGTTCGCGAATTCCACCAGATCCGGCAGGCGGGCCATTTCTCCGTTGTCGCGCATGACTTCGCAGATGACGGCGACGGGCTTGAGTCCGGCATGCGTGGCCAGATCGATGGAAGCCTCGGTGTGGCCGGTGCGGCGGAGGACGCCGCCGGGAACCGCCTGCAGCGGGAACATGTGGCCGGGGCGGATGAAGTCGCAGGCGGTGGATTTTTCGTCGGCCAGCAAGCGGACGGTCCGGGCGCGATCGAAGGCGCTGATACCGGTGGAGATGCCTTCGCGGGCATCGACGGAAACGGTGAAGGCGGTGCGGTAGCGGTCGCGTTCATCCAGGGGGACCATGCGGCCGAGGCCGAGCCGGCACAGGCGCTGTTCCTCCATGGGAACGCAGATCAGGCCCCGGCCGTGCGTGGCCATGAAGTTGATGATCTCCGGCGTGACCTTTTCGCCGGCGGCGACGAGGTCGCCTTCGTTCTCGCGGTTTTCATCGTCCACGACCAGGAGCATCTGGCCGGCGCGGATGATGTCGAGAGCCTCCTCCACGGAGCAGAAGACGGACTCTTGCCCGGATTTTTCCATATAAAAACCGAAGACCTTCCTGTCTTCGGGCGAGGGGGCAGCGAAAGAAACCGCTGCAAGTCTTCTTCCATCCAGACTGTATACTGTCGGCCAAGGAATCGCACCTTGTCTGCCTATTGGCTCGCGGGCTGTACCGCCGGTCGGGAATTTCACCACGCCCTGAAGACGGAGAAGAAGCTACCACGGCCGGTTTTGTGTTGCAACCATGGAAACCAAACTTCTTTGCCCGTGCGGAAAGGCACCGAACGGGGGGCGCAGCGGGGAAGAATCCATCGCGGTTTTTCCCTGGCGGAGAAAACCCGCGCAGTGGACATGGGAGGCGCCTTCCCGCGCCGGAAGCGGATCAGGGCTGTTTGCCTTCCCCCTTGTCCTCGCCGGAGAAAAGTTCGGCGGGGTTGAGATTGAGCGGGCGCCAATGGGGATCTTCGAACGTGCCGGTCAACCCGAATTTGAGAAGGCGGGTGACGGGCAGGGTAGCCAAACGGACGATGGCGGCGACAGGGCCGCCGCGCAGGAGCTGGACTTCGACGCGGTAGTCGAGCGCGCCATCGAAGGCATACGAACCGTAGGCCTTCACGCTGAAGACCGTTCCTTGGAGCTGGATGTTCCGGGAGTGGAGGCGGCTGTTCCGGATGGTGTAGTCCCCGCTGGCGTCGGTCTGGGCGAAAAGGGTGAAGTCGGGGATGATCCTGGCCAGGATGGCCGAAAGGCCGCTGAAGAGCTTCGTCTGGAAGAGCAGGCCGCCGCGGATGCTGGCGCGGCCCCAGCCGGTGACGCCCGGGCCGGTGCCTTTGCCGATGTAGCCGCCGATGCGGGCGGTGCCGTCCAGGGTTCCTCGCAGGTCCTTGGCCGGTTTCTGGAAGGAGGCGAAGAGGAGATCGGCGAGGCTGGCGTTGGTCGCGGCCAGATCGACTTCGTAGCGCCAGTTCGCATCGGAGGCGACGGGATAGAGATTCCCCGTGCCGGCGAATTGGCCCCCGTAGGCGGTGGCGACGGCGTTGGTGAAGCGGAGCCGGCGGCCGAGCACGGCCAGGTCGAACGTGGCGGTGTCGGCCTCCCATCGGTCGTAGCCGAAGCGCTGGGCCTCGACATGGGCCTGCAGCTGGTTCAGCGAGAAATTGCAGTAGTCGAGGAGCCCTTCGACCTGGAGGCGAGTCGGACCGTTGAGCCGGAAAGGCTTCATGAACCGGGCCACGGCCGGGCCGATCATGTCCGCGGTGGCGCGCGGATCCAGCGTGCTGTCGACATCCAGCCGGAGGGTCTGGTTGGAAAACGCCATGTGGACGTCGCCGCGCGCAATGCCCTCCGGGCGGACGAGGGCGGCTCCGGTGATGTGCATGACTTCGTTGGTGATGTTGAGGTTCCCCTGCATGGATTGCACGGCGACACCGTTGATCGTGAAGTTGGTCGCTTGCACGGGGCCGAAACAGTAGATGGCGGGGTCTCCGGCCACGCCTCCCACGACGACATCGCCCTGGAGGGGTTCCTGGATGCCGAACCAGTTGACGATGTTGCGCATGCTTGGCGTCAGCACCGGTTTGACCACGTGGGGGTTGATGGTGCCGCCGACACGGGCCTGGAACCGGCGGGTGTCGAGATGGAAGAACCCGTCCTGGATCTTCAGGCGGCTGGCGTCCGGTCCGGCTCCCAGCTGGACGGAAGCCTTTTCGAGCTTCACCTCGGCGGCGTCACGGGAAAAGACGGCGTCCAGGCTTTCGATGGGGACGTCGCGCACATTGGCCTTGGCAAAGGACAGGCGGCCCGTGAAATGTTCCGCGGCTCCGGCCAGGGGCGCGGGGCCGACCTGCATCTCCAGGCGGAGGGGAAAACGGTAGTCGGCGACGATGGCGGAGGCCTTTTTCTGGATGTCGCCGGGCAGGAGGGCGAGAAAGGTGTCGGGAGGGAGGGTGTTGAGCAGATGGACCGAAATCATCTGGTTGGTCGCGTCATACCAACCCGAGAGGCCGAGGACGCCCTCCCCCTTGTGGATCTGCAGATCGGGCAGGCGGAGCTGCTGGTCCTTCCAGGAGACATCCACGCGGAACTGGCGGAACTCCACCCCCCGGATGCTTCCGCCATCGGAGTTTTCCAGCTGGATGGAGATTTCATTGTCCTGCGGATGATCGGCATAGATGGCGAAGGCGAAATCCGCGGACGGCGGGGCGTGGAAAGCAATCTCGTTTGCCTGTTCCACCAGCTTCAAAACCCAAACGGGGACGTTTTCGATGGTATCGACCGCGAGGACGAGCGGATTGCGGAGCGTGGGGCGGCGGCTTTTGGCTGAAAGATGGATGGCGCCGCGTCCCCGGAAATGGATGCCCAGGAAGTCCGCCGAAAACTCCCTCAGATGGGCCTCTTCCCGGGAGGCGGAAAAGCGGAGATTGATGTTCTCCAGGAGGACGGACCGGGAACCTTGTCTCGCCCCGAATTTTTCCTGTCCAAGCTGGGCGCGCAGGGAGCCGTCCACGATGGCCAGGACGGGCGTGACTTCCCGGTTCCGCAGCAAGGCCACGGGATGGAGGGTCACGGCGAACTCGCGGGCCTCCATGAACGGATTCGGGGCGTTGGCGGCGGCGAACAACCGCACGTTCTTGGCGACCAGGCCTCGGTCGATTTCCAGCGTCAGGCGCTCGATCTGGAGGAAGTAGCCTTCGGCGGCCATGCGATCCAGGAACAGATCGGTGAAATAGGCCGGCATGCCGACCAGGTGGAGATAGGCGAAAAGGACGATCAGCAGGGACAGGAGGAAGAAGACGAGGCGCAGGAGCCAGCTGGACGAGTGACGGACCGCCCGCAGAAGGAATGCCGCAAAGCGCCGGCCCCAGGGGCGGCATTTCGCTTGATCGGTTTTGGATGCCGGATTCAACGGAAAACATCCTAATTGTTTTGTCCGATGGGGAAAAGCCATTTCCCGGCGGTTTGGAACGGCGGCGGACCGGCGGTGTTCTTGACTTTCGGGGGGATGTTTTGGATGCTGTGGGCCGTATGGCGTTGCCGGCACAGGAAAATGGATGGGATCTGGTCATCGAGCCTCCCAGGGGGTGGCTGGCCCTGCACTTGCGCGACCTGTGGCGCTACCGGGACCTGGCCGGCCTTTTCGTCCGCCGGGATTTCGTGGCGACCTACAAGCAGACCATCCTGGGGCCTCTCTGGCACGTCATCCAACCTCTTTTGACCACCCTGATGTTCACCGTGGTGTTCGGGCGGATCGCGGGGCTTCCGACGGACGGCGTTCCCCAATTCGTCTTCTACATGGCGGGGACCACGGTCTGGAACTATTTCGCCCAGTGCCTGACGCGGACATCCAACACATTCATTGCCAATGCCGGCATCTTCGGGAAGGTGTATTTTCCCCGGATGGTCGTTCCGGTGTCGGTGGTGATTTCGCAACTGATCGCCTTTGCCATCCAGTTTGGATTTTTCCTGGCTGTCTATGGCCTGTTCTGGGCGCGGGGGGCCCCGGTCCAGCCCAACTGGGCGATCCTGCTGTTGCCGGTCCTGCTGGCCATGATGGCCGGCCTGGGGCTGGGCTTCGGCGTCATCATCTCGTCGCTGACAACGAAATACCGCGATCTGCAGGTGCTGGTGCAGTTCGGCGTGCAGCTTTGGATGTACGCGACGCCGGTGATCTATCCGCTGTCCACCATGGGCGAGAAATACCGCTGGCTGATCGTGGCCAACCCCATGACCGCCATTGTGGAGACCTTCCGCTACGCCTTTTTCGGCACGGGCGTGTTTTCGTGGGCCTATCTGGGATACTCGGCGGGGTTCATGGTCCTCCTGCTGCTGGCCGGCATGGCCGTCTTCAACCGCGTGGAGCGGACATTCATGGATACGGTCTGAGTGCGAAGCGCGAAGAGAAGACAACAGACTAGAGACCACAGACCATAGACTACCGACCAAAGACCAGGGGCCAGAGACGAAAGAAAAACATGCGGAATTATAAGAACATTTTGGCTTGGCAGAAGGCGGACGATTTGACCGTGGCCCTGTATGAAGTCTCGCGGTCGTTTCCCAAAGAGGAAGCCTATTCGTTGACGAGTCAGTTGCGGCGATCCGCCTATTCCATCCCGGCCAACATTGCGGAAGGTGCTTCCCGCAATTCCCGGAAGGACTATCTTCACTTCCTGTATATCGCCCGTGGTTCAGCCTCGGAGGTTGCCTATTTCATTCACCTTTCCCAGCGATTGAGCTATTTAAAAGACGATGCACATGTGCGGTTATCCCTTCAGGCAGACGAAGTTTCCAAGGTTCTGACCGGCCTAATCCGCACGGTTGAAAAACAAATCGACAGCGAGCTCAGGTAGTGAACGCCCCCATTCTTCAGGCTATAGTCTGTGGTCTATTGTCTCTAGTCTAACCATGCCTCCCGTCATTTCCATCGAAAACATTTCCAAGTCCTATCATCTCGGCGTGATCGGGAGCGGGACGCTGCGGGAGGATTTGCAGAGCTGGTGGCACCGGGTGAGGGGGCTTCCGGATCCCAACCGGCGCCTCGACCAGTCCCATCTGCCGGTGGAGGGGCACACCCTGTGGGCGCTGCAAAACGTCTCGCTGGAGATCCAGCAGGGCGAAGTATGGGGGATCATCGGGCGCAATGGCGCAGGCAAGAGCACGTTGCTGAAAATCCTGTCGCGGGTGACGGCGCCGACATCGGGCCGCATCCGGGTCAAGGGGCGGGTGGCCAGCCTGCTGGAGGTCGGAACGGGATTCCATCCCGAGCTGACGGGCCGCGAGAACATCTTCCTGAACGGTGCGATTCTCGGCATGACCAAGGCGGAAGTGGCACGGAAACTCGACGAGATCGTGGCGTTTTCCGAGCTTGAGACGTTCATTGATACTCCCGTCAAGCGCTACTCGAGCGGCATGTATGTGCGCCTGGCCTTTGCCGTGGCGGCGCACCTGGAGCCGGAAATCCTCGTCGTGGACGAGGTGCTGGCGGTCGGCGACCTCGCTTTCCAGAAGAAATGCCTGGGCAAGATGCAGGACATCGGGCAGACGGGACGGACGGTGCTGTTTGTTTCCCACAACATGCAGACCATCACGCGGCTGTGCCAGAAGGCGATCCTGCTTGACCACGGACGGGTGGCCGCGCAAGGAGAGGTCAATCGAATCGCCGCCATGTATGGCATGTCCGATAAAGGAACCACGGCCGAGCGCACGTGGCCGGATTGGCAACAGGCCCCGGGAGATGCCGTTGCGCGACTAAAAGCCGTCCGCATTCTCAATGCGGAGGAAAAACCCGCCGAGGTCGTCGATATTGACAAGCCGATCTATGTCGAAGTGGAGTATTGGAATGCGACGACAAGCCTGCGGCCGACCGTCATCATCCACCTGATCAATTCCGATGGCGTGGTCCTTTTTGCGTCGAACGACTGGAACAACCAGCATTGGCACAATTCCGCCCGGCGCCCGGGGGTGGTGATCTCGCGTTGTGTCATTCCCCCCAATTTCATGGCGGAGGGCTCTTTCTTCGTCCTGGCCGCCGTGGGGACGTTCAGCCCTGTCACTTGCCACGCCATGGAGAGGGATGCGGTTTCCTTCCGGGTCGTGGACCGGACGGAAGGGACCGGATCCCGGGGGGAATATGCCGGGACCGGATGGCCGGGGGTGGTCCGCCCCTATCTGGATTGGAAGGTGCGATATGCGGATTCGTGAGCGGTGGAGAAGGGCGAAAGAGCGCTGGATCGGCGCGATACTGCAACGATGCCTGTCGGACGAGGTGATGCAAGGCCTCCTCTGGCGGCACCGCGGACAGATTTCCTCCCTCATTCGGGAGAACCGCCTGACGCAACCGCTTGTCTACGGGCCGTCGGCGCGCGTGCATGTTGACAAGACCGCCGTCGTCAACAATGCCTTGCTGAACACCGTGGGAGGCGAGATCTTCGTTGGGCCGCAGGCGTTTTTCGGCCATGACGTGTGCCTGCTGACGGGAACCCATGATCCCCACAAGATCGACGCGGAACGGAAGGAGAGCTCGGCGGATCTGTGTTCCGGACGCGACATCCGGATTGAGCAGGGGGCCTGGCTGGCGACACGTGTCATCGTCGTCGGTCCCGCCACCATCGGCAAGCACGCGGTGGTCGGGGCGGGTTCCGTGGTCCTGGGCGATGTGGAGCCCGGAGCCCTGTATGCCGGGGTGCCGGCGCGAAAAGTGAAGGATCTCGATATCCAGTGACGAGTTCGCCGCCGGCGACGGCGAGGCCCCATCGCGTGCCAAAGGAAAAACATCCATGAAGACAGTGTGTGCCCGACTCAAGATATTCAGAGAGAACCCGATTGTCTCGTGGATATTGTCCCGGTCGGTCCGGCCTGTTTATCGAATGGCCTGCTGGGTTGTCCGCCGGGTGCCGTGGGCGATCCGGGTGAACGGGGGAACCATCGATTTCGACGGCATCCCGCTGGTTTTTCCGGCCAATGTGGGCATCGCCTATTGCACCCTCGGATGGTGGCAAGGGGCGGCGGGCTACGAACCGGCCACGTGGCAGACCATGAAAGCCTGCCTCCAGCGTGCGGATGTGTTTTGGGACGTGGGTTCCAACATCGGCCTGTATTCGGCCCTGGCGCGGAAAATCAGGCCCGCGTTGCAAGTGCGGGCTTTCGAGCCGGTGCCGTCGCTGGCCGCCGCCAACCGGAAATTCCAGGAGGCGAATGGAAGCGGCGTCGAGGTCCTCGAGATGGCCATGAGCGATCACGAAAACGGCGCCGAAATCACCATCCGCAAATACGCCGAGGTGACGGAAGTGGAGCCGACCTCCAGCCTGGAGAAAAACGTCAACCTCAGCCAGGGGGCTTCTTCGACGGTCTTGAAGGTGGCCACCACCACCTTGGACGTGCAGGCCGCAACCTTGAAGCCGATGGAGCGCTTGTTCATCAAGATCGATGTGGAAGGCCACGAGAACCATGTGCTGGCAGGGGCTCGGAAATTGCTGGAGATTCGCCGGCCGGTTGTTCTTTGCGAAATCCTGCCGGACGTTGCAAAGACCGGCGATATCGCGCGGATCCTCTCGGAGGCGCGGTATGAAATGCTGGCGATTTGCCGCGAGGGCCTGTTCCGGGTTTCGGCGGCGGATATGGACAAGCAACGGAACTACACGGACTACCTCTTGATCCCGGAGGAGAAATTGCGCGTGCCGGGGAACTATTTTGGCTTTGACGAGTTGCCGGGCTAGGCGGAAATTGACCGGCGAGGGCGTGGAATGGAGTTTCCCTTCGATCCAGCGGGTTTTGCGGCGGCAACAGGGAGGATCTTGCCCGGGAACGCCTCCCGGGATCTGTCCGGACTGCCAACGCCGGCATCTGTCTGGAGAAGGGGGTGGCAGTCCTGCCGTCGCCGGTGCATGGGGGAATGGCGCTGGCAACGGGTGCAGCGGAAAAAACAGTTGGGCGATGGCTTGGCGCTGATCCGGCAGGAAATCGGGATCCCCGGCAAGCCGATCCTGGCCTATGTGGTGCCCTACGACATCGTCAAATTGCAGACGGGCGGAGGCAAGCGGATCGCCGGGATTGCCAGAGCCCTGGGCGCGGAATTCAGGGTGTTCATTCTTTCCCTGTCGCCGGGTTCAAGGCCCTTCTCCGTAAAGGGGATTGCGCCGGGGGTCTGGATGGTGGCCATTCCCGCGAGTGAGGAATTCGAGGAGAGTGCGCGCGAACAAACGGTGGCCGGCGGCGGTGCCGCCCCCTTGTTCGCCTTTGCCGACCATTTCGAGCAACTGCCGGAATTCCATGCCGTGCTCGGAGCATTGTCCCGGGATGTTCGCACATGGGCGCTGTCTTCGCCGATGGCGTGGCCGCCCGTCCAGCGGTTTTTCATGCCGGACCGGCAGCGTCTGATCTATGATGTCCATGACGACCTGCCACGGTTTTTGGGTGTGGTGCTGGGTTGCACGGATGGACCGCTTCTGGAGCGTGCAGAAGCCATGGAAGGCGAGGTGCTGAAGCAGGCTTCCCATGCGGCGTTTTGCACCGCCGAAGACGCGGCGGCAACCCGGCTCCGCCATCCGGAGGCCCGGGAAAAGATCGTGATGGTTCCCAATGGCGTGGATGTGGAGGCCTGCCATGCGGCATTTCCCGCGCAGGCCGGGCAGAATCGCCAGATGGCCGGCGTGGACCGGCCGGTGGTGCTTTTCGCGGGGGCGCACCACAAGCCGAACTACGAAGCGGTGGATTGGATCGCCCGCGAATGGGCGCCGATGTTTCCCCGCGCCCTCTTTGTCGTGATGGGGATGCATCTGGCGCCTTACCGGGAATCGGGTGGTGCGGAACCGGGCGCCAACATGGTGTTCACCGGGCCGGTTTCCGAGGAAATCAAGGAGGCGGTGTTTTCCTTGGCGGAGGTGGCCCTGGCGCCGATGAAAAGCGGAACCGGTTCCAGCCTCAAAATTCCCGATTACATCGCGCACGGCAAGATCGTGGTGGGCACTTCCCTCGGCCTGCGGGGGTTCGAGGCGGGAAAGGGATTCCCGTCCATCATTGTCTCGGAGAATATCGGGGATGACTTGGAGAGGGTGCTGACGCGGCTGGCGGAGGCGCCCGATGCATTCACGGATTCCTGCCGCCGGGCGCGGGAATGGGTGGCGTCCACATTGGACTGGGCCGTGGCGGCCCGGCCTCTGGTGGAGGCGCTGAAAGTCCAGATTGACGGGGTGGTTCGGTGAAGGAGTGGCGCTATCTGCTTCTGGATTCCCTGGCGCGGAGATGGCCGCCGCCTGCCATGAAGGGAGGTTCAATCATCGTCTTTTCTCCGGGGCATCTCGGGGACATCCTCCATGCGATTCCGATGCTGAAGGCATTGCGGGGAGGAAAACCGGAGGCCAAAATCATATGGCTGGTGGGGCCGTGGAGCGAGGCGTTGGCGCGTCGACATGCCGGATATGCCGATGAAATCCGCATATTTGGGCCCCAATTGCCGCGATATGTTCGTGGGCATCGCGAATGGCGCCAAAGCGCGCGGGAACAATGGAAAACAGCGCTGTCGTTGCGCAAGGAAGGCGCGGAGTATCTGATTGCTCCGGCCGATGGGGTGGGGCGCTTCCTTGCCAATGCGATTTGTCCGAAGCAATGGGTTGGGATCGGGGAGTGGCGCCCGCCGCGGGTGAGGGCCGAGGTGCAAACGCTTTTCCAGCCGTATGAAAAGGATCGCTACGAGGCGGATGCGCTGGCGGGATTGCTGAGACCGCTGGGCATTGAAGCACATGCCGGCCGGTTGGAGTATGCGGTGGCACCGGAGGAGCGGAAGTCGGCCGCGGATTTCCTGGCGGCAGAAAAGGTGGATCCGTCGCGTCCGCTGGCCTTGATGGCTCCCGGCTCGGGCTGGAGCGGAAAGAATTGGCTTCCGGAGCGTTTCGGAGCGGTGGCGGAGTGGCTGGCGCGCGAAAAGGGATTCCAGGTCGCATGGGTAGGGGGCGGCGGCGAACAGTCGCTGGTGCCGGCATCCCGCGCAAGCGATTTCAACTGGGCGGGGAAAACCCCGCTTCCGTTGCTAGCCGCCTTGATGGAGCGGGCAAAATTGTTCGTCGGCAATGATGGCGGCCTGTTGCATATGGCCGCCGCTCTGGATGTGCCGACGGTTTCGGTCTGGGGCCCGACGAATCCCGGGAAGTGGGGGCCCAAGGGAGCCATCCACCGGCAAATCCGGAAGGTCGAACGGTGCGAAGGTTGCATCTACTGGGATTACCGCGAAACCTGCCGCCATGACCACGCCTGCATGAAGGCCGTGTCCATCGAAGAAGTCCAGATGGCGATTCGCGAAGTCTTGCGTTCGGGGGCCTCTTGAGGGACAAAGGCAAGGCATGAACCTGTTGACCGCCAAACCGATGGAGTCCGGCCAGCCGATTCCGCGTTTTATCCTGTGGACGATCGTGGGGGCGGGCTTACTCGTGTCCTTGGCGATCTATGTCCATCGGCTGATGACCAATGGCGACAACCTGGATTACCTGTATATCGCATGGCAGACGATTTCGCGGGATGGCTTTCATCCCTTCAAATGGCGGTTTCCCGTTGGGTATCCCTATCTTCTTTCCATTTGGCTTTGGCTGACGGGCCAGGCGCCGCGCGGGGACCTGTTCACGTTGTCTCCGGCAACGGTTGCCGCGGCCAAAGGACTGGGCGTTTGCCTGGTCATTCCCTCGTTCGTGGCGGTTCTGGCGTGGCTGCGTCAGGTCAAGGCGCCGTTTCCCTTCCTGCTCGGGCTGTTGCTGTCCACATCGCAATTCCTGATGGTTCAGTTCTCCATCATCGGATCGGAACCCCTGTTCATATGCTGTTCCTTGCTCGCGCTGGTGGCATGGGAGAGGGCGGGCCAGCAGGATAAACCATCCCTCAAGCTGTGGCTGGCGGCATCCGTGTCCACGCTGGCGGCGATCCAGGCCCGCCAGATCGGGATGGCGATTCCGGTTGCGGCCATGGCCTATATTTTCCTCCATCGGAAACAGCATTCCCCCTCATGGCGCCGTTCGGCGTATCTGGCCGCCGGGGCGCCGTTGATTTTCTCGCTTCTGATCGCGGTGTTCACGAATCCAACCTATCTGGTGTATTTCTTTGCCAATCCCGAGGCCGTGGAGGCTCCGCGTCCCCCGTTCCTGCAAATCCTGGCCGACAGCCTCGCCGCCTATCGCTGGACATACCCGTCGGTTGTCCTGCCCAAATGTTTTGGGACTTCCGGTGTTTTGGAACTGCTGAACCTGTCGTTTCTCGCCTTTCCGCTGGCGTTGGCTCTCTATGCCGTGCTGGCATGGGGAACCGTGAAGGTTTTCGGACCGGCGCAGGCGGAGGGGAGAATCAGCAGCCTGTATGCGGCTGTCAGCGTACTGGTTTTCCTGGCCTGTCCCTACCGGGACAACCGCTATTTCGCGCCGTTGCTTCCCGTCTTGCTCTGGCTCACCCTCCTGGGTTTTCTGCAGATCGGGCGGATCGCCGGATCCCGATCGGCCAAAACGGTTGCCTTTCTCTTGCTGGCATGGATTGGCTTCCAAGTGGCGACCGACGTCTTTGCGGCCCGGAAGAACATCCAGACGATCTGGCGGTTGAAGGAGTTTCCCCCTTGGCACCCCGAACGCTACGTCCCCACTTCCGAACTGGATTTTGCCGGGCTGCTGGATGCCGGCGCATGGATCGGGATGCATTCCCCGTCCAACAGCTGGGTGGTGTCCAGCAAGGCCCTGTTTGTCCAGATCAGCGCCCGCCGCTATACCGAGTATCCCCGCGGGCTGGAAGAGGCCATGCGGCAATCCCGCGAGAAGAGCATCCCGCTTTATGTGGTGCTGGATTCCTTCCCCGAAGCCAATGCCTACGGCCGCGCAAAAGTCACGGACATCCTGCCCCGCCTGCAAAAAGAAGAATCCCGTTTCGAACGGGTCTATACCTCTCCCTATCTGGAAACCCAGGTCTATCGCTATCGAAATGGCGATACGGCTTCCCCATAATCTCGCCGTCCCGGCGTAGTCTCCGGCGGGAGGCGGGGTTGGGGCAGGGGACTACTGGCTCAGGACTTGATATTGCGCCCCGAGCGGCAGCTTGCGGAGCCAGGGCTCCAGCAGGCGCAGCTTTTTCAGGCACTTCGGAAAAACAAAGGCGAAGTCCCGGCGCCGCACGGAGAATCCATGGCGCTTCAACATGCGGACCGCACAGGCTGGAGACAAGGGGACGGCGTCGCGATCGAAGGGAATCCGGCTCATCACCCAGCGGGTGCCTGGATTCCAGCTGTTGTTCTCCCACAGGGAGAACCAGGCGGAAGGCGCCATCCGGGACCGGATCCAATTCAGCGAGGCACCTCGCTCGGCGGGGGGGATGTGGTGGAAGACTCCATTGCAATAGACCAGATCGAAACGAAGCCCTTCCGGCACCGAAGCAGGGGTGTGAAATTCGCAGCGGGAGGCCTCTGGTGTCCGCGAACGCGCAATGGAGAGCAGCGATTCGGAGGTGTCCACGCCAACGACTCGCGATCCAGGCCATAGGCGGGCGAGGCGGACGGTGGTGTCGCCCGCGCCGCATCCATAGTCCAGGATGGCCGACGGAGCGGCGGATCCCTGCGACTGCAGGCATCGGGCCAGGATCTCCAGCCGGCCCGCCGCGAAGAAATCCTTGTCTTCGCCGGACAAGGAAATCCCCTGGTTCAATTCGGCATCATAGGTGGCCAGATCGGCCTGCTGGAATGGTCCCTTGTCCGGTCGCGCATCCATTACTTGCGCCACATCCCCACGCTGCTGGAGAAGAAACTGAAGAAGCAGGTCTGGACTCCCAGCGTCAGCAGGGTTGCGCCCGGGATGGCAATCCGCATGGTGCTGCGATAGTCCAGCTCGCCGAAATCGGCTTGTGCCCATCGGAAGATCGCCCAGGCCATCAAGGCCAGTCCGGCGAACGTGCAGGCGAGCCCGGCCAGCAGGCCGCGCTCGAGGTTGAACCACTCATAGAGCCGTCCCATCAGCCGGCTGTCTTTCTGCCAGCCTTCGCGCAGGGCAAAGGTCTTCATGATGAAGGAGAACGAGGCCGACAGGTAGCCGCACAGGAAGATGGCGCTGGAAAACAGCAGGGTGTGCGCATCCGGCGTTGCCGGGCCGATGCGGATGCCCCCAAACACCAGCACATAGCCCAGGGCGCCCGCCAGCATCAGGGCGAGGCCGGGGATGACAAACAGCCAATGGGGCGAACACATCAGCAGCAGCCGCAGGGTGCGCCAGCCGTCCCGGATGGTCTTCAGGTGCGGCGCGTGGGCTTTTCGTCCGTCGGGGTGCAGGGAAATCGGGATTTCCGAGATCCGGGCCTCCCGGATGCTGGCCTTGACGATCATTTCCGTCGCGAACTCCATGCCCATGCAGCGCAGGCCCAATTGCTGATAGAACTCCTTGGTGAAGGCGCGGAGGCCGCAATAGATGTCATGGATCGGCGCGGAGAACCAGTGGCGGGCGAGGAAGGAGAACAGGGGATTGCCAATCCACCGGTGGGACCAGGGCATGGCGCCGGGCAACACCGTTCCTCCTCCGGAGGGAAGTCGGCAGCCCTGGACCAGCTCGTTCCCTTTGCGCAGTTCCTTCACGAACTTCGGGCACTCCAGGAAGTCGTAGCTGTCATCCGCGTCGCCCATGATGATGTAGCGCCCGTGGGACGCCTCGATCCCGCTCATCAGGGCGGATCCATAGCCGCGCCTGGAAACCGCCACCACCCGTGCTCCGTTGGACCGGGCGATCTGGGGGGAGGCGTCCGTGCTTCCATTGTCCGCCACGACGATTTCATACTGGATTCCCGCTTCCGAGAGCGAACGGTGGGCCTTCTGGAGGCATGTCTCCAGCGTATCGGCCTCGTTCAGGCAGGGGATGACAACGGAAACCTCGATGTCGGAATTGCTCATGCTTCGATTCCTTCGGCTGTTCAAACGGAACTCATGCGTGCAAGGGAGCGGCCCCTCACATGCTTTCACACTGTATTTGGTTTATGGCGGAAAAGCCAAACCAAATATGGCGCCTCCGGTCCGGCGTGGCTCCGGACAACCGTGTTTCCGCTGGTTCCAGGAGTGGTTTCAACTTGCGGCAGGAAGGGAGCCTTGAGAAGATGCCGCCATGTTGAAGCGCAATTCCGTGGGGCGCCGCGCATGTGTTCCGGACTCCCCGTCGGGCAGGAAAAGACCACGAGGATGAAGACGAATTTCTGGAGAATCTTTGCCGCCGCCGTGATCCTGGCGGGAGTGGCGCTGGGAATACGCCTCGCGGGAGCCCGCCAGGCCTACCCGGCCTCCGGAGATGCCGGGCATTTCGTCCAGTACGGGGTGGCCCTCGCCCATGGCGTGCCGGGTGCGTTGTCCACCTATTGGTCGCAGGGGATGGTCGTCCTTGCCGCCGGCGCGGTGAAGATGGGCTGGGATCCGCGATATGCGATGCAAGCGACGACCGTGGTTGCCGGTGTCGGCATGGTCCTTCTGTTCGCGGGCATCGTGGGATTGCTGACGAGATCCCCCGCATTGGCTTTTGCCGGGGGACTGGTGGTCGCGACCAATCCAACGATGGTCCACTATTCCATCACCGGTTATTCGGAAATGTCCTATATGGCATTCCTGCTGGCGGGGGTATGCCTGGGGCTCTCCCGGCGCCTGAATCCGCTCTTGCGATATGCGCTGGCGGGAGCGCTGATCGGGGCAGGCGGCTATTTCAAAGGTTTGGACGCGGCGGTGGCGGCTTTTGGATTCAGCCTCTTCGTGCTGTTGCGCGCGGGGAAAGACTGGAAGAAGCATTGGATGTTTCCCGCAGGGATCCTCGCGGCTGCTTTTCTGGTGCTCCTGCCGTTGTGCGTTTTCACCTATGCCCAGGCCGGGAAGTTCACTCCGGGCTCCAAGGGCTGGGCCCATTTCGCCGGCGGGCCCGACTGGGCGGATTCCAAGCAGCATTATGCCGCCGGCGGATCGAAACTGTACGACCGGACTTGGCCGGAAGTGGCGCGGGCCCTTCCCCGGAGAGCGCCTCGCAATGTCGCGGATGCCGCGCGCATCTTCAATGAGCAGATGTTCTGGAAGGGGTTCCGGATTGGAACCGTCTGGTTTTCCCTGGGCCTGATCGGCATCGGAATTTTGCTGTGGAAGAAGAAACGCCGGGAGGCTCTTCTGCCCCTATGCCTGCTGGGATTCCAGGTGGGACTGACCTGCCTGGCCTATGTGGACCGGCGGAACCTGGTGCCGAGCCTGCCGTGGGTTTTCCTGCTGGTCTTTCTCGCATGGCCGGAGGTTTGGCCCGCGGAATCCTCCCGCGCCCGGCGATGGCTGTCGGGCCTGATCCTGCTGGTTTTCATATCGGTCAACGCGCGATATGCCGTCCATGCGTTCAGGTCCGAATTCGTCTGGTGGCGCTATGCCAACATCGAGGCGTGCGCCAAGGCGCTCAAGGCGCATGGGGGGACGGACGAGGATGTGGTGATGAACTATGGCCCCCACCTGGCCGTGGAGTTCAACCAGACGAATCCGTTGAAGTGGGTGGAGGTCCCGTTTGGGACCATCGCGCAAGTGGAGGAGGTTGCCCAGCGCCACCAGGTCCGCTTCGTCGTGGTTTCCGATGCGTTCCGGGCCCATTGGCCCGTGGCGCGGTTGTTTGACAAGGGAGTGTCCGCTCCGGAGAACTGGATCCTGAGGGAGGAACTGGCCTTTCCGGCGGACGAAACGACCGGACGGGTGGCCGAGAAGTGCCGGATCTACGAACGGCGGTCCCCGGCGGGACCGACGGAGGGGACCTGATGAGCGAATCCAAGCTGCTGTCCGTATTGGTGCCGGTCTACAACGAGCGGGCCTATCTGCGCCATGTCCTCGAACGGGTCTTGTCCTCGCCCTTGCCGCCGGGGCTGGACCGGGAAATCGTCGTCGTCGACGATGCCTCGACGGACGGTTCCCGGGAACGTCTCCAGGAGCTGGCCGCCCAATATCCCGCGCAGATCCGCGCGTTCTATCAGGAGCGGAACCAGGGGAAGGGGGCGGCCATCCGCCGTGCGATATCGGAGATGCGCGGCGACATCGCCATCATCCAGGATGCGGACCTGGAGTACGACCCCGCCGAATACGGGCGGATCCTCGCTCCGATCCTGCAGCACGGGGCCGACGTGGTCTATGGTTCCCGCTTCGCGGGGAGCCAGCAGCGGCGGGTCCTGAATTTCCACCACGAGATGGGAAACCGATTCCTCACGTTCTGCTCCAATTGGTTCACCGGATTGAACCTGACGGACATGGAGACCTGCTACAAGGCGTTCCGGTCCGATCTGCTGCGGACCATCCCCCTGCGTTCCTGCCGGTTCGGCATCGAGCCGGAAATCACGGCGAAGATCGCGAAGCGGAACGCTACCGTCTACGAGGTCCCCATCAGCTATTACGGGCGGGGATATGCGGAAGGAAAGAAGATCGGGTGGAAAGACGGTTTCTCGGCGCTGTGGACGATCTTCAAATACGGGTTGCTGGACGACTGTTTCGATGAAAAGTACGGCCACGCCATCCTCCATTCCCTTTCCCATGCGAGGCGGTATGCGGAATGGCAGGTGGCGGCCCTCCTGTCCGACATGGGGGAACGGGTGCTGGAAATCGGATCGGGCATCGGCAACATCAGCCGCCTGCTGCCCAAGCGGGAGCATCTGACGGTGTCGGACTTCAACGCCGAATATCTGGAGATATTGAGGTCGGCCTTCGAAGGGAATGAACTGGTTTCCGTGGAGAAATTCGACCTCACCTGCGATGCCGATGCCGACCGCTTGCGCGGGCTGGGGCATGACACCATCGTCTGTCTGAACGTGCTGGAGCATATCGAGGACGATGGCGCGGCCCTGCGGCGGATGCGCGGCATCCTGAAACCGGGCGGGAGGCTTCTCCTGCTGGTTCCGCAATGCAAATGGCTGTTTGGTTCGTATGACCGGCTGGTCGGGCACTATCGGCGCTACGATCCAGACGACCTGCGGGGGAAATTGGAAGAGGCGGGATTCCGCGTCCGCCGCCTCCAGGGGTTCAACCGCGCCAGCACGCCCGGCTGGTGGTGGAACGCCGTGGTGTGCAATCGAAGCCAGATGGGGCGGCTCCAGCTGAAATTATTCGACATGATGGTGCCGGTCCTGAAGAAGATCGATCGTTGGCTGCCCTTCCCGGGCCAGTCATTGATCGCCGTCGCCGAAGCCCAATAGGGAAGGCCGGTGGGCGGGGGCGCTTCTAGAGCGAATATGGACATTCTGCAACCGTTCATCAAAGCGATTGAATTCCAGGTTGTAGGCCCGGTCCCCTGACCGGGCGGGATTTCGCCGGGTGAGGGCACCCGGCCTACATCGGGATCTTGCGGCTTCAATAAATGTGAAAATGTTCTAGGTGCCGATGCCTTCGAAGAGGACGGTGGACAGATAGCGTTCGCCGGCATCGGGGAGGATCGCCACGATCGTCTGGCCTTCGAATTCATCCCGCTTCGCCAGGCGCACGGCGGCGGCCGCGGCGGCGCCGCAGGAGATGCCGACCAGCATGCCTTCTTCCTTCGCGAGGCGCCGGGCCATGTCCACGGCTTCGGCGGCATCCACCTGCTCGACGCGATCCACGAGCGACAAGTCCAGGGTGTCGGGGATGAATCCCGCTCCGATGCCTTGGATCTTGTGCGGTCCGGGTTTGAGTTCCTGCCCGGCGAGCTTCTGCGAGATGACCGGGCTTTCCCGGGGCTCGACCGCCACGGACAGGATGTTTTTGCCCTTTGTCTTCTTGATGAAGCGGGAGATTCCGGTAAGGGTGCCGCCGGTGCCGACGCCGGCGACGAGCACATCGACGCCTCCATCGGTGTCGTTCCAGATTTCCGGGCCGGTGGTCTTTTCGTGGATGGCCGGATTGGCGGGGTTCTTGAACTGCTGGGGAAGGAAGAAGCGCCGGGGATCGGAGGCGGCCAGCGCCTCGGCCTGCTGGATGGCGCCTTTCATGCCTTCCACGCCGGGGGTGAGGATCAAGTTGGCGCCGAGGGCGGCCAGGACGCGTCGCCGCTCGATGCTCATGGTCTCGGGCATGGTCAGCGTGAGCTTGTAGCCGCGGGCGGCGGCGACATAGGCGAGGGCGATGCCGGTATTGCCGCTGGTGGGCTCGATGATTTCGACGCCGGGTTTGAGGACACCGCGTTTCTCGGCATCCCAGATCATGGCGGCCCCGATGCGGCACTTGACGGAATAAGAGGGGTTGCGGCCCTCGACCTTGGCCAAGATGGTCGCCTTGGCTCCCTGGGTGACCCGGTTGAGGCGAACCAGCGGGGTGTTGCCAATCGATTCCGAATTATCCTTGAAGATTCTGCTCATCGGATTTCCCATTTGTTTCTATTTTCTATAGAAATACTATCCAATAACTC
>CALMBO010000028.1 GCA_937860055.1 uncultured Verrucomicrobiota bacterium | reverse complement strand
ACACTCGCATGACACGCACTCGTTGGACCGCTCCCCCCGAGACCTCCCCTTTCGCGTCCTTCACCAGCAGCGCCAGCTCCTGCGCCCCGCCCGCCTCCCCCACCGGAATCGCCATCCGCCCCCCCGGCTTCAGCTGCGCCACCAGCGCCGGCGGCACCCGCCGCGCCGCCGCCGTCACCATGATCGCATCGAACGGCGCCTCCGCCGCCAGCCCCGCCCCGCCGTCCCCCTCGTGCACCGCCACGTTCGCATACCCCAGGCGGGCCAGCCGCTCCCGGCACGCGCTCGCCAGCGCCGGAACGATTTCCACGGTGTGGACGGATTTCGCCAGCCTCGACAGCACCGCCGCCTGGTAGCCCGATCCCGCCCCCACCTCCAGCACCTTGCCGCCCGGCTCCAGCTCCAGCAGATCCGTCATCAGCGCCACGATGTACGGTTGCGAAATCGTCTGCCCGTGGCCGATCGGCAGCGGAAGGTCCAGATAGGCCGACGCCTGCTCCTCCTCCGGCACGAAGTCATGCCGCGGCACCTCCGCCATCGCCCGCATCGTGCGCGCATCGAACGCGGGCAGGCCCGTGTAGGGCGCCGTCTCCAGCGCCTCCGCCTCGACCTCCTTCAGCAGCCGCGCCAGCCGTTCATCCACGGTCCGATTCCATTCCGAATCCGGAATTCCGGATTCTGAATCCTTACTTCCTTTGCTGCAGCGCCTGCCCCGCGCCCAGTTCGGGCAGTCCGGCCTTCTCGAGGTCCGTCCACAGCGTGCCGGCACCCGAGTGCAGGATGTTGATCTTCAGGTCGTCCCCGAGCCCCGCCGCGAACGTCCACAGGTTGTAGGCCTCCGCGTCCCCAAACGCCTTGACCTTCAGCTGCTGTCCCTTGGCCCGCTCGCCTTCCACGAGCCGGACCACTTCCGCATCGGCCGTTCCCAGCGTCGTGATCTTCTCCGCGTTCACCGCCGCCGTCTGCTTCTCGATCTCCGCCGCCTGCCGCATCGTGTCGCCCTGGATCTCCGCGACCTGCTTCTCCTGGTCCGCCTGGATGAGCGCCTTGATCTTCTCCGTCTCCTGCGCCACCTGTTCGCGGCGCTGGCCGATCAGGCTCAGCTCCGTGTTCAGCTCGGCCTGCTTCTTGGCCGTGTTCTGTTTCTCCTGGTTCGTCAGGTCCTGCTCCTGCGCCAGGCTCGCCTGCTGGATCGGATTCAGGATCTGGTCCGGCACGTTCACATGCCGGATCAGCGCGGCGTGGATGCGGATCCGCTTCTCCGCCAGCGTCGCCGCCAGCGCCTCCGTCAGCTCGGCCTGGAACTTCTCGCGCCCCTCGCCCACGATGAAGTCCTTCGCCCCGTACGCCGAGCCCTTCAGCCGAGACACGGAGAGAATCTGCGGCATGATCACTTTGTCCACCGCCGCCGGCAGGTCGCCGTACGTCCGGAAGATCCATGCCACGTCCTTCGGCTGCAGCTCGAATTCCACCGTCATGTCCAGGCTGATCTCGAACCCGTCCCGCGACGGAAATTCCACGAACTGGTTCAGCACAAACGACAGCGAAGGCATCGGCTCCGCCGCCATGGGCATATCCTTATCTCCCGCATACCCGGCTGCAGGGGCCTTGGATTTCCTTTCTGCATACGAAGAAGGCGCCGACAGCAGCCTTCCCAGCCGCATGCCCGAACCGGACTCTTTCTGAATATAGTCCTCGCGCTTGGCCTGCTGCTCCTGCAGGACGTTCTGCTGCAGCCGGTCCATCGCGACGTTCTGCGAGACCTGCAGCGCCTTGGTGATGACCGCGCCGCCGCCCTTGCCGAGCAGCGAAACCTGGTTCACGCCGATCTCCAGCACGTCCACCTTGTATTCGCGCGGATTCACGAAGTAGAGCCCCGGCTGCAGCACGTCGCTGCGCACGCCCTTCTCGCCCTTCTTCGCGAATTCGCTCGGCGGCGTCTGCGTGCCGGAAAGCGATGTCACCACCCCGTCGTAGCCGATCGGGATGCTGATGGCGTCCACGATGTCGATCTGGTAGCCCGCCGGGTTCAGCCGGTATTTCCCAGGTCCCAGCACGTTCCGCCAGATGCCCTTCTGCCCGCGCTCCGCAAGGAACTCGCCCTCCGGCAGGTCTTCGCCTACCTTCGAGGTCACGATGCCCACCTTGCCCGGCGGAATCATCACCACGGGCCGGATTTCCCAGTCATAGAGCCACGGATTCAGGAAATGCCGCCCTTCGCCCAGCACCTCCTCCTGGATGCCGCGCTGCCCCTTCTTCGCCAGGATCTGCCCCGGCGGCAGCGGATCGCCGATCATCTTGGCCGTGATGACCGCCATCTCGTTCGGTTCCACGTAAAACCGGCAGAAGCCCCACTCCCAGATGAACCACGGAAGCCCGATCACCACCACCAGCACCAGCAGGATTTTCAGGGCGGTTCTCATTGCGCACCCCCTTTCTTCGACGCGGGCACATACCATTGCAGCAACCCTCCCAGCCCCTCCGCCTGGTCCCCGCTCAGGATCGCGCGGATCTTCGGCGCGACTTTCCCGTAGAACGCATAGCGCGCCAGTTCCATGCCCGTGCCGAACGCCTTGACCTGGTTCTCGATCACCGAGGCGTCCGCCTCGTTGCGCATGCGGATCACGTCGCCCTCCGCCTTCGCCCGCAGCAGCTTCGCCTCGGCCTGCGCCTTGGCCGCCGCGTTCTCGAGCTTGGCCACCTCGAGGTCCTTGTTCGCGCGCGTCAGCCGCACCTCCCGCCCCTGCTCCGCCGCGATCACCGCGCGGATCCGCGCCGTGTCGGCCTCGACCTTCTCCTTGTTCTGCACCGCCAGCATCTCCTGCTTGACCAGCTCCGCCTCGGACTTCGCCTGCTCGATCTGCTGCCCGTACTTCACCGCGTCCTGCACCGCCACCTCGCGCTCCCGGATGATGCTCGCGATCGCGTCCGGCGGCGTGATGTTCCGGATCAGCACCGACTTGATGTCCACGCCCCAGTTCTTGCACTGCGCGATCAGGTGCGCCTCCAGGTTGTCCTGGAACTTCTGCCGCGTCGTCCCCGCGATGTAGTTCTTCGCCGGGTTCTTGCTGCCCTCGATCCGGCTGAACCCGCGCGCCTTCGGCAGCACGATCTTCTTGAGGATGTCGTCCATGTCGCCCACCTGGTGCGTCAGCCGCGCCACCTGGTCCCGCATCAGCGCGTACTCGATCGTGCCCTCCACGTTCACCGTGAAGCCATCCAGCGTCAGGAAGCTGATCGCGTCCTCTCCGCTCATCTCGAACCGCTGGCTCTGCAGGTTCACCTCCACCACCGTGACCATGTAGGGATTCAGGTAGTACGTCCCCGCGTCGAGAACCTCCGGCTTCACGCCCTTCATCCCCTCCTTCACGAGGAACGTGTTGCGGTCCGCCGCCGGCACGTCGCCGTTGAGCACGTCGAGGCCCGTCAGCGACGTCACGACCCCGCCGAATCCCGGCCGGATCGTCGTCGCGTCGAACAGCTGCACGCCGTACGCGTACGGGTTGATGCGGTACTTGCCCGGCCGCAGCACCTCCGCCACGATGCCCTTGTATCCCTCCTGCGCCAGGATCTTCCCGCCCGGCAGCTCCTCGCCGTAGAGCCGCGTCAGCACGCCCAGCTTGCCCGGCGGAATGTCCGTGATGCGCGCGATCTCCCAGCCCCAGTAATACGGATTGCGGAAATACCGGCCTTCCGCCAGCACATCGAGCTGGATGCCCTTCTGGTCCTTCTCCAGCGCCAGGACCTGCCCCGACGGCAGGTTCTTCCCCGTCTTGCGGATCAGCACCGCAATCTCCCCCGGCCCCGGCTCGATGCGGCAGAAAACCCAGAACCAGACCGGCAGCAGCAGCACCACCACCAGGATGACGAAGGGGACGGCCACCACCCCCAAGGCGGGCCCCATGCGCCGCGCAGGTTTTCGGTTGCTGGAGACCGGAGGCGGAATGAATTCGTGTTCGCTCATGTGCAACTCTCCCTCGGGCTTCGCATGCGTGCGATGCCACGCCCGGCATCATGCCAGATCTCCCTCCTCCTGAAAACCTCCTTTTCCGCCTTTTCCAACCGCTTTCCCAACCGGTGGTTTTCATTGATTTCCCGCCAGGGGTGCGGCATCCTGCCCTCCAAACGGCCAGCGAACGCCGGCGTGCGGCGATCTAGGCAGCCCCATCGACCACAACTCATGACAGAACCCGCCCCCCAGCCCCCCCCATCCGGAAATCCTTCCGAATTCGACCGCTACTCGGCCGGCTACAATGCCGGCATGGAAGTCGGCCTGAAAAGGCTGGCGGGCGCCTCCGCCGCCCTTTTCCTCGAGCAAAAGCTCGAGATCCTGCTGGACGAACTGCGCCGCGCGGGCCGCCTCCGCACGGATCCCTCCTTCCGCTACCTGGACTTCGGCTGCGGCGCCGGCGACTTCCTCTCCCTTGTCGCCCGCCGCGGGCTCCAATGGTCCTGCGAGGGGTGCGATGTGTCCCGGGGCATGCTTCAGGAAGCGCGGAAACGCTGGCCCCGGGATCTCCAGTCCATCCCGCTTTGGCCGATCGAACCGAACCGGTTTCCCGCCGCGCGATTCGATCTGATCTCCGCCGTGTGCGTTTTCCACCACATCCCCCCGGACCAATGGATCGAATCCCTCCGGCGGCTGAAGGACGCCCTGGTCCCGGGCGGCTGGCTGGCCGTCTTCGAGCATAATCCGTGGAACCCCGCCACGAACTATGTCGTCCGCCGGACGGAAATCGACCGGAACGCCGTGCTCCTCTCCCCCGCGGTCGCCCGCGACCGCCTCGCGGCCGCCGGCTTCGGCAAGCCGCGCACACGCTTCTTCCTCTTCGCCCCCCCCCGCTTCAAGTTCCTGTGGCCGGCGGAAAAGCTTCTGGCACGCGTCCCGCTCGGAGGCCAATACGTCCTGTTCGCCCAGAAGGATTCCGGCTGATGCTTCTTCCCATCCGGACAATGAACCTGCGCATGGAAACCAAATGGGGCCTCGGACTCCTCCTGGTTCTCTGTCTTTCCGGTTGCGTCCATGTGTCCGTCGAACCGGTTCCGGCCCCCCTTCCCGCCCCGCCTGCCCCGCCGCCCAGGCCCCGGCCGCTCCCGCCGGTCGTCCAGCCGCTTCCCCCCGAACCGCTCCCGCCGAAAACGCCCGTCGATGTCCTCTTCGCCGTCCAAACGCGCCTCGACCGCGAGAATTTCTGCTCCGGCGGCATCGATGGCCGCTGGGGCTCCAAGAGCGAAAAGGCCCTTTCCGCCTGGCAGAAGAAGCATGGAATGCCTGTCACCGGCCGGATCGACGATGCCGTCACCGCCGCGCTCGGCGATACCAACGGCGTCATGTCCTCCTACACCATCACGGCCGCTGACCACGCCTCGCTCACCCCCTATCCCTCCTCCTGGCTCGAGCGTTCCCGGCTGGAACGCCTGGGCCATGCCTCCATCGAGGAGCGGATCGCCGAAAAATTCCACGTCTATCGCGCCACCCTGCGCCGCCTGAATCCCGGCGCCGCCTGGCCCGATCCGCCCCCCGGCACCGTCGTCGCCGTCCCCCTCGTCCAATCCAAACCCCTCCCCCCCCTCTCCAAGATCGAAATCCGGCTGGAACAGAAAACCCTCCGCGCCTACGACACCAACGGCCTCCTCGTCGCCCACTTCCCCTGCTCCATCGCCGCCGACAAGGCCAAGCGCCCCGAAGGCGAAACCCTCCGCGTCGTCGTCTGGGCCGAAAATCCCGAATACACCTTCGACCCCGCCTTGTTCGCCGAAGATCCCGAGGCCTCCGCCATCGGCCGGAAATTGCGCATCCCCCCCGGCCCCAACAACCCCGTCGGCCTCGCGTGGATCGGCCTCGACCGCCCCGGCTACGGCATCCACGGCACCCCTTCCCCCGAAGACATCAGCCATACCGAATCGCACGGCTGCTTTCGCCTGACCAACTGGGACGCCCTCAAGCTCGTCCGCGCCGTGCGCGCCGGCCTCCCCGTCATCGTCCTCCCCTGAACCAACGCTACGGGACCGACACCCCGACCCCGTACGCCCGCACGCCATGCAGGGCCATCGGGTCCGCCAGCCTCATCGCCGCCCCCGTCCCCGGCCGGCTCGTGACCGCCTGCCACGACCCGGCCTCCAGGTCGTCGCATCCCAGCAGCGAATACACCCGCCCCGTCGAACTCGCAAACTCCAGCGCCGGCGGATTCGTCGGCACAAGCCCCGCGATCGCAAAGCGCGGCCCGGCGTTCGTCGGCTCGCTGTCCTGGACGTATTCTTCCCAGTCGGTCAGCCCGTCGCCATCGCAGTCGCTCGCCCCGCCCCCGAACCGCTCCATCCCGCCGTGCCGCTCCTCCCACGCGTCCGCGATCTCGTCCCGGTCGCGGTCCGCCCCCAGCCGGCACCACAGCGCCCACGCCGCGTACGCCTTCAGGTTCCCGTTCAGCGGCTGGCTGTGCGCCGCGCTGCACTCGTACCAGTCGACGCCCTGCACATGGCTCGTTTGCCACGCGATGGCCCAGTTGCCGGTTTCCGTTCCGCCCGCGCCGTCGTAGACGCCGCAGTCGTCGTTGACGTATTCGTAGTATGCTCCATCCGGATCGTGGTGCTCGATGTCGTTGAAATCATAGAGAATCCGGTCGTTTGTCGCGCACCACGCGCGGATCGCCGCGCACGCCGCCTTGTTGTCCGCGTCGTCCCAGATGTCCACGTGCCCCGTCATGTAGACGAACGCCACGCGCGGATAGTCCCGCTCGAACGCCGCCATCGGCGCCAGGTATTCGTTCGTCAGCGTGCCGGCTTCGTACTTGTCGTCCATCTGCCCGCACCACGACCAGATCACCACGTTCACGTCTGCGTTCGCCGGATCGTCCAGATAGTTGCTCGTGCACACCACCCAGTCCGGATAATAGCCCACGTCGTTGCACAAGGCGTAGTCGTGCAGGTCCAGCGCGCCCCCGCTGCCGCCGTCGTTCCACGCGAAGATGTCCGCCGGCAGCGCCAGCCCCTTTCCCCCGCCGTTCGCGAAGTCCACCAGTCCCGCCATCCCCTCCGTCAATTGGCTGCCGTGCGACGTGTGCCCGTAGGCGATGTGCAGCGCCGCCTTCGCCCGATCGATCTGCGCGGCCGTCTGCTGCGCGATGTCCGCGTCCCGGTGGTCGATCAGGACCGGTGCCGCTCCGGCCGCGGCCGCGACGCACGCCAGCGCCGCCGCCGAGATTCCAACCCGCGCGTTCATTCCTTCCTCTTCGTGCCGGGATCGGGTTCCGCGATCTGCGGGCGCCCGAACAGGAAGCGCAGCCAGTGCGGCGTCATCCGCGCCCACGCCTCTTCGTTGTGTTCCGCCCAGCTCTCGATCCGCACGCTGAGGTTTTTCTCGGGATAGCCGGCGCCCCGCAGCAGGTTCGCCATCTTCAGCGTCCCGTCCAGCAGCTTGGCCTCGAGTTCGCCCGTGCCGCCGCACGACAGGAACAGCTTCAGCTCCGGCAACTTCCCTTTGGCCGCCTCCACCATCTGGAAACACTCGTGGCCGTAGCGGTCCGCGAAGGCCGGCGACAGGCACGCCGCGCCGAAGTAGACGTCCGGCCGCTTCCACGCCGCGTAGAACGAAATCAGCCCCCCCATGCTCGCCCCCGCGACCGCCGACCGCTCCGGATCCGTGCGCCATGTCGCATCCACCATCGGCTTGAGCTCCTCGACCAGGAACCGCAGGTAGTCGTCGCCCTTCCGCGCCGGCGAATACTCGTCGAACCGCGCGTCCGTGCAGTCCGCCGCCACCACGATGAACGGCTCCAGCTCGCCGTTCAGGATCATGTCCTGCGCCAGCTCGTCCACCTGCCAGTCCTTCCCCCAGGTGGAGGTCGACGGATCGAACACCTGGCGCCCGTCGTGCATGTAGAGCACCGGATAGCGCTGGGTTGGCCGCGCCTCGTAGCCCGGCGGAAACCACACGATCACGTCCCGGTCGTGGTCCAGGAACTTCGAATGCATCTGGGGCAGGAACCGGTAGTCGCCCGTGATTCGGGGACCCGCCTTCGCCAGGCGCTCGTCCTTCCATCCCGCCACCCGGATCTCGACCGTCCCCCCCTCCGCCGGCCGCAGGAGGTGGTTGGCCATGAGCCCCCCTTGCTCGTTCACCTGCTCCGTTTCCCAACTTCCGCGCGTCACCTTGAATTCGACCGGCTCGGCCGTCCGCAGCGACACCATCGCCTCCCAGCGCTTGTCGTCCATCCGCGTCATCGGCACCGCCGAGACGTTCCACCGCCCCAGCTCGTCCGAACTCCCCGTCAGGAACACCTGCTCCCCCACCCCCAGCGAAATCGCCGTCTGCACCACCACCAGCATCCGAATCATGCCTCGCTCCTTGCCTGCGGAAGAAGCCCGCACCGGGTGTTATGCCCGATTCCCCTCCGCCTGTAAACGCCGGACGCGTTCTTCCGCATTGCGGGCGGCCGCCTCCCGCGCTAGGATGGAAGAAATTTCCTTGGAGAACATCCCATGATCCATCCCACCGCCATCATCGAACCCGGCGCCCAGCTCGGCGCGGATGTCCAGATCGGCCCCGGCGCCTACGTGGCCGCCACCGCCCGCCTCGGCGATGGCTGCATCCTCGCCCCCCACGCCGCCGTCCTCGACCACACCACCCTCGGCGCCCGCTGCAAGGTCCACTCCCACGCCGTCATCGGCGACCTGCCCCAGGACCTCTCTTTCAAGAACGAGCCGTCCTATGTCGTGACCGGCGACGATTGCACGTTCCGCGAAGGCGTCACCATCCACCGCGGCACCAAGCCCGGCACCACCACCCGCATCGGCAGCCACGTCTTCATGATGGCCAACACCCACGCCGCCCACAATTGCGAGGTCGGCGACCGCGTCATCATGGCCAACGGCGCCCTCCTCGGCGGCTATGTCACCGTCGGCGAACGCGCGTTCATCGGCGGTGGCACCGGCGTCCACCAGTTCTGCCACATCGGCCGCCTCGCCATGGTCGCGGCTTGCTGCTTCATCAGCAAGGACCTCCCCCCCTTCTGCATCACCGCCAGCTGCGAAAACAGCCTCGTCGCCGGCCTCAACATCGTTGGCCTCCGCCGCGCCGGATTCACCGCCGAACAGCGCGCCCAGATCAAGCAGGCGTTCAACACCGTCTACCGCTCCGGCCTCAACGCCACGCAGGCCAAGGAACGACTCCTCGCCGGAACCGGCAACCCCTTCGCCGCCGAATTCGCCGAGTTCCTCGACCACGCCAAGCGCGGCATCTGCCGCCCCTCCTTCGACTTCTCCGACGACCCCGAATCCGATGCCTGACGCCCCCGCCATCCATACGGCCCTCGGCGGCTTCCCCGACTACGAGCTCATCGACTCGGGCCGCCGCTGCAAGCTCGAACGCTTCGGCTCCGTCACCGTCATCCGCGGCGAACCCAAGGCCTGGTGGGAACCCGCCCTGCCCCCCGCCGAATGGGACAAGGCCCAGGCCGTCCACGATGAGGATGCCGGCTGGGACCTCCGCCCCGGCTGCCCCCGCGAATGGAAACTGCGCTTCGGGAACCTGACCTTCATCGCCCGGATCTCGGACACCAGCAAGCACCTCGGCGTCTTCCCCGAGCAGTCGCCCCACTGGCGCGCCATCCAGCAGGCCGCCGCCCCCGGCGCCCGCCTCCTCAACCTCTTCGGCTACACCGGCGCCGCCACCCTCGTCGCCGCCGAAGCCGGCTGGACGCCCACCCACGTCGATGCCTCCAAACCCGCCACCGCCTGGGCCCGCGAAAACCAGGCCGCCTCCCGCCTCGACGCCAAGCCCGTCCGCTGGATCGTCGAAGACGCCGTCAAATACGTCCGCCGCGAAATCAAGCGCGGCTCCCGCTACGACGGCATCCTCCTCGATCCCCCCGCCTTCGGCCGCGGACCCGACGGCAACATCTGGAAAGTCGAACGCCAACTCCCCGAACTCCTCGAACTCTGCCGCGAAGCCTTCTCCGAAAAACCCCTCCTCCTCCTCCTCACCACCTACAACATCGAAGCCTCCTCCCTCATGCTCCGCAACCTCGTCGCCGACCTCATGAAACCCTATGGCGGCCGGATCGAAGTCGGCGAGCTCGCCCTGCCCCACTCCTCCGCCCCCGAACGCCTCCTGCCCCTTTCCATCTACGCCCGCTGGACGGCCGGTTCTTCCTCCTCCCAGACCCCCACGGGCTTGCCCCGTGGGTGAATCAGGTCCCATGAAAACCCTCCGCGACATCGGCGAAAACGGCCTCCTCCGGAGCATCCTCCCCCTCCTCCCGCAACGCCCCGACACCCTCGTCGGTCCCGGCGACGATTGCGCCGTCGTCCGCGTTCCCGGCTCCCCCGACGACTGGCTCTTCACCACCGATCCCGTCATCGAACGCCGCCACTTCCTGCCGGAAACCCCCGCGCGGCTCGTCGGCCGCAAGGCCATCGCCCGCGCCGTCTCCGACATCGCCGCCATGGGCGGAACCCCCCTCTGGATCCTCGTCGACCTCGTCGCGCCCGCCGCCACCCCTCTTTCCCGCATCCGCGGCCTCTACGACGGCATGATCGCCGCCGCAAGAAAATGGAACCTCGGCATCCTCGGCGGCGATACCGCCGAGGGCGACACCCTCGAACTCCACATCACCGGCGTCGGCCGCATCCCCCGCCACACCGCCGTCCTCCGCTCCGGCGCCCGCACCGGCGACCTCGTCTATGTCACCGGCACCCTCGGCGGCGCCTATCTTTCCGGCAACCGGCACCACCTTCTCTTCGACCCCCGCCTCGAGGCCGGCCGATTCCTCGCCGAAAACCACTTCGCCACCTCGATGATGGACCTCTCCGACGGCCTCGCCGCCGATCTTCCGCGCCTCCTCGATGCCTCGAAACGCGGCGTTCGCCTCGAGGCCGCCGCCATCCCCCTCTCCCGCGCCGCACGCCAGTCCTCCCACCCCCTCCGCCACGCCCTCTGCGACGGCGAGGACTTCGAACTCCTCTTCACCGTCCCCCCCCGCCTCCGCGCCCGCTTCGAAAATGCCTGGAAAAATCGATTCCCGCGCCTCCCCGCCACCCGCATCGGCACCATCCTTGCCACCCCCCGGCAGCGACTCCTCCATCTTTCCGACGGCTCCGCCATTCCCTTCCGCCCCGGCGGCTACCAGCACTTCCTCACCCATGAACCCTGAACCCTTCCCCAAAGGCTCCCATGTCCTCCCTCTCCTACCCCACTGAACTCGAAACATACTGGCTCCAAGTCGCCAAGGCCGAAACCAACGGCACTGCCATCCGCGACATCCTCCATCGCATGATGCCGGACATCCGGCGCCTCGCCGACCGCTTCACCATCGCCCGCCCCGATTCCGCCGCCGCGGACTATCTCCGCGATACCCGCGCCTGCGCCGCCTACTCGCTTTTCTTCGCCCCCCAGACCTATGCCCGCCTCTCCCTTGTCCTCGCCGAACTCCCGCCCTTCCCCGAAACCAGCCAGCCCCTGCGCGTCCTCGACCTCGGCTGCGGCACCGGCGCCGCCTCCTGGGCCCTCCTCGACCACCTGGGCCGGCGCCCCGTCGCCCTCTCCGTCCGCGACCGCTCCCGCGCCGCCCTCCGCTGCCTCCACGACTGCTTCTCCGCGCTCCGCCAGGCCCGCTGGCCCGACGCCATCCTCCGCACCGATCCCTCCCCCCTCGAGGAGTTCACCGTCCCCTCCGGAAAATTCGATGTCATCCTCCTCCATTACGTCCTCAACGAGCTTCCTCCCGACCTCCGGCGCACCCTCCTCTCCCGCGCCGCCCGATCCCTCGCCCCCCACGGACGCCTCATCATCTGCGAACCGCTCGTCCACGATGCCGGCGACTACATGCGCGACCTGCGCGCCTTCGCCCTCGCCGATCTCGGCCTCCACATCCTCGCCCCCTGCCCCCACTCCCTCGCCTGCCCCCTCGACGGCCCCTGCCACGATGTCCGCACCTGGAAACTCCCCCAATCGCTCCAGATCCTGAATTCCACACTCCACCGCGATCTCCGCCACCTCGCCTACGCCCTCCTCGTCCTCAGCCCCTCCCCCCTTCCCGCCTCCGCAACGCTCCGCGCCCGCATCGTCGGCTCCCCCTCCCATGCCAAAGGCCAAACTCTTTGCCCTGCATGCTGTTCCGATGGACAAACCCACCGCCTCCAGCTCCTCCACCGCGACTTCGATACCGCCGGCCGCAAAGAGCTCCGCCATCTCGAGCGCGGACAGGTCCTGCGCCTCGCCTCCCTCCAGCCCCTCGGCGATCCTTCCCTTTTCCGCGCCGCTCCCGCCCCCTAGGGCATGTTCCGGATTTCTGCCCCCACCGCCCGGCTTGCATCCCGTTTTTTCCCGTGCTAACGTTTCCTGCGTTCAACCACAGGAGATTTTCTCATGAAAAAAATCGCGCTGGTTCTCGTTTCCCTCATGCTCCTTGCCGCCGCCGCCTTCGCCGCCGACATCGAGATGAAACCCGTCAAATCCTCCTTCCTCTCCAAGGTCGGCTACGATCCCAAGGAAAAGGTCCTCGCCATCCAGATGATCAACAATTCCGACACCTACCTCTATAAAAACGTCCCCCTGTCCCTCTACGACGATCTTCTCGCCGCCGAATCCAAAGGCGCCTTCTACGTGAAGAAAATCAAGGGCAAGTTCCCGACCGAGCGGAAATAGCCGTTCCCCTCCCCCTCCGGCGCCGCGCCATCGCGCGGCGTCTTTTTCATGCCCGCATGCGCGGAAGGGCGTCGCAGAAGGGCGCTCAGCCCCGCACCGGAACCTCCGCGGCGCGCGCCAGCGCCTCGCGTCCGATCGGCCCGGCGCGCAGGATTTCCACGGCGCCGCCCCCGATCTTCACCACCGTGCTGGCCTCTCCCGTTTCCACGGGTCCGGCATCCAGGGCCAGTTCCACGTGCGGCGCCAGCGCGTCCCACGCCTCCTGCGCGGTTCGCGCGGCGGGCGCGCCGCTGCGGTTCGCGCTCGTCACCGCCGGCACCACGCCTCCCAGTTCCTTCAGCCACTCCAGCGCCACGGCGTGGTCCGGCACCCGGAACCCCTCCCAACCTCCCCCTGCGCGGGGCAGCACCATCGTCAGCGGCCCCGGCCAGAACGCCGCCGCCAGCTTCTCCGCCCTCCCGTCCACCTCCACCCCCGCGGCGCGGACCGCCTCGATCCCCGCGGCGAAATAGGCGATGCGCTTGGAAACATCCCGCCCCTTGGCCGCATAGAGCCGCGCCATCGCCTCCGCCGAATCCGCCCGCGCCGCCACGCCATAGACCGTCTCCGTGGGCACGATCACCAACCGCCCCTTTTTCAGGAGATCCGCCGCGCGCCGGATGTTCTCCGGCGTGGCCGCCACCACCCCCGGCCGGTCAGGGCTTCCCGTCATAGCCGAGCGCCTTCAGGCCCAGCAGCACATCCGTCGCCCGGCGCAGATAGGTGTCGTTGCGCGTCCGGTCGCGCAGCGCCTTGTCTTCCTTCTCCTCGTCGGTCATCGTCTTGCCCTTGCGCAGCATCGGCGCCTCCGGCTCGTAGACCGTCTCGTCCAGCGCCGCATCCGTGATGGCCACGTCGGGCCGCACCCCGCCCGCGCCGGAATAGACCGCGCCATCGGCCGTCCGCAGCTGGCGCGTCGCCAGCAGCGCATACCGTCCCGTCGACAGCTTCTTCGGCTCGCGGATCATCGGATCGCCGGCCGTCTCTCGGCCGATGATCATCGCCCCCTTCACGCCGCCGCCCAGCACCGCCGCCAGCAGCTCCGCCGCGCCGCTGGTCTCCTCGTCCACCAGCACCATCAGCGGAATCGCCGCCTCCGGCGCCGCGCCGGCCTTCACGGACGCGGTTTCATTCCCCTGCCGGTCGCTCACCGAATACAGGATGTCGCCTTCCGGCGCGAATTCCGCCGCCACGGCCGGAATCTCCCCTTCCGCCGTGCCGTCCGCCCCGCGCAGGTCCAAAATGCCGCCCAAGGCGCCCGCCGCCTGCCACCGCTCCAGGACCGCCGCGATTTCCGCGCCCGATCCATCGGAAATCCCCGCCGCCCGCATGTAGCCCATGCCCGCCGGCAGATCCTCCACATCCGTCAGCGACGTTCCCGCGCGGCGCACCCGCTCCACGGTGACCTTTCGGCTCTGGCCGTCCGCCCCCAGCACGCCGATCTCCAGCGCCGGCGCCTCGCCCTCGGCCAGGAGGCCGCGGACGTACTTCAGGGCCGCCCCGCTCAGCACGTCGCGGCCCCCGATCTCCTCGATCATTTCGCCCGCCACGACACCGGCCGCCGCCGCCGGCGAATCCGCCCGCACCGCCGCCACCTTCGGCAGCCCCTCCGTCGCCACCAGCGTCAGCCCCAGGTCCCATTCGCGGTTCGAAAACTGCTGCGTGCGCGCGGCCAGCTCCGCCTCGTCGAGGAACACCACCGACGGCTCGCTCGCGCGGATCAGCGCCTCCAGCAGCGCCGCCTTCGCCTCCCCGTTGACCGGCGCCATGCGGTTGTCCACCAGCAGCCGCGTCCCTTCCTCGACGGCATCGCACAACCCCTGCGCCCAATCCGCCTCCTGGGCCGTCGCATGGACCGCCAGCCACAACCCGGCGGCGCAAAGCGCCGCCCCTGCCTTGATTGCCCGTTCCATGCGACCGCCCTTTCTCCGAAACTAGAACTG
This sequence comes from uncultured Verrucomicrobiota bacterium, assembly GCA_937860055.1. Lineage (GTDB taxonomy): Bacteria > Verrucomicrobiota > Kiritimatiellia > CAIQIC01 > Lenti-01 > Lenti-01. The sequence continues at coordinate 301,553 of CALMBO010000028.1, read as the reverse complement.
GATGCCCGCGCCCAGCGAAATGACCAGGTACTCGTTCTCGATGCCGGCCACGTCCTCGTCGCTTCCCGTATCGCCCGTGGAATAGTCGAGGACTTCCATGTCGCCGACGATCAGGTCGACCATCTGGTAGTCCAGCGCGGCCGACACGAACACGCCGTTCCAGTAGCCCTGCGTGAAGGCATAGCGGGCTTCCACGCCCACGCCCAGCATCTCGCCGCCATCGAATGTCTCATGGAACTTCAGGGTCCGTTCCACGTGTTCGTCCCAGTCGTCCGCCGCCACGATCGGGCTGTAGACCAGATGGCCCGACAGCGTGAAGTCCCCCGTCGTCCAGTCCGCGCTCGCGCCCAGGTACGGCATCCGGAACTCCTGCTCGTAGTTGATCATGTTGTCCCCGTACAGCTCCTGCGGCACGTAGCCGTATTCCGGATAGAGCAGGTAGACGCCGCTGTCTTCCCACGACCAGCCATCCTGCTTGTAGCCGGCGGCCACGCGCGCCGTCATGCCGTTCCAGTCCGTCACCAGGTCCCACGCCGCGTTCAGGTCGAAGATGTACCCCTCTGTCACATCCACGTCCGACAGGGAATAGTGCGTCCAGTCCGTCGATCCCGTGTCCAGCCAGTCGTAGTCGTCCATCTCGCCGCCGCTGCCCTCCGTCAGCGCCGCCCAGTAGCCGGCATTGACCGTCAGCTTGTCCATCAGGCGCGCCGACCCGTTGATCCCGCCCATCCCGACGTTCTTCAGGTCCCAATCCAGCCGGCTCAGCTGCCGCCGGCTCCCGTCCCACGTCTCGTAGTCGTAGACATGCTCCTTCGCCATCCCGTTCAGGATGCCCAGCGATCCTTGCACCGCAAACGGAATCCCCTGGTCCTCCTTCGGCCCCGCGATCACATCGGCCTGGAATGCCCAACCCGCCGCCGGAACCATCATCGCCGCCAACAGAATCAGAGACAGTTTCTTCATCGCCCGGTTTCCTCGTTGTGTGGGAGGCTCCGGAACCCTGCGGCGGGAGCCCATGCGCCGTATTCGATTGCCGGACAGTTTGATGTTCCGCCCCCCCACCGTAAAGCAGAAAAACGGCGTTTCCGCCGCCTCCCAACCCCCGTTTTCTTCTTTTGCTTGTCCATAGCCGCCCCCCGAGGCACAATCTTCTCCCTATGGATGCGACCTTCCATATGCCGATTCTGCTCCAGCCGGTGTACAAGGAGTACATCTGGGGCGGAGACCGCCTCATCCACGAATTCCACCGCCGCCTCAACGCCGGCATCTACGCCGAAGCCTGGGAGATCGCCGACCATCCCGACGGACGCACCCGCATCATCAACGGCCCCGACGCCGGCGCCACCCTCTCCGAAGCCATCGCCCGCCGCGGCGCCGAACTCCTCGGCAAGGGCCGCACCGACCAGTCGTTCCCCCTCCTCGTCAAGCTCATCGACGCCCGCGAAACCCTTTCCGTCCAGGTCCATCCCGACGACGAGGCCGCCGCCCGCTTCGGAGGCGAGGCCAAGAGCGAAATGTGGTACGTCCTCTCCGCCACCCCCGATGCCCACATCTATTCCGGATTCAAGCCCGGCGTCGGCCCCGCCGACTTCGAGAAGGCCCGCGCCGCCGGCACCATTCCTTCCCTCCTTCAGCGCTTCCCCGCCCGCCCCGGCATGGTCTTCAACACCCCCGGCGGACGCGTCCACGCCATCGGCGCCGGCTGCCTCCTCCTCGAGGTCCAGCAGGATGCCAACACCACCTACCGCCTCTACGACTGGGACCGCCTCGACAAAAACGGAAAGCCCCGCCCCCTGCATGTCGAAAAGGCCCTGCAGGTCATCAATTGGAACCTCACCGACAGCCCCGTCGCCCCCATCCGGCCCGAAGTCCCGCAGCCCGGCGGCTATTCCTCGCGCCTCCTGCTCGACAATCCCCATTTCCACGTCGAGGAATGGACCATTTCCTCCCCGTGCCAGGTCGAACACGATGCCCGCAGCTTCCTGATCCTCTTCCCCGTCGACGGCGACGTGCGCATCCGCACCCCCGGCCAGCCCGCCATGATCCTCCAGCACGGCACCTCCTGCCTCCTGCCCGCCGTCCTTCCTTCCTTCACCCTCCAGCCCGCCGTCCCCGGCAACGGTTCCGTCCGCCTCCTCGTCACCCGCCAGCCATGAATCCTGTCCGCGACGTCGCCCTGATCGGCCTCGGCGCCATCGGCATCCTCTACGCCGGCAAGATTTCCGCCCGCGATCCCGCCGGCCTCCGCATCGTCGCCGATGCCTCCCGCATCGCCCGCTACAAGGCCGATCCGCCCTCCCTCAACGGCCAACGCCTCGACCTGCACTACGCGACTCCCGAGGATTTCGGCCCGCCCGCCGATCTCGTCCTTGTCGCCGTCAAGTCCGCCGGCCTCGCCGGCGCCATCCCCTCCATCGCCCCGCTGCTGGCCGCGCACACCCAGATCCTCCCCCTCCTCAACGGCATCTCCGCGCAGGACGTCCTGGCCGCCGCCTTCGGCTGGCCCCGCGTCCTCTACGGTTTCGTCTACTGCGAAAGCTCCATGCGCACCGGCAACGCCGTCATCCAGGGCGGCGGCGCCAGGATCGTCTTCGGCGAGGCCACCAACACCCCGCCCTCCCCCCGCGTCCAGGCCGTCGCCGATTGCTTCCAGCGCCTCGGCATCGAACACCACGTGCCGGACGACATGCGCTTCGCCCAGTGGCGCAAGTTCATCCTCAACGTCGGCATCAACCAGGCCCAGGCCCTCCTCCGCGCCCCCTGCCGCGAACTCCAGCAGAACCCCGATTCCATGCGCCTCGCCCGCACCTTCATGGACGAGGCCGCCGCCGTCGCCGCCGCCCTCGGCATCGCCGGCGCCGGCCGGATCCCCGAATGGGCCGAAGGCGTCATCCGCGCCGCCGCGCCCGGCAACAAGACCTCCATGCTCCAGGATGTCGAAGCAGGCCGCCCCCCCGAAGTCGACCTCTTCGCCGAAACCGTCTGCCGCCTCGGCCGCCAATGCGGCATCCCCACCCCCGCCAACGAAATGGCCCTGCGCCTTCTGAAACCAGCTTGAAAGCCCCCGCGGCCTTGCGCCGTGAATGAATCGGGTCGCGCCGGGCGGATCGACGTCCTCGCCTCCCTCCCCGTCCTCCTTCACCCGACCGGACAATCCCGCTTATTATAATATGCGGGACGGTTTTTCGCCGGAATCCTCGAAAATAAATGCATTTCAAATCATGCCGCGAGTCTCACATATTATAATATGCGGGACTGGACGCGGGAGCCATCCGGGCCGGAAAATCGCGCACAGGACGGAAGGGTTCTACTCGTGGATGTGCACCACCGTCGCCGGCGGGAAGCCGTTGAACCACGTCGACGACGCGTGGCTGTAGGCGCCTCGCATGTCTCCGCATGCAACAGGCCTTCCACCTTGTGTTCCGGATGCTTCCGTGCCATCCTGAACGCATGAAACATTTTCTCGATGTGGCGGTGTTTTGGGCCTTGGCGACGGGCATTTTGCTGGCTGCCGGTTGCGGTCCCGTCTGACCTCCATGCGCATCCGGCGCTACGTGGATTGCGTCCGCCTCAACGCGCGCGCGGCCGGCTTGATCCTCCGGAATCGCTGGGTCCGGCCGGCCGACGTGGCGCGCAGCTACGACCGCCTTGCGGCGGACTATGATCGCGCCTGGCTGGTCCACCTGCAAGATACCACCCGCCACCTCCTCGCCTTCCTTCCTCCCGATCTTCCGGAGGGTTCCATTCTGGATCTGGGCTGCGGCACCGGTTTCGCAACCCTCCTCCTGGCCGCCCGTTATCCACACCGCTCGATCGCGGCTTGCGACCTCTCCGCCGGCATGGTGGCTGAAGCCCGGGCGCGCCCCGGCGCAAACGCCGTGGACTGGCAGATTGCGGACATGAGGACTTTCCTCGCCTCCCGGCCTTCCGCCTCCACTGCGCTCGTGGTCGCCGCATGGTCGGCGGGCTATGGCGATTTTCGCTGGATCTGCCGCGACGTGCGCCGCATCCTGGCCCCCGGCGGGTGCTTCGCCCTCGTCGTCAATCTCGCCGATACGCTCGCTCCCCTGCGTCGCGCCTTCCGCTATTGCATGCAGGCCCATGCCGCGGATTTGAACCGGCTGGCCCGCTTCCCTTTCCCGAGTTCGCCCGCCGCCGTGCGCCGCAACCTGCTCGCCGCTGGATTCCGCATCGACCGTTTCGAAGACGGTTTCTGTCCCATTGTCCCCCCTTCCTCTCCCGACGGCCGCCGGCTGCCCTGGCTGCTGCGAACCGGAACCCTGGCCGGGTTCGACGCCATGCTCCCGCTCGACCGCCCCGGCCCCTGCGCCGACACTTTCGAAGCCCGGCTGGCCGCCGATCCGGAGCCCATCCGCCACCACTATGCCTTGGCCGTGGCGAGGGGCCCATGAGCTTGTCGTTCTTTCAATTCGCTTCGCTCCTGCTCGATCCCCGGGTCTCCGGACCGCCGCTCGGCGGCTTGCGAAAGATGCGCACCCGCGGCATCCGCCGCCTGCCCGATCAGGTCTACGATTCCGCCAGCGGCCGCCTCCGCATCGCCCAGACCCGCCGATTCCTCCGCGAATGGCTGGATGGCGAACGCCTCACCCGCCATCGCGGGCAGTGGGTGCTCAATTCGTTCCTGCCCCCCTTCCCCGGCCCGGCCTATCAACGCTTGTTCGACAACATGTTTTCCGGCCGCCATCTCAGCCCCGTCTCCGCCTTCCTCGCCGTCACCGCCCGCTGCCCGTGGGAATGCCCGCACTGCAGCCGCGGCGGGCGCCGCATGAATGGCCCCGAACTCTCCACGCAAGAATGGCTGGACACCCTCCGCCAATTGCACGGATTGGGAACCAGCATCATCGGATTCACCGGCGGCGAGCCATGCGTCCGTGAAGATCTCGAGACGCTGGTCCGCGCGGCGGCCGCCGGAGGTTCGGCCACCATCCTTTTCACGTCGGGACGCGGCTTCACCCCGGAACTCGCAGGTCGTTTGCGCGACGCCGGCCTGTGGTCCGTCTGCGTCAGTCTCGATGCCGACACCGCCGGAGCCCACGACGCCGCGCGCGGCCAAGGTTCCTTCGCTGCCGCGATCGATGCCCTGCGCCTCGCCCGGGCCAAAGGGTTCTATGCGATGGCCGGCGCCGTCGCCACGCCCGCCTTCGTCCGTTCCGGCATGCCCGCGCGCCTCCACGCGCTCCTCGCCGGCCTCGGCGTCCACGAGCTGCGCATCGTCGAGGCCATGCCCTGCGGCGGCCTCTCCGGCTGCTCCGCGGCGGACCTCCTCTCGCCGGACGACGTCGCCGTGCTGCGCCGCTTCCACGTCGAAACCAATCGCGCCGGCCGCGGACCCAAGATCTGCGCGTTCAACCACGTCGAAAGCCCCGAAATCTTCGGTTGCGGCGCCGGCACCCAGCACCTCTTCATCGAACCCTCCGGCGTCGTGTGCCCCTGCGATTTCACCCCCCTCGGGTTCGGCAACGTCCGCGAAACGACGCTGGCCGATCTGTGGCTCCGGATGAATCTCGCCATGGGCGACAATCCCCGCACCCATTGCTTCATCCAGCGCCACCGGAGCGCCGTCCAGGCCCATGCCGCCGTCGGCTTCCCCCTCCCGCCCGATCTCAGCGAGCGCATCTGCCGCGAAGCCGGCCCCGAACCTCTACCCTCCTATTTCGCCCTCGTCGCATCTAATCCCTCACCCCATGGAGGCAAGACATGACCGTTCCCGTCCGCAATCTGTTGTTCGTGCTCGCCGGCACGCTCGCCGGATTCCTCAGCGGCCTGATGAATCCCCTCGTCTTCGGCGCGCGGGGCGCAATGGTCGGCTACTTGCTTTCCGCCGCCGTTGTCTTCCTCCAGCCCCGGCGCCAAAAGCCCGGCACGCCGCCCCCCGCATGGGCCGCCATGGGGTTGGCCATCGCCGCCGCCGCCCTCGCCACCGGCCTCATCGCCGCCTGGCACTTGTTCCTGCCCGATGAAGGCCGGAACATCGACTTCCAGATGGCTCCCCTTTCCGTTCCGGCCCGTTTTGCCACCATTCTTTGCTACACCGTGCCCTTGCTCCTATTTTATCGGGAAAGGCAGCTGGGACGATCCCGGGCCTGGGCCTGGTTCTTCGCGGCGCCGGTTCTGGGCGCACTGGTCCGGGCTTGGGGCTACCATCAGATGGGCACCATTCCGTTCAACCTGGCGATAGGTGCGCTCCCCTTCGTCCTGCTCTGGCTGCTCGCCGCCGCCATCGCCGATCCCGCCTGGACCCCAAGCCGCTGGGAACGGTGCTCGAATCCGCCGCCTTCGAATTAAGCCGGACGCCTGCCGAAGCCGACCGGAAAGACCCCACGGCCTTGCGCCGCGGATGAATCCGGTCGCGTCGGGCGAATCGACGTCCTCGCCTCCCTCCCCGTCCTCCTTCACCCACCCGGGCAGTCCCGCTTATTATAATATGCGGGACGGGTTTCCGCCGGAATCCTCGAAAATCCATGCATTTCAAATCATGCCGCAAGTCTCACATATTATAATATGCGGGACTGGACGCGGGGACCATCCGGGCCGGAAAATCGCGCACAGGACGGAAGGGTTCTATTCGTGGATGTGCACCACCGTCGCCGGCGGGAAGCCGTTGAACCACGTCGACGACGCGTGGCTGTAGGCGCCGATGTTCTCGCTGTAGACCAGATCCCCGATCTCCAGGTCCGGCAGCTCCTCCGTCAGCCCGATCGTGTCCAGCGCGTCACACGTGGGCCCGAACACCGCGCACAGCTGCGTCGGCCCCTTCTTGAACGCTTTCACCGGATACTTGCAGTGGTCGAAGATGATCCCCGAATACGTGTGGTACACGCCGTCGTTGATGTAGTAGCACCGCTTGCCGTCGCGGTCCGCCTTGCCGATGACCTCCGCCACCAGCGTGCAGGCCGTCGCCACCATGAAACGCCCCGGCTCCGCCAGGATCGCCACGTCCTTCGGGAACAGCCGCTTGCACTCGGCGTTGATCACCTTCGCCAGTTCGCGCAGGGGCTTCACGTTCGCGTCGTAGGGCGCCGGGAAGCCGCCGCCGATGTCCAGCTGCTTCATGTCCTTGAAGCCGCGCATCCGCGCCTCCTTGAAAATCCCCGCCGCCAGGTTCAGCGCCTGCACGTAGTTCTGGAAGTTCGTCGTCTGGCTTCCCACGTGGAAGCTCAGCCCTTCGACCACCAACCCCGCCGCGTGCGTCTTCCCGATCAGGTCCACTGCCCGCCCCGGATCCGCCCCGAACTTCGACGACAGCTCCACCATCGCCCCCGTGTTCGGCACCTTGATGCGCAGCACCATCCCCGCATGCGGCGCATACTTCTTCACCTTCCGGATCTCCTCCTCGTTGTCGAAGGTCACCAGCGGCTTGTACGGCTCCAGCTCCCGCAGCGTGTCCCTCGCCTTGATCGGATGCGCGTAGATGATCTTGTCCCAGATGAAGTCCTGCCGCGCCTTCGGCGGCAGGTCCCGGATGTTCTCGTACACCGTCCGGAACTCCGCGATCGACGCCACGTCGAAGCTCGCGCCCGCCTTGTACAGCGTGCGCACGATCGCCGGATCCGAATTCGCCTTCACCGCGAAATACGGCTGCACCTTCGGCATGTATTTCTTGAATTCGGCCAGGTTCTTCCGCAGCTGGTCGTGGTCCACCACGAACAGCGGCGTCCCGTATTCCTTCGCCAGCTTCTTCAGTTGCGCCTTCGTGACCATGGAGCCAGCCCTTTCCCGGGACGGAATGCCTTCCGCCCCGCTACGCGTAGTCCTGCACCAGGAAGTTCTTGAACTGCCAGGGATCCTTCCGGTCGACCGACGGCCGGTTGTAGCCCTGGAAATGATTCTCGTAGTGCTTCAACGGCGTCCAGTCGGACGGAATCGACAGGTTGCTGCCGAGATACGGATCCGCCACGCCCAGCACGAACTCGTGCGGCAGGTCCTCCGGCGAGCACACGCCCTGGTCGGCATGGTCGAACATCCACATGCACGCCGCCACCACGGAAATCGCCACCTGCAGCGTCGTCGCGTTCTGGTGCGGCACCATCTTGCGCGCGTGCTGGATGCTCAGGTCGCTGCCCGTCCACCACGAATTGAACGCGTGGCCCATGATCAGCGCGCCGAGGACGTCGTTGCCCTTCGTGATCTCGTCGCCCATGATGCGCAGCTTCGGCTGCAGCTCGTAGTTGCGGCCGCGCAACTCGTGCAGCGAGATGATCGCCGCGTCGCACGGGCAGTATGCGTAGTGCATCGTCGGCCGGTACAGCGCCTTGCCGTTCTTCCACACCGTCAGGAAATCGCTGATCGTGAACGCCTCGCCGTGGCGCACCACCATGCCTTCCACCGTGTAGTGCGGCACCCACGTGCGCACCCGCGTGTTCATGCCCATCCGCGCCAGGCAGATCTGGTTCTTCGGGCCTGTCTTGTGCGTGTAGGCCAGGGCCGGCAGCTCCTTCTCGTGCGTGCCCCACCCCAGCTCCGCCGTCGTGATCCCCTCCTCGCGGAAGCCTTCGATGCTCCACGTGTTCACGAACTCGTCCACCGCCTTCGGCACGTCCGAAATCTGCGTGTCGCGCTCGCTGCAGTGGATCACCTTCACCCCCAGCTCCATCGCCAGCTCGTTGAACACCTGCGTCCGCGCCAGGTGCCCGATCTTCTCCGCCTTCGCGCCCTTGACCTTCTTCTCCGACACCACCGCCGCCGCGATGTCCAGCAGGCCGCGCTTCGTCCAGTGCGAGATCAGCCCCGGGTTCGCCCCGTGCTCCAGCACCGCCGTCGCCCCCGGCTCCTTCCACTTCGCCAGCATCTTGCGGATGTTCATGCGCCGCCAGTACAGCGTCTTCTCCGTCGGATGCTTCTTCGCCGCCCCCGCGTACGGATCCCACAGCTCGACCGACGTGTTGATGTAGAGCACCCCCGCGTCGTGGCACCACTGCAGGATCTCGCAGCAGTCGATGTTCCACGCCAGGTCGACCAGCAGGTCGCCCGCCTGGAGGAACTTGCTCAGCTTCGCGTCCATGTTCTCGCGCGTGATCCGGTCGCGCACGAACTTCACCCCCTGCGAAAGCCACGGCTTCAGTTCCGGGCGCTTGTTCTCGAAGTCCATCACGGTGATGTTCCGCGCCGGCACCTTCGCCAGTTTGAGCAACAACGGCAGCGTGCACTGCGCCACCGAACCGTAACCGATCATCAGAACCTTGCCCGAGAATTTCGCCATGATGTTTCCTTTCGTTGAATCCATTGTCGCTCTTATGGCAGATGGAAAATATTCGCGCAAGCGGGAACCCCGCGTTTTTCCAAACTATTTTCGGACTCCCGGATCCGCGCCCCCCGCAAGCCGCCCCGGCCCCCTTGGTTTTTCCCGCCCAAATGCGCTTCGTCCCCGCGCTCCCACCCCCATGGAAAACGTCAATTTCCGCTCAGCGCCCGCGCGATGAAGCCGCGCTTCACCGCCGTCCGCGGCACGCGCCCCTCGAACCAGCTCCGCACGTCCGCCTCCAGCCCCACGCCGTGCATGTAGTTGTAGAGCGCCTTGGCGAGGCCCCGCCCCAGCGCCGCGTGGTCCACGCCCGCCGGATCGATGAATCCCACGTCGTTTCTCGCGAACGGCGACGCCGGCAGCGGCTCCAGCTCGACCCCGAACCGCCCCGGATCCCGCCCCACCGGCGAATGCACCGTGCACGCGAACCGGTGGAAAAACCCCGATTGGAGGCATCCCGCCTCAAACAGCTGCCGCACCGTCTCCAGCGCGTCCACCGTCTCCTGCACCGTCTGCGTCGGGAAGCCGTACATCAGGTAGGCGTGCACCAGGATGCCCGCGTCGGCAAACGCCTTCGCCGCCCGCGCCGCCTGCGCCACCGTCACCCCCTTGTTCATCTGCTTCAGCAACCGGTCCGACGCCGCCTCCAGCCCGCCCGACACCGCGATGCAGCCGCTCTCCGCCAGCTCCCGGCACAGCTCCGGCGTGTAGGCCTTCTCGAACCGGATGTTGCCCCACCACGAAATGGACAGCTTCCGCCGCTTCAGTTCCGCCGCCAGCGCCTTCAGCGCCGCCGGCGGCGCCGCCTCGTCCGTGAAGTGGAACCCCGTCCGCCCCGTCTCGGCGATCGCCGCTTCGATGCGGTCGACGAGCCCCTTCGCCGGCAGCGCCTCGTACCGCGCGATGTAGTCCAGCTTCGTGTCGCAGAAGCTGCACTTCCGCCAATAGCACCCGTGCGCCGCCGCCAGCTTGTTCCAGCACCCGTCCGACCACAGCCGGTGCATCGGGTTCAGCAGGTCCAGGACGGAAATGTACCGGTCCAGCGGCAGCCCGTCCCACGTCGGCGTCCCCGTCTCCGCGAACGGAATGTCCGACTCCCCGCTGTCGAGGTACTCCACCTGGCCCTGCCGCCGCAAAAAGGTGCGCACCAGCTTCCCCCTCGGCCGCTCGCCGCGCAGGTGCTCCACCAGCGAAAGCACCGGCCGCTCGCCGTCGTCCAGCGTCACGTAGTCGAAGAAATCGAACACCCGGGGCTCGGACAACCCGCGCATCTCCGTGTTCACGAACCCGCCGCCCAGCGCCGTCGCCATGCGCGGATCGGCCTCCTTCACCGCCTGCGCGATCCGGAAGGCGCCGTACACGCAACCGGGAAAGGGCGCCGAGACCAGCACCAGGTCCGGCCGGTGCCTTTGCACCGACTCGCGGACCAGCCCGCGCAGGGTCTCGTCCACCAGCGTCGGCTTCGCGGCCAGCGCCGCCGCCAGCGGATCGAAGGTCGGCTGGCTCCGCGCCAGCGATTCGGCATACCGCGCGAACCCGAAACGCGGATCCACGGCGTCGCGGACGACATCCGCGAGGTCGTTCAGGTACAGCGTGGCCAGATGCTTGGCCCGGTCCTGCGCCCCCAGCGCCCCGAACGCCCACGCCAGCGGATCCCCGCCCTCCTCCGCCACGAAGGCCTCCAGGTTCCGGAACCGCGGTCCCTCCGGCAGGAACCGGCGTGTGCAGATCCGGTGCGCCAGCGTCGGATCGCGCCCCTGCAGGAACGCCACCGCCGCATCCACCGTCTCCGCGTAGCGGTCGAATTGCTCCAGAAACCCCCGGACGGATTCCGTCCGTTTCTTCGGCGGAACTTTTCCGGCGCCTTCCCGGATGCGGCCCAGGCCCCCGCGCGAAAACAGCTTCAGCGCCGTCCCCAGCGCGAAATCCTCCTGCGCCGCTTCCACGCCCCGCGACCGCAGGAAACCCGTCAGGCAGGCCGTCGCCGGATACGGCGTGTTCAGCTGCGTCATCGGCGGTATGACCGCCAGTACCCGGATGGATCTTCCCCTGTTCACGCCAGCCCCGTCAGGATTTCCGCCGCCTTCTCCGCGCCGCCGCCAGACAGGGTCTCTCGGGGCTCCGGAGCCGATTCGATGGCCGCCAAGGCGGCGCGCATCCGCCCCGCATAGAGGTCTTTCGCGGGAAGATGCACGTTTTTCAGGTAACGCTTCAGTTCCTTCTCCAGCAACGGATATTCGATGAAGTCCTCGCGCTCCGCGTAGAGGATCGGCTTTGCGTTCGCCACGCAGTCGCTCAGGATGCCGTAGCCCGGCTTGGTCACCACCGCATCGCAGCTCGCCAACACATCGGAAAACCGGACGGCCTGCCGGTCCACCGCGTGGATGTTCTTCCGCCCCGGCCAGTCCAGCGGCTTCACCGTGAAGAATTCATGGTCCGCCATCCGTTCCACTTCGTGCAGCGCCACCTCCCCCCAGTCCAGCGTCGTGAACGACAGCAGCACCCAGCGCCTGGCCGGATCCGCCCCCGTCATCCCGGCGATCTCGGCGCGCCGCGCCCGGCCCGGCTTCGCCAGCAGCGGCACCTCCACCTGCTTCGGGAAAACGGACATCGCCGGCGAAAACGGCAGCTTCAGCAGCAGGCGCGCCTCCCGGTAGCCTTCCTCGAACATCCGGATGACCGGCCGCCAGCGCGGATCGCGCGCGGCAAACGGCGAATAGATCCAATCCCACGAGAAGTTGCCGACGGCCACCGCCGGAATCCCCGCCTCGCACGCCGCCTCGATGGGGATCGACGGAATGTCCGCCACCACCAGGTCCGCCCCCTCCCCGCGCAGCATCTCCGCCTCGTAGTCGATCAACTTGTCGCGCTCCTCCACCAGCTCCAGCGCCTCGTCCAGCGTCGCGGCCACGTCCACGCGGATGGAATCCTTCTGCACCATGCCCACGTCGAACGCCCCCGGCCGCACCTTCAGCCGGCCGTCGACGAACGGCAGCCGGCTCCGCAGGAAACCCTCCGGCAGGTCCGTCGTCACCGTCACCTTCGCCCCCGGATGCGCCTCCAGCAGCGCGCCCAGGATGTCGCACGACCGCACTCCGTGCCCGTACCCATGGGCCGTGACATAATACGCGATGTGCCGCTTCTTCATTTCCCGGCCATGCTACCCCTTCCCTTCCATCGGGAAAAGGCCGGAATCTCCGGACTTCTTTTTCCTTGGCAAATCCCGCCCGTTCGCGTAAACCTGCCCGACTTTTTGGACCCATACCAGAGGATTAGACCATGTCATACACCGCCGCTGATCTGCGCAAAGGATTGAAAATCGAACTCGAAGGCATCCCCTACGAAGTCACGGAGTTCGAATTCGTCAAGCCCGGCAAGGGCCAGGCCATGTACAAGTGCCGCATCAAGAACATGCTCCTCGGCACCACCATGGACAAGACCTTCCGCGCCGTCGACAAGATCGACCAGCCCAACATCGAGTCCAAAACCATGGCCTTCTCCTACAAGGAAGGCGACAAGTACGTCTTCATGGACAACAAGACCTACGAGCAGGTCGAGCTGCACGAGAACGTCGTGGGCGACCAGCGCTTCTTCCTCCTCGAAGACCTCGAGTGCGAAGTCCTCTTCTTCAACCACCGCGCCATGACCGTCACCCTCCCCGCGTTCGTCATCAAGGAAATCAAGGAAACCGAACCCGGCGCGCGCGGCAACACCGCCACCAACGTCCTCAAGCCCGCCAAGATCGACACCGGCTATGAAATCGGCGTGCCGATCTTCATCAACGTGGGCGACTTCATCCGCATCGACACCCGCACCGGCAAGTACGTCGAACGCGTCAAGCAGGGCTGACCCCCGGGAACGCCAGGCGTCCGCCTGGCATTGGCTTTGAGAACTCCCCCCGCCGATTCCGACGCCCTGCGCGCCATGCGCCGCGTCCTCGAACGGCGGGCGCAGCTGAACGACGCCATCCGCCGGTTCTTCCGCGACCGCGGCTTCCTCGAGGTGGACACCCCCGTCGTCCTCCCCGCCAACGCGCCGGAGGCGAACATCGACGCCATTCCCGCCGGCTCCGGCTGGCTCCGCACCTCCCCCGAGCTGGCCATGAAGCGCCTCCTCGCCGCCGGCTTCGAAAAAATCTTCCAGCTCGGCCCCGTCGCCCGGGCCGGCGAACACGGCCGCTGGCACCATCCCGAATTCTCCCTCCTCGAATGGTACCGCTCCGGCGCCGGCTACCTCGAAATCCTCGCCGACGCCAAGGCGCTGCTCTCCTTCCTCGCCGGCGAACTGCGCGGCGCCACCGATTTCACCTGGCAGGGCCGGCCCGTCTCCTTCGCGCAGGAACTGTGGGAAAGGCAATCCGTCTCGCAGGCCTTCATCCAGCATGCCGGCTGGGATCCCGCTTTGAAGTTCGATCCCGACCGCTTCGACCTCGACCTCGTCACCCGCGTTGAACCGGCCCTCCCCCCCGGCCATCCCGTCGTCCTGATCGATTATCCGGCGCCCCTCGCCGCCCTCGCCCGCCGCAAGCCGGACGATCCCCTGCGCGCCGAACGCTGGGAGCTCTACCTCGGCGGCGTCGAACTCGCCAACGCCTACTCCGAACTCAACGGCCCCGCCGAACAGCGCGCCCGCTTCGAGGAAGCCAACACCTGCCGCCACCGGCGCGGCGCGGAACCCTATCCCCTCGATGAAACCTTCCTTGCCGCCCTCGCGCAGATGCCCCCCTCCGGCGGCATCGCCCTCGGCGTCGACCGCCTCCTCATGATCCTCGCCGACGCCGACTCCCTCGACGCGGTTCTCCCCTTCCGCCACGGCTGATCCGCCCGCCGGCGCGGATTTCCAGCCTTGCCCGTCGTCTGCGCCTCGCCCCGCCCGGCCAAGTCCCGCATATTATAATATGTGGGACTCGGCACACGGGAATCCCGAGGAAACATGCTCGTTTTGAATGCAAGCCGGCAGTCTCGGTTATTATAATATGCGGGACTCTTTCCCGTGGCCTGAAAAGCCGGCGGACCGGATTCTCCGGTGCGATCGGTCAGGCTTTGTTGGCAATGCCGAACGGGACGTGAACGGAAGGCGTGCTGCTCGACACGTTCTCCAAATGCACCATCTGGTCGTCGAAAAACAGGTGCGGCTTGAGAATGTCCAGCACGCGCTTCTTGTCGATGCCGCCCATCAGGAACACCTCGTCGGCCTCGAGGCCCAGCGACGAAAGCGTGTTGTTGAGCCGCTCGTGCGCGGGAGCGCCGCGCGCCGTCACGATGGAAATGCGCAGCATGCGCCGGCGGCCGGAATCGTCCTGCGCGCGGGCGATGTCCATCTTCTGGAAGTAGGAGAGCTGTTGCATCAGCGGCATCAGCGGACCGGACTTCAGCGGGCGATCGCGGTTCTCCAGCTCGTACTGGCGGAACTTCTCCAGGTCCTGCGTCTTCTTGTAGATCTTCTCGGCCTCGTCGTCCACCAGCACGCCGTCGAAGTCGAACGCGATGCGCAGCTGGTCGTCCTGCTCGTCGTCCACGGCGGAACACGGCAGCACGTGCCCCGCCGGATAGCCCAGCGACACCGCCTCCTTCACCTGTTCCGCGTTCGTGCTCAGGTAGAGGGAGGCGTTCACCGACTCCATGAACGGATACGGCTTGCGCCCCGCCATGAAAAACGCGCGCGTGATGTCGAGCCCGTGCTCGCGCACCGCGTCCATCACCCGCATCCCGTCGTCCGCATGGTAGCGCGACAGGATCACCACCTCCACCGGGTGCTCCTCGGGATACATCCGGTTCAGCATCAGCAGGCGCCGGATGAACGGGAAGCCCGTCCCCGGCTTCGGAAGGTCGTGCCGGTGCTCTTGCTGGTAGCGGCGGAAGGCTTCCAATCCTTTTTCCAGGTACAGCGCGTGCTCGTACGACAGGTCGAACAACACCGTCGACGACACCGCCACGACGAACTTCTTTTCGATGGGATAGGGCATGGACTCTCCTCGCTACGATCCAAGGCTGGCCATTGTCGGCGCTTCCTGCTGGAGTGCAAGCCCATTCCGGTGCTGAACCGTTTCAGCACTTCCCGCATCTTTATGCGATTTTATCCGCCCGGGGGGTTGCATCCGGGCGCTTCCTGGAAGAGGGTAGAAGTGGCAAGGCGAGAGGAGGTCGTCATGCTGGAGCTCTCCAATCGGAAATTGGACCATGCCGAAGTGGTTGCCGCCAAGGGCCGCCTCGATTCGACCACTGCAGGCCTGTTCGAAGCCCACTGCTGCGACCTCCTCCACGCCGGCTGCCGGACCATGGTCTTCGACTTCCAGGAACTCCAGTTCCTGAGCAGCGAAGGCCTCCGCGCCATCCTTGGCCTGTCCAAACGCATCCACGCCGGCGGCGGCAAGCTTGTTTTTACTGGAATCCATGGCTCCATCCGCGATATGTTCGACATTGCCGGTTTCCTGGACGCCTTCCCCGTGGTGGACCAGGTGGAACCGGATATCGCCTAACCTAGCGGAGCCCCATGAAGAAATTGCTCAAAATCCTGGTCGGCATCCTTGTTGCCTTCGTCCTGCTGCTCGGCATCCTCATGCTCGTCCTGGACAAGGCCGTCCTCAAGGGAGTCAACGCCGCCGCCCCCGCCGCACTCGGCGTGCCCGTCACGCTGCAGGATGCCCACTTCTCCCTCCTGCAGGGCAAGGCCGCCCTCGTCGGCCTCCATGTCGGCAATCCCGAGGGATTCAAGACCGATGGGCTCCTCGATCTCGGGTCCCTCGCCGTCCGCGTCGACCTCTCCTCGCTCCTTTCCGACACCCTCGTCATCAAGGAAATCGCCATCGACGGCCTCGTGGTCACCTATGAAAAAGGCCTGACGGACAGCAACCTCGGCGCCCTCATCGAATCGCTTTCCTCCGGCGAGGAGCAACCCGAGGAAGGCGAAACCAAGGAGGAAGGAGAGGAAAAGGCGTCCAAGAAGGTCGTCATCGAAAAGCTCTCCATCACCGGAAGCCGGATGAACTTCTCCATCACCGGCGCCGCCGCCCTGACCGGCGGCAAAGCCATTCCGCTCCCCCTCCCGCCCATCACCCTCACCGATCTCGGCAAGGAAAAGGAAGGGGTCACCATCGTCGAGGCCATCGAGCGCATCCTGACCGAAATCGCCGGGGCCGCCGGCACCGCCATCGCCGGCGCAGGCAATCTGCTTGGCGAAGGCGTGGGTGCGGTCGGCGAAGGCGCTGTCGAGGCCGGCAAGGCCGTCGTGGAAGGCGCCGCGGAAGCCGGAAAGGCCGTCGGCGACGCCCTCCAGAACATCAATCCCTTTGGAAAGAAGTAGAAGCCAGATGTCCACTCCCGACTCCCTCCCCGCCTCCCGGCGCTGGCTGGCGCCCATCACCGCGGTGTTCTGCACCGTCCTGGTGATTTCCAATGTCTCCGCCATCAAGCCGCTGTCGATCCCCGGCCTGCCCTTCGTCCTGATGGATGGCGGCAACCTGCTGTTCCCCATCTCGTACATCTTCGGCGACATCCTGGTCGAGGTCTACGGCTACGCCCAGTCCCGCCGCATCATCTGGCTCGGCTTCGTCCTGAACATCTTCGCCGCCGGCGCGTTCTCCCTCGTCGCCGTCCTGCCGCCGGCGCCGGGATGGGACATGCAGGAGGCGTTCGCGTCCATCCTGCTGCAGACGCCGCGCGTCGTCCTCGGCAGCGTCGTCGCCTTCTGGTGTGGATCGTTCCTCAACGCCTGGGTCATGGCCAAGATGAAGGTCTGGATGTCCGGCCGCCACCTCTGGATGCGCACCATCGGCAGCACCATCGCCGGCGAAGGCATCGACTCGCTCCTCTTCACCGCCATCGCTTTCGGCGGCGTCTGGCCCCTCGCCCTCGTCGCACAGGTCATCTTCTGGAACTTCATCCTCAAGACCTCCTACGAGATCGTCGCCACCCCGCTCACCTACTTCATCGTCCGCCGCCTCAAGCACGCCGAGCATGCGGACCCCTTCGACACCCACACCCATTTCTCCCCCTTCCGGCTCAAGGAAGAATGAAACGGCCCGCCTCCAAAGCCCCTTCCCTCCGCCTCCTGCCGCCCGTCCGCCGCAACGGCACCCCCCTCCTCGACCATCTGGCCGGATGCCTCGGCCTTTCGCGCCGCGCCGCCAAGAACCTCCTCGACGACCGCCTCGTCTTCGTCAACGGCCGCCGCATCTGGATGGCCCGGCATCTCCTCCAGACCCGCGATGCCGTCGAACTCCTTCCCGATGCCGTCGTCTCGAAGCCGGACCAGGTCTCTCCCATCCGCATCCTCGTCGAAGATCCCCTCTTCCTCATCGCCGACAAGCCGCCCCGCCTCCTGACCACCGGCGAGAAATCCCTCGAGGTCCGCCTGCGCGACCAGCTCGGCCTGCCCGCCCTCCGCGCCGTGCACCGCCTCGACAAGGACACCTCCGGCTGCGTCCTCTTCGCCAAGACCGAGGAGGCCCGAACCGCCCTCGTCTCGCAATTCGAGGAAGGCCGCGTCCGCAAGCTCTACCATGCCCTCGTTGCCGGCAACCTCCCCGAACCGCAGATGGAGATCCGCCAGCCCGTCGACCACCTCCCCGCCCTCAGCCATGTGCGCCAGGTTTCCGCGCAGCCCCGACCCCCGCGCTGCGCCCATGTCACCGTCGCCATCGAGACCGGACGCACCCACCAGATCCGCATCCATCTGCATCACGTCGGAAACCCCGTCCTCGGCGACCGCCAATACTTCAGTTCCCGCAGCAGCGGGGATTTTCCCGAAGTCCCCCGCCAGATGCTTCACGCCTCCGAGCTGCGCTTCGCGCATCCCGCCACCGGCAAGCCCGTCGCCGCCGCCTCGCCCCTCCCGCGCGACTTCCGCGACTGGCTCCGCACCCTCCGCCTGAACTAGCGGCTACTCGCCCGCGGGCGCTTCCGCGGCCGGGGCGGCTTCCGGGGCAACCGGAGCGGCCTCCCCTTCAGGGGCTTTTCCTTCGATCGGCCAGAGGATGTCGTACATCTCGATCTTCTTGCCCAGCAGGTACAGGACCGGCTTTCCTTCCGCATCGAGCGCGAACATCGCCCGCGTCCGGTAATCCAGGCCCTGGGTCAGCGCCACGCCGCCCGTCGAGGTAAATAACTTCATCTCGTTCCAGGACGCTCCCACGAGCAGATCCTCCTGCGCCGAAACCGGCACGGCGAAAAGGCCGCGGATCGAATCGTTCTCGGACAGCTTCTTCCGCCACACCTCCCCGTCGGGCAGCCGCATTCCGAACAGTTCCGTCTTCCGGTTCCGGTAATTCGTGCTCGATCCCTTTTTCGTCACCGTGTAGTGCTCCTGGTAGCCCACGATCGCTGCGCCTTCCGGCATCCGGAGATAGACCAGCTCCGGAATCTGCCCCTGTTCGTTCGTCGCGCATATTTCTGCCGGCAGATCCAGCGTCTGGACTGCTTCGCCGGTGGCCGCGTCCACCAGCACGGCTTTCGTGCCGTCCAGTTGCAGGAAGGTCCGTGGCGGCAGGACCGAGGTGATCCGCTCCCCGCTCATGCCGGGGCTGCGCGCCGGTTCGCTCGACTGCACCTCGCGGCTCCAGCGAAGCTTGAACGCCTTTTCATTCAGCTTCACCCCTCCCCGCGAGGACGAATCCCCGTGCCGCTTGCCGCATCGGGGACAGATGCCCTCCTCGATCTTCTTCATCTCCTCCGCCGTATAGGGCTTCGCGCTCTCCAGCGCTTCCCCCGCCAGCAGCGCGTCCACGGCCCGCTTCAGGTCCTTTTCCAGCTGGGGCGAGAACCCGACCCGCCGGCCCTGCACCGTCCCGTCCTTGCCCACCACCACGATGCACGGAATGCCCTGCACCTTGTACGCGTCCTTCGCCACCTCCGGCCCGATGCCGATCGCATAGCCCAGCTTGTTCTTCTCCACCAGCTTCCGGACCTTTTCCAGGTTCCCGGCGTCGTCCGTGCTGAATCCAACCACGACAACGTCCGGATTCCCCGCGTAGGCTTCGGACAGCTTCTTCATTTCCGGCAGCGCCCGCACGCACGGTCCGCACCATGTCGCCCAGAAATCGATCACCACCACCTTGCCCTTTTGCTCGGACATCCGGAACGCCCCGCCCGCCAGCAGCGGCAATTCGAACTCCGGCGCCGCCTGCCCCGACAGCTCGAAACGGTCCAGGCCGGAGGCTTCCTGGATTTCCTGCTCTTCGGACGCGAGTTCCTCCGCCTCGGCCTCGTCCTCCGTCACGACCTCTTCCGTCGCCCCCTCCGGCGGGACGAAGAGGAACGCCTCGTCCGGCACCGGTTCGTTCACCCGCTGCTCCAGCACCACGTAGGAGACCTTCATGTCCCGGAGCGCGCGGTTCATCTCGTCGTCGTCCGCCTCTTCCCCGGCTTTCACCCATTCCGGCGCCGGGATGCTCTCAAACCGCCTCAGCAGCCCCGTTTCCGCATCCAGCCAGATCTTCGCCCAGGACGAGCGCGCGCCGAACATCGTTTCCATCTGGTCCACGAACACTTCGCATTTCCGGCCGTCGAGCTCCTCGTCCGGCAGCCGCCGCGCCTCCTCGGACGTGAAGAATTCGTCCAGCGCCTCGGCCCGCCCCTCCTCGTCGGTCCTCAGCATCACCTTCTTGTCCGACATCAGCATCAGCATCTTCGCCTGGAACCCGTCCAGCAGCTCCTCCATCCCCTCGATTTCCTGCCGGCGGTACTCCTTCTGCATCGGCTGGTAGGTCGTCGCGTTCGTTCCGAGGCAATAGAGGTCGAAGAACATCCCCTTCGCGACCAGCCCGTCCGGCCGGCGATAGATGAATTCCATCTGGATGGCGTTCTGGCTTTTCATCCCCCCCATCGCCATCTCCATGCGCATCTCGGCCTTTTCCCGCACCGACTGGATCGCGTCCAGCTTCGCGGGATACGCCCCCAGCCACGCATCGAGCGCCTCGTCCGCCGGACAAATCCCCGCCATGCACCAGCCCGCCAACGCCATCGCCGCCCATTTCCTCATGACGCACCTCCTGTGTGCCCCGATCCTACGCCTCCCCCCTCCCTTCCCGCAAGCCCATCCATTCCCTCCGGTCCGGGCAGGCGCCCCATGGGCCGCCTTCCCGGAAATGAAAAGGAGTTTTCCACACCGTGGAAAACTCCTCCTCGCCGCGCCCCGGACTTGCTCTTCAGGTCTTTTCGCGGAACGTGATGCGTCCCTTCGTCAGGTCGTGGGGACTGATCTCCACCGTCACCTTGTCGCCCGTGGTGATCTTGATGAAATGCCGCCGCATCTTGCCCGAAATGTGGCCCAGGATCTCGTGACCCCCTTCCAGCCGCACCCGGTACATCGTCGCGGGCAGCACCTTCACCACCTCGCCGTTGACCGTAATCAGATCGCTTTCTTTCGCCATGTTGACCGAATCGCTCCTTTTCCCAACCAATGTCGCGGCTTATAGCAGAGAAATCCCCGCCAATGCAACCTTTTCACGCCTCCACCCCCCCTTTTGGGCTGTTCAGCGGCCCCGCGGTTTGCTTCATTGTCCGGACGGAGATGAGCGACACGTCCACAACCCCCATGATGGCGCAATACCGCCGCGCCAAGTCGGAAATCGCTCCCGACACCATCCTCTTCTTCCGCCTCGGCGACTTCTACGAGATGTTCTTCGAGGACGCCGTCGTCGCCTCCGAAATCCTCGGCATCGCCCTCACCAAGCGCCAGTCCGTCCCCATGTGCGGCGTCCCCTACCACGCCGTCGACCTCTATCTCGCCAAGCTCCTCCGCGCCGGCAAGAAAGTCGCCCTCTGCGACCAGATGGAAGACCCCGCCACCGCCAAGGGCATCGTCAAGCGCGAGGTCACCGGCATCGTCACCCCCGGCACCGTCCTCACCGATTCCATGCTCGACGCCGCCCGCCCCAACTACCTCGCCGGCCTCCACCGCCGGGACGGGCTCTGCGGCCTCGCCATGCTCGACCTCTCCACCGGCGACTTCTGGATGGAGGAATCCGCCACCCCCGACGCCCTCTTCGACGACCTCGCCCGCTACGCCCCCCCCGAAATCATCCTCCCCGAATCCCTCCACGCCGACGACCGCTTCCTCGCCGGCCTCCACGCCACCGGCTCCTTCGCCCTCACCGCCCGCGAGGACTGGATCTTCGATCCCGCCACCTCCGTCGACGGCCTCTGCCGCCACTTCGGCGTGCAGTCCCTCGACGGCTTCGGCGGCGAAGGCCACCCCGCCGCCACCGCCGCCGCCGGCGCCCTCCTCTACTACGTCACCCGCGACCTCCGCCGCAACGCCGCCCATGTCCGGCGCATCCGCTTCCGCACCGCCTCCGATGCCATGATGCTCGACGAATCCACCCTCTCCAACCTCGACCTCGTCGCCTCCCGCGGCACCCCGCGCGCCGACGCCCCCACCACCCTCCTCAAGGCCCTCGATACCACCCGCACCGCCATGGGCTCGCGCCTCCTCCGCGACTGGCTCGTCCGCCCCCTCCAGAATCTCGATGCCATCGTCGCCCGCCACGACGCCGTCGAAGCCCTCCTGAAAAAACGGCACGACCTCGACGCCCTCCGCGGCATCCTCGGCGAAATCAAGGACCTCGAACGCCTCCTCTCCCGCCTCTCCTCCGGTTCCGGCAACGGCCGCGACATCCGCGCCCTCGCCACTTCGCTCTCGAAACTGCCCGCGCTCAAGGACGCCCTCGCCGCGCACGCCGCCACCGCGCGCCTCCGCGCCCTGGCCGGTTCCATCGTGCCGCAGGACGACCTCGTCGCCCTCGTCGACCGCGCCCTCGTCGAGGAACCGCCCATGTCCATCAAGGAAGGCGGCGTCATCCGCAAGGGCTACCACGCCGGCCTCGACGAGCTCCGCGCCGCCTCGCACGACGGCAAGCAGTGGATCGCCGAGCTCCAGGCCCGCGAAATCGAACGCACCGGCATCTCCTCCCTCAAGATCCGCTTCAACAAGGTCTTCGGCTACTTCATCGAAGTCACCAAGTCCAACCTCGCCCGCGTCCCGGACGACTACATCCGCAAGCAGACCATCGTCAACGGCGAGCGCTTCATCACCCCCGAGCTCAAGGAGTGCGAAAACAAGATCCTCGGCGCCGAGGACAAGTCCGTCGCCCTCGAATACGAACTCTTCCTCGAACTGCGCGAACAGGTCGTCGCGCACACCGCCGCCATCCAGCAGACCGCCGCCGCCGTTGCCGAGGTCGACGTCCTCGCCGCCTTCGCCGAGCGCGCCCTGGCCTGCCGCTATGTCCGCCCCCAAATGACCGCCGACGGCCCCCTCGTCATCCGCGACGGCCGCCATCCCGTCGTCGAGCTCCTCCCCGAATCCGGCCGCTTCGTCCCCAACGACACCCTCCTCGACAACACCGGCAACCAGCTCCTCATCATCACCGGCCCCAACATGGCCGGCAAATCCACCTACATCCGCCAGGTCGCCCTCGTCGTCATCATGGCCCAGATGGGAGGCTTCGTCCCCGCCTCCGCCGCCGAAATCGGCGTCGTCGACCGCGTCTTCACCCGCGTCGGCGCCGGCGACGACATCGCCCGCGGCCGCTCCACCTTCATGGTCGAGATGCAGGAGACCGCCAACATCCTCAACAACGCGACGGCGCGCTCCCTCATCGTCCTCGACGAAATCGGCCGCGGCACCTCCACCTTCGACGGCATCTCCATCGCCTGGTCCGTCGCCGAATACCTCCACAACCACGCCGAGGTCAAGGCCAAGACCCTCTTCGCCACCCACTACCACGAGCTCACCGACATCGCCCTCACCCTCTCCGGCGTGAAGAACTACAACGTCCTCGTCAGCGAAAAGGACGACCGCGTCGTCTTCCTGCGCAAGATCGTCCCCGGCGCCGCCGACAAGTCCTACGGCATCCAGGTCGCCCGCCTCGCGGGCCTCCCCCCCGAAGTCGTCGCCCGCGCCAAGGAAATCCTCGCCAACCTCGAAGACGAGGAGCTCGGCGAAACCGGCCAGCCCAGGCTCGCCCAGCCCCGCGCCCGGCGCGCCCGCCCCGGCGACGCCGACCAGCTCTCCCTCTTCGGCGGTTGAACCCCCGTTTTCTTCCCCCGGATCCGCGCGGCCCCCGCCTGTTTTCCACGCTATGGAAAGCGGGCGCCTTGTGGTAAGGTGGTTCCCGCATGGCCAGTTCCTATTCCATCGGCAGCCTCTTCGGCATCCCGGTCCGGGTGCACGTCACCCTCCTGATCTTCCTGCCGCTGTTCGCGCTCTCCTTCGCGCCGGTCGAGGGCGCGCAAGGCCTGTTCTACGGCGCGCTCGGCGCCGTCGGGCTGTTCGGCAGCGTCGTCCTGCACGAAGTCGGCCACTCGCTCGTCGCCCGCGCCAAGGGCTCGCGCATCCTCGAAATCCTGCTCCTGCCCATCGGCGGCATGGCGCGCCTGAGCCAGATGCCCCGCCGGCCCGCCGATGAAATCCAGACCGCTCTCGCCGGCCCTGCCGTCAGCCTCGCCCTCGGCCTCGCCGGCCTGTTCTTCGCCCCGCTCATCTACGCCTTCAATCCGCTCCTCGCCGTGATGTGCCACGAACTGGGCCGCATCAATCTCATGCTCGTCCTCTTCAACCTGATCCCTTCCTTCCCCATGGACGGCGGCCGCGTCTTCCGCGCCGCCCTCGTCCCCCGCCTCGGGCGCCTCCTTGCCACGCGCATCGCCGCCGCGGTCGGACGCGGCATCGCGTGGCTCTTCGGCATCTGGGCCTTCCTGCCGGTCTTCCGCGGCGGAACGGTCAACTTCTCCCTCCTGCTCATCGCCTACTTCGTGTACCAGGCCGCCGGCGCCGAAGCCCGCATGTCGGAATACGAAGCCGAATATCTGCGCCAGCGCGGGCAGGAAGGCGGCGCATGGCAAATCCCCGACGCCGATGTCCAGGTCGGCCCCCCGCCCTACGCCCGCCCCCGCCCCGATCCCCGCGCCGCCGCCAAAGGACTCTTCGACGACCTCCTCGACAAATGGCGGTGATCAAAGGTATCCCGTGGGGGAATCTTTTGGGGCGCTTTTGGGGTTCAGGATTTACTGTAGCCGGGGGCGATGACCCCGGCCATTTTGCCAATTGCCGCCGGCCTCACCGCGGCCAGCTGCAGCAAAACCGGAAATGCCCTAGGACCGCGCGGCCGCCGCCATGAGCGCGTAAACCAGCAGCGCGGCGGTGTAGTCCGGATGGTGCAGGCCGCGGATGGGCGCCAGCTCGAGCACGTCGAAGCCGACGATTTTCCGCGACGACGCGACGTCGTCGATGAGCCTCAGCGCGTCGCGCCAGCCGATGCCGCCCGGCACCGGCGTGCCGGTGGCCGGGATCACCGCCGGATCGAACGCGTCGAGATCGAACGTGATGAACACCTTCTTCGGAAAATCCTTCGGAATCCATTTCTTGGGCAGTTTGCCGGCCGCAAGGATGCGCGCATCGTAGGCCGCGAGGGTCTTGGGATTCGCGGCGCGGTAGTCCGCCTCCTCCCGGCTGACCGCGCGGGTGGCCAGCTGCACGAGCGGGAAGCCCAGCTCGTGCACGCGCCGCAACACGCAGGCGTGCGAGAATTTCGTCCCCTTGTAGGTGTCGCGCAGGTCGGCATGGGCGTCGAAGTGGATGAACCCGATGTCCTCGCCCGCGGCCTTGAACGCGCGCGCCGAACCGAGCGTCGCCGTGTGCTCCCCGCCCAGGACGGCGGGGATCGCGCCGCAGCGCAGGGCCTTGGCCACGGCCTTTTCGATGGCGACGATCCACCGTTCGCTCCGGTGGCCGTGGCCGGCAGCCGGCGCCACGAAGGGCTGCGTGTGGATGCCGAGGTCGGTGGGCCAGCGGCGTCCGTCGAAATCGTCGAGCTGCCGCGAAGCCTCCAAAATCGCCATCGGCCCCCGCGCCGTCCCCCCGCCATAGCAGACCGTCGTCTCCATCGGCGTGGGAATGACGTGGAAGTGCGCCTTGCCGGGGGGCGCGTTCTCGTGGAGGACGTCGAGGAAGGAAATGCGTTTCATGGGCCGCCTCATGTCTCGAAATAGGTGTAGCCGCGCAGGCCGTTCTCGTAGGCGTCGAGGATCTCGCGACGCTCCGTCGGGGAAATGCGCTTCTGGCGCACCGCCTCCTCGGCCAGCTCGCGGAACCTCGCCAGCAGGCCCTGCGGATTGTATTCCACGTAGCTGAGCACGTCCCCCACGGAATCGCCGTCGAGCTCCTGCTCGTAGGAGATCTCGCCGGCGTCGTCCACGTGGATGCTGGCGACGTTCGTGTCGCCGAACAAATTGTGCAGGTCCCCGAGGGTCTCCTGGTAGGCGCCGACCAGGAAGACGGCCAGGACGTAGTCCTCGTCCTTCCCCACCGCGTGCACCGGCAAAGCGCCGCGCGTGTCGTGCAGCCCGACGAAATGGTCGATCTTGCCGTCGCAGTCGCACGTGATGTCGGACAGCACGGCGAGCCGGGCCGGCTTCTCGTTGAGACGCTGGATGGGCATGATCGGGAAGAGCTGGTCGATGGCCCAGCTGTCGGGCAGCGACTGGAAGACGCTGAAATTGCAGTAGTAGATGTCGGCCATGATGTCCTCGAGGCCCCGCATGTCCTCCGGCACGAAGCGCAGCTTCGGCAGCTCCGCCCGGATGCGCGTCAGGATGTGCCAGAAGAGCCGGTCGGCCTCCGCGTGCTGCCGCAGCGTGATGTCCCCGTGCTTGAAGGCCTTCTGGATCTCCTCGCGGTAGAAGATGGCGTCGTTGTAGAACTCGCCGAGGTTGCGCGTGCGCAGGCCGGCGGCCACGTCCATCAGGTTGCGGATGGGCTCGGGAATCGGCTTCGGCAGCGGCTTCGGCGCCTCCGGAACCTCGACCGACCGCGTGCTCAGCACGTTGACCAGCAGGACGGAATTGTAGCCGACCAGCGCGCGGCCGGATTCGCTGACGATCGTCGGGTGCGCCACGCCGGCCGCCGTGCAGATCTCCATCACGCCCTCCACCACGTCGGCCGCGTATTCGGCGACATCGTAGTTGGCGCTGCTGGCGCAGTTGCAGCGCGAGCCGTCGTAGTCGATCGCCAGGCCGCCGCCAATGTCGAGGATCCCCATCTTCGCGCCTTCCTTCACCAGGCTGGCGTAGTACTGCGCGGCCTCGCGGATGGCCTCGCGGATCTCCCGGATGTTGGGCACCTGCGAACCAAGGTGGTAGTGCAGCAGCTCGAGACAGTCCAGCATGCCCAGGTCGCGCAGCCGGTCGGCCACCCCGATCACCTGCGGCGGCGTCAGCCCGAACACGCTGCTCTCGCCGCCGGATTCCGACCATTTGCCGCCCACCGAACTCGCCAGCTTGACGCGGATGCCGATCCGCGGGCGGATGTTCAGCTTCGCCGCCCGGTCGAGCAGCAGGTCCAGCTCGCCGGGCATCTCCAGCACCAGGATCGTCTGCAGGCCCATCTTGAGCGAGGACAGCGCCAGATCGATGAATTCCGCGTCCTTGTAGCCGTTGCAAACGATGTAGGCCTCGGGATCGTGCATGTAGGCCAGCGCCGCGATCAGCTCCGCCTTCGAGCCGGCCTCGAGCCCGTGGTGCAGCTCGCGGCCGAATTTCACCACGTCCGCCACCGTCTGCTGCTGCTGGTTCACCTTGATGGGATACACCCCGCGGTAGACGCCCCCATAGCCGGAATCGGAAATCGCCTTCGCGAACGCCTCGTGGATCGCCCGGATCCGCGCCGCCAGCAGGTCGCCGAAGCGCAGCAGGATCGGCAGGCTGAACCCCCGCTGGTACAGCCCCTGCACGATGTCGTGGAACTTCACGCTCACCGGCCCCGAACTGTTCTGCAGCCGGACCGCGGCATAGCCATCTTCCGTGACATGGAAGAAGCCGTTGCCCCATGCCTCCACCCCGTACAGCTCGCTGCTGCGGACGCTGTCCCAGCTTTCCAAGGCCTCCGTCAATCCACGCGACATCGCTTCGTTCTCTCCTGCATGAAAACAGGTGCCGGACCCGCACGCGCGCATCCCTGCACCTCCATTACGGCGTGAAATTGCGACAATCCACCCCCCAACGCAATAGCAAATCGACGGAAAAGCGAATTTTCCGCGCCCGGAATCGGGACCCGCCTCTTTTGGGTTGCGGGGCGCGGCGGGACGGGCATAAAATGCGCCGCATGAACCACCTTCACGGAGGATTCCCGCCATGACCGATTCCATCCGCCCCGGACACGACGTTCTGCCGCCCGAACCCGGCGGAGCCTTTTCCATCCCCCCGCCCGTCCCGCAGAAAAAACCCGGATTCCTTCGCCGCCTGTTCACCTCGCGCAAGAAACAGCAGGCCGTCGCCATGCAAAACGGCTACCTCGAGATGGTCGACCTCATCCGCGCCATCCGCAGCCACCTCGATCGCCAGGAAATCCTCCAGACCGGCGTCCTGACCATGCTCGAGAAAGTGCCCGGCGCCATGGACCGCCAGCACGAGGTCATGACGATGTTCAAGCAGCAGCTCGAAAACGGCATGGAGAACAACCGCCGCCTGACCGACAGCATGGGCAATCTCAACAACACCCTCTCCGCCATGGACGAGTCGCAGAAGGCCGCCTCCCGCACGATCACGGACCTGATCCACCGTTCGCGCGAATCCGAACAGCTTCTGCGAGAGGTGATGCGCCGGGCCGAGCGCCGCATGACCGCTTTGGTGGTTTTCTTCTTCCTGGCAGTGGTGGCCCTGGGCTTCTACTTTGTCCGCGGAACAGCCCGCGCGCCCTCTCCGGTTCCCGCGCCTGCCGAGGCCGCTGTCCCGGCCGAAGCCGCCGCCGTGGAGAACACCTCCGCCGAAAAATTCTCGGCGGAGAAAGCCGCCGTCGCGGAACCGGCGAAGGAGGAATCTGCCGGGGAACCGGCCCCCGCGCCCAGGGAAAAGGCCCGGAAGAAATCCAAGGCCGGACCGAAACCCGAAGAAAAGGCGGCGGCCGAACCTGTCATCCCCGCCGTCGAAGAGCCGGCGGTCGGCCAACCCGACCTGACGCTCGAACATCTCCAGCCGGTCCTGGAAGAAGTCCAGCCCCCCGCCGACAAGCCCGTTTCCATTCCCTAGGCCATGCCGGGCGCACCCGCCGAGAACCTCGACGCCTTCTTCTACGAGGCGTTCGCCGAAGAAGCCGAGCGGCTCCTGCACTATGCCGCCGGGGCCGGCCTGCGCGTGGGCCATACGCCCCTGACCATCCAGGAAGCCGGCCACCCGGCGCCTCCCGCTCCCATCGTCAGCCTCCGCACGCAATCCATTTTCCCTCCGGAATGGGCACCCGCCCTTCGCGGCATTCTGACGCGCTCCACCGGCTACGACCATCTCTTCGCCTATCGGGATTCGGTAGGCGCCTCCTGTCCGCCTCTCGGCTATCTGCCCCTCTACTGCGTCCGCGCCGTCGCCGAACAAGCCATGCTGCTCTGGACGGCCCTGCTCCGCCGCCTGCCGCGCCAAATCGCCGAATTCGACCGTTTCCGGCGCGACCACCTGTCCGGCCGGGAAAATCCGGGCAAGACCATGGCGCTTTTCGGCGTGGGCCACATCGGCTACGAAATCTGGAGCATTGCCAGTGCCCTCGGCCTCATCGTGCGGGGCGTGGATCCCGTCCGGCGGCACGCCGATGTCGCCTATGCCACGCCGGAAGAAGCCCTTGCCGAGGCGGACATCATCGTGTGCGCCATGAACCTCACGCCCCGCAACCGCGCCTATTTCACCCGCGACCTCCTGGCCAAGGCCCGGCGAAAGCCCATCCTCGTCAACATCGCCCGCGGCGAATTCACGCCGGCCGCCGTGCTCGAAACGGCGCTGGCCGAAGGCCGCCTTTCCGGCGTCGCCCTCGATGTCTACAACGAGGAATCCACCCTCGCCCCCGCCCTGCGCACAGGCAATCCGGCCGGCCTCACCGCCGACAACCAGGCCCTGTTGCGGCTCCGCGGCCATGCCAACGTGCTGTTCACCCCCCACAACGCCTTCAATACCCTCGAAGCCGTCGAGCGGAAATCCGAACAATCCATCCGGACCCTCCTGCACCATCGGAAGACGGGCCAGTTCCTCTGGCCCGTCCCCGAAGAATAACCCGCCCCCAAAAGCAGCAATCTCCCTGTGCCAACCAATCCGAGTCCCGGATATTATAATATCCGGGACTCTTTTTTATCCGATTTCAAAGGAAATCCGCCGAATCCACCAGTCCTCACCAGTCCCGCATATTATAATATGCGGGACTGCCTGGATTTCCCAAAAGAACCTGAAACATCCGTGGGAAAGAGAAAGGTGTCTGGCCGGGATGCGGCCTAGGGGGAACGGATGGCTCCCGCAATGCGAACAGCGGATTGCGCGACGCGGGGACCGGGCTTCAACAGATAATCCTCCTCCAGGATCCGGACCTGCCCGGACCGGAATCCCAGCCGCTCCCAGTCGGCTATCAAGGCGGCGCGGCGGGATTCGTCCATCCGGGTGGTTTGAAAATCCAGAATGAGCATCGGATTCCGCCGGATGAGCGATTCCTGCGATATCTTCGGCCACAGGATATCCACGTCGGAAAAGATGTTGCTCCCCCCCGCCTTCGCGACGATTTCGCTCAAAAAAGTCCCCGCCCCCGAAGTCATCAGCCCGGACAAATCGCCCGGCGCATGCCCCAGCGCAAGGAAGACCGGCATCGGTCCGCCGGCGGGGATCGCCGCAAATGCGCCGTCCATTCCGGCCAGCAGGTCCTCTCCCCTTTCCGCCACGCCAAGAGCCGCGGCAAACCCCTCAATCGCGCCGCGCACATCCCCCAGCGTATCCAGCGGCAACGACAGGAATGCGATGCCTTGCGAATTCGCAAAATCCTCCAGTACCTCCGACTTTCCCTGCGCCAGGATCAAATCCGGCCCCAGCGCCAGGATCCGCTCGCGATTCGGGGAAAGCGCCCCTCCGATCTGCGGCTTGCGGGCCGCTTCCGGAGGCCAATCGCTGAACTCGCTGACACCCGCGACGCGGTCGCCGCACCCCAGCGCAAAGACGATTTCCGCCACGGCGGGAGCGGCGCAGATCACGCGCCGGGGAGCAGCAGGAACCGCCGGTCCGCTCCCGGTTTCCCCCCTGCATCCCGCCCACATCAGGATGGCGAGGGCGATTCCGATCAATCGACCACGCACACGAGCCCCTTGAGATATTCGCACTCCGGAGCCTCGACGGGCACCGGATGGTCCGCCGGCTGGCCCAGCGTTTCCAGAATCCGCACGCGCTTTCCGGAATCATGCGCCGCCCAACCGACCATCTTGCGGAATTGGTCCATGTCCACGAGTCCCGAGCAGGAAAAGGTGGCCAGGATGCCGCCGGGCCGCAGCAGCTTGATCGCCAGCAGGTTCACGTCCTTGTAGGCGCGAAGCCCCTTCTCCAGCCCTTCGCGCCGCGTCACCATTCGCGGCGGATCGAGGACGATCAGGTCCCAGCTTTCGCGGCTGTCGCGGGCGCTCCGCAGGCGGAGCGGCACATCGGCCACCTCGTATTCCGCCGGCACGCCGGACGGATTCAACTCGTGGTGCCGCCGCGCCTGCGCCAGGGCGGGTCCGGACGAATCCCAGCCGCGGATGCTCTTGGCGCCGGCGTGCGCCGCGCAGACTTCGAAGGCGCCCGTGTAGCAGTAGGCGCTCAGCATGTCGCGCCCTTTCGCATAGGCCGCCACCTTGCGCCGATTTTCGCGCTGGTCGAGATAGAATCCCGTCTTCTGGCCGCCGGCCAGGCCGGCCTCGAACACGAATCCGTTTTCGCGGATGGTCACCGCGTCCGGCACCGGGTCGCCGCCGAGATTTTCCCGGAGGCCTTCTCGCTTCACGGCGTCGGCTTCCGCGCGCACGGATACCGCGCTCGCGCCGGTCGCGGCCTTCAACTCGTCCGCCACGGCGGGCAGCCAGGGCTCCCAGACCTTGCCGCCCACCTGCAGCGCCACCACATCGGCGTACTGGTCGGCGATCAGCCCCGACAAGCCATCCGCCTCCGAAAACACCATGCGGTAGGCGGTCGTGCCGACCCAGTCGGTCGATGTTCCGAACAGCCGGTGCCTCAGGCCCACCGCGCGGCGGATGCGGGAACGGAAAAACGCCTCGTCCAGGACCTCTTTCGGATCCTGCGTGAACATCCGGACGGTCATGTCGGCTTCGGGATGCCAAAGTCCGCGCCCCAGCCATTCGCCTCCGGCGTCGAACACATCGGCGGGCTCGCCCGCGGGCCCCGTCCCATCCACTTCCTCGATGGCCCCTGAAAAAATCCAGGAACTGCCGCGCAGGACGGGTTTCTCCCGCCCTGGCTTCAGGCGGACCTGGATTTTTGCCTCGGATCCGCCCTCTTCAACTTGCTTTGCCTGTTCCATATTCATAGGATTGTCGGTCTATAGATTGAATTGGTCAAACAGGAAAAAGAGGTACCCCATGCGCATCCATCCCTACAAAGCCCTTCGCCCCCGAGCCGACGTCGTCGCCAAGGTCGCCGCGCCGCCCTACGACACCATCGACACCGCCGAGGCTTCGCAGCTCGCCGAAGGCAATCCCATGTCCTTCCTCCACATCAACCACTCGGAAATCGATCTGCCCGCCGGCACGAACCTCTACG
Source organism: uncultured Verrucomicrobiota bacterium (assembly GCA_937860055.1). Taxonomy (GTDB): domain Bacteria; phylum Verrucomicrobiota; class Kiritimatiellia; order CAIQIC01; family Lenti-01; genus Lenti-01. The sequence goes on along the minus strand of CALMBO010000028.1, from coordinate 269,750 downwards.
CCGACGCCGTCTACGCCAAGGCCGCCGAAAACATCGCGAATTTCAAGAAAAACGGCTGGCTGGTCGCCGAAGACCGCCCCCTGATGTACCTCTACGCCCAGACCATGGGCCCGCACACCCAGACCGGCCTCGTCTGCTGCTGCCACATCGACGACTACATCAAGGATGTCATCAAGAAGCACGAATTCACGCGCAAGGACAAGGAAGACGACCGCACGAAGCACACGGCCACCATCAATGCGAACATCGGCCCGGTCTTCATCGCCTACCGCGATGTCGACGCCATCCGGCAGGCGCTCGCGCCGGTTCCGAAGAACACCGCCCCGATCTACGATTTCGTGGATGAGCTGCAGGTGCGCCACCAGGTGTGGCCCGTCGAAAACGCCGCCGAAATCGAAAAGCTCTTCGCCGAAAAGGTCCCCGTCAGCTACATCGCCGACGGCCACCATCGCAGCGCCTCCGCCGTGCGCGTCGGTTCCGAACGCCGCGCCGCCAACCCGAAACACCACGGCAACGAGGAATACAACTGGTTCCTCTCCGTGCTCTTCCCGGCCTCCGAGCTGAAGATCCTGCCCTACAACCGCGCCGTCAAGGACCTCAACGGCCTGTCCCCCGAGGATTTCCTCAAGGAAATCCGCGCGATCTTCACGGTGACGGAAAATGCCGACCCCGGCCCGAAGTCGCCGCGGAACATCAGCATGTACCTGGGCAAGAAGTGGTACGGCCTGAGCTGGCCCGAGGTGAGATCGTCCAATCCCGTCGACAAGCTCGATGTCAGCACGCTCCAGAACGGCGTGCTCCACCCTCTGCTGGGCATCGACGATCCCCGCACCAACAACCGCATCAAGTTCATCGGCGGCATCCGCGGGCCGCAGGAACTCGTCCGCCTCGTGGACCAGAAGGGCTACGCGGTCGCCTTCTCGATGTATCCGACCACCGTCGACCAGCTCATGGCCATCGCCGACGCCGGCCAGATCATGCCGCCCAAAAGCACCTGGTTCGAACCCAAGCTTCGCACCGGCCTGCTTTCGCACGAGCTCGACTAGAGGTCCGGATGCGGCAGCGACTGCCCAACTGGTTCCGCGTTCCCCTTCCGCCCGGCGCGGAAGGGGGCCGCGTGAAGCGGTTGCTCGGGCGCCTCGGCCTGCATACCGTCTGCGAAGGCGCGAAATGCCCCAACCGCTCCGCCTGCTGGCATGATTCCGCCGCCGCCTTCCTCATCCTCGGCGATGCCTGCACGCGCGATTGCCGCTTCTGCGCCATCCCCCACGACGCCCATCCGGCGCCCCCCGATCCCGGCGAACCCGCGCGCCTCGCCGAGGCCGCCGCCGCGATGGGCCTCCGCCATGTCGTCGTGACCTCCGTCACGCGCGATGATCTGCCCGACGGCGGGGCCGCCCACTTCGCCTCGGCCATCCGCGAAATCCGCGCACGGCTCCCCGGCGCCACCGTCGAGGTGCTCATCCCCGATTTCCAAGGCGACAGCGAAGCCCTCGATCTCGTGCTTGCGGCGAAGCCCGACATCCTGAACCACAACCTCGAAACCGTGGAGCGCCTCCAGCCCTCCGTCCGGCCGCAGGCGGATTACCGCCGTTCGCTTTCCGTCCTGCGCCATGCCGCCGGCGCCGGGGCCCGCGCCAAGTCCGGCCTCATGCTCGGCATGGGCGAAACGGAACCCGAGGTGTCCGCCGCCCTCCGCGACCTGCGCGCGGCGGGCGTCTCGCTCCTCACCCTGGGCCAGTATCTCGCGCCTTCCGCCGCGCACCATCCCGTCGCGCGCTTCGTGCCGCCCGCCGAATTCGGCCGCTGGCGCGACGGAGCCCTCGCGCTCGGGTTCGCTTCCGTCGCCTCCGCCCCTCAGGTTCGCTCCTCCTACCACGCCGAAGAACTCATGGCCGGCGGAGGCGCCCCATGACCCCCCGGCCGCCCCCCCGCATCCTGATCTGCTACCTCGTCCGCAACAGCGGCCACCATGCCGCCGCACGCGCCATCGAGGCCCAGATCAAGAAACTGAACCCCCTCGCGGAAACCCGGTGCCTCGACCTGCTCGAAACGACGCACCCGACCTGGAGCGCCATTGTCCAGTATGTCTACATGTCCACGATCCGCCGCACGCCGGAACTGTGGGAGGCGCTCTACGACAACTTCTGGTTCGACTGGCTCACCCGCTGGATCCGTCCCCTCGTCCAGCGCGGCAACAGCCTCAAGCTCCGCATCCTGATGGACGCCTTCCAGCCCGATGCCATCGTCTGCACGCAGGCGCATCCCTTCTCCGTCCTCTCCGCCTACGCCCGCCGGCAGGGCAAGCCGATCCCCCTCTGGGGCGTCGTCACCGATTTCCTCCCCCACCGCTTCTGGCACGTCCCGCCCGACGAGCACATCCGCTACGTCGTCCCCACCGAAACCGCCGTGCAGCGCCTCATGATCCTCGGCACGCCCGGCGATCGCATCCACACGTTCGGCATCCCCATCCAGGCCGATGTCCTCGCCGCCCGCGGCAAGACCATCTCCCGCACCAACGGGCGCCGCATCCTCGTCATGGGCGGATCCCGCGGCCTCGGCGCGCGCTTCGCCACCATCCGCCATCTCGACCGCGCCGCCGCCGACTTCACCATCGATGTCGTCACCGGCACCAACCGCCGCCTGCGCAGGCAGCTTCTCGCCGCGCGCCACAAGTTCCATCATCCCATCCGGATCCGCGGCTATGTCAAGGACGCCATGGCCATCATGCGGCGCGCCAGCCTCCTCATCGGCAAGCCCGGCGGCCTGACCTCCGCCGAGGCCATGGCCTCCGGCACGCCGATGCTGATCATCCGCCCGCTCCCCGGCCAGGAACGGGGCAACACCGAAATGCTCGTCCGGCACGGCGCCGCCATCCATCTCGACCGCGACCGCGACCTGCCGGCCGTCGTCTCTTCCCTGCTCAGCAACACCTCCCTGCTCGACATGATGGCCGGGCGCGCCCGCTCCATCGGCAAGCCCGACGCCGCCCGCGACATCGCCACCGCCGTCCTCGCCCACCTGCCGCCGGAGGAGGCCGCCGGATGATCTACGGGTTCTATCGCCTCGTCGCCCTCGTCGTGCGCCTCCTCCCGCTCAAGGTCGCCTACTGGCTCGGCCTGCGCATCTGCGACCTCTTCTACTTCCTGAACCGCCGCGGACACGCCGCCGTCCGCGAGCACATCCGCATCATCTTCGAGCACCAGGGCATCCTCCCCTCCCGCTGCATCCTCGATGGCTGCGCCCGCAAGACCTTCCAGTATTTCGGCAAATACCTCGCCGACTTCATCCGCTTCCGCAAGCTCACCCCCGAAGGCGTGCGCGAAAGCGTCAGCATCCAGGGCCTCGAGCATCTCGAAGCCATCCGCGACTCGAAGCGCGGCGCCCTCATGCTCACCGCCCACTATGGAAACTGGGAGCTCGGCGGCGCCTTCATCGCCTCGATGGGCATCCCCATCAACGCCGTCGTCCGCCCCGTCCCTTCGCCCTCCCTCGAACGCATCTTCCACTTCTTCCGCAAGCAGCGCGGCATGAAGGTCATCCCCCTCGCCCATGCCGGCGCCGGCATCATGAAGGCCCTCCGGCGCGGCGAAGTCGTCGCCCTCGTCGGCGACCGCGACTTCACCGGCAACGGCCGCCCCTGGAAGTTCTTCGGCCGCGAAACCTCCCTCCCCCGCGGCGCCGCCTGGTTCGCCCACCGCACCGGCCTCCCCGTCTACCTCGGCTTCGCCACCCGAGCCCCCGACGACACCTTCATCCTCCGCATCCATCCTCCCATCGATCCCGCCGCCGCCGGCAGCGAGGAAGTCATCCAGGAGAAGATCGTCGCCATCATGGAGGAAACCATCGCGCGCGATCCCTGCCAGTGGTTCATCTTCGACCCCTTCTGGCCGAACGAACTGGAAGACCACCGCCCCCTGCCCGACACCGCCATCGACATCCGCTGATCCCCCTTTTTCCCGCAGCGGCGCAGGCGCCTCCCGTCCCGTTTTTCCACGCCGTGGAAAAAAGTTTTCCACGCCATGGAAAACGCTAGAATCCGCCCATGAATCCGACCCTGCGGACAACCCTCGCCACCACCGGCGCCGCGCTCCGGCGCCGCGCCTGGTTCCCCCTGGCGGTCTTCGCCACCCACGAATTCTGCGCCCATGCCATCGACGCCTATCGCCGCTGGCCCGCCATTGACATCCCCCTCCATTTCCTCGGCGGCTTCGCCATCGCCTTTTTCGCCGCCGGCGCCCTGGACGCCTTTGCCGCCCGCCGCCTTGTCCGCGATCCCGATCCGCTCCTGCGCCTCCTGCTCCTCTTCGCCGGCACCTGCACCGCCGCCCTGTTCTGGGAATTCGCCGAGTGGATCGCCGACCGCTTTTTCGGCACCAATTGCCAGATGGGCGATCTCGGGGACACCCTCCTCGACCAATGCATGGGCATGGCCGGCGGCCTCGTCTTCGTCCTCCCGCAGCTGCCGGCCGCCCTGCGCTTTTACTTCCGCCCCGCGCAGGAGCCCTCGCCATGAAGGCCCAGCTTTTCCTCTTCGATCTCGACGGCACGCTCATCGACTCGCGCGCCGACCTTGCCGCCGCCACGAACCGCATGCGGGCCCTCCACCGCCTTCCCCCGCTTTCCCTGGAAACCGTATCCTCCTACGTCGGCGATGGCATCCGGATCCTGGCCGTCCGCGCACTCGAAGGCGCACCCATCGATCCCGACCTCGCCGCCCGCGAAATCTCCGCCGCCTACGCCGAACATCTCACCGATCGCACCACCGCCTACCCCGGCGTCGATGAAGGCCTCCGCGCCCTCCACGCCGCCGGCCACGACCTCGTCCTCGTCACCAACAAGCCCGGCCCCCATGCGCGCCGCCTCTTCGACCACTTCGGCTGGACGCCGCTCTTCGCCGTCCTCCTCGGCGGCGGCGACACCGCGGAACTCAAGCCGTCTCCGCTGCCCCTGCAAGAGGCCATGCGCCGCACGGGACACGCCCCCGGAAACTCCTGGATGGTCGGCGACCACCACACCGATCTGGAAGCCGCCCGCCGCGCCGGTGTCCGGTCCATCTACCTCGAAAACGGCATTGGAAATCCCGGCGCCGAAAAACCCGATCTCGTCTTCCCCGATTTCGCCGCCTTCGCCGCCCGTTTCCTCCCGGATTCTTGATCCCCCGCCGCGAGGGCCGGCGGCCTCTCAACGGCCTGTTTCAGACGTACCGCCGGATTTCGTCCAGCGGTTTCCGGTTCTTGGGGCGGAGGGTTTCATCCGCGGCATGGCCCAGGCAGATCAGCATGTCCACCTTCCTGCCGCGCGGAATCCCCAGCCGGCGCTTCACCGCCCCTTCGTCGAACCACCCGATCCAGCAGCTGGCGATCCCGTCCTCCGCCGCCTGCAGGACGAGATGCTCGCATGCGATGCCGATGTCCACCAGGCTGTATTGCACGCCGCGGAACTGCGCGCCGAGACGCGCCGCCAGCTTCATCTTCTCCGTCACCACGGCGACGATCGCCGAGGCGTCCAGCGCGAAATGGTTCATGCGGTAGGGCGCGTGCCCGCAGGCCTCTTCCGCCAACGCGCGCACATGGGCCGGCTCGTCCACCACCACGAACGACCATGGCTGGGAATTGCAGGCCGAAGGCGCCAGCCGGGCCGCCTCGAGGCATCGATCCAGCGTTTCCCGCGGAATCCGCCGCCCCGGCACGTATTTCCGCGCGCTTTGCCTCCGGTTCACCAGTTCCAGGAAGTTCATGGTTTTCTCCACGTTAGACGCAGGACGATGGTCGTTCCCCACAGCATCCCCGCGGCGATCCAGCCGCCATAGAACACCCACGGATGAAGCCACCAGCTCCATCCCGCGAAACCCCAGTCGGAAAACGGCCACAGGAGCGGGGTGATGAACCGGCCGTCGCCGTGCGTCGGCACGTCCGTCAGCACATGGATCGGCCACGCCAGCGCCGGAAGCCACAGCGCGCGCTTCCACCCGACCAGCAGGAGGTAGCACACGGCAATGCCCAGGAGGCTGTGGGTAACGTCGTAGAGGAAGAAGATAAACCCGGGGATGCCGTGCCACCGCACGCCGTTGCCCGAGAAGAAATCCATCATGAAATGGATCCCCAGTGAAGCCAGATCGGGGAAGATTCCAAAGAAGAACGCCGCCCACAGCGTCCAATCGGAAAATTGCCGCCGGCCCCGGGCGTCGACGGGACCCCGCCGGCCTCCGGCCAACCCCGTCCGGCTGCACAAGGACGCGCCGACGACCCCATGGAGCAGCGTATCCACGGCCCCTTATCCCGCCGCGTTGATGATCTTCAGGAATCCATCCACTTCCTCGATGCGGCCCAGCGAAAGCATTTTCTTCGCCTGCGTCCTGGCCAGTTCGAGGTCGATCTGCCCGATCCGGCGCTGCACGACGGGAATTTCCATCGAATCCAGGCTGAAGGAACGGAGCCCGATTCCCAGCAGGAAGGGCAGCATCCGGAGATCCGAACCCAGGTTGCCGCAGAGGGAGACGGCCTTCCCGGCATTTTCCGCCGCCTTCACGATGAAATTCAGCGCGCGGAGCACGGCGGGATGGTGCGGCGCAAACCAGGAGGCCATGTCGTCGTTCGTGCGGTCCACGGCCAGCAGGTACTGGATCAGATCGTTGCTTCCAATGCTCAGGAAATCCGCCGTCGCCGCCAGTTCGTCGATCATCGCGACGGCCGACGGCAGCTCGATCATCATGCCCAGTTCGGGCATCCGGTTGGGAATCCCCTCCCGCTCCAGCTCCTGCTGGCACACGCGGACCAGGATCCGCGCCTCCAGGAATTCATCCAGCGAGGCCACCATCGGGAACATGATCTTCGCCTGCGGATTTCCGTGGGCGGCCCGCAGCAGCGCCCGCAGCTGCTGCTTGAATATCTCCGGATTCTTCAGCGAAAAACGCAGCGCCCGCAGCCCCAGGAAGGGATTGCTCTCCTGCCCGACCTGGAAGTAGGACAGGACCTTGTCGCCGCCGATGTCCAGCGTGCGGAACACGACGGGCGATCCCTGCATCCGCTCCAGCACCCGTTTGTAGACCTGGTACTGCTCTTCTTCCGTCGGAAAGGTGCTGCGCACGATGAAGGGGAATTCCGTCCGGTACAATCCGATGCCCCTGGCTTTCACGCGCAGGGCCACATCCAGCTCGCTCACCAGGTTGAGGTTCGCCAGCAACTGGATTTCCGTTCCATCCCTGGTCCGGGTCTCGGTCTTGACCTGGTCGGCCATCCGTTCCGAATCGGCCAGGGACCGGATGATATCCTTCATCGTCTGGATCGCCTCGTGGCCCGGCCGGATCACGACCTGGCCTTCCTTGGCATCCAGCAGCAGGGGCGTCTTTTCCGGCAGATGGAGCAGCCGCTGGTCCGAAACGATCACCAGCGGAATCTGGAGCGCCTTCGCCAGGATCGCCACATGGGAATGCTGCCCGCCCCCCAGCAGCACCAGGCCCGCCGCGCCTTCCGCCGACAGCTTCAGGATGTCCGACGGAAGCAGCTCTTTCGCGATGATGATTTGCCCCGTGTAGTCCGGCCCGGTGCTTTCCAGGGCCGGCGCGGACAGGTTATGCAGGAGGCGATGCCCCAGATCCTCCACATCGAGCACCTTTTCCCGCAGGGAGGGATTCGGACTGTGGGCAAAGAGGTCCGCATAGTGGCGGACTTCGTTCAAAATGGCTTCCCAGGGGTTCTTGCCCTCGCGGATCTGGGAGCGGATTTCCCCGGAAAACGCCTCGTCCTTCAACATCAGCACATGCGCGCCGAAAATCATCGACGCCGCATCGTGGATCTTGTCCTCCAAGCGGCGCTGGAGATCCAGCAGCTGCCGTTCGGTCGTGGCCAGGGCCCGGTCGAAATCCGCCTCCGTCAAGCCGATCGGACAACCTCCCACCACCTTTTCATCGACGGAGAGATATTGGCCGATGCGCGTGGAAAGCCCCATCACCATCCCGTCGGAAGCGCCTTGCCCGCGCACGCAATGGGTCCCCGGACCGAATTCCACCCCGAAGGATTCGGGCGGAACAACAGGCGGAACCGGCTCGTTTCCGCGAAGTCGAAGAAGCAAATGGGCGTTCTCGATCACGCCCGCCAGCTGGGAAGCGATGACTTGGAGGGCTTGGATATCGTTCGGGGTGAAGTAGTTCCACTGCGGGTCCTGGACCGCGATCACCCCCACCGGATTCATCTTGCGCAGGATGGGAACCGCCAGGAACGAAACAAACCGCTCTTCCTGGCTTCCGGGAATGTGCTTGAAATAGGGATTGTCCGTCGCCTTGGCTTCGCAGATCGGCCTCATCTCCTTCAGGGTCATGCCGGCAATGCCCTCGCCGTTCTTCAGCCTCAGGCGTCCCACCAGCGCGGGATTCAGCCCCTGGTTGGCCCGCAAGACCAGTTCCTGCGTCTCGGCCTCATAGAGATAGATCGAGCAGACCGCCGCCCGCATGTGCCAGGCCACGGTGGAGACCGCCTTCGTCAAAAAGGCATCGAGGCCGGCCTCGAAATCGAAGAGACCGACCAGTTCGCCGATGTCGCACATCAGCGCCACATTGTCTTTTTGGAAGTCGCTCATCCTCGTTTATTCCAAGGTCCGGTTAGCCGCCTCTTGCGGCAAGGCTTGACTTCGGTTCCAAAAAAAGTACCTTTCTCGCGTTTCGTTCCGCTTTGCCCGATGGTGTAACGGTAGCACAACAGACTCTGGATCTGTTTGTCTAGGTTCAAATCCTAGTCGGGCAACCATACCGCAAGAAGCCGCCCCCCTTGGAGGCGGCTTTTGGATTTTGAGGGGCTGGGTTCAATCCCCACCGCTTTCCCGGATCAGCTGACCCGGATCGGCATCAGGACATAGACGAAACTGATGGTGGACCTCATCACCCCGGGACTCGTGTCATCCATCAGGTCCAGGAACACCTCGTCGGTCGTCAATGCCTTCAACGGATCCATCAGGAAGGCCGGATTGAATGAAATGGCGATATCCGGACCTTTGTACTTCACATCCATCGTTTCCCGCGCCTCGCCGATTTCCGGCGCCGTCGCCAGGATTTCCAACCGGTTCTTGGTAAAAGTCAACTTCACTCCCGAAACCGCGTCGATGACCAGCTGGGACGTGCGGCGGACCGCCGTCAGGAGGGTTTCGCGCTCCATCGACACCCGCTCGCCGTTCGACTGGGGAATCACCTGGCGGAAATTCGGATAGGTCCCTTCCACCAGCTTGGACACGATCAGGATGCGATCGAATTCGAACGCAATCTGCTTCGGTGTCGCCAGGATCTTCAGGGACCCGGCATCGCCCAAGGTCCGGAGGAGCTCGTCCACCGTCTTGAGCGGCACGATCAGGTCCATTCCCGCATCCGCCGGAAATTCGACTTCCTGCTCGACCAGCGCCAAACGCCGGCTGTCCGTCGCCACCACGCTCAGCTTGCCGGCCTTGAAGCTCAAGAGGACGCCATTGAGAAGGGGACGGTTCGCATCGACCGACGCCGCGTACGAAGTCAGCTTCAGCATGTTCTTAAACACCGCCTGGTCTATGGAATAGGACTGGGCGTCGGCCATCTCAGGCAGGCTCGGATAATCCGCCTCGGAAATGCCGTGGATCCGGAAATAGGAGCTTCCCGCCTGGATGGAGGCGATGTTCTGGTCGTTGACCTCCATCTCCGCTTCGTCCACGCTCAGTTCGCGGAACACGCCGAATATCCGCTTCGCCGGGAGGGTTGTCACACCCGGTTCGCTCACATCGGCTTCCATCGTCGCCCGGACAGTCAGCGACATGTCCGTGGCGGTCAGTTCCAGCTTTCCTTTCTGGGCCTTGAACAGGACGTTGGAGAGGACCGGGAGGGCGTTCCGGGGATTAATGACCGATTGGACCTTCTGAAGGCAATCGATGATCGCCTCTTTGTTCACTTTGATTTTCATTCCGCCTCCGACGTGGCTGTTATCTCTTTATATAGAATATAGATCAAGTCGTATCAGTATGTCCTGTGGATACTGTGGACATCAAGAAAAGAATCGACAGAGCGGGCTCCAAACGGGACTTCGGCCTGTCGAAAAGACCCCCCTCCCCCCTGTGCCCCGAATGAATAACTTCCGGTTGTCCACATTTCGGGCGCCTTGTCCACAGGCAATCCATGGATCTCCACAGGCTTTTCCACAATCCAACCGGACCCGCCATCGCTTCGCATTCGGGTTGGATTGGTAATGAGCCGGCCCATTTTCAGGAAGGAGCCGCCACGCCTCCCAGTCGCTGCTGGAGCGAAAGGATGGTCTGCCGGAGGGAGGCGTCCGTCTTCATCTTGGAACCCACCGACCGGTGCGCATGCAGGACCGTCGCATGATTCCGGCCGAAGGCGTTCCCGATCGACGGCAGGGACTGGTCCGTCATCTCCCGGCACAGGTACATGGCCACCTGGCGCGGAAAGGCGATGTTCTGCGGCCGCTGCTTGCTCGTCATGTCCCCCAGCCGGATGTCGTAGTATTCCGCCACCATCCGCTGGATCCCCTCGATCGTCAGCGCCGTCTGGTTCTCCTGCTCGATCGTGTCCCGCAGCAGGTATTCCAGCGTCTCCGGCGAAAGCTCCTTCTTCGTCAACGACGCGTACGAGGCCGCCCGCAGCAGCGAACCTTCCAGCTTCCGGATGTTCGACCGCACGTGCTCGGCGATGAAAAACAGCGATTTGTCCGGCACCTGGAGGGACATCTGGTCTCGCTTCCGGCGCAGGATCGCCACCCGCGTCTCGAGGTCCGCCATCTCCATTTCCGTCACCAGACCCCATTCGAACCGCGACACGAGCCGCTTCTGCAGGTTCGCGATTTCGCTCACCGGCCGGTCGCTCGTCATCACGATCTGCTTCTGGTTTTCATAGAGAGAATTGAACGTGTGGAAGAATTCCTCCTGCGTGCTCTCCTTGCCCGCGAGGAAGTGGATGTCGTCGATCAGCAGCAGGTCGATGTGGCGGTACTTCCTCCGGAACGCGGCCAGTTCGTGCTGTTGCAGCGCCTGGATGAATTCGTTGGTGAAGGTTTCGCACGTCGTGTAGCAGACGCTGCCTTTGCCGCGCTTCAACAGCGCCTGGCCCATCGCCTGGATCAGGTGCGTCTTGCCCAGGCCCGTCCCCCCGTGGATGAACAGCGGATTGTAGGCCCGCCCCGGCGCCTCCACCACCGCCAGCGCCGCCGCGTGCGCGAAGGTGTTCGACGGCCCCACCACGAAATTGTCGAACGTGTGCCGCGTGTTGAGCGGCATCCCCAGGTTGCAGGTCTTCAGCGGCTTCCGCTTCGGCGCCTCTTTTTCCTCCGCCGCCCGGGCCGCCGGCGCTTCCGGCGCCACCCGCGCCCCGTCCACCACGAAGGAAATCGCCACGTTCTCGAATCCGGAGGCGCCGAGGGCCTTCCGGATCATCGGGAGATAATGCTCTTCGAGCCAGTCCTGGTAGAAGCCGTTCGGCACCGCCAGCGTCAGCTGCCCCGGCGCTTCGTCCCCGACCGCTTCGATCACCCCGATCCAGCGCCCGTAGATATCCGCCGAAATCGCGGACGAAAGGAATTCGCAGGCCTTCGCCCAAATCTGTTTTGCCTTGCTCGCTTCCACAAAAATCCTCTTCCTGCCTCGGCCTGCCAGTCTCTCATGGCCAGCCAACCCGGCACAATCTAAATTCCAACGCCGGTTTCCACTCCCGCCTCGTCCCGATTTCGACTCGGCAGAAAGGGCCTTCGGACCACTTATCCACAGCTTATTCACAGCCGCTTCCCGGTCTTCAGCCCCGAAAACGGCCCCGACCATAGTTTTCCAGCGCCCACCCGACAAGTCACATTGCCTCGGTTTTTGGAGTTTTTCTTTCGGCACACATCATATGGTGATTATTTTGATCGGACTGTCAATATGAAGGGGTTGTTGAAATTCTTTCATAATTGTCAGGGGCCCCCTTGACAGGTCATTTTGGGGTTGAATAGTGGCTCAAATCCATTGAAAATCCGCCCATTCACAGCCCATTCCAAGCCTGAAACCCCGTAAAATATGAAGAAATCCACAATCCCCCGCGTTTTGATCGCCACAGGCTTGGAGGAAAACGATGTCCGCTATGCCACGGGCCTCGTCGCGACCGATCCGTTCGGCCTCCTTGTGGAGGGTTCGCGCCTCCATTTGCTGGTATCCGCGCTGGAGGCCGCGCGGGCCCGGAAATCCTGCCCTTCCGCGGTCCTCCACACCCCGGCGCAGCTGTTTGCGGATTCCGTTCCGCGCCGGCGCACGTTGGGCGACCAGGTGCTGGCCCTCGTGAAAAAACGCGGCCATCGCGCCGTGCAGGTCGGCCCCTATTTCCCGTTCGGCATCGCGCGCGCGCTGGAACGGGGCGGCGTCAAGGTCCTGCCGGCCGAGGCGCCCGCCTTTCCGCGCCGAGCCATCAAATCGCCGCGCGAAATCGCCTGCATCGCGAAATCGCAGCGCGCCGCCGTCGCCGCGCTGCGCGCCGCCGTCCGCTGCATCCGCGAGGCGGAGATTGCCCCGTCCGGCGTTTTGAGGCACGGAGGCAAGATCCTCACGTCGGAGTTCCTCAAGGATCTTGTCGAACGGACCCTGCTGGATCTCCGCTGCACCGCCGACGGCACCATCGTGGCCGTCGGCCCGCAGGGCGCGCTCCCCCACGGCACGGGCTCCGGCCCTCTCCGCGCCGGCGTTCCCGTCGTCATCGATATCTTTCCCCGCGACAAGGACACCGGCTACTGGGGCGACATCACCCGCACCGTCGTCCGCGGACGCGCCTCCGAACGGGTCCGCCGGATGCACCGCGACGTGCTCGCCGCGCAGAAGCTCGCGCTTTCCATGGTGCGCCCCGGCGTCGAATCGCGCGCCGTGCAGGGGGCCGTCGAGGAATTCTTCCGGAAGGCTGGCCACGAAACGCGGCTTTCGCCGCCCGGCCGGGAGTGCGGCTTCATCCATGGCGTGGGCCATGGCGTCGGCCTCGATATCCACGAATCGCCCGGCCTGCGCAACGAGCCGGGCCGCCTCGCCGCCGGCAACATCCTCACCGTTGAACCGGGCCTGTACTTTCCCGGCGTGGGCGGTGTCCGGATCGAGGATACCGTCGCCGTCACGCGCACCGGATATAAAATCCTCGCCAGTTTCCCGAAAAAACTGGAAACATAGCCGGAATGAAGAAGGTTTTCCTTTCCGTTTTGTTCCTCCTGGCGGTCGCGGCGGCGGCCGGCTGGATCTATCTCCGCCGTTTCGAATACCACCAGCTCTACGCCCCTTCGTCCGATATCGCCGCCACGCCCGCCCAGTTCCGGCTCCGCTACCAGGACGTGCAGTTCAGCGCCGCCGACGGCACTCCGATCACCGGCTGGTGGATCCCGGCCAACCGCCCGCGCGGCACGGTCGTTTATTGCTCCGGCAATGCCGGCAACATCGGCGACCGCGCCTATCTCGCCCCCGAATTCTTCAAGCGCGGCTTCAACCTGCTGCTCTGGGACTACCGCGGCTATGGCGCCAGCGGCGGCCGCCCTTCCGAACGGGGAATCTACCAGGATGCGCTGGCCGCCTTCGACGCCGCCAAGGCCATGAGCGGAAACCTCCCCGTCGTGGTCTATGGCCACTCCCTCGGGGCCGCCGTCGCCGTCCAGATCGCGTGCGAACGCCCCGCCGCCGCCCTGGTCGTGCAAAGCGGATTCGCCTCCGCCGCCGACATCGCCCGGCGGTGGTATCCCCGCATCCCCCTCCACCGCGTCCTCTCCGTCTCCTACGATTCCGCCGCCAAGGCCGCCACCCTCGACGGCCTGCCCAAGCTCTTCGGCCACAGCCTGTCCGACGAAGTCATTCCCTTCCAGAGCGGACGCATCCTCCATGCCGCCGCCGCGGACCCCAAGACCTTCGTCCTCCTGGCCGGCGGACACAACGACAACTCCTGGTTCGAACCCGGAGCCCCCGGCCATGCCGAGCTCGAGGCCTTCCTCGCCCCGTTCGGGCGCTAGGGCGCGGCCCCTCCTTCACGCGCGCGAAGGCGCCGCCCAAGCCCTTCCGCAAAGTTTTTCCATTGCGTGGAAAATTTGCCGAAAGTTTTTCCATTGCGTGGAAAAATCCCCGGGCGGCGCCTTCCCCCCCCTATTATTTTTGCCGGGCGGCGGCTAGCGCAGCGCGGTGGCCAGCGCCAGCAGCGTGTAGGCCGTCACGAGGTTGGGATCCGCCTCCCACCAGCGGTTGTTTTCGTTGACCCAGAATCCGTCCGGCTTCTGCAGCGCGACCAGCCTGCGCACGACCTCCTCGCGCCAGGCCACCGTGCGTCCGCCGGGCAGATCCAGCGTGTCGTCGCCGGCGGCGGCGAGGCTCTTGGCCAGCACGTTGAAGAAATAATACAGGCCCTCCTGCCCCATGCCGGGGTTCTCGTCGAGCGACCAGTGCCGGCAGGCCCAGTCCTTCGCCGATTGCACGCGCACATCCTGGGCGTCCACGTCCGCGTAGATCAGCGCCAGCAGTCCCGCGTAGGTCATGCTGCCGTAGGAGCGCAGCGTCACCTTGCCTTCGGCGTTGGTGGTCGAGGGTCCCGCGCCGGGCGTGTAGGCGAACCCGCCCTGGTTGTCCGCATCCTCGCTCACATAGGCGTTCGTGTTCACGCCCTTCAGGTTCTGCACCTGGGCCAGGAATTCCTGCGCGGCCTTCCAGTCGAGGTCGGCCTTGGGTTCGCCGGCGGCGCGGAGATCCTCCACGTCCTGCGTCAGGCGCATCGCCTCGTAGGCCATGTAGGAGTTCGACAGGTCCGTGTAGGGGCGCCCCTGGTCCGCGTCGTAGCCCATGCCGCCGCCGTAGGAGCCGCCGCCGAGATACTGCATTTTGGCGAGATAGGTGCGCGCGTTCTGCACCACCGGCACCAGCTCGGGCCTTCCCAGCGCATGCAGCGCCGTCATGCAGATCGCCGTGTTGTAGTTCGCCAGTCCCCCGCCCTTCCGCTGTTCCGACGGCTGCCGCCAGATCGAACCGTCCTCCTGCACGCTCGTGAGGATGAATACCATGGCCCGGTCGATCGCCGCCCGGTAGGCCGCCGGATCGGTCTTCTGCAGCGCCCACATCGAAAGCCCCGTCAGCGCGGGCGAATCCGCCAGTGCCCAGTGGCCGTCCGCCTGCTGCTGCGCCGCCAGCCATGCCGCGCCCTTCGCCATCGCCGCGCGGGCCTCCGCCTCGAGTTCCGCCGGCAATCCGGCTCCCATCGCCGCGCCCGCCGCCATCCAGCCCGCCAAGCATCCGATGATCCACTTTTTCATGGTTTTCTCCTTTCAACAAAATTCCGTGGCAATCTTCCTATAAGCGTTGTTCCGGCATCCGGGGTTCAGTGCTGTTTTTGCGCCGGAATCCAAGCGGGAAAGCGCCTTCCAAAAGACTTTTCTTTTTTGCCGAACTGGTCCAAGAATGCCGTTTCATGTCCGATCCCGTCCAGCCTGAAACCGACGACTTCGCCCTGATGGCGCAGGTGCGCGACGGCCATGAAGAGGCGTTCCGGCGGCTGGTGGAACGGCACCAGCGACCCCTCCTGAACTTTTTCGCCCGCCTGGGCGCTTCCACCCATGGCGAGGATCTCGCGCAGGAGACCTTCGTCCGGCTATGGAACTATCGGAAGCAATACAAGCCCGCGGCGAAGTTCACGACCTTCCTCTACACGCTGGCCCGGCACGCGTGGCTGGATTTCGTGCGACGGCAGGCGCGCTTCAAGCTTTTTGCAGACCGGTATCGCGAGGAAATCCCCTCTTCCACCGATGGCGGCCTCGGCCGGCTCCGGCGGCAGCTCGACATCCAGGCCGCGCTCGACCGCCTGTCGCCCAAGCTGCGCGAGGTGCTGGTCCTGTCCGTCCACCAGGGGCTGGCCTACGACGAAATCGCCGCCATCCTCCGCATTCCGGTCGGCACCGTCAAATCGCGCATTTTCAATGCCCTGTCCACCTTGCAGGAGATGTTCCGTGAAGACCAGGCCTGACCCCCTGAGCGATCCTCGATTCCAGGAATTGATTTCCCGCCTGCGCGGACAGGAGGCGGCGGAACCTTCCCCCGGGTTCACGGCGCGAACGATGGAGCATCTGCACCGGCGTCCCGCCCGTCCCCTCGCTTTTTCCTCCATCCTGGTCCGCGCGGCGGCCGCGCTGGCGCTTTTGTGCGGCGCGGGGATCTGGTTGGTCCGTGGGCCGGGACCGGTGGCCAAATCGCCGGCGCCGATCGACATCCTCATGGCCGCCCAGCGTTCCGATGGCGGCTGGTCCGCCGATGCGCAGGGGCCCCGTTCCCGCTACGACACAAGCGTGACGGCGCTGGCCCTGCTGGCCCTGATGCATGCCGAACCCTCTCCGCTCGAGGGGTCTCAAGCCGCCGCCTTCCGGGCGGGCATGGCCCATCTCCTGCGCCAGCAGCGGCCCGACGGGAGGTTCGGCGAGGATTTCTCCGGTTCGGCATTCACCCAATACTTGGCGGGCATGGCGGTCCAGGCTGCGGCGCGGCTTCCCGGCACCGATCCGGCTTGGCGCCTCGCCGCGCGGCGGGCCGAACCGCATGTGCCATCGGGATGCCAGATGGCCAAGCTCAACGGCACCCTCGCCCATCCCGATGCTTTTCCGTCCCGCTGGGCCGATGCCGGAGGCCCCGTCGCCCGGACGGCCATCCAGATGCTGGCTCGATAGCGCTTTTCACTTCCAACAGGGCCGGTTTTGCGGCCGACGTTGACCCAAGCCGGCGCCGCGCGCCAGAATCCCCGTCCCGCATATTATAATATCCGGGACTGAATTCTGGCCGAAACATTGGAAAATCCTGAAAAATTCCCCCAAAATCCTTGTCCCGCATATTATAATATGTGGGACGGGAGGACCTTGGCGGAACGGGAGGGGCCTTGGATTCGGCGCGAGGATTTTTCGCGCCATTAATGGACGTTATGGACGGGGAAGGCGGCCGAACTCAGATGCCGGAGCATTTTTTCAGCCAGACGGACAGGATGGCGATGTCGGCCGGGGTCACGCCGGAAATGCGCGCCGCCTGCCCGAGGTCCGCCGGACGGATGGCGGAGAGTTTCTCGCGCGATTCGTAACGCAGGGCGCGGATGGCGTGATAATCAAAGTTTTCAGGGATCCGCTGGCGCGTCACCTGTTCGGATTTCCCGATTTGCCGCTTCTCGCGGGCGATGTACCCCTCGTATTTGAGTTCGAACTCCACCTGCTCCACCACCTCGGGCGGGAGGTCGTGCTGTCCTTTAGGCAATGTCGCATAATCCATTTCCGGGCGTTTCAGAATCTGCGCCAGGGAGGCGCCTTCGAAATGGCTCCGGTTCAAATGGTCGATTTCCCTGGCGACGGCCTGTTCCATCTCCCGGACTTCGCGCAGACGGCCGGCCGGAACGATGCCCAGATGCTCCGCATGGCGGGCCAGGCGGAATGCCGCGTTGTCCTGCCGCAACAGCAGCCGATGCTCCGCCCGCGAGGTGAACATCCGGTATGGCTCGTTCGTGCCCTTGGTCACTAAATCATCAATCATCACCCCAATGTACGCCTCGTGTCTGTTAAGCGTAAATAATTCTTTGCCAAGTATTTGCAGCGATGCGTTTGCGCCAGCCATAAAGCCTTGCGCCGCCGCTTCTTCGTATCCGGTGGTGCCATTGACCTGTCCGGCGAAGTAGAGTCCCCCCACCCGCTTGGTTTCCAAGGTGTGGCGGAGTTGGGTGGGATCGAAGAAGTCATATTCGATAGCATACCCCGGTGCCAGGAACTCCGCCCGCTCGAGGCCGGCAATGGAATGGATCATGTCCAGCTGCACCTCGAGCGGAAGACTGTTGGACGTGCCGTTGGGATAGACCTCCGGCACTCCCCTGCCCTCCGGTTCGACAAAGACATGGTGGTCGGTATGAGCGGTGAACTTGACGACCTTGTCCTCGATGGACGGACAATACCGGACGCCGGTGCCTTCGATCAGACCTCCATAAAGAGCGGAATCCGGCAGGTGCGACTGGATGATTTCGATCGTCCGGGGATTGGTATGCGTCAGCCAGCATGGGATCTGGTTGCTTCCCGGAGCCCAAGGCGCAAACGGCGGCCAAGGAGATGTTCCACGTGGAACATCCGATGATTGATCCGGTTTGGGCGAATTCCCGGGACCGGTTTGTTCCACGTGGAACATCCGGGCTGCCGCCCGGCATGGCCAGCTGAAAAAGGGTGCCGGCTCTTCGCCGGGCTGGATCATCATCCGGCCATAATCGATGCTGTCTTTGTGCAACCGCGGCGGGGTTCCGGTCTTGAGGCGCTCCGTCCGGAAGCCCAGATCCCGCAACTGGAGGCTCAAATTCTCCTCGGATGGCTCGTTCAAGCGGCCGCCGCTGACCGCGTTTTTGCCCACGAAAATTTTTCCGCGGAGGAAGGTGCCGGCGGTCAAAACGACCGCTTTGGCCTCCAAAAAGCCCGATTTTCGCCCAATAACGCCCGAAATCCGGTCATTTTGAACTTTGACCGATTCGACATGGTCAGCGATCAGGGTCAGGTTATCCTGGGCCTGCAGGACGGCGTGCATCCGGGCGGAATAGGCCGGTTTGTCGCATTGGGTGCGGTTGGCGCGGACGGCCGGACCTTTGCGCCGGTTCAATACCCGGAACTGAATCCCCGTGCAATCGGCGTTCAATGCCATCTCGCCACCCAGGGCATCGAGTTCGAACACCATGTGGGATTTGGCGATGCCCCCAATGGAGGGATTGCAGGACATCCGGGCGGCGGCCAATGGATCCATGGTTACCAAGGCCGTGCGGACGCCCAACCGTGCCGCTGCCAGCGCGGCTTCACATCCGGCATGGCCGGCACCGATCACGATGACATCATAGACATTCATACAAAAAGAGGGGAGGTATATTTTGTGAAGTAAATCACAATATACGGAATTCTGGCGCGGCGGTGAATATTATTTCCCGACACAAAACCTTGAAAAAAGGATATCGAGCATCTCCTCGGTGCAGTTTTTCCCGAAAATGGAGCCGATAGGCTCCAATGCGGCCTTCGCATGAGTCGCTGCGGGTAGAAAATCGGCTTCCAGGCCGCTTTTCAGGCGGATTATTGACATTCTAATCTCATCCAAGGCAATAAGAAGTGCATTCTTATGTCTTTCCGAGATCGCCAAGGTTTCCTGATCGCCTCCGGCGGGCTTTTGAAGTATTTTTTGGAGGATTTTTTCACCGATTTGAGCCATGGGTGGCGATTTTTGAAGCGAAACGGAGATGGAATCCAATCCTGGGAGATTTTCCGGTCGGATTTCCTGCCCCAGATCGATTTTGTTGAGAAGGACGAGGATTTTTTGAGGGTCGTGGGCGGCCAGAAAGGATTTCTCTTCGGCGGAGAGGGGACGGGAGGCATCGATGAGGCAGACGCACAGATCGGCCTCGGCCAAGGCGCGATGGGTGCGGCGGATGCCCTCCTGTTCGATTTCGCAAGGTGCGTCGCGCAATCCGGCGGTGTCAACGAGCTGCAGGGGGTATCCTTGCAGGGTGATGGACTCTTCGATGGTGTCGCGGGTCGTGCCAGGGTGGGGGGAGACGATGGCACGTTCACGGCCGGCGAGGAGGTTCAGCAAGGTGGATTTTCCGACATTGGGCGCGCCAGCGATGACGACGCGGGCGCCTTCGCGGAGGACATGGCCTTCGTGCCAAGTGTCCAGCAGGGCCTGGATTTCAGCGGAAATGGATGAGAGCCGGCGGGCGACTTCTTCCGGAACCGATTGCGGCAGTTCATCATCTGGAAAATCAAGCATGGCCTCGATGTCGGCTGAAACGGCCAAAATGGAATCATAGAGGGTGCGGATGCGCAGGCCGAGGGCATCTTCAAGCTGGGCGGTGGCGAGGCGGGCTGCACGTTCGGACCGGGCATGGATGAGGTCGAGGACGGCCTCGGCCTGGGTCAGGTCGATTTTTCCATTCAAGAAGGCGCGCTTGGTGAATTCGCCGGGCTCCGCCTGGCGTGCGCCCGTGGCGATCAGGCCGTCGAGGATGCGCCGGGCGGCTTGCGAGCCGCCATGGCACTGGATTTCGACGGAATCCTCGCCGGTGTAGGAGTGGGGGGCACGGAAAACCAGCAGCAGGGCGTCATCCAAGACCTCTCCAGAGGCGGGGGCCATGACCTGCCCGTGAAGAAAGGTGCCGGGGGCGCGCCTGGATGGAGGAGGGGCGGGACAATGGAAGATCCGGTCGGCGATCGCAAACGTGTTGGGGCCCGAGAGGCGGACAATGGCGATGGCGCCTTCGCCGGGGGCGGTGGCGATGGCGGCGATGGTGTCGGATGGATGCGGCAGGGCCATGTGTGCCGTTTGATACACCGAAACACGGAAAGCCGCAACAGCGGAAGCGGAGGCCGGCGGCACCGCGCGGAGAAAATCCCTCCCTATGCGCGGGAAGGCGGCGGAAAAGATCAGAAGTGGCCGAAGAGGGGGATGAGGGAGGATGCGAGCCCGAGGAAGAAGAAGAAACCGGCGACGTCGGTGACGGTGGTGAGGAAAATGCTGGAGGAAAGGGCGGGGTCGGCTTTCACGGCGCGGAGGCCGAGGGGGATGAGGACGCCGGCGGCGGCGGCGGCGAGGGTATTGAGGAACATGGCCATGGCGACGATGACGCCCAGCAGGATGCCGCCTTTCCAGAGCCAGCCGACGATGCCGACGGTGAGGCCGATGACCAGGCCGTTGACGAGGCTCATGACGAGTTCCTTGATCAGTACCCGCCGGGCGACTTCGCCGCGGAGTTCGCCGAGGGCCATGCTGCGGATGGTGACGGTGAGGGTTTGCATGCCGGAATTTCCGCCCTGCCCGGCGATGACGGGCAGGAACACCGCGAGGGCGGTCCAGCGGGCCAAGGTGCTTTCGAAGACGGCGATGACGGCGGCGGCGAGGAAGGCGGTGAGGAGATTGATGTAGAGCCAGGGCAGGCGCATGGCGAGCGCGCGCCCCCACGGGGTGTAGGCGCTTTCTTCGCCGGAGACGCCGACCATGCGCTGCATGTCCTCGGTGGCTTCGTCGCGCAGGACATCGATGACCTGGCGCGCCTCGACGACGCCGACGAGCCGGCTTCCGGCGTCGAGCACGGGCAGGGCGAGGAAGTGGTACTGGCTGAACAGGCGGGCGACTTCCTCCTGGTCGGTGTCGACGCGGACGAAACGGACATCGGTGATCATGGCGTCGCGAAGGGGGCGCGCGGGCGGCAGGAAGACGAGGTTGCGGACGGGGACGACGCCGAGCAGTTTTTGGCGTTCGTCGACGACGTAGACGTAGGTGGCGCCGTCGAACTCATCGTCGCCCTTTCGGCGGATGGCGTCGAGTCCCTGGCCGATGGTGAAGGAGTCGGGCAGGGCGATGAACTGGTCCTTCATGATGGCGCCGGCGGAATCCTCCGGATAGCGCATCAGCTGTTCGACGCGGGCGGACTGGGCGGGCTCCAGGTGGGCGAGCGCCTCGTCGCGCAGTTCCGGCTCCAGCTCGGCGGCGATGTCGGCGGCTTCGTCGTGGGGCAGGTCCTCGAGCATGCGGCCGATTTCGCGGCCGGAGAGGCGGGCGGCGACATCCTGGGCGACGGCGCTGTCGAGTTCAGAGAGGACTTCGGAGGCGGTTTCGGTGGGGAGGGCGCGCAGGCGGGCGACGGCTTCCTCGGTGCCGAGACGCTGCAACTCGTCGGCGATGTCGGCGGGGTGGAGGCTTTTCGGCGCTTCCGCTGGGGCATCGGTGTCCATGGGGAGCATGCTGAAGGGTCCGCGGGAAAAACGGAAGCGAAAACACGGGGCGAACGGGGTTTTTGCTTGTGCGGGGAGGGGGGAATGGCGTAGAACCGCCGGCAGATTTTCGCCGATGGTCGAAGATCGTGGGACGGTAGCTCAGTTGGTAGAGC
Organism: uncultured Verrucomicrobiota bacterium; assembly: GCA_937860055.1. GTDB lineage: Bacteria > Verrucomicrobiota > Kiritimatiellia > CAIQIC01 > Lenti-01 > Lenti-01. The sequence goes on along the minus strand of CALMBO010000028.1, from coordinate 247,888 downwards.
ACGAGCCTTTTAAGCTTGTGGTCGCGGGTTCGAGCCCCGCCCGTCTCACCAGTTTCCGCGCCCGGTTTGCCATGCAAACCGGGTTTTGCATTCAGGGCGCGAGCAGTTCGAAGCCGGTGGCGGGGTCGGGGAGTCGGCGGGCCGTCGAGCCGAGGAGTTCGACCAGGACGACTTCGAGGACGTGCCAGGTCTTCACGCCGGTGCGGATGCATCCGGTGATGGTTTTGTCGCCGCGCCCGCAGGCGAGATGGACATGGAGGACAGGCGCGCCGTTCGCATCGGGGAAGAGGGTGCCGGTGCCGACGACCTCGTGGACATGGTCCAGCACGGTGGTTTGCGGAGCGATGGGCGGGGGGCGGCGGCCCTCGCGGGGGCCGGTGACCAGGATGCTTCCTTCGTCGGCACCCCCGTGCATCGTCAGGGCGGCATGGGTGATGCCGTGTTCGGCGGCGAACCGCTCGATGCATTCATGGATGATCTCTCCATCCTCCAGGCGGAGGACGAAGACGCGGCCAAACTGGGCCGGACTGGCTTTCACGGCACGAGGTGCGTGCCGTTCCTGCCGGCGATGGCCTCTTCAAGCAGGTGGGGCTGGGTGATGATGACTTCCTTGCCGCCGTGTTCGAGGAAATCGATGGCGGCTTCGATCTTGGGGCCCATGCTGCCGGCGGGGAACTGGCCTTCGGCGAGATACTTCTTCGCTTCGGCGACGGTGAGCTTGTCGAGTTCGCGCTGGGTGGGCTTCTTGAAGTCGACGGCGACCTTGTCGACGCCGGTGGAGATGATGAAGAGATCCGCCCGGAGATTCTTGGCGAGGAGGCAGGAGGCGAGATCCTTGTCGATGACGGCGGCGCAGCCTTCGAGCTCGCCCTTTTCGTTTTCCCGGACGGGGATGCCGCCGCCGCCGACGGCGATGACGACGACGTCCTGGTCGAGCAGGAGGCGGATGGTGTTTTCCTCGACGATCCGGAGGGGTTGGGGCGAGGCGACGACGCGGCGCCAACCGCGGCCGGCGTCTTCCTTGAGCGTCCAGCCGCTCTCGGCCTTGTGCTTCCGGGCCTCCTCTTCGGTGTAGAAGGAGCCGATGGGCTTGGTGGGGTTGGAGAAGGCCTTGTCGTTCTTGTCCACGAGGACCTGCGTGACGACGGTGGCGATGGGTTTCTGGATTTTCTTGCGTTTCAGTTCGTTGGCCAGGGTCTGGCCGATCTGGTAGCCGAGGGCGCCCTGCGTGTCGGCAACGCAGCTGTCGAGGGGAACTTCGTGGAGCACGTTGCGGGCGAGGTCGGAGCGGAGGAGGATGAAGCCGACCTGCGGGCCATTGCCGTGGGTGACGACGACGCGGTAGCCGGCGGCGACGAGCGCGGCGATGTGGTGGGAGGTTTCGCTGGCGGCATGGTACTGGTCCGCCACGGTGATTTTCTTGCTGTCGAGGATGAGGGAATTGCCACCGATGGCGATGACGGCGAGCGGGCTTTTCATGTCGTGGATTCCTTGTTTAGTGGCTGTGGGGGCATCCGCCGCCCGCGCAGCCGCAGCCGCGCGTGGGGCAGCTGCCGGTTCCGCAGGGGGGCGGGGAAAAAGACCTGGAGGAGGCGACCTTGGCGCTGAACGTTGAAAGCTGCTTTTCAAGTTTCTTCGATCCGCAACGGGGACAGGCGGGTTTTTGCGAGCCGGTCACGAGCAGCTCGGCGACCTCTCCGCACGATTTGCAGATGTATTCGAAGAGCGGCATGGGGAGGAGTCGTTATTGGGCGGCGGCGAGGGCGTCGATGAGCACCTGGGCCTGGCGCATGCCGACGAAATCGGAAACCTTCCGCCCGTCCTTGAAGATGATGAGATAGGGGATGGTGTTGACGCCGAACTGGCCGGCGAGGTCGCTGTTTTCGTCCACGTTGACCTTGCCGATCTTGACGGCGGGCATCTTCGCGGCGACCTGGTCGAGGATGGGGATCTGCATGCGGCAGGGGCCGCACCACGGGGCCCAGAAATCCACCAGGACAAGGCCGGAAGAGATGAAGTCGGGAAATGTCTGCTGATTCAGTTCGGTGCTCATTCGGGTTCTCCTGAACGGACAACGACGAATTTGTATCACGACATCCAAAAGGGGGACAACAGGCATTTTGCGGATTTGCGAAATCGTTGCAACGGGCGGCGCCGCGTCAAGGATTCAGGAAGCGCCGCAGGGCGGCGGCATCGAGGATGCCGGTCCCGTAGCCGCCGGCCGGGGAGGGGGAGAGGGACTTCTGGAGGGCGGCGAAGGCGGCGGAAGCGGAGGTGCCGGGGTTCCGGTTCAAGTATTGGGCCAGGGCGCTGGCCACGGCGGCGGACGAAATGGAGGTGCCGACATAGGAGCCGGAGGGGAGCGTGGCGGAGGCGGAAGCGGACAGATCGATGAAATCGCCATGGTTGGAATCCGCCCATGGCTGGCCGTCGGACGTGACGCCGCCCACGGCGATCACGTCGGAATAGGCGGCGGGATAGACGGCCTTTCCGGTGGGTTCGTTGCCGGCGGCGGCGACGAGGATCAGTCCCTGTCGGGCGGCGGACTGGATGGCGGCGCGCATGAATTCGCTGTCGACGCTGGAACCCCAGCTCATGTTGACGACCCGGGCGCCGGCCTTCGCGGCATAGGCGAGCGCCTGCAGGATGGCGAAGTTGGAGGTCTTGCCTTCCTCGTCGAAGGCGCGGATGGAGACGAGCGGGAGAGCGTTGCCGGAAGCGGAGAGGCCATCCGCGGAAAGCAGGCCGGACGCCAAGAAGGCCATCTGGGTGCCATGGCCGTCGGGATCCGAGAGGGCGCGTCCGGGATCGACGGCATCCCAGCCGGCGGAAACGAGGGGGGAGAGGCCGGCGGCGGGATCGAGTCCGCTATCCAGGACGGCGACCGGAATGGAGCCATCGGCCGGGGGGGCGGCGGCGGGAAGGGAGGGCCAGCCGGAGGAGGGGGCGGCGGGCAGGCGGGTCACATAGTTCAATTCGGCGCGGGCGATGAGGGGATTCTGGGCCAGTTGCGGCAAAAGGGCTTCGATGTTGGTGCCGGCCGGGAACTGGATGAGATAGGTGCCGGTGGCGGCGTCCGCCTCCACGATCATGCCGCCGATCTGGTCGAGCAGGCTTTGGAACTGGGCATAGGTGGTGCCGGGGCGGGCGCCGACGAGCAGTTCATCCTTCACAAATTCCGGGGCGGTGCCGGCGGCGCCGCGGGAAGAGTCGAATTTCGTCGATTTCCTGGGGATCCGCCGGGCGGAGGACTCGCCGCCGGGCATGAAAACGTGGATTTCCTTCAATTTGGGGATGCGGCCGAGGGGGCCGCGGAGCATTTTCCACGTCAGGAGGTAATCATAGGGTTCGAGAATCGATTCCAAGGCGTCGTCAAGTTCCTCTCCGCGGACGGAACCGGTGATGGCGGACTGGATGCGGGGGTCGAGGCGGACTTCCACCCCGATGCGGGAGAATTGGTCGAGAATGTCGACCAGGGGCGATTGTTCGGCTTGGAGCCAGAGGCGGTCGCCATCCAGGCGGAAATAGAAGGCATGCGAGGGAACGGAAAGAAATCCAAGCGAAACGACGATCAACAAGACGGATTTCAGGTGGATTTTCCGCATAAAACGGCTTGGTAATCGAGCCAATCGTAGTAATCGGGGGCATCAACCACGACGGGAGGGGGAACCGAAGGATCCTCCGCCTGTTTTTGAGCCGGAAGCCCGCTGATTTTTGAGGTTTTATGTATTTTTTTGTCCACAATTGAAATTTGGATTCCATCCGGGACATCCGAAGAGCGCCGGAACCCCTTGGGGACAAGGATTTGGATGGGTTGGGAAAGGGGCAGGCCTCCGGAGCGGAGGTTTTCCGCTGTTTCCGGGGCCAAAACGCCTTGGATTTTGCCGTTTTTGTCGCGCGTCCACAGGAGGGCGGCCATGCAGCGGGCGGCGGGCGTTTCGGGCGCATCCGCAAAGCGATAGACTCCGCGGAAGACGCGGACCCATTTCCCATTGCGGACATGGTAAAGGTGGACGCTGTCGGCATAGCCGGCTTCGATGGCCTGGGCGGCGGTGAAACATCCATGCTGTTTCTTGGCCGATTTCCGCAATTTAAGAGCCAGTTCTTTTGAGGATGTACCCATGATCCTGCCCTGCCGGGGTTGTCGGCGGCGAGAAAACCACAAATCCGAGAATTGTGCAAGAAAATAGGAGGTCGCGGCGGAATAAGGATTGCGGGTCCGGGGCGGGTTTCGTAGGGTGTGGGACCATGTTTTACGAGTTGATCAACAATGCGACCCTGGTGGTGGCGGTGGCCAGCTGGCTGGTGGCGCAATTCATCAAGCTGGCGACCTTCCTGATCCGCGAGCGGAAGTTCGATTACGGCTTCCTGTTCCGGCTGGGGGGGATGCCCAGTTCCCACACGGCCTCGGCGGCGGCATGCGCGGTGTCGGTGGGGTTGCGTTCGGGATTCGGGTCGCCGGTGTTCGCGGTGGCGCTGGGAATGCTGGCGCTGATCATGATCGATGCGCAGAGCGTGCGGCGGGCGGCGGGAGCGCAGGCGCGGCTGTTGAACCAGATGGCCGAGGAATTCTACCGAAACCACAAGTTCTCGCCGGAAAAGCTGGTGGAATTCCTGGGGCATACGCGGCTGGAAGTCCTGATGGGGGCGTTGCTGGGGATGGCCATCGCCCTGCTGGTGCACGGGCTTTTCCCCGGATGGGCCGCCGCCCAATAAAATCGCGATGTCGGGGTTGACTCGAAGTGTTAAAAGCGTATGATGCCTCCAAGAGTCGTCAATCCAAGGAGAGAGAGAAGTTATGAAGCGCAAGGCCGTTGGTTTTACCCTGATTGAACTGCTGGTGGTGATCGCCATCATCGCCATGCTCGCCGCCATCCTGGTGCCGGCGGTCAACAAGGCCCTGCTGAGCGCGGCCATGGTGCAGACCGTTTCCAACGGCGCCAATATCTACAAGTCGGCTTTCGCGGGGCAGATGGACGACGTGGTGCTGGGCGGCGGCTATTCGGCCTGGCCCACCAACTATGCGACGTCCACGGCCTATTTCATCAATCTGGTGACCTCCGGCGTGATGACGGTTTCGTTCGACTTCTTCTCCGCGCGCGGTCTGGATGCGGTGAAGAGCTCGGATCCGAGCCAATTCACGGCGGCGGGCAATGCGTGGAACCTGGTGCTGGGCCTGGATTCGGCCAAGGAAGGCACGACCTTCCTGTTCACGAAGAATGCGCCGGCCAGCGTTCCCGTGACCGATGCGCAGATCGTGCTGATCAACACCCAGGATCCGTTCCGGGATGCCGGCATGGTGGTGGTGCTGAAGGGCGGTTCGGCCTTCTCGCTGAAGGGCAAGCAGCTGACGGGATCCTACATGAATCCCGCGCAGGATACGGAGGCGGTTCTCTCCGTCGTCGGCCCGTAATTCGCAGTCGTTTCTTCATGGGAAGGCCGGGACACCGTTGCGCGGTCCCGGCCTTTTCCATTGTGGATGTTGGGTGACCGGGATACCGAAAGGATTGGAGCATGTGCGGCATCGTGGGATATGTGGGGCCGAAGAATGCGGTTCCGGTGCTGATCGAGGGGCTGAAGCGGCTCGAATACCGGGGCTATGATTCGGCGGGCGTGGCGGTCCGGCAGTCCGACGGTTCGCTGGGGGTGCTCAAGCGGGTGGGCCGGCTCTCGAATCTGGAAGAGGCGCTCGACGCCGCGCCGGTGGCCGGCGGATTGGGGATCGGGCATACGCGGTGGGCGACGCACGGGGAGCCGTCCGAAGCCAATTCCCATCCGCATCTCGATTGCACGGGGAACATCGCGGTCGTGCACAACGGCATCATCGAAAACTATCTTTCCCTGCGGACGGAGCTGGAAGCCAAGGGCCATGTGTTCCGGTCCCAGACCGACACGGAGGTGATTCCCCACCTGATCGAAGAGATCCTGAAAAAGGGGAAGAAGAGCCGCGCCGAGGCGATCCGCGAGGCGCTGCGGGCGGCCCAGGGCGCCTATGCGCTGGGCATCGTGTTCCGCGACGAACCCGGCGCGCTGTATGCGGCGCGCTGCGGAAGCCCGTTGATCGTCGGAGTGGGCGAAGGCGAGCAATTCATCGCCAGCGACGTGCCCGCCATCCTGAACCGCGTGAAGAAGGTGATCTACCTGAACGACGGGGAGCTGGCGGAACTGCGGCCTTCCGGCGTGGCGTTGACGAAGCTGGACGGGACGCCCGTCGCGCCCGAGGTCAAGGCCGTCACCCTCCGGGCCGAGGCGGCGGAGCGGGCCGGTTTCGAGACCTTCATGCTGAAGGAGATCCACGAGCAGCCGCGCGTGCTGCGGACGCTGCTGGCCGCGCACGTGGGAAAGGACGGTTCGGTGGATCTCGGCGAGGCGTCGGCGCTGGTCGATGCCCAGGCAAACGAGGTGCAGCGCGTGCTGATCCTGAGCTGCGGAACCGCCTATTACGCGGGGATGTACGGCCGACTGCTGATCGAACGCTGGGCGGGGATTCCCTGCGAGACGGACCTGGGCAGCGAATTCCGCTATCGCCAGCCGCGCCTGCCCGAGCGGACGCTGGTGGTGGCGGTGTCGCAATCGGGCGAGACGGCGGACACGCTGGCCTCGGTGCGGCTGGCGCGCGAAATGGGCTGCAAGGTGCTCAGCATCTGCAACGCGCCGGGCAGCACGCTGCTGCGCGAGAGCGACGCGGCGCTGCTGACGCAGGCCGGCCCCGAAATCGGCGTGGCCTCGACCAAGGCGTTCACGGCGCAGCTGATGGCGTTCGTGCTGCTGGCGATCCGGCTGGGCCGCCGGCGCGGCCGGCTGGATGCGGAGCGCGAGAAGGAGCTGGCGGCGGAACTGTCGCGGATTCCGGATGCCATCCACCGCGTGCTCGACCGGCAGGACGACATCCGGGCGATTTCGCAGAAGTACTACGAGTGCTTCAATGCGCTCTACCTGGGGCGGCGCTTCAACTATCCCATCGCGCTCGAGGGCGCGCTCAAGAACAAGGAGATTTCCTACCAGCACGCCGAAGGCTATGCCGCCGGCGAGATGAAGCACGGACCCATCGCGCTGATCAGCGAATTCCTGCCGGTGGTGTGCCTCTGCACGCCGACGGCGGACGAGGTGCACGACAAGATGATCTCGAACCTCAAGGAGGTGGAGGCGCGCAAGGGGCGCATCATCGCCATCGTCGCGGAAGGCGACGAGACGCTGCGCGCGATCGCGCAGGACATCATCCCGGTGCCGGAGACGATCGAGGAATTCTCGCCGCTGGTCAATGTCATCGCGCTGCAGCTGTTCGCCTACCACAACGCGAAGGCGCGCGGGGCGGACATCGACAAGCCGCGGAACCTCGCCAAGAGCGTCACGGTGGAGTGAGGCCGGGAGAACCGACATGGCCAGGCTCGTCATCCGGGGAGGGAAGAAGATCGGCGGGACGTTCCGTCCGATGGGCAACAAGAACGCGGTGCTGCCGATGCTGGCCGCCTGCGTGCTGACCCGCGAGCGGCTGGTCCTGGAGAACGTGCCGGACATCCTCGACGTGGAGAACATGCTGAAGCTGCTGGCCGACCTGGGCGTGGCGGTTTCGCGCCGGGGGCACGCCGTCGAGCTCTGCGCCCGGGGGCTGAAGAAGACGGTGCTGGACCGGGGGCTGTGCGCGAAGGTGCGCGGCTCCATCCTGCTGGCGGGCCCGCTGCCGGCGCGGCACGGGAGCGCCACCCTCTTTTCGCCGGGCGGCGACGTGATCGGCCGCCGGAGGCTCGACACCCATTTCGAGGGGCTGGATTCGCTGGGCATCGGCATGGCGTGGAAGGGCGACGCGTTCCACCTGCGGCGCCGGAAATTCCGCGGCGCGGAAATCCTGCTGGACGAGGCCAGCGTGACGGCCACCGAGAACATCCTGATGGCGGCGGTGCTCGCGCCGGGGCGCACGGTGATCCTGAACGCGGCGTGCGAGCCGCACGTGCAGGACCTGGGCGCGCTGCTGGCGAAGATGGGCGCGAAGATCTCCGGGCTGGGCACCAACCGCATCGAGATCGAAGGCGTGGAGGCGCTGGGCGGGGCGCGGCACCGCGTGGGTCCCGACCACATCGAGATCGGCAGCTTTCTCGCGGCGGCGGCGGCCACCGGCGGCGCCCTGACCGTGGCGGAACTGCCCGACGCGACGACGCTGAAGGTGATGCAGCGGGCCTTCGGGCGGCTGGGGGTGGAGTGGAGGATCGAGGGCGGGAAGCTGGAATTGCCGGCGCGGCAGCGGCTCCAGGTGCGCAAGGACCTGGGCGGCGTGGTGCCGAAAATGGAGGACGGCATCTGGCCGGCGATTCCGTCGGACCTGCTGAGCGTGGCGCTGGTGCTGGCGACGCAGACCCGCGGGGCGGTCCTGTTTTTCGAGAAGCTGTTCGAGAGCCGGATGTATTTCGTGGACCGGCTGCTGGAGATGGGGGCGACGCTGGTGCAGTGCGATCCGCACCGCGTGGTGGTGAGCGGCCCGGCGAAGCTGCGGGCGCAGCTGATCACGAGCCCGGACATCCGCGCGGGCATGGCGCTCGTCATCGCGGCGCTGTGCGCGAAGGGGACGACGGTGATCGAGCAGGCGGAGATGATCGACCGCGGATACGAGCGCATCGAGGCGCGCCTGCGCGCGCTGGGCGCGGACATCCGCCGCGAGGGCTGAGGCTCAATCGTCGCGCGACGGCTTCTGGCGAAGGGCCTTCTTCGCGCCGTGCTTTTTCTTGGAATCGACCATGATCGCCGTTTGGCGGCGCGAGCGGCGTCGTTTCTGGCGGCGGATTTTTTCGCGTTCCTGTTCCTTCTTCGATTTCTCGCCGTGGATTTTCGCGGCGATCTTGTCGCAGAGGTCGCGGCGGGCGAGGAACCGGTTGAGGGATTGGGAGCGTTCCTGCGCGCAGCGGACTTCGATGCCGGTGGGCTTGTGGCGCAGGCAGACGGTCGAGGAGGTCTTGTTGGTTTTCTGGCCGCCGGGCCCGCCGCCGCGGATGAACCACTCCTGAAGATCGCTTTCGGCGATGCCGAGCGAGGCCATGCGCTTCAGCAGCTGGTCTTCCTTTTCGAAGCTGACGGGGAACAGGCTCATGGGGCGGCTTCCTTCCGGTAGAGATCCTGGAACGGGCGCAGTTCGTGCAGGCGGAGGATGGCCGCGCCGTTTTTCCAGGCGGCGAGGGCCATCTGCGCGCTGGCGAGATCGCGGTCGGCGTCGGGGTGCAGGGTGCGGACGATGCGCTTGCGCGAAAGGCCGATCAGGACCGGGCAGCCGAGCGCGACGAGCGGCGCAAGATTTTCCAGAATAGCGGCATCCTGCGGGCGCGTGGTGCCGAAGCCGATGCCGGGATCGACGATCACGCGCTCTTTCGCGATGCCGAGTTCCGCGATGCGCTCAGCGAGCCAGGCGGCAATGGTTCGGGAAGGCGCCGCGTCGGCTTCGGCGAGGACATGGGCGACGCCGTGCATCAGGATGACGGGAAAATCGCCGGCGCGGGCGAAGTCGGCCATGCCGGGGCGGGAGAGCGCGGCGACGTCGTTCAAGATGGCCGCGCCGTGGTCGAAGGCGGCGCGGGCGACGGAGGCCTTGCTGGTATCGACGGAAACCGGAATTTTCAGTTTTCCGGCGAGGCGGTCGAGGACGGGGAGGAGGCGGCGGAGTTCCTCTTCCCCGGAAACGGGTTCATGGCCGGGGCGGGTGGATTCGGCGCCGACGTCGAGAAGGTGCGCGCCGTCGGCTTCGAGCTTCAGGGCCTGTTCCTCGGCGGCGGCGGGATCGAGGAAGCGGCCGCCGTCGGAGAACGAGTCCGGCGTGAGATTCAAAATCCCCATCAGGACGGGGGGGCGGGTTCGGGGTTCAGGGTTCAGGGGGGAAGGGCCGGCCTGATTCACCCGCGGCGCAAGGCCGCGGGGGTCTGCGGCCGGGGGTGTGGAAAGACCGTTCAAAGTTTTTCCATTGCGTGGAAAATCCTGTGAAAGTTTTTCCATTGTGTGGAAAAAAACCGCCGGGGGCGCCTAAGCGGGTGCGGGGGCGGATTTCGCGGCGTCGCGGGCGGCGTCCTCGGCGTTGCGTTCGGCGGCGGAGAGGATGCGTCCGTGTTTCAGGATGTCGTCCACGTCGCGGCCGTCGAGGGTTTCGCGCTCGATGAGGAGGTTGGTGAGGAGGTCGAGCTTGTCGCGGTTCCGGGTGAGGAGGTCGAGGGCCTTGTCGTAGGACTCGTCGATGATGCGCTTGACCTCGGCGTCGACCTTGCGGGCGGTTTCGTCGGACATTTCGTTGGAGCGGGAGACTTCGCGGCCGAGGAAGAGGAGTTCCTCGCGGGTGCCGAAGTATTGGGGGCCGAGGTTGTCGCTCATGCCCCATTCGGTGACCATCATGCGGGCGATGTGGGTGGCGTGGCGGATGTCGGAGGCGGCGCCGGTGGTGATGTCGTCGAAGCAGATTTTTTCGGCGGCGCGGCCGCCCATGGCGCCGACGATCATGCCGAGGAGCTGCTTGCGGCCTTCGGTGTACTTGTCCTTTTCGGGGAGCTGCATGGTGGCGCCGAGGGCGTGGCCGCGGGGGATGATGGTGATCTTGTGGAGGGGCTCGGTGCCTTCGGTGAGGGCGAGGGCGATGGCGTGGCCGGCCTCGTGGCAGGCGGTCATGCGCTTTTCCTTGTCGTCGAGGACGCGGGAGCGGCGCTCGCGGCCCCAGCGGACCTTGTCGCGGGCCTCTTCGAGATCCTTCTCGATGATGGCGTCGCCGCCGCGGCGGGCGGCGAGGAGGGCGGCTTCGTTCATGAGGTTGGCGAGATCGGCGCCGGAGAAGCCGGGGGTGCCGCGGGCGATGTTGCGGAGCTGGACGGCGGAGTCGAGCTTGACCTTGCGCGCATGGATTTTGAGGATGGATTCGCGGCCCTCGAGGTTGGGGAGGTCGACGACGATCTGGCGGTCGAAGCGGCCGGGGCGGAGGAGGGCGGGGTCGAGGACGTCGGGGCGGTTGGTGGCGGCGATGATGATGACGCCTTCCTGCGTATCGAAGCCGTCCATCTCGACGAGGAGGGCGTTGAGGGTCTGTTCGCGCTCGTCGTGGCCGCCGCCGATGCCGGAGAAGCGGGAGCGGCCGACGGCGTCGATTTCATCGATGAAGATGATGCAGGGGGCGCTTTTGCGGCCCTGCTCGAACATGTCGCGGACGCGGGAGGCGCCGACGCCGACGAACATTTCGACGAAGTCGGAGCCGGAGATGCTGAAGAAGGGGACCTGGGCTTCGCCGGCGATGGCGCGGGCGATGAGGGTCTTGCCGGTGCCGGGGGGGCCGACGAGGAGGACGCCCTTGGGGATGCGCCCGCCGAGGCGCTGGAACTTCTTGGGGTCGCGGAGGAATTCGATGATCTCCTGGACTTCTTCGCGGGCCTCGTCGACGCCGGCGACATCCTTGAAGGTGATCTTGTTGTTGTCGCGCGTCATGAGGCGGGCGCGGGACTTGCCGAAGGTGAAGGCGCCGCGGGTGCCGTTGGCCATGTTGCGGTAGAAGAGGAAATAGATGAGGGCGAAGACGAGGAGGAAGGGGACGGTGCTGGAGAGGATCTGCCAGAGCAGGGGATTCTGCGGCTTGAATTCGAAGGGCACCTTGGCGGCCGTGAGCTTCTCCACGAGGTTCTCGGTGATGGGCGCCTCGACGCGGAAGGTCTTGAATTTGCCGGTGGCGGGATCGAGGTCCTTGAGCTCGCCGCGGATGAAGTGCTGGCCGGTGACCTCCATGACGACCTCGGCCTTGTTGATGCGGCCGTCCTGCAGGAGGGTGAGGAAATCGGGGTTGTAGGGGAGGTTGGCCTGCTTGGTGGCGTGCTGGGTGGCGAGCTGGTAGATGGTGATCAGCAGGGCCATCAGCAGGAACCACGCGAGCAGGGCGCGGATGGGCATGGGAGGGCGGCGCTTCCCTTGGGGGTCCTGGGGATTCTCGGGTTTTGGATCCATGATTCTTGAAATTCCGATCGTTACAGGTCTGCGATGTGGAATTTCACCCTATCATGGCCGGAGGGCCGGGGCAACCCGGGAAGAGAGGCCGACAAAAATGGTGAAGGGCGGCGGAAATGGGGTAGAATGGCCCGGAGGATATGAAAATGCCGCGGAAAAACGGGATGGTGCTGTTCGACATCGATGGCACGCTGCTGGACACGCACGGGTTCGGGCGCGAGGCGTTCATCCGGGGGCTGGCGGACGTGACGGGCGAGCGGGACGAGCTGGCCTACGTGTCGTTTGCGGGCAACACGGACCGCAACGTGCTCGGCCAGGTGATGGCGGCGCGGAACCTGCGGCTGGCGGAGTCCGAGATCCGGCAAATCTTTGCGTGCATCGCGAAAGAGTTGAAGGCCCTGCTGCGGGAGAATCCGGGGAAGGAGATCGCGGGGGCGCGGGTGTTCCTGGAGCATCTGGCCGCGGAGGGGACGGCACTGGGGCTGGTGACGGGCAACATCCGGGAATGCGCCTATTTGAAGCTGGGCAGCGTGGGGTTCGACCGGTTTTTCCGTTTTGGGGGATTCGGGGATGAACATGCGGACCGGGGAAAAATCGCCCGGTCGGCCTTGGCGGAGGCGCGGGAGATGGGCCTGGCGGTGGAGGAGGGGGGGATTTGCCTGGTGGGAGACACGCCGTTCGATGTGGTTGCCGGATTGGCAGTGGGGATTCCGGTGATCGGGGTCGCCACGGGAAAGTACGGGGAGGATGCGTTGAGGGCGGCGGGTGCAACCCTAACGGTGGCAGACTATTCCGACTTGGAGGGCCTGCTGGAATGGGTGGGGGCCACCCTCAAGTAAAACGCTTGACCTTCTTTTGGAATCCATGGAAGATGCGCGTGCTATGAGAAAAACCAAGATTGTCTGCACCATAGGCCCCGCCTCGGAGAGTCGGGACGTCCTCCTGCGCATGATGGACGCCGGGATGAACGTGGCGCGCCTCAATTTTTCGCACGGGACGCGGGAAGACCATGCCGCCAAGATCGCCATGATCCGGCAGATCGCCGAAGAGAAGGGATTGCCCGTCGCCATCCTGCAGGACCTGGCGGGGCCGAAGATCCGCACGGGGGCCTTCGCCTGCGGAAGCATCCAGCTGAAGACGGGCGACGAGTTCATCCTGACGGCGCGGGACGTGCCGGGGAACGAGAAGGAAGTGGGGCTGACCTACCGCGAGCTTCCGCAGGACGTGCAGGAGGGGGACACCCTGCTGCTGGCCGACGGCGCGCTGGAGCTGCGCGTGGAGAAGGCGGAGGGTCCCGACATCCATTGCCGCGTGATCCTGGGCGGGAAGCTCAGCAGCCACAAGGGCATCAACCTGCCGTCGCGGAGCATCCGCGCGCCGATCCTGACCAACAAGGACTACGAGGATCTGGCGTTCGGCCTGGCGCAGGGAGTGGACTATGTCGCGCTGTCGTTCGTGCGTTCGGCGGCCGACATCGAGGTGGCGCGCGCCTACATGCGGGCGCAGGGGAAGGTCCGGCCGATCATCGCCAAGATCGAGAAGCACGAGGCGCTGGTGGAGCTGGACGAGATCATCGCGGCGGTGGATGGCGTGATGGTCGCGCGCGGGGACCTCGGCGTGGACATCCCGCCGGAGAAGGTGCCCACGGCGCAGCGGATGATCATCGAGAAGGCGAATTTCGCGGGCAAGCCGGTGATCACGGCCACGCAGATGCTCAAGAGCATGACGGACGCGCCGCGGCCCACGCGCGCGGAGGTGACGGATGTCACCAACGCGGTGCTGGAAGGCACCGATGCCGTGATGCTGTCGGAGGAGACCGCGATGGGGCAGTATCCCGTCGAAGCGGTGGCGATGATGGCCAAGATCGCGGAAGAGGCGGAAAAGGGATTCCTGCGGGCGGCCTGGTGGCAGCGGCTCCAGCAGAGCCAGCCGGCGGACGAGTCCGAGGCGCTGGCGCGGGCGGCCTGTTCGCTGGCGGAGACGATCGACGCGAAGGCCCTGGTGATCGCGACGCAGACGGGCGGCACGGCGCGGCTGGCGGCGAAGACGCGGCCGGCGCAGCCGATCCTGGCCGCCACGACGGAGCCCGAGGCGTTCCGCCAGCTGGCACTGGTCCGGGGCGTGCGGCCCATGATGATCCGTCCGGTGGAGCGGCTGACCCATTTGTTCGAGGAAATGCACGGTGCGTCCAAGGAAACCGGCATCGTGAAGACCGGCGATTCCGTGGTCTGCACGGCGGGATTCCCGCTGGGCAAGACCGGCGCGAGCAACCTCATCAAGGTCGAAATCGTCCCGTAGGGCCTTCCCGGCGTTGCCAAAGAGGGGGTTCGCGGGTATCTTGAACACATTCCGGGCGCGCGCGCCTGGAAATGGAAAGGAAGGCGCCCCGTGGCCATGCTCCCCGATTTGCAGTCCACCTTGCTTTGCGACGATGTCCGCCAGGAGCGGACCGGCAAATTCATCCTGATCGGCTTGTTCGATTCGCTCGGCAGCCCGACGTTCCCGTTCCGGCATGCGCGGATGTTCCTGGTGACGCGCTGGTGCTCGGGGGAGGGCGAGTTCCAGCAGCACACGAAGATCCTGCGGCCGGACATGAGCACGCTCGTGGCCGAGGGCCGCCAGATTCCGGTGAAGCTGCCGAATACAGAGGCGACGGCGACCAACGTGGAGCTGTTCCTGAACCTCGAGTTCCACGAGCCGGGCACGCATTGGGTGGAGGTGCTGCTGGACGGCGACCTCAAGATCCGCTTTCCGCTGCGGGTGGGGAAGGTGAATCCGCCGCCGGGGATGGCGCACGGGGGCCATGCCTTCGAGCAGGGGAGCTGAGCCGCGATGTGCCTTGCGATACCAGGCCGGTTGGTGGCGGTTTCGGGCGGCGAAGGATTCGACCGCCGCGGGACGGTGGACTACGACGGCGCGCGGCAGGAGATCTCGCTGGCCTATCTGCCCGACGCGAAGATCGGCGACTACGTGCTCGTGCACGTCGGTTTCGCCATGACCCTGCTCGACAACGAAGAGGCGGAACGCATCCTGCGGGAAATCCGCGAGCTGGGTCTGGACGTGTCCGGCGAGCCCGTATTTTCCGATCCCGGTCCTTCATGAAGAAAGCGATATGGATCATGGCCGGCCTGCTGGCCGCCGGAATCAGCGAAGCCAAGGACAAATTCACCCAGGAAGTCCGGGGTGCGTTGGCAGGCAGTGCCTTTTACAGCCACCTAGCCAACATCCGCGGCGCGGACGAAATCTATCTGGGATATGACTCCTCCGGGCGATTGGCTTCCGCCGTTGCCCTCGGCCGTATCCGGAGCAGCGCCCGGGTCACCGCCATGGTCCGTGTGCGACGGCATGAGGCGGGCTATGCCATCGAGGAAGTGGAAATCCTCGACGCCGACAAGATCAAGGACGGGGCGCGGCGGCGGTCGCTGCAGGACATGGCCGTGACCTTGCAGGGGGCGCTCATCCAAGATGGTTCCGGAAAGGAACTTCCCCTGGATGCGATCAGCGGGGCCACCGCCTCGCGGAAAAACACCTATGAGGATTTCAAGGCGCTGGCGAAGGCCGCGGCCGCGGCGCTGGCCGCCAATCCTTCCCGGCCAAAGGTCCCTTTGATCCCCTAATCGGTTTCCGGCGCATCCGGGGGCATGGCCGAAAAAAAGGTGCCCACCCTTTTGTAGGTGGTTGCGGCTTCGAAACCCCGGCTTGGTTTCTCCAGCGTTGTTCCATCGGGTTGGCGGAGGATAAAGAGAGCTTCGACGCCGGGATGGCGGGCGATCCATTCCAGGCCATTTTCCGGGCCCATGACGAACAAGGCGGTGGCGAGGGCATCCGCCCGGATGCCGGAATCCGCGACAACCGAGACCGATGCGACCTGCGATTGCACCGGTTTCCCGAGGCGGGGGTCGAGGATGTGCGTGTACATCTGGCCATCCGGGCCCCGCCGTTCCTTGCGATAGTTCCCGGAGGTGGCCAGCGCCCGGTCCGACAGGCGGACAATGCCTTGGATGGAATCGCCGGGCAGCGAACGGGGATCCGGATTTTCGATGCCGATTCGCCAGGGAACGCCGCCGGGGCCGCTTCCCGCCGCGACCACTTCGCCGCCCACTTCCACCAGATGGTTCGGGCATCCCGCCGCGCGAAGGAGGGCCGAGATGCGGTCCGCGGCGATTCCGTCCGCGACGGCATTGAGATCCATCTCGATGCGGGGGGTGGCCTTGAAGACGGAGTTGGAGAAGAGGGAAATCTGGCGCCATCCGACGCGCGGGAGGAAGTCGGCGATGGCGTCCTCACCGGGCGGAGCAAAATCCCCGCCATGGGGTCCGAACCCCCACAGGGCCATCAGGGGGCCGATCGTGGGATCGAATGTCCCGTCCGTTTCCCGGCTGATTTCCAGCGCGGCGCGGAACGTGGCGGCGAGGGAGGGGGTGAGAGGAAAACGGTTGGTGGATTTCCAGGCGTTGAAGCGGGAAAGCTCGCTGTCCGGATTCCAGAGGGACAGTTCGGAAGCGATGGTTTCCAGTTCCCCGTCGATGCACCGGGCCAAAGTGCGGGACTCCCGGCGCGGAACCGAACCCGCCACCGTCACGGAATAGCCCGATCCCCAGGCCTCTCCGAGGAACACGGGATTTACCACCGGCAAGGAGCGGCAGCCCGCGAGAAGCGGCAGCAACAGCCAGGGAATGGACCATTTCCGGAACATGGGATGCGGATGCATCGTTGCACAACACCGGCGGCATGCAACAGAAAACCGGCGCCGGGCAGGTTGTATTCCGGGGATATTTTCCATAAGCTATGGATCGCGATGGGACCGGGCCTCTACATCCATGTTCCGTTCTGCGTGCGCAAGTGCGCGTACTGCGCGTTCTTCTCGCGGCCGCCGGAGCCGGAAGCGGTCGCGGCTTGGCGGAGGGGCATCGCGCGCGAACTGGAGACCCTTCCCGGCGGTTTCGTTCCCCAAAGCGTTTTCATCGGCGGGGGGACGCCGACCGCCCTGGAGGAAGACGACCTGGCGCGGCTGCTGGAGGTCCTCCATTCCCGCGTGAAGCTGGACAAGGTCGTCGAATGGACCTGCGAGGCGAATCCCGGAACCCTGACGCCGGGCAAGGCCTCGCGCCTGAAGGAGGGCGGCGTGAACCGCCTGTCCATCGGGGCCCAGTCGTTCGACGATGCCGTGCTGAAGCGGCTGGGCCGCATCCACACGACGGCCGAGACGCGCGAAGGCGTCGCGCTCGCCCGCGCGACCGGATTTGAAAACATCGGGCTCGATGTGATCTACGGCGTGCCGGGCGTTCCACTGGAATCGTTCCGCGCGGATGTCGAGGCGGCGATGGCCCTGGATCCGGAGCACATCTCCTGCTACTGCCTGGAGATCGAGGAGGGGACGCCGTTGGCGCGCGAGGCGCAGGCGGGGCGGCTGGAGGTGTCCGGGGAGGAGCAGCGCGCGCAATTCGATTGGGGGCGGCGGCGCCTGGCCGAAGGCGGATGGGCGCACTACGAGATTTCGAATTTCGCGAAGCCGGGCCGCGAGTGCCGGCAGAACCTCCTCTATTGGAGCGGCGGCGACTACATCGGCATCGGCCCGGCCGCGCATTCGCACTGGGGCGGCGTCCGGTGGGGGAACACGCCGGAGCTGCCGGAATGGAAGCGGGCGTTCGAGGAGAGGCTGGAGCCCGAGGCCAAGGCGCGCGAGACGCTGGTGATGGGGTTGCGGAGGATCCCGGGCTGGGGCCGAGCGGAATTCCGCGCCCGGACGGGGTTCGACATCGATGCGCTGCGGGGAACGGAAATCGCCCGGCTCGCGAAGGAGGGGATGCTCGTGGCCGATGCCGGCCGCGTCCGCCTGGCGGAAGACGCGCTGTTCATCAGCGATTCGGTATTTTCGGAACTGGTCTAGGCCAGGAGGGCGAACAGGAGGCCGAAGAGGGCGAAGCCGAGCAGGGCGATGCCGACGGCCACGAGAGGGGGAAGGGCCCATGCGAGGATGTTCGCGACCAGGGCCTTGCCGAAGGTGGTGCGGAAAACCGTCCTCATGACGAGGGAGGAAACGCAGAAGCCCAGCAGGAGGCCCAGGCCCGTTCCCAGGAAGGGCGCGGCCTGGAGCAGCGTTCCGACGATGCCCGTGGCGATGCCGCCGAGGAGGATCGTTCCGATGGCGCGGCCGAACGAACGGTTTTCAATGCCGGCCAGCCGCGCCCCCCACAGCAGGAAAGCGGCGGAAAGGAACAGCCAGAGCAACAGCGCCGAAACCGCCAGCGCAACGATCACCAACAAGGGAGCGGCCACATTCATGGGTGTTCTTCCTCAGGTTTCCAGCAGGAGGTAGTATTCCTTGATGGCTTCCATGGATTCGAGGGCGGCCTGGTAGAGGAACCAGCTTGAGATCAGGATGGCGACCGTCCAGCTGATCTTCCAGGCCAGCGCGGTTTTGGGGCGCCACCAGATCAGCGGCAGCGCCAGGGGGCCGACGCAGCAGACCGCCACCACGATGGTGGAGATGCGGTAGTACCAGGGGATTTGGGGCTTCGGCGCCGGGCCGCGGCCGGTTCCATCCAGGAACTCCCCGCAGTGCCGGCATTTGATGGCCTCGTCCTGGATTTCCTCGGCGCAGAACGGACATTTCTTCATGGGGTGCCTTCGCTCAGATCACATAATGGCCGGGGGTGCCGGCGGAAGCATGGCGGCGGAGGATTTCGGCGAGAGTGATTTTCTTCAAGGCGCCGCGGATGGCTTGGCTGACCTCGTCCCAGACGGAATGGGCCACGCAATTTTCGGTGCGGGCGCAGAATTCGGGATCGTCCACGCATTCCACGAGGGAGACGGGGCCTTCGAGGACCTGGATGACATCGAGCAGGGTGATGGAGGACGGATCGCGGACGAGGACATAGCCGCCCTTGGGGCCGCGGGTTCCGCGGACGAAGCCGGCGGTCTTGAGGAGGTTGACGATCTGCCAGAGGTACTTCGCGGAGATGCCTTGGCGTTCGGCGATGTCGTTGAGGTTCACGGGTCCCTGCGATTGATGGACGGCGATGTCCATCAACGTGCGCAGCCCGTAGCGGCCCTTGGTCGAGATTTTCATGATGTCTTTACCCTACCACACATCTAGAGAATGGGGAAAATATTGATGATCCGAGGCGGGGCGGGCCATCAGTCGATGGCTTTGTACTTGCGGAGGGTGCGGATGGGGCCGCTTTTTCCGGATTGGAGCTGCTGGATGCCGGTTTCATAGATGCGGCCGCGCCATTCGTCGTTGTCCACCAGGGTATTGGGAAGTCCTTCGACGAGGATTTGGGATTCGTCGAATTCCTTGGTGAACTTGGCCCGGCCGAGGTTGAAGCCGGCTTTCCTGAGCTGGAAAGTGCGGCAGAGCCAGCAGCCGTCCTCCTGCATCTGGACGAGCTTGAGATTGGTGATCTTGGCCTCGCTTTTGATTTTCTGCTCGGTTTCCTCGAGGCGGATGGCATCGAGGCGGGCCTGCCGTTCCTCGGCCTCGGCGCGGGCCGCCTCTTCCTGGCGCAGTTCCCATTCCTGCCGGGCCTGCTGGGTGTAGTACCAGTAGACGGCGGCGAGGGCGGGGTCGTAGTTGTATTTCCGCTGGATATCCTCGGAGAGCTCGTGGAAGAAAAGCTTGGTGACTCCTTGGCCGTGCATGAAGGAGAGGCCGTCGGGTTCCACCCGGGTGATGAACACATTGGTGTGGACGGTTCCGTCGGCCATGGGGAGGTCCTCGTAGAAGGCGAGGGCGGAGACGGCGGTGGCCAGAATCCCCAGAAACCAGACGGTCTTTTTCATGCCTTCTCCATTCATCGTCGCCGCGGGGCGGACTCCATGGATCCCAGCATAGGCTTTCCCGGTTTTCTCCCGCAACGGAAAACCATGGAAAAGGGGGATGATCCATCATGCGGCGCCTTCCCGGACATGAAAAAAGGCCGCGCCCGGTGAGGGGCGCGGCCGGAGACGGCTTGGGGAATCAGCCGGCGAGGGCCTTGAGGTCGGCGTCGGGGGTGGTGATGGGGGTGAGGCCGAATTTCTCGACCAGGACGTTGAGCACCGTCGGGGAGACGAATGCGGGGAGGGAGGGCCCGATGCGGATGTTCTGGATGCCGAGGGAGAGGAGCGTCAGCAGGATGCAGACGGCCTTCTGCTCGTACCAGGAGAGCACCAGCGAGAGGGGCAGGTCGTTCACGCCGCAGTTGAAGACCTTGGCGAGGGCGACGGCGACCTGGATGGCGGAGTAGGCGTCGTTGCACTGGCCCATGTCGAGCAGGCGCGGGATCCCGCCGATGTCGCCGAGCTTGTCCTGCAGGTGGTTGAAGCGGAACTTGCCGCAGGCGAGCGTCAGGACGACGGTGTCCTTGGGAGTCTTCTCGACGAACTCGGTGTAGTAGTCGCGGCCGAGCTTGGCGCCGTCGCATCCGCCGACGAGGTAGATATGCTTGAGGGCGCCGCTCTTGACGGCGGCGACGACCTTGTCGGCGACGGAGAGGACGGCGTTGTGGGCGAAGCCGGTCATCAGTTCGTAGGAACCGGGCCTGGTTTCCTTCCAGCCGCCGATGGCGATGGCCTGCTGGATGATGCCGGAGAAGTCCTTGCGGCCCTGTTCATCGGCGGCGATGTGCTGGACGCCTGGCCAGCCGACCTCGGCCGTGGTGGCGAGGTGCTGGATGTAGGTGGGGCGCGGCGGCATGATGCAGTTGGTGGTGAACAGCACGACGCCGGGGAGATCGGCGAATTCCTTCTGCTGGTTCTGCCACGCGGTGCCGAAGTGGCCCTTGAGGTGCTTGTATTTCTTCAGCTCGGGATAGCCGTGGGCGGGGAGCATCTCGCCGTGGGTGTAGATGTTGACGCCCTTGCCCTCGGACTGTTCGAGAAGCATCTTCAGGTCGTGCAGGTCGTGGCCCGTGACGATGATGAAGGGGCCCTTCTCCTGCGCGGTGGAGACGCGGGTCGGGACGGGGTTGCCGTAGGCGCCGGTATTGGCGGCGTCGAGCAGCGCCATGCAGGCGAGGTTGACCTGGCCGAATTCCATGATGAGGCCGAGCCATTCCTCGACGGTGTGGTCATCGCCAAGGGCCTTCATGCCCTTCTGGAACCAGCCGGAGACCTTGGGGTCGGTCTTGCCGAGGACGCGGGCGTGGTGGGCGTAGGCCGCCATGCCGCGCAGGCCGAAGAGCAGCGTGGAGCGCAGGGAGACGACATCCTTGTCGCCGTGGAAGAGGTCCTCGGGGCGGTAGGAGTTCGCCCCGCCGGCGGCGACGGCCGCGTGCAGGATGCGGTCGCGCATGGCGGCCAGGTCCTTGGGATCGAAGTTGACGTTGGTGACGCACATGAACAGCGCGTCCATGAACAGCGCCTCGGTCTTGGAGTCGGCGGGCTTGCCGTCGACGGCGCGGGCGAGGGTGATGAGGGCGGCGGTGATGTCGTCCTGCAGGTTGGCGCATTCGGCGGATTTTCCGCAAACGCCTTGCTTGGTGCAACCGGTGCCGCCGGCGGTTTGCTCGCATTGGAAACAGAACATGCTCATGGGATTTTCCTTTTGTGAGGTTTTGTTTTTTAAATCAATATGTATTCAGAATTCAGGATTCAGAAGGAACAGCCAAAGACGGTTTTCACACAGAGGCACAAAGGGCACGGAGAAAGGAAGGTCGGGTTCTTCGTGAACTTCGCGTCTTGGCGTGAGGAAAGGCTGTTCGTTTCAGTCTTCAAGGATTCCTCCTTCGGTGGAAATCGTGACGACCTGCCAGGGGATCATTTTGCCGGAGGCCTGGAGGGCGCGCATCGTGGCGTTGGCGATGCCGGCGCAGCAGGGCACTTCCATGCGCAGGACGGTGACGCTCTTGATCTCGTTGGCCTGGAGGATGGCCGCGAGTTTTTCGGCGTAATCGCCTTCATCGAGCTTGGGGCAGCCGATGAGGGTGACCTTGTTGCGCATGAAGCGGCGGTGAATGTCGGGGTAGGCGAAGGCGGTGCAGTCGGCGGCGATGAGGAGGGCGGCATTCTGGAGATAGGGCGCGCGGGGATTGACCAGCTTGATCTGGACGGGCCAGTTGGCGAGCTGCGCGACCGGCGCGGCGGCGGGGGCATCCGGTGCCGGGGCTTCGGCGGCGGGCTTGCGGGCGATGGACTTGGCCATCTGGCCGGGGCAACCGCAGGGAAGCGGCGGCTGGATTGCGGCGGGGGAAGGCGCCGCATGAACCTGGCCCTTGGCGGCGGCCATCCGGGCGGCGACGGCGGCTTCGTCGTAGTCGGCCGCTTCGCGTTCGACGATCCGGATCGCGTTGACCGGGCAGGCCGGGAGGCAATCGCCGAGGCCGTCGCAGTAGCTGTCGGAAACCAGCCTGGCCTTGCCGTCGACGAGCTGGATGGCGCCTTCGTGGCAGGCGCTGACGCACAGGCCACAGCCGTTGCAGCGGTTTTCATCGATCGAGACGATTTTGCGCTTCATGCGATCTCCAGCTTGGATTTGTCGAAGGTGCGGGCGAGGCCCGCCAGGGTGGTTTGCTTCATGGTTTTGTGCAGGCGGTCGTTTTCGGATTCGATCAGGTGCCCGAGGGTGCAGGCGCGGCCGGCGCAGATCTTGGGGTTCAGCAGGCAGCGGTGGGGGCGCAGCGGCTCGCCGCCGGCGGCTTCGTAGACGTCGAGCATCGTGATGGCCTTGGGGGCGCGGGCGAGACGGATGCCGCCCTTGGGGCCGCGTTCGGTTTCCAGCAGGCCGGCATGGACGAGGCGCTGGACGACTTTGGCGAAGTGGTTGTAGGAAAAGCCGAGGTTTTTGGCGATTTCCGGGGAGGGCCGGAACGGGCGGTCGCCGGCGTCGGCAATCCACAGGCAGGTATGGAGCGCGATCGAAAGGCCTTCGGGGATGTTGAGCAGTCCGGGCATGGGTGGGTTCTCCGCTTAATTCTGGTACCACTCTACCAGATTAAGCCGGAAGCGCAAGTTGAAAGGTGAAAAAGTTTCCGGGGCATTCAACGCAAGGGGCGCAATCGACGCAAAAGCAACGCAAACGCCGAACCGGCGGGTGTCCTCCGGCGCTTGCGCAGCGGTTGCGCCCTTTGCGTCTTTTGCGTTAAGGGGCCGTTGTTTTAATGCGGTGCGGGGGGCATAGATGCGTTGGCCATGGGGTGGGGGGCAGGGACGGATTGGCACGCGGGTCGCGGGCGTGGTATCGTGGGAGGCGGTTGAACGAAAGGGAGTTGGAATGAAAACGATCATCATCGGCGGCGTGGCGGGCGGGGCAAGCGCGGCGGCGCGGTTGCGGCGGCTGGACGAGAAGGCGGAGATCGTGCTGCTGGAGAGGGGGCCGCACATTTCGTACGCGAACTGCGGGCTGCCGTACCATCTCGGCAAGATCATTCCCGAGCGGAACTGGCTGCTGGTGATGACGCCGGCGGCTTTCCGCGCGCGGTTCAACGTGGACGTGCGCGTGAACCACGAGGTGACCGCCATCGACCGCGCGAAGAAGAGGGTGAAGGTGCTGGACCGGCGGACGGGGGCGGAGAGCGAGGAGCGCTACGACAAGCTGGTGATCGCAACGGGTTCTTCGCCGGTGGAGCTGAAGCTGCCGGGCATCGACCTGCCCGAGGTGCTGCCGCTGTGGACGCTGGAGGACATGGACCGCATCGCGAAGAAGCTCGACGCGGGCGCGAAGAGCGCGATCGTGGTGGGCGGCGGCTTTGTGGGCATGGAATTGGCGGAGAGCCTGCGTCACCGCGGGCTGGCGGTGACCCTGCTGGAAATGGGGCGGCAGCTGCTGCCGACGATGGACGAGGAAATGAGTTCGCTGCTGGCCGAGGAGCTGCGGCTGGCGGGGATTGTCGTTGAACTGGGCGCGACGGTGTCGGCGTTCGCACCGGCCGAGGGCGGGGTGAAGGCGACGGTGAAGGACGGCCGGTCGTGGTCGGCGGACGTGGTGGCGCTGTGCGTGGGCGTGAAACCCAATTCCGGGTTGGCGAAGGCGGCGGGGCTGGAGACCGGTCCGCGCGGATATATCGTGACGGATGCGCAGATGAGGACCAGCGATCCGGACATCTTCGCGGCGGGCGACGTGGTGTCGGTGATCGATCCGGTCTTCGGGCAGGCGGCGGCGGTGCCGCTGGCGGGGCCGGCGAACCGGCAGGGGCGCATTGTCGCGGACAACATCGCCGGCCGCGCGAGCGAGTACGGCGGCACGTTCGGCGCCTCGGTGGTGAAGGTCGGCAAGCTGACGGCGGCGAGCTGCGGGCATACGGAGGCGCGGCTCAAGGCGATGGGCAAGCCGTACCGGAAGATCTACCTGCATCCGGGTTCCCACGCGGGCTATTATCCCGGCGCGAAGACGCTGCACCTCAAGCTGCTGTTCGGCGGCGACGGAAAAATCTACGGAGGGCAGGTCATCGGCGGCGAGGGTGCGGACAAGCGGGCCGACGTGCTGGCGGTGGCGATGCGCGCGGGGATGACGGTGCGCCAGCTCGCGGAGCTGGAGCTGTGCTATGCGCCGCCGTTCAGCTCGGCCAAGGATCCGATGAACCTGGCCGGCATGATCGCGACGAACGTGCTCGACGGCGACACCACGGTGGCGCATGCCGATGCGCTGCCGGAAGGCGCCCTGCTGCTGGACGTGCGCGAACCCGCCGAAGCGGCCCAGGGAACGCTCAAGGGTTCGGTGAACATCCCGCTGCACCAGCTGCGCGCGCGCGTCTTCGAACTGCCGAAGGACCGCAAGATCGTGGTCTACTGCCAGCAGGGGCTGCGCGGCTACGTGGGCGAGCGCATCCTGAAGCAGCTCGGCTACGACGTTGCCAACCTGTCGGGCGGCTACCTGACCTGGAAGCAGTACCAGCCCGAGAAGTGGATTCCGTCCGACGAGCAGATCGCGGTGTCCACGGCGGGCAACGACGGCGGTCCGAAGCCCGAATCCGCGGACGAGCCGAAGACGGTGGTGGACGTGCGGCCGCTGCAGTGTCCCGGCCCGGTGGTGCGCATCAAGAAGGAACTGGACGGACTGGCGGAAGGCGCAACCATCAAGGTGCTGGCTTCTTCCGGTTTCGCGCCGGATCTGGCGAGCTGGGCGCAAAGCGGCGGCCACAAGGTCGTGAAGCTCGAGCAAAAGGGCACGCATCTCGAAGCCGTGGTGCGCAAGGGCGCGGCGCCGCCGTGCACGGGCGCGGCGGCCGGCGCGAATTCCGGCGCGCTGGTACTGTTCAGCAACGATCTCGACAAGGCGCTGGCGGCGCTGATCATCGCCACGGGCATGGCGGCGGCGGGAATGCAGGTCAGCATTTTCTTCACCTTCTGGGGCCTGAGCGTGCTGCGGAAGAATCCGGGACCCGCCGTGAAGAAGAGCCTGCTCAACGCGATGTTCGGGTTCATGCTGCCGAAGGGGGCGCAGAAGCTGGCGCTGTCCAAGATGCACATGGCGGGACTGGGCACGGCGATGATGAAGCACGTGATGGCGGGCCAGAACGTGGCGTCGCTGCCGGAGATGCTGCAGAACGCGCGGGCGATGGGCGTGAAGTTCATCGCGTGCGACATGGCCATGGGCGTGATGGGCCTCACGCGCGAAGAGCTGGTCGACGTGGACGAAGTGGCGGGCGTGGCGACGTTCATCGCCCGCGCGAAGGAAAGCGGACCGACGCTGTTCATCTAACAGCCGGATCAACCACGGATGGACACGGATTCACACGGATTTCGATCCGATGGATCCATAGGCAGGGATGTCGCGCCGTCGGCGTCCGATCGGGCCTGATTCATCCACGGCGCAAGGCCGTGGGGGTCCGCGGCCGGCGAGGCGTTTTTCAGGTCTGGGACGGGAAATCGAGGTAGAGGACTTCGGGGGAGTGCTTCCAGCCGCGGGCGGCCTGGAGGTGGGCGAGGACGCGGAGGCAGAAGGTGCGGATGGCGGAGGCGTCGAGGGGGGCGTAGGCGGAATGGGATTGGATTTTCCGCCGCCGGCGGGGGGTGGGGGCGAAGCCGGCGGCGTAGAGTCCGCGCAGGCCGAGGAGTCCGGCGCCGGAGGAGTCGTCCCATGCGGGAGCGAGCTGTTCGAGGAGCGCGCGGAGGCCGGGGAGGAGGGTGATTTCGAGCCAGCCGGCTTGTTCCTTGCGGAGGCGGCGGAAGTCGAGGGTCCAGAGGATGCGGCCTTCGGCGGTGACGGTGCGGGCGGGGCGGACGAGGCGGGAGGCGAAAAGCTGCCAGACGAGGAGGGGGACGGGGCCGGGCCAGACATCGGGGTCGAAGACAGGGACGTCGATGCCGGGGAGGTGGGCGGCGGCCCAGGCGCGGGCGGCGTCGTTCTGGTTGAGCGTGCGGAGAGCGCGGTAGATCAGCAAATGGAGGTAGTCGTCGGGGAGGGGCGGGGAGAGGCGCTGGTCGGCGAGGTAGTGGGCGATGGCGGACGAGACGGCTTCGGCGGCGGCGGGGTCGAGGGGGGTGCCGTGCGCGGTGTCGCGGAGGAGGGATTCGAGGTGGGCGCGGAGGGTTTCGCGGGTTTCGTCGCTGGAGGGGATGGGGATCACGGGAATGAAGAATGAAGAATGAAGAATGAAGAATAACGAACCGGAAAATCCCCTGCTGCCCCGTCCTGCGGACGGCGAGCGGCAGGGGATTTTTCCACGGTGTGGAAAACATTTTTCCACGGTGTGGAAAAATCCATCAAAGTTTTTCCATGGTGTGGAAAAACGGGGGAAAGTTTTTCCATTGTGAGGAAAAACAGGTGTCCGGCGCCTTGGCGCGCAGGGGGGGTCATTGGCGGCCGATGAGGTTTTCGATTTCGGAGAGGAACTGGGAGGCGTCGCGGAAGCGGCGGTAGACGGAGGCGAAGCGGAGGAAGGCGACTTCGTCGAGTTTCTCGAGCTTGTCCATGACCTTGCGGCCGATGACGGTGGAGGGGACCTCGCGTTCGTACTCGGTTTCGATCTCGTGGACGATTTCGTCGACGAGGATGTCCATCTGGGGGTCGGAGATGGGGCGCTTGACGGCGGCGTGGCAGACGGCGGCGCGGAGCTTGGCGCGGGAGAAGTCCTCGTGGCGGCCGTCGCGCTTGAGGACGGTGAGGACGGTTTTGACGACCTCCTCGTAGGTGGTGAAGCGGTGTCCGCACTTGGAGCAGACGCGGCGGCGGCGGATGACGTCGCCGTTGCGGATGGAGCGGGAATCGATCACCTTGTCGTCGTCGTGGGCACACTTGGGGCAGCGCATGGAGGAAGTGTGCGAAGGGGGGGCGGGGAAGTCAAGCGCGCGGATGCTTGCATTTTCGCGGGGGGCTTGGGATTATGGCGGCATGGACGAACGCGACGACCATGGAATGAGGATCTACCTGCGCGAGATCGGGCGGGTCGGGCTGCTCACGCCCGAGGAGGAGGTCAAGCTCGCGCGCCGGATCAAGAAGGGGGACGAGGCGGCGCGGCAGCAGATGATCCGCGCGAACCTGCGGCTGGTGGTCAAGATCGCGGGGGACTATGCGCGGCTGGGGCTGCCGCTGCTGGACCTGATTTCCGAGGGGAACATGGGGCTGATGAAGGCCGTGGACCGGTTCGACCCGAAGAAGGGCGGCAAGCTGAGCACGTACGCGGCGTGGTGGATCAAGCAGGGGATCCGGCGGGCGCTGGCGAACCAGGGCAAGACGATCCGGCTGCCGTCGCACATGGTGGACAAGCTGTTCCGGATGCGGCGGATGCAGGAGACGCTGTCGCACGAGCTGGGGCGCGCGCCGACGCCGGCGGAGCTGGCGAAGCGGCTGGACGTCTCGGAGAAAACGGTGAAGTACTGGCTGGAGGTGTCGCAGCGGCCGTCGTCGCTGGATGCGCCGATCGGCGAGGACGGGCGCGAGAGCCAGGGGGACACGGTCAGCGATCCGGAGGCGAAGTCGCCGTTCGAGGAACTGAACGACCAGCAGCTGCTCGAGGAGATGGCGGAGCATCTGAAGACGCTGAACGAGCGGGAGCGGATCATTCTGGAGCGGCGGTTCGGTTTGAACGGGGTGACGGCGGAATCGCTGGAGGAAGTGGGGGCGCGGCTGAAGATCACGCGGGAGCGGGTGCGCCAGCTGCAGAACCAGGCGCTGGCGGCGCTGCGGGAGCGGATGCTGAAGGATTGAGCGGCCGCGCCCGGTGCGGCGCGGGACATCGCAGGAAGCGACAGGCACCCAAGGAGACGACCATGGCGGAGCAAGCGGGCAATGACATCCAGATGGACGCGGCGAACCTGTACCGCGAGGAGACCTATACCGACCTGAGGGCGGGCACGATGCGCAAGCTGGTGCCGGTGAAGGCGGACGGGACGGAGGATCCGTCGAGGCAGGCGATCTATACGGCGTCGACGCAGGTGATGACGCCGGGGGGCGTGCTGCCGCTGAGCGGGGAAGTCGAGGGGGCGAAATCGCTGGAAGAAGCGCTGGCGGGATTCCCGGCGGCGATCAAGCAGGCCATCGCGGACCTGCGCGAGGAGATGGCGGCGATGCAGCGGGAGCGGTCGTCGCAGATCGTGGTGCCGGGGCGGGATGCGCCGCCTCCGCCGGATTTACTGATCCGGTGATGGCGGAGACCTCGACGGGGCCGGTCTCGTCGGCTCCGGTACGGCTGGGGCGGACCTGATTCACCCACGGCGCAAGGCCGTGGGGGTCTAACTGGCGGATCCCATTCACCCTCGCGGCAAGGCCGTGGGGGGGTGCAACCGGCGGCTCCAGCTGCGGGGGGCTAGGAATTCAGGGTGTCGAAAAGATGGCGGAGGGAGGCCTCGGCGGCGGCGGCGCGGATGTCGGTCCGGGATCCGGAGAAGTGGTGCTTGAACGTGGCTGTTCCGTGGGGGGCGGCCACGGCCATGTAGACGAGGCCGACCGGCTTTTCCCTTGTGCCGCCGTCGGGGCCGGCGATGCCGGTGATGGAAACGGCGAAATCGGCGCCGGTTTGGCGGCGCGCGCCTTCGGCCATGGCACGGGCGGTTTCAAGGCTGACGGCGCCGTGGGCGTCGAGGATGTCCGGGGGGACGCCGAGCAGGCGGATCTTGAGGGAATTGGAATACGCGATGATTCCGCCGAGGTACCAGGCGGAGCTGCCGGGCCGGCTTGTCAGGGCGGCGCCGACGAGGCCGCCGGTGCAGGATTCGGCGGTGGCAATCGTCTGCTTCCGCTCGAGGAGCGCGGCGGCGATCTGGGACAGGAGGTTCTCCATGTCCGGCAGTCTATGCCAGGACCGGCGGTTTGAAAAGTCCGCGCGGGACTTTTGCGGCGATTGGTGGCAAGATGGGGTCCATGAAAACGGTCCTGGTGACAGGTTCGGGCGGCCTGGTGGGCTCGGAGACGGCGAGGTATTTCGGCGGCCGGGGGTTCCGCGTGATCGGGGTGGACAACAACCTGCGCGAATATTTTTTCGGGCCGGAAGCGTCGACAAAATGGGCGGTGGAGGAATTGCGGCGGGAGCTGGGGGAGGCCTTCACGGCGGTGCCGGCGGACATCCGCGATTTCGCGGCGGTGCGGAAGGTGTTCGAGGAGGCGGGGGGGATCGACCTGGTGGTGCATGCGGCGGCGCAGCCGTCGCACGACTGGGCGGCGCGGGAGCCGTTCACTGATTTCGGGGTGAATGCGCAGGGGACGCTGAACCTGCTGGAGGCGGCGCGCCAGTTCGCGCCGCAGGCGGTGTTCATCTTTACCTCGACGAACAAGGTGTACGGCGACACGCCGAACCGGCTGCCGCTGGTGGAAAAAGAAACGCGCTGGGAATGCGCGTCGGGTCCGTACGCGGAGAAGGGCATCGACGAGACGATGAGCATCGACCAGACGACGCACTCGCTGTTCGGGGCGTCGAAGGTGGCGGCGGACGTGATGGTGCAGGAATACGGACGGTATTTCGGCATGAAGACGGGGGTGTTCCGCGGCGGATGCCTGACGGGGCCGCGGCACTCGGGGGCGGAGCTGCACGGATTCCTGGCGTACCTGATGAAATGCGCGGCGAGGGGGCGGGAGTACCGGATCTTCGGCTACAAGGGCAAGCAGGTGCGCGACAACATCCACAGCGCGGATCTGGTGGCGTCGTTCGACCATTTCTTCCGCGCGCCGCGGCCGGGCGAGGTATACAACATGGGGGGCAGCCGCTTCAGCCACTGCTCGATGCAGGAGGCGGTGGAGCTGTGCGAGGAGATCGCGGGGCGCAGAATGAAGACGGCCTATGTCGAGGCGAACCGCATCGGCGACCACATCTGGTGGGTGAGCGACGTTTCGAAGTTCAAGTCCCACTATCCGGGGTGGAACCTTACGAAAAACATCCGCGATATTTTGACGGAGATCCTCGAATACAACCTGCCGCGCTGGAAGAAGGAAGGATGACGGTGGCGATGGGCGCGGCGGGAAGCCATTATATTTTCTGCGACGGGCAGCTGCTGGTGCGCGCCGGCGGGCTGGAGCCGGCGGGGGAGGAGGCGCTGCCGGAGCTGCGGAAGACCCGCGAGATTCTGGATTCGTTCACGGTGCGGCCGCAGGGCTTCCTCGCGACGGGCGTGTTCGGCGCGGCGGAAGATCCGCCGCCGGGATTCGCGTGGGTGCGGGTGCGGGTCTTGATCGGCGCGGAATCGCCTTGGGCGGGGGCCGCGTGCCGCGCGCTGGGGATGCTGAATTGGCGAGCCACGCACCGTTTCTGCGGCGTATGCGGCGGGCCGATGGAGGAGCACCCGGTGGAAATGGCGGGGAAGTGCGCCGCGTGCGGACACGTGGAGTATCCGGCCATTTCGCCGGCGGTGATCGTGCGGGTGGAGAAGGAGGGGAAAATCCTGCTGGGGCGGCACGTGCAGCGCATTCCGGATCTCTACACCTGCCTGGCGGGATATGTCGAAGTGGGGGAATCGGCGGAGGAGTGCGTGCGGCGCGAGGTGAGAGAGGAGGCCGGGATCGAGGTTTCCGGCGTACGCTATGCGGGGAGCCAGCATTGGCCGTATCCCAACCAGCTCATGCTGGCGTTCGTGGCGCAATGGAAATCGGGCGACATCCGCCTGCAGCCGGAGGAGCTGTCCGATGCGCAGTGGTTCGATCCCTCGGACCTGCCGAACATTCCGCCGGAGGGATCCGTGGCCTACCGCTTGATCCACGGGCTGATCTAAGGCGCGGAAACTTCCGCGCGATTTCGAAGAAGGCCGTTTTCGGCCGCCGTTTTCCAGTCCCACACATTATAATATCCGGGACTGAGAATCCGGACGAAAGAACAGACATTTCTGAATGATTCCGCCGTTTCATGGTCCCGCATATTATAATATGCGGGACTGAAAACGGGCGGGGCGGCTTGGCTGGTTGGCGGGATCCGGCGGGCGTCCGCTCCGGCCTTCGGGACCGGCAGGGGAATCAGGATTGCATGAAGTAGTTGTGGTGTTTCTCGTGGCCGATGGTGGTGGGGTCGCCATGGCCGGGATAGACCACGAGGTCTTCGGGGAGGGAGGCGAGCTTGCGCAGCGAACGCATCAGGGCCCGGGAATCGCCGCCGGGCAGATCGGTGCGGCCGGCGGTGCCGCGGAAGAGGGTGTCGCCGGAAAAAAGGGCGTGGCCGTCTTCCAGCTTCCAGCAGATGCCGCCGGGGGTGTGGCCGGGGGTTTCGATGACGGACCAGCGGCTGCCGGCGAATTCGAAGGAGTCGCCCTCCTGGACGAGGACGATGGGAGACTCCGGCTTCTCGGGGGCGTCGTAGAAGCCGGGGAGGTTGTTCCGATCGGAGAAGCACCAGGCGGCATCGCGGGAATGGAGGTGGATCGGGGCGGGGAAGGCGGCGGAAAGGCCGGCGAGGGCCGTGAGGTGGTCCACGTGCCCATGGGTCAGCAGATAGGCCACGACGGTGGTGTCCAGTTCACGCAGCCGGGAGATCAACTGCGGGGCACCGTCGCCTGGATCGATCACGACGGTCTGGCGCGTGGCGGGGTTGGTGGCGAAATAACAATTTTCTTCGATAAAACCGGTGACTCGTGTTTCAATGTCCATGGCATGAAACCAGCAGATTCGAACGGACGCGTCAAGGGCGGAGCGGACGCCGTATTGACGGCGTCGGGGCTCGGAGTGGGGTTTTTCCCGGAGGGGAAGGCGCGCCTGGAAGTGGTGGGGGAGGTGGATTTGTGCCTGCGGCCGGGGCGCACGACGGCGCTGGTGGGGGAAAGCGGCTGCGGGAAAAGCATCACGGCCGCGTCGCTAGGCGGGCTGCTGCCCCGGGGGATGGCGCTGGACCGGGGCGAAATCCGCTGGGCCGCCGGCGCGGA
Source organism: uncultured Verrucomicrobiota bacterium (assembly GCA_937860055.1). GTDB lineage: Bacteria > Verrucomicrobiota > Kiritimatiellia > CAIQIC01 > Lenti-01 > Lenti-01. Next base: position 215,746 of record CALMBO010000028.1, on the reverse strand, counting down.
GTGCCGGCCGGGGCGGGGGCTGGCCTATGTGTTCCAGGATCCGGGCGAGTGCCTCGATCCGGTCTTCACGATCGGCAGCCAGATCCGCGAGGTGCTGCCGAAGGAAGAACGCGGAGGCGCCGGGGAGCGGATGTCCGCGCTGTTGCGGACGGTCGGCTTCGAGGATCCGGCGCGGGTGCTGGCGAGCTATCCGCACCAGCTTTCGGGCGGGATGCAGCAGCGGGCGATGCTGGCGCTGGCGCTGGCGGGGCGGCCGCGCGTCCTGGTGGCGGACGAGCCGACGACGGCGCTGGATGTGACGGTGCAGGCGAAGATCCTGCGCCTGCTGGCCGAACTGCAGCGGCAGGAGAACCTGGCCGTCCTGCTGATCACGCACAACCTGGGCGTGGTGGCGGAAATCGCGGACGAAGTCCATGTGATGTATGCCGGCCGCGTGGTGGAGTCGGGGCCGGTGGAGTTGCTGCGGAATCCCCGGCATCCCTATGTGAAGGGATTGCTAAAGGCGCTGCCCCGGCTTGACGGGGCGGATTCCCGCCTGGAGGGGATCGAAGGATCGGTGCCGCCGCTGGGGCGGCGTCCGGCGGGTTGCCGCTTCCATCCGCGATGCCCGCTGGCGCGCGCGGTCTGCCAGGAGCGGGAGCCGGAAATGCGGAGGCGGGGGGAAGAGGGCGCGGTGGCCTGCTGGGCGTGCGGGGAAGGCGGCTGGGCATGAGCGGGCCGTTGATGAACGTGGAGGACCTGCGCGTGGCGTACCGGGCGGGGCGGCGGAAGGTCGAAGCGGTGAAGGGCGTTTCGTTCGAGGTGGGGCGCGGAAAATGCCTGGGCGTGGTGGGGGAAAGCGGCAGCGGAAAGAGTTCGCTGGCGCGGGCGGTCCTGGGGCTGGAGGCGGAGGTGTCGGGGCGCGTCGAATTCGACGGGCAGGATGTGCTGTCGCTGAAGCGGGCAGGGCGGCTGGCGTTCCGCCGAAGGGCGCAGATGGTGTTCCAGGATCCGATCGGCTCGTTGAATCCGCGCATGAAGGCGGGCGCGGCGCTGGCGGAGGTCCTGCGGGTGCACGGGCTGGCGAAGACGCGGGCGGAGGCGGCGGCGCAGGCGGCGCATTGGCTGGAAACGGTGGGGATGGATGCGGCCTATGCGGGGCGCTTCCCCCATGAATTGAGCGGAGGGCAGCGGCAGCGGGTGAATCTGGCCCGGGCGCTGTGCGTGGGGGCGGAATTCCTGGTGGCGGACGAACCGGTCAGCGCGCTGGACGTTTCGGTGCAGGCGCAGATTTTGAACCTGCTGAAGTCGCTGCAGGAAAATCGGGGCATCACGTGGATGCTGATCGGCCACGACCTGGCGGTGATGCGCCACATGGCCGACGACGTGATCGTGATGAAGGCGGGCGAAGTGGTCGAGCGCGGTCCGGCGGCGGACGTGCTGTCCCGTCCGGCGCATCCCTACACGCGGGAACTGCTGGCGTCCGCGCCGAACGTCGCGCGCGCGCTGGAACGGCGGTCCCGCCGGGGGACAGTTTAAGGTTGAACGGACCGCCATGGGCGGTGCAGTATCCAACCATTGTATGCAGGAAGCCGGGAAGCAGTGGAAAGAGTCGGCGGGCCGCGCGGCCGATCTCGGGCGGAGGGGGCTGTATGTGGTTGCCGCCGCGATGCTTTGGTTCGATCCGTCGAACGGTTTCTCGACGGCCATCCTGTGGGGGGCGGGGCTGTATGCGCTGTGGAACTGGCGGAAGACCTGGGCGGCCTGGAGGAATCCGGCGGGGGTGTTGTTCGGTCTGGGCGTGCTGTGGGCGGTGCTTTCGGCGGCCTGGAGCTTCTATCCCATCGGGACCGCGCGGGATGTGGTGAAGTCGGCGCCGATGGTGCTGGCGGCGATTTCGATGCCGGCGATTTTCGACCGGCCGTCCCGCATCTGGACGGCGCTGGTGGCGAGCGCGGCGCTGATCACGGTCCGGCTGGCGCTGGACCTGGCCTGGATCATCTATTTCCTGGGCTGGCCGGAGGCGCTGGCGGCGGCGCGGTTCATCCATCCCTATCTCTACACGCATCCGAACGTGTCGAGCATGATGGCGGGACTCTGCGCGCTGGTGTTCGCGGCGCGGGGGCTGGCCGGGGCGCCGGGGGCCTGGAGAAAAGCGGGGCTGGCGCTGGGGCTCGCGGTGGATTTCGCCTATCTGGTGGTGATGGCGTCGCGCGGGCCGCAGGCGGTGTTTGCGCTGGCGGTCCTGCTGTTTCCCATCGTGCTGCTGCCGGGCTGGCGCGCGCGCCTCGCGGCCGTGGTGCTAGGGGCGGGCGTGGCGTGGGGGCTGTGGGAGGCGGCGGGCATCGTCAATCCCCGCTTCCAGGACCGCACGATGGTCAACTTCAACAACCGCGAGACGGTCTGGGGGCATGCCAAGCTGCTGGCGGACCGGAAGCCCCTCCTGGGCTACGGATTCGGGAAGAAGGCGTTCGTGAAGGCGTTCTACGAGAATCCGGCGCAGCGGGCGCCGCTGGTGCCCGTCCGCTATCCGCACGCGCACCAATACTGGCTGATGCTGTATTTCCAGGGCGGCGCGGCCGGGTTTGCGCTGTGGAGCCTGGGCTGGCTGGCGCTGGGGCTCCGGCTGGGAAGGTATTCCGGCCGCGCCGAGCAGGCCGCGGCCGGATGGGCGGAGCGCGTGCGGGCGCGCGTCCTGCCGACGCTGCTGCTGGTGGGCGTCGCCTTCATCCTGATCTATGGCATCGGGGATTTTCCGGACCATGTGATCCGCCATGCGCAGTTCTATCTGGCCGGACTGGCGGCGGCGCTGACCCTGCCTCCCCAAGAAGGGAAAGGCGCCGCATGAAGATCAGCGTCGTCACCACGATCTACAACCGGCCGGAGCACCTGCGGCTGCTGGCGGCGTCGCTCGCCGCGCAGACGCGCGTGCCCGACGAGATCGTCGTGGCCGACGACGGTTCCGACGCGGAGACGGCCGCGGCGATGGACCGGCTGCTTCCCGCGGCCGGGATTTCCGCGAAGGTGGTGCGGCAGGAAAAGGACGGCTACCGGCTGGCGGCGGCGCGCAACATGGCCATCCGCGCCGCCACGGGCGACTACCTGCTGTTCCTGGATTGCGACATGGGGCTGCTTCCCGACGCCGTGGCCGTGCACGAGGAAAACGCGGCGCGGGGCCGCCTGCTGTGCGGCAACCGGGCGATGCTCGACGAAGCCGCGACGAAGGCGCTGTTCGCGGTGGTCCCGGCGCCCCAGGCGGCGGACTGGGAAGTGGCGTGGCATTCGGCCGACGGCGGGGAGATGCGCGAAGCCGCGCGGCAGTTCGCGCGCCAGGCGGCGCTGCGGCGCTGGCATCTGGCGCGTCCGCACAAGCCCAAGCTGCTCGGCTGCCATTTTTCGCTCTTCCGCGAGGACGTGGCGCTCGTGAACGGGTTCGACGAGAATTTCGTGGGATGGGGATACGAGGACGACGACCTGGCGCGCCGGCTGTACAAGGCCGGGGTGGCGCCGCGGAGCGTGATTTTGGAGGCCCGCGCGATGCACCTGTGGCATCCTTCGCTGGCTCCGCAGGCGCTGGAACGGCACCGCGACCGGCCGAACCGGGCCTATTTCCGGCGGTGGGGCGTCCCGGCCTACTGCCAGAACGGATTGAAATGAACTGGACCGAGAAGACCTGGATCGTGGCCACCTGCGGCCGCGGATGCGCCGGAATCCTGAAGAGCGAATTGACGGCGCTGGGCTACGCGCCGCAGGACGTCTCCGCGACCTCCGTCGGCATCGAGGGCGACCTGCGCGATGCGATGCGGCTGAATCTGTGGCTGCGGACGGCGAACCGCGTGCTGTTCGAGGTGGCCGGCTTCGAGATCGATTCGGCGGACGAGCTCTACGAGGCGGTGCGGGGCCTGCCGTGGGAGGAATGGCTGCGGGCCGACGCGCCGTTCCACGTGCACGGCGTGGCGCAGCACGAGACCATCCGCGATCCGCGGTTCGCGGTGCTGCGGTGCAAGGACGCCATCGCCGACCGGTTCGTGGAGCAAACCGGTTCGCGGCCCGATTCGACCTCGACGCCGGAAGGCGCCTCGTGCGTCGCGCTCTTCTGGAAGGAGCAGTCGGCGCAGATTTTCCTCGATACCAGCGGGATTCCGCTTTCGCACCGGGGATACCGGTGGCGGTCGTGGGTGGCGCCGCTGCGCGAGACGCTGGCGGCGAGCATCGTGCTGGAGGCGGGGTGGGGGAAAAATCCGGCGGAGGCGTTCATCGCCCCGATGTGCGGCAGCGGAACGCTCGCGATCGAGGCCGCGTGGATCGCGCAGAACCGGGCGCCGGGGCTGGAGCGGGACGACTACGCGTTCCTGCGGCTGGACGGCGCGGACACGGGCGCATGGCAGGAGCTGAAGGCGGAGGCGCGGAAAAAGTTCATCGCGGCGCCGCGGACCTGGATCGCGGCGTCGGACGTGGATCCGCAGGCCATCGCCTGCGCGCGGGAGAACGCGGGGCGGGCGGGGGTGGAGGGGATGATCCGGTTCCACACCTGCGATTTCCGCGACACGCCGCTGCCGAAGCCGCCGGTGGTGATCGTGATGAATCCCGAATACGGCGAGCGCATGGGGCTCGAGGAGCGCCTCGTGCCGCTCTATGAAGCCATCGGCACCTACTTCAAGACGAAGTGCCAGGGCATGCGCGGGGTGGTCTTCACGGGGAACCTCCCGCTGGGGAGGAAGATCGGGCTGCATCCGGCGCGGCGGGTGGCGATGTGGAACGGGGACATCGAGTGCCGGCTGCTGGAATTTGACATCTACGAAGGCACGCGCGACGCCCGGCTGATCCGCAAGCACGGCGGCGGGGAATCCGCGCCACAATAGGCTGGCCTTTCCCCCGCGTTTTCCTACGATGGTTTCCGGAATGAAGCCGAGCCTCCCGATCCTGTGCTACCGCAACATCTCGCCGGTGTGTGGAATCACCCCGGAGGAGTTCCGCGCGCACCTGGAATGGCTGGCTTCGCACGGCTGGCACAGCATTCCGCTCGACCAGGCCATCGACTACGTCAAGGGCGGGGCGGAGCCGCCGAAGCTGTCCTACGTCCTCACGTTCGACGACTGCTACCTGGACAACTGGGTGCATGCGGCGCCGATCCTGCGGGAGTACGGGGTGAAGGCGTCGTTCGGATGCGTGACGGCCTATCTGCACGACGGGCCGCGCCGCCCGGATTCCGCGACGGCGGGCGCGGACCTGCGCGAACTGCCGGTGGCGCGCGACGCGTGGGACCGGGCCATCGAGCGGAACGATCCGACGGCCTTCATGAACCGGACGGAACTGCGCTCGCTCGTCGAGGAGCAGGGCCACGGCCTCTTCGGGCACACGCACACGCACCAGGCGTGCTTCCGCTCCAACCGGCCGCTGCGGGAGGCGCAGAACGACATCCGCGTCCATGGCATCTACCTCGAGGTGCGCGACGGCCTGCCGATGTATCCCAGCGGATCGGCCTATGCGCACAACGGCTACTGGCCCGAATCGAGCGACCTGCTGGAGAACAAGCTGGCGGCGCGGACCACGGGCGAGCGGATCGAGTTCTGCCTGAACGAATTCACGCTGTGCCGGGAACGCCTCGAGGCGGTGGCGGGGCGGCCGACGCGGGCGATGAGCTGGCCGTGGGGCGAATACGACGGGGTGGCCATCGAAGCCGCGCTGCTGGCCGGCTACGAGGCGGCGCTGTCGATGGATTGCGGGGCGAACCGCCCCGGCACGCCGCTGTTCGCGCTGCGGCGCGTGCGGATGCAGGGCGGCGTCGGCTGCCGCGAGCTGAACCGGCGGCTGTGCATCGCGAAGAACCCCTTCCTGGCCGGCCTTTTCCGAAAGACCTATCGCGCCCCCAGGGCCTGAGATTCCGCCGGGAGCGGGATGGAAAGCCGCCGGCCATGAAGCATCCGAGACGGAAGGACCGGCGCACGTTCGAGCACGCGGCGGAGTTCCGCTTCTACGAGGAGCTGAACGATTTCCTGAAGCCGGAGCAGCGGAAGCAGACGGTGGCGTACCGGTTCCACGGGCATCCGGGGATCAAGGATTCGATCGAGGCGCTGGGGGTTCCGCACACGGAGGTGGACCTGATCGTCGTGAACGGAGAGCCGGTCGGGTTCGGGCATCACTTGCAGGACGGCGACCGGGTGGCGGTGTATCCGGTGTTCGAGGGGATCGACATCTCGCCGGTCGCGAGGCTGCGGGAGCGGCCGCTGCGGAAGATCGCGTTCGTGGTGGACGTGAACCTGGGCCGGCTGGCGCGGATGCTGCGGCTGCTGGGGTTCGACACGCTGTTTTCCAATACCTACGGCGACGGCGAGATCGTGGCGATCTCGGAGGCGGAGGGGCGCATCGTGCTGACTCGGGACCGGCGGCTGCTGCACGCGAAGGCGGTGACGCACGGCTACTGGGTGCGGTCGGTTTGGCCGCGGCGGCAGGTGGACGAGGTGGTGCGGCGCTTCGACCTGGCGGGGCTGGTGCGGCCGTTTTCGCGCTGCGCGGACTGCAACGGGCGGATCGAGCCGGCGGCGAAGGAGCAGGTGGAGGCGCAGCTGGAGCCCAAGACGAAGAAGTACTACGACGTGTTCTACCGCTGCACCTCCTGCGGCAAGATCTATTGGGAAGGCTCCCATGTCGGCAAGCTGCGCGAACGGTTCGGGGGGATGCTGGGGAAGCCGGCCCCCGGGTGATTTTTCCACGGCGTGGAAAAACATTTTCCACAGCGTGGAAAAGTGCCGTAGGATGTGGCGCATGTCCGGATTTCCGCTCCAGCCTTTGCCGATCGGTCCGCTCCGCGTGGAGTGGCCGGTGTTCCTCGCGCCCATGGCGGGGTTCACGGACGGCGCGTTCCGTTCGCTGTGCCTCGAACAGGGGTGCGGGGCGGTGGTGACGGAGATGGTGAGCGCGCAGGGGCTGATGCGCCACCACGCGCGGACGGGGCACTACCTGGACACGTGGGGCGGGGAGCATCCCATCGGCGCGCAGATCTACGGATCCGATCCGGGGGTGATGGCGGCGGCGGCGGCGCGGATCGCGGAGGCGAAGACGTTCGATTTCCTGGACATCAACGCGGGCTGCCCGATGCCGAAGATCCGGAACCGGGGCGACGGCGCGGGGCTGATGCGGGAACCGGCGAAGATGGCGGAGATCGTCCGGCAGGTGAAGGCGGCGGCGGGAGGCGCCCTGCCCGTGACGGTGAAGACGCGCATCGGCTGGTGCGCGGACACAGTCAACGTGATGGAGACGACGGCCGGCGTGGAGGAAGCGGGGGCGGAGGCGATCTTCCTGCACGGGCGGGTGGCGAGCGTGCGGCATTCGGGGCCGTCGGACTGGAACCTGATCGCGGAGGTGAAGCGGGCGCGGAAGATCCCCGTGATCGGCAACGGGGGGGTGAGGGTGGCGGCGGACGTGTTCCGGATGGTGCGGGAGACGGGGGTGGACGGCGTGATGGTGGGGCGCGTGGCGCTGGGGAATCCGTGGCTGTTCCGAGACATCCGCGACCTGGCGGCGGGGCGCGCGCCGCGCCGGCCGCCGGCGGAGGAGGTGCGGGCGGCGATCCACGAGCATCTGCGGCGGGAGATGGATCTGATGGCGCGCCGGGGGAAGAAGGAGTTGAAGCTGGGGGCGGAGCTGACGGCGTGCCTGGTGCTGCGTCCGCACCTGGTGCGGTATCTGCGCGGGTTCCGGGGTTTCGGGGCGCTGGCGCGCACGCTGGAGGAGCGGGTGGACGCGGCCACGCTGCTGCGGCGGGTGGACGAGGTGCTGGCGACGGGGCGGCGAGGCGGGCCGGCGGGGGAAGAGCCGGAGGCCGGAAGCCCGGAATAGGAGCCCGGCAGCACCCGATTGCGTTTTGCAGGGGGCGGAAAATCCGGTAAGTTGGTCTGAATGAAGCAAGGGATGTTCCAGAACCAGTCGATGCGGCAGGAGATGAAGCTGGCGCCGCGCATGATGCAGGCGCTGCGTTTCCTGCAGGCGCCGCTGCCGGAGCTGCGCGACCTGGTCCGGACCGAGCTGGAACAGAATCCGGTGCTGGAGGAGAAGCCGGGCGAGGCGGATGCCTTGCTGGCGGTTCCCGAGCCGCTGGCGGGCACCGCCTCCGACGAGGCCGACCAGGAGAACGATTTCGAGCCGGACGACTACGGGAGGGAGATCGACGCGCTGGAGCACATGCTGGAGGCGCATCCGCTGGACGAGGCGCCGGGAACGCCGGCGCCGACGCCGGAGGCGGAGGAGAAGCGGCAGTTCTTCCTGGATTCGATCACGGCGCCGCCTTCGCTGCATGCGCACCTGGAGGAGCAGCTGAACGAGTCGGGGATCGGCGACGCGCAGAAGAAGGCGGGCGAATACATCATCGGCAACGTGGACGAGAACGGATGGCTGGCGGCGGACGTGGCGGAGGTGTCGCGCGAGTCGGGCGTTCCGGAGGAAACGGTGCGGGAGGCGCTGGCGGTGGTGCAGGAGTTCGATCCGCCGGGCGTGGCGGCGCGCGGCCTGAAGGAATGCCTGCTGATCCAATTGCGGAGGGCGGGGCAGGGGGAGGAATCCGCGGCGGCGAAACTGGTCGGGGGTCATCTGGAGGAGCTGGGGGAGAAGACCGCCGCGGAACTGGCGAAGGCGGCGGGGATGAAGGAGGCCGAGGCGGCGGCCGCGATGAAGCTGATCGCCCTGCTGGATCCCAAGCCGGGGCTGAAGTTTTCGGCGCCGCCGGCGGTCTATGTGACGCCGGAAGTGGAGATCCGCCAGACGGCGGAGGACGAAACCGTCGTGGAGATGCTGCGGGACGGCCTGCCGCGCCTGCACATCAGCGCGGAATACGAATCGATGCTGCAGGATCCCGGGACGGCGGCGGCGGCGAGGAAATACCTCGCGGAAAAGATCCGTTCGGGCCAGTTCGTGATGGACAGCCTGCACCAGCGGCGGACGACGATCCGCCGGATCGCGGAGGAGATCGCGGCGGCGCAGAAGGAATTCTTCGAGCATGGCATTTCGAAGCTGAGGCCCCTGACGATGAGTGGGGTGGCGGAGAAGCTGGGCCTGCACGAGACGACGGTGGGGCGGGCGGTTTCGGGCAAGTACGTGCGGACGCCGCAGGGCGTGTTCGAGCTGAAGTTCTTCTTCACGGCCGGCCTCCGGACGGCGGATGGCGGCTCCATCTCGACGGCGGCGGCGAAGGAGGCCGTGGCGAAAGCCATCGCGCACGAGGATGTGAGGCATCCGCTGTCCGACCAGGCGATCGCGGAGAAGCTGAACGGGCAGGGGTTGAAGCTGGCGCGGCGGACGGTGGCGAAGTACCGCGAGGAGCTGGGCCTGCCGCCCGCGCACAAGCGGAAGTGATCTGGAGAAGGCGAAGACGATGAAAACCGATTTTGGCGTGAGGGATTTCGCGGAATTCTGCCGCACGAACCGGCCGGAATACCACGCGAACTACTATGCGATGTATTCGAGCCTGTGGGACGCGGTCACCACGGAGCCCAACCTGATGGTGGTGCCGGTGGACGACCACATGGTGCACCGGGGCGACGGCCTGTTCGAGACCTTCAAGTGCGTGGACGGGGCGGTCTACAACCTCGATGCGCATCTGGCCCGGCTGGAGGGGGGGGCGAAGGCCATCGCGCTGGAGATGCCGTGGAGCCGCGCCGACATCCGGCGGATCGTCGGCGAGGTGTTGAGGGCGGGGGGACGCCGCGATGCGCTGGTGCGGATCTTCGTGTCGCGGGGGCCGGGCGGGCATTCGGCGAATCCCTACGAATGCCCGAAGCCGTCGCTGATGGTGCTGGCGATCCGGCTGGCGGCGCCGTTCATGGCGGCGCATCCGGAAGGGGCGAAGGTGGGCGTCAGCGGCGTGCCGACGAAGGACGGGTTCTTCGCGCAGGTGAAGAGCGTGAACTACCTGCCGAACGTCTTGATGAAGAAGCAGGCGGTGGATGCCGGCGTGGATTTCATGCTGGGGTTCGACAAGAACGGCCACATGACGGAGCTGCCGACGGAGAATTTCGGCATCGTGACGGCGGGCCGCGTGCTGCGGGTGCCGAAGCCGGGGCACATCCTGCTGGGCACGACGATGTTGCGGGTGATCGAGCTGGCGCGCGAAAAACTGGTTCCGGCGGGGATCCTGACGGGCGTGGAAGAGGCGGACGTGCCTCGGCCGGAGCTGGAAAAGGCGGCGGAAATGCTGGTGTTTGGAACGACGCCGCATGTGACGGCGGTTACGGAATTCGAAGGCCGCCCCGTCGGCGATGGAAAGCCCGGCCCGGTCTGGCGCGAGCTGAGCCGCGTATTCGAAGAGGATTTGCGGAATCCGGCCCGGTTGACATCCATGTGGCCGGAGTAGGGGGAGCGGATTCGGTTCCGGAGGGCGGGGTTGGAACGTTTCGAAAAATACCCAAAATTAAAGTTGTGTTCGGGCACTTCATGAAGTATCTACACCCAACAGGCTTGGAACAAACAATGGGAGATCCCGCATGGTGAAGATGGAATCTTGGATGAAGATGGGGTGGATGGCGCTGGCCGCGGCGGCGTTGATGATGGCGGGCTGCGAGACCGCCACGATGGACAACCAGGGGACCGTCACCTTGGCCGAATTACAAGGGATCACGCCGGCCCCTGCGGAGACGAATGCCACCACGGATGCCGGGACGACCACGGATGAGAATCCGGACAGCACTCCCGACACCACGACGACGGACACGACGACCGGGACGACGACGAACAGCATGTGGCCCTCGGAAATCACCGGGCCCATCACCTGGCTGCATACCGACGTGTCGCGCTGGGCCGTGACGGCGAGCCTGGATGCGAGCATCGGCGGCGGTTCGATCAATATGCCGTACAGCAAGTCGAAGGTGTGGCCGGCGGTGGACGGCTGCAACGCCAATCCGTGGGTGATCGTGAAGTGGACCGACGGGAAGTGGTATGCCGCGACGTTCGAGTATCTCCGCGTCGGGCAGACCTCCAAGCCCGTGGGCGTGCTGGATGGCAGCAAGGGCGACCACATCAAGCGTGCGCCGCTGAGCAGCTGGCGGCCTCATAGCGGGGAGCGGTTCGGCATCATGGTCAGCGGGCTGGCCCGTAGCAGCGCCCGCAATGTGCAGGAGCGCAGCAACGTCGACATGGTGACCTGGCCCTAGGGGCCTCCGGGAATTCCTCCGGGATGGTTTTGCAAGGAACCCGCCGCCGGCGAAATCCATCGGTTGCGGACATCCTGGGGGAACTGGCGAAACATGCCGATCCGGCGCAGGCTTCCGTCCTGCGCCGTTTTTTCAAGACGGGGCCGGGGGAATACGGCGAAGGGGATGAATTCTGGGGGCTGAAGGTGCCGCAGGTGCGCGCGGTGCTGGCGCGGTTTGCCGATCCGGGGCTGCCTGTCCTCGGCGGATTGCTGGCCTCCCCGGTGCACGAGGCGCGGTTTTTCGCGGTGGCGGCGCTGGTCCGGGCCTATGCCCGGGGGGATGCCGGAACGAGGCGGACCGTCTTCGATTTCTATCTTTCGCAGGCGGGGCGGATCGACAACTGGGATTTGGTGGACGCGAGCGCGCCGGGGATCGTGGGGCGCCACCTGCCGCCGGGAAAGGGGCGACCGGTGCTGGGAAGGCTGGCAAAGTCGAAAATCCTGTGGGAGCGGCGGATCGCGATGGTGTCGACGCTGGAGCACATCCGCCGGGGAAACCTGGAAAACACCTTTTGGCTGGCGGGGCGCCTGCTGGACGATCCGGCGGACCTGATGCACAAGGCAACGGGCTGGATGCTGCGCGAGGCCGGGAAGCGCGACGGAGATGCGCTGCGGGATTTCCTGTCGCGCCATGCGGCGCGGATGCCCCGCACCATGCTCCGCTATGCCATCGAGAAATTTCCGCCGGCGGAACGCCGGCGGTGGCTTTCCTGCCGGGAAGCGGGTTTTTCCGGATGAAATCGCCGGGCCTGGCGCATACCGGGATACTGAATGCCGATCTTGGCAGGGACCGGCGGCATCCTTGCGGCGGGAGCGCATCGGATTGATGGTGAGCGGGTTGGCGCGCAGCCAGTTGCGGTATGTCCAGGAGCATAGCAACGTCGTCGTGGTGACTTGGCCGTAGGATCGGTCCGGCAGGAGGCCAATTTCCTTTACAAACCCGATTCCGGTGTGTAAAACGGATAACCGAATTTTTCAACGCCCATATCCACAAGTCAGGAAATCCATGCAACCGATCATCAACCTATTGGTCCAGCTCCAGGAACTCATCATCGCCCGCGCCCAGCAGGAGGCTGGAATGCCGGGGGCCCAGCTGGACCAGCTGGATGCCTCGATCGCCTCGCTCACGAAGGAAATCCCGTCGGACATCGGCCTGCAGTTTTCGCGGCTGCTGCACAAGAGTCCGCTGGCCATCGTGCCGGTGGTCAACGGGGTTTGCACGGCCTGCGGCATGACGCTGCCGGTTTCGCTGGTGCACCAGGTCCATGCGGCCGAGCACATCTATCATTGCCCGTCCTGCGCGCGTTTGCTGTTCCACCGGGCCTCCAGCGCGCGCAACACGCGCAAGGCGCCCCGCCGGAGCGATCCGCCGAAAGTCGGCATCGAGCGGTTTTCCGCCGAGGCGCTGATGATTCCGGCGCTGAAGGGATCGGACCGCGATTCGGTCCTGGCCGAGATGTGCCAGAAGCTGGCGGAAGAAGGATTCGTGGACGATGCGGGCAAGCTGCTGGAATCCGCGCTCAAGCGCGAGGCGATCATTGCGACCGCGGTGGAGAACGGGTTGGCCTTCCCGCACGTGCGGTGCATCGAGGGCGGGGCCCTGACCCTGGCGCTGGGCATCGCGCCGAAGGGGATCAAGTTCGACCCCGCCGGCAAGGCCAATACGCGCGTCATTTTCTTCATGGTGATTCCCACGGCGGCCAGCGCGTTCTATCTGAAGCTCCTGGCCGGCCTGTCGCAGGTCTTCCAGAAGGCGGAAAACCGCGACAAGCTGCTCGAGGCGGACACGCCGGAAAAGCTTTGGAAGGCCTTGATGAAGACCACGCGGCTCGTCATTCAATAGACATCGGTTTCCAAGATGTCCGAAACGGCCCCGCCTTCCGGCGGGGTTGTTTTTTGCAGAGGAGAGGGGCCGGGGGCGCCGGGCCGCAGAAAAACGGAAGTTGGATTTGACACCGTTTCCAAAATAGGTTGCCCTGTCGGGATGGACAACCGGAACAATCTGATCCTGCTGGGATTCATGGGGACGGGCAAGAGCGCGGTGGGCCGGCGCGTGGCGGCCCTGGCCGGCGCGCCGTTCCTCGAGATGGATGCGGAGCTGGAGCGGCGGGCGGGCAAGAGCATTTCCCGGATTTTCGCGGAGGACGGGGAGGCGGCTTTCCGGGACATGGAATCGCGGCTGGCGGAAGAATGGGGGCAGAAGGAGGGGGCGGTCATTTCCTGCGGCGGCGGGGTGGTGCTGCGCGAGGAGAACCTGCGCGCGCTGGGCGCGAACGGGCTCCTGGTCTGCCTGACGGCGCGGCCCGACGTCATTCTGGAGCGCACGTCGCGCTCGAAGAAGCGTCCGCTGCTGGCCGGCGAGGACCCCGAAAAGAAGATCCGCGACCTGCTGGAACTCCGCGCGCCGCTGTATGCGAAGATCCCCGTGCAGATCGACACGTCCGATGCGGCCCCGGAGGAGCTGGCGGGGCGCCTGCTTGATCTTTGGAAAAAGCAGGCCTGAAGGCCGGGGGATGCGGTTTCGGGTTGGGTTGCGCGAGGGGTTGAGGCATACTTCCGGGCATGTGGCGCTATGTAGCCAGGCGGCTTTTGCAGGCGATCCCGACGGTGGCCGGGGTCGTGCTGGTCACGTTTCTCCTGTTCAACGTGGTGGGGGGCAGTCCGGCGGCGATGGTGCTGGGGCAGAATGCCGGCGCGCGCGCGCTGGAGGAGTTCGACGCGGCGAGGGGCTATGACAAGCCGCTGTTTTTCGGGAACTGGACCAAGACGCGCGCGCTGGAAGAAGTGGATTTCGGGGATGCGCCGCCGAGCGTGCGCGCCCGGTGGGGGGCGGGGGAAAGCGGACCGCTGCGGCTGGAGGATGGCCAGGAACTGGTGATTCCCCTGGCGTTTCCGCTGCCGGAGGGGGAGCGCTGGCGGCTGACGGTCGAAGGCGGCGGCCCCGGTTTTCCACCGTGTGGAAAAAAGTTTTCCACGGTGTGGAAAAAAACGGGCGATTTTTCCACAGCATGGAAAAAAGTTTTCCACGGTGTGGAAAAACCGGGTTTCCGCGCGGAAGGCGGCGTGGCGGAGATCAAAAGCGTGCGGCTGGAAAAAGCGACGCGGCATTTCTTCGACAGCCAGCTGTGGGATTACGCGGGGCGGGTGCTGCGGCTGGATTTCGGCACGAGCACGAGCCTGAACCAGCCGGTGCGGGGCCTGCTCCGGGCGGGGATCGGGCCGAGCCTGGCGCTGACGGTGCCCATCCTCGCCGTGGAGCTTGTTGCGAGCCTGGTCCTGGCGCTGCTGTGCGCGTACCGGCGCGGGTCGTGGCTGGACCGGAGCCTCGTCGCGGTGTGCGTGGCGCTGATGAGCGTGAACTACCTGGTCTGGATCGTGTTCGGGCAGTACGTGCTGGCGTACAGGCTCGGCTGGTTCCCCGTGTGGGGCTTCGAGTCGTGGAAGAACCTTTTGCTGCCGGTGCTGATCGGCGTGGCGACGGGGCTGGGTTCGAACGTGCGTTTCTACCGGACGATCCTGCTGGAGGAGATGCACAAGGACTACGTGCGCACGGCGTTCGCGAAGGGCCTGGGGGAGGGGCGCGTGCTGTTCAAGCATGTGCTGAAGAACGCGCTGGGACCGGTCATCGTCAACGTCGCGCTGGCGCTGCCGTTCCTCTACACGGGCAGCCTGCTGCTGGAGAGCTTTTTCGGGATTCCGGGGCTGGGGTACCTGAGCCTGAACGCGATCCATTCGTCGGACGTGGATGTGGTGCGGGCGGTGGTGCTGGTGGGGGCGCTGCTGTTCACGGCGGCGAACATCCTGGCGGACGTCGCGCTGGCGTGGGTGGATCCGAGGGTGAAGCTGTCATGAACGGGGAAGAGGCCATCCGGGAAGAGGCGCGCGAAGGCGCGTCGTTCGGGCGCGAGGCGTGGCGGCGCGTGTGGGCGAGCCGCGTGTCGCGGGGGTGTCTCGCGGTGCTGGCGGTTTTCTTCCTGGCGGCGCTGGGGGGGGAGATCGCGAACGACTGGTATGCGTGGCGGGATGTTCCGCCGCCCTGGCAGGCGCAGGACCTGTCCGCGCGCCATCTGGCGCCCTGCGCGGCGCACTGGCTGGGGACGGACGGCCTCGGGCGCGACGTGGGCCTGCGGCTGGTGCAGGGCGCGCGGATCGCCTTCCAGGTGGGCGTCGTGTCGTCGATGATCGCGATTCCCATCGGCGTGCTGCTGGGATGCCTGGGCGGATATTTCGGGGGGAAGGCGGACGATTTCGTGGCATGGATTTCGGCGACGTTCGCGTCGATTCCGGGGTTGCTGTTCGTGCTGGCGATCGCGATGGTGGTGGGGAAGGGGCTGCTGGGGGTGTTCCTGGCCATCGGCCTGACGACGTGGGTGGGGACGTGCCGGCTGGTCCGCGCCGAGGTGCTGCGGCAGAAGGAGCGCGGCTACGTGCGGGCGGCGCGCGCGCTGGGCTTCTCGCACGGGCGGATCCTGTTCCGGCACATTTTGCCGAACGTGATCCACGTGGCGGTGGTGTCGTTCACGCTGCGTTTTCCGGCAGCGATCGGCACGGAGGTGTTCCTGAGCTTCCTGGGCATCGGGGCGCAGGGGCAGCCGAGCTGGGGGACGATGATCGCCTCGGCGCGGCTGCGGCTGTGGCAGGGGATGTGGTGGGAGCTGGCGGCGGTGACGGCGGCGATCTTCGCGGTGGTGCTGGCGTTCAACCTGCTGGGCGATGCGCTGCGGGACGCGCTCGATCCGCGCCTGCGCACGGCGCCGGATTGAGCGCCGGGCGATTTTTCCGCCCGCCCGCCTTGACACGCCTGCGGGGGAATGGTTTATTTTCCCGCGTCATGACGACTTCGTCCATCCAGGCCCTGCTTCTCGCGTTGCGCGGCGACACCCGTGCCACGGCGGGCGACGGGTGTTGCGCTGGATGATTCCCGGAGCCGTCTGTTTTCCGGAAAGCCCGCCAAAGATGAAGCTTGGCGGGCGTTTTGCTGTCCGCCTCCGATGAGAGAGACCCCCTAGAACCAGGAAGACCGAGATATGAAGAAGCCGGATCATGTGATTATTTTCGACACGACGCTGCGCGACGGGGAGCAATGCCCCGGGGCGAGCATGGGCCTGCACGAGAAGCTGCAGGTGGCGCGGCAGCTGGAGAAGCTGAACGTGGACATCATCGAGGCGGGGTTCCCGGCGGCGTCGCCGGGCGATTTCGAGGCGGTGAAGAAGGTTGCCAGCGAGATCAAGAAGTGCCGCATCGCGGGGCTGGCGCGGTGCGTGAAGGGCGACATCGAGAAATGCGCCGAGGCGCTGAAGCCGGCGGGGGACCGGGCGCGGATCCATGTGTTCCTGGCGACGAGCGCGATCCACCGCGAATTCAAGCTGAAGAAGGCGAAGGACGAGATCATCCGGCAGGCGGTCGAAGGCGTGGCCTACGCGAAGAAGTTCTGCAAGGACGTGCAGTTCAGCCCCGAGGACGCCTCGCGGACAGAGCCGGAGTTCCTGGCGGAGGTGGTGCGCGCGGTGATCGCGGCGGGCGCCACGACGGTCAACATCCCGGACACGGTCGGGTTCACGGTTCCGCAGGAGTTCCGGAAGTTGCTGACCTACCTGCACGAGCACGTGCCGGAGCTGGAGGGCGTGGTGGTGCACGTGCATTGCCACAACGACCTGGGGCTGGCGGTGGCCAATTCGCTGGCGGCGATCGAATGCGGGGCGCGCGGCGTGGAGTGCACCATCAACGGCATCGGCGAGCGGGCGGGCAACTGCTCGCTGGAGGAGCTGGTGATGGCGCTGAAGGTGCGCAACGACCACTACGGCATCCAGTCGCGCGTGCGGACGCAGGAGCTGTTCCCGGCGAGCCGGCTGGTGAGCCAGCTGACGGGCATGATGGTGCAGCGCAACAAGGCGATCGTGGGCGCGAACGCGTTCGCGCACGAATCGGGCATCCACCAGGACGGCATGCTGAAGCACCGGGAGACCTACGAGATCATGCGCCCCGAGGACGTGGGCGTGGTGACGGGCACCGACCTGGTGCTGGGCAAGCACAGCGGGCGCGCGGGCTTTTCGGCGCACCTGCGGCGCATGGGCATCCAGGTCAGCCCCGAGCAGCTGCAGGGCATCTACGACGCGTTCATCGCGCTGGCCGACAAGAAGAAGGTCGTCTACGACGACGACATCATCGAGCTGCTGCGCGAGTTCATTTCGGACATCCCGAAGGTCTATGCGATCAAGCGCCTGCAGGTGTCGGCGGGAAACCAGACCATTCCGACGGCGACGGTGCAGATCGAGAAGGACGGCAAGACGACCCAGGATTCCGCGACGGGCGCGGGCCCGGTGGAAGCCGCGCTGAAGGCCATCGAGCGCATCACCGGCGTCAAGGGCGAGCTGAAATCGTTTGCGATGCAGGCGGTGACGCACGGCGAGGACGCGCTGGGCGAGGCCTCGGTGCAGGTCCGGTTCGGCGACGACCTGGTGGCGGCGAAGGGTTCGGACATCGACATCGTGATGGCGTCGGCCAAGGCCTACGTCAATGCGCTGAACCGGCATCTGTTCATTGCGAAGGAGGCCCGGAAAGCCTAGGCGGAGCCAGGGGTTTCGTTTCGCTCCCGACGGACCGGAAACGGCCGCCGGGAGTTTTTTGCCCCGATGCGGGGAGCGGGGGGGTCAGCGCGCGCCGCCGAAGAAGCGGCTGATTTCGCTGGTGGCCTGGTCGACCTGGGACTTGTAGTTGTTCACGGTATCGAGGAGGTCGGCGAGCTTGTTCGACAGGCCGATGTCGCGGAGGAGGAAGAGGGCGAAAAGGAGGTAGAAACCGATGGCGCAGATCCGGGTTTCGAGGCCGGGGGCGGCGCGTGTGCGCCGCCACTGGAAAAGGCCGCAGCCGGCGGCGGCGAGGGGGAGCATGAGCCACCAGCGGACGGCAACGGTGTCGATGTTGCAGAAGACGAGGAAGAGGAGGAGCGCGGCCAGGCCGAGGCAGGTGGCGGGGGAGAAGGATCGGAGGGTCGCCCAGACGGTTTTCTTCGCGGCGGGTTCTTCCATGGCTATTTCTCCATCCAGAGGCCGCCGGTGGCTTCGAGCCAGTCGGCGACGCGCTCCACGGCGGCGGGGATATCGTTGTCGGAGACGTCGAGCTTCAGGACGGGGAGGAGGGATTCGGCGACGAGGCGGTCGAGGACTTCCTGTTCGCGGACGAAGAGGGAGAGATCGTCGTACTGGGAGGGTTTGCCGGAAACCTTCAGGCGCATTTCGCGGGCCGATTCGAACGATTCCGGCGAGCGGGTGCAGTAGACGAGGCGGAAGTTGAGGGGGAGGAGGCGCTCCTCGAGCCAGCGGAAATCGTAGTCCTTGCCATGGGCCATGCGCTGGACCATGCGGGTGGAGAGGTGGAAGCGGTCGACGATCCACGAGTAGTAGCGCTGGAGCTCGAAGAGGCGGACCCAGGTGGCGTAGGTTTCCATGGCGAGGGCTTCTTCCTGCGGCTCGAAATTGATGAGGCCGCGTCCCCAGGGGAAGTTGGTGAAGGCGCACCATTCGCCGGAGACGAGGGGGGAGTGGTAGCGGTAGCGGCGGGGGCCGACGATGCGCGGGTGCTCGTTGAGGGCGAAGGCGATATCAGTCTTGAAGGTCAGGCGGGTGCCTTCGAGGATGATCTTCGGCGTGAGCTTGTGTCCCATTGGCGGCTCCGGGGGTTCAGATGGCGGACATCCTAGAGGAGAAGGCTGGATTGCGAAAGAGGAAAGCGGGGGGTATGCTGAAGGTCTCGAATCAAGGAAAAGGCGATGGGCAAAACGAAGAGCAGGCGCGGGACGGGCAGCGGGTGGATCCACCTGCGTCGGTTGGAGGTGGACTGCGTGCTGGGGGTGTATCCGGCGGAGCGGCGGAAGCCGCGCAAGGTGCATCTGGATATTTCGCTGGAATGCGACACCCGCCGGGCGGCGGAATCGGACCGGCTGGAGGACGCGTTGAACTACGAGCACATCGAGGCCGAAGCGACGGCCGTGGCGCGGCGGGGGCAGTTCTTCCTGGTCGAAACGCTGGCGGAGCAGGTGGCGAAGGCATGCCTCCGGCATCCGCAGGTGCGCGCGGTGCGCGTGACGGTGGACAAGCCGGGAGCGCTGGCGCGGACGCGCAGCGTGGCCGTCGAAATCGAGCGCCGGAAATAGCCGCCGTCTTCCCGCCAAGCCGGGAAGTCCCGGGTCCCGTCGGACGTCCCCGGGTCATGTTGAGCGGAGGCGCATCGCGCCGGAGTTGAAACATCTCGGCTTCGGGACCACGGCCAGACGATTGCATGGGCCGAGATCCCTCGACAGGCTCGGGATGACAGCCGGACAGGTTCGTCCCGGCCATGAATTTCCAAAACCGCCCTAGTTCTTCCGCGAGGCGACGTGGCGGGCGAGGGCGGCGAGGGGATCGGTGCCGCCGGGGAATCCGGAAAGGGCGGCGAGGCCTTCGCCGGTCAATTCCTGGAGGCGCCTTTTGGCGCCTTCCATGCCATGGACGGAGAGGGCGGTGGTTTTTTCGCGCGCGGCGTCGGTGCCGACGGCCTTTCCGAGCTGTTCGGCGGTGGCGGTGGCATTGAGGATGTCGTCGGCGATCTGGAAAGCCTCGCCAATGGCGGAGGCGTAGCGGGTGGCGGCCTCGAGGGCGGGGGCGGGGCCGGCGGCGGCGAGGACGCCCATGCGGCAGGCGCAGACGATGAGATCGCCGGTCTTGTGCTGCTGGATGAAGCGGAGGCGGGATTCGTCGGGTGGGAGATGTTCGCCGAGCATGTCCTCGACCTGGCCGCCGACGACGCCGGTGGAGCCGGCGGCGGCGGCGAGTTCACGGACGATGTCGAGGGCGTGGACGGGAGTGCGGGCGGCGAGTTCGAAGGCCAGGGCCTGGAGGGCGTCGCCGGCGAGGAGGGCGGTGGCTTCGCCGTAGACCTTGTGGCAGGTGGGGAGGCCGCGGCGCAGATCGTCGTCATCCATGCAGGGGAGGTCGTCGTGGATGAGGGTATAGGTGTGGAGGCATTCGATGGCAGCGGCGGGGAGGAGGGCGGCGTCGCGGGGGGCGCCGCAGGCTTCGGCGGCGGCGGCGCAGAGGATGGGGCGGAGCCGCTTGCCGCCGGCGAAGAGGCTGTGGCGCATGGCGGCGTGGAGGGAGTCGGGGCGGGTGAAGGCAGGCGGGACGAGGCGATCGAGGGCGGTTTCGATCCAGCGGGAGCCATCGGCCAGGTAGATGTTCAGGTCAAACACGTTGAATGTTCCTTAAAAAATTCTCACACCAAGTCACGAAGGCACGGAGAGTTCACTGGAGATCCCCATTGATGACCCGGGAAATTCCATCCCGCATCAAGGCTTCGCCGAAATTCAACAAGAAGCCGAGTTTCATGCCGGTCAGTCTCAAGTAGGTCAGAACCTGTTTTGCATGGGCGCGGGTTGTTTGCTCGACGGACTTCAACTCCAGAATCACTTTCCCGTCCACGAC
Source organism: uncultured Verrucomicrobiota bacterium (assembly GCA_937860055.1). Taxonomy (GTDB): domain Bacteria; phylum Verrucomicrobiota; class Kiritimatiellia; order CAIQIC01; family Lenti-01; genus Lenti-01. Next base: position 195,127 of record CALMBO010000028.1, on the reverse strand, counting down.
CATGTCCGCGCGAAATCCTTCATCGAATCGGATGCCTTGGAACTGAATCGGGATTGGCACTTGCCGGGAAACCGAACAGCCCTGCCGTTCAAGTTCATGGGCCAAAACAACTTCGTAAACCGATTCCAGCAGACCGGGGCCCAACGCCTTGTGGAGATTGACCGCACAGTCCACCACGACTTTCCCGATTTCGTTTTCGGTCATCTTGGCGGCTTCGCGGCTTGGTGTGAGTTTTCCTTGAAGAGGCCGTCTCAGATGCCGAGGTCGACGAAGCGGGCAAGGCCTTCATAGACCTGTCCCGAGGAGGTGGTGAAGCGGACATGGGCCTTGTCGGGGGTGGCGCCCTTCACGACGTGGACGGTCAGGCCGGCCTTGATCTGGCCCATGGGCTGGCCATTGGGGGCGTCGAGGGGATAGAGGTAGATGGGGCGGGAGAGGACGACGTCCTGCTCGTCGACTTCGCGCGGGGCGTAGAGGGCTTCGAGGGGGTTGGCGGGGCCGCTGGAATAGGCCCAGGCGCCGAGCTTCTCCTTCTTGGCTTCGAGTTCAGCCTGGCGGAGGCGCCTCCACCAGAAGTCCTCGGATTTGCCGTAGGCTTCGAGCTCGGAGAGATCCGTTCCGCTGCCAAAGACGCGGGCGAGGCCGTTGCGGACGAGTTCATAGCTGAGGTCCCGGCCGTCGGCGGAGAGGACCATCGCGTAGTCGCGGTCCTTGGCGGAGCGGCCGAGGGCGTCGGCGAGGCGGGAATAGACGGTGAATTTGCCGTCGGCCAGGAAATTTTCGGTGAACTTGACGGCTTCCTTGCCGACCTTCACGACATCCAGGGGATTGGCGATGCCGAAGTAGTCGGCCTGTTCCTGGAGGCGTTCGGGGAGGGATTTCTCGGATTCGGGGGTATCGACGAAATACAGGCGGAAGAGATAGGTGCGGGTTTTGATGTTGGAGGGCTTGACGTGGAAGCTGTCGCCGTCGTTGGAGGCGTTGGGAATGACATTGCACTCGGTGTATTCACGCCATTTCTTGGCGGCGGAGGCGGATGGGGGGGCCGCCAGCGCGAGGAGGGCGGCGGAGAAGCCCAGGGTGCGGAGGACGGAAACGTTCATTTTCACGGTGGGAGTGTAGGGGAGGGGGAGGAGGGGGAAAAGCAAAAAAGGAGGCGTTGACAAGCGGGCGGGGCGCGCTTTCAATGCGTGCCATGGATCGACCGTGGAAATGGGTGCTGTTGCTGGCCGTCGTGGCGTCGCCGTGGCTGGTCGGCTTGTCTTTCCCGTTCCTCTATGACGACATCGGGATGCTTTCGGAAAACGCTTTTCTGGAGAACCCCGCGAACCTGGGGAAGGTGCTGGCGGGACGGACACTTTCGGATCCGCACGTGGTGAACGGGCGGCGGCCGGCGGTGCTGGCGAGCTATTTTTTCGATCGCGCGTTGCACGGGTTGGAGCCGGCGGGATGGCGGCTCACGAGCCTGTCGCTGCACCTGGGATGTGTGGCCTTGCTGATGCTTCTGCTGTGGCGGCTGACGGGGCGGGGATTCTTCCCGGCGGCGGCCGGGGTGCTGTTCGGCTTGCATCCGGTGCTGTCGGAAGCGGTGCACGCGCCGGGCTTCCGGGCCGATGTCCTGTGCCTGTTCTTCGTGCTGCTGTTCCTGCATGGCTTTCCGGGGCCGCGGTCCCGGCCGGCGATTTTCCGCATCGGCGGCGTGGCCTGCCTGGCGCTGGCGCTGTTGTCGAAGGAAACGGCGGTGGTGGCGCCGGTTTTGCTGGCGTTCCTGATGGTTCTCTTTCCCGCCGCCTTTCCGATGGAGCGCCGGGAGAAGGCGGGATGGGTGGCCATTTCGCTGGGGATTTCCGCGGGTTTCTTCGCGCTATGGGCGGTGTTGCCGGCGGACATGCAGGCGGCGGGCGGATCGTGGAACGGGGAATCCCTGCGGTTTCCCGAAGCGTGGTTTTCGGCGCCCTCGCTGTGGACGCGCACATTGCGCCTGCTGCTGGTGCCTTGGCCGCTGAATGTGACGCCGGGGTTCGAGCCGGTGGCGTCGGCCGGATCGCTCCGTTTTGCATTGGGGCTGGGGTGGCTGGCGTTATGCGGCTGGGGGGCGTGGAGGATGCGGCGCGCGGGGCCTGAAATCTCGCTGGGGCTGCTCTGGATGCTGGTGTTCTTCCTGCCGGTGTCGAATCTATGGCCGCTGCTTCATCCGGCGGCGGACCGCTATCTGTATCCCGTCGCGCCGGGATTTTCGATTATGGTGGCCTGGGTGTTTGCGCACCAGTCGCGCGTGGGGCGCGGGGCGGGGTTGGCGGCGGTGGCGGCCATTTATGCGCTGTTGCTGGTGCTGCGGCTGGGACAGTGGGAATCGGCAGGCAAGCTTTGGACATCGGCCTATTTCCAGAATCCGAAGAGCGCCACGGCGGCGACATGGCTGGGGTTGCTGCGCGAGGAGGCGGGCGACGCGGACGGAGCGCGCGAGTTCTACCGGGCGGCGGTCGAGGCGAATCCCCAGGCGGCCGCGGCGTGGGTCAATTGGGGGATTCTGGAGGGGAAGGCGGAGAACTGGGCCGAGGCGGAACGCCTGCTGAGACGCGCAGTGGAACTGCATCCGGAAGGCGCGGCGGGATGGCAGAACCTGGCGACCTGCCTGGATCGGCAGGGGAGGAAGCCGGAAGCTTCGGAAGCGGCCGCGCGTGCGGCGGCCTTGCAGGCGCCTTACGGCAGCGCGAAGCCCTGACGGGCGAATACGGCGCGGGCCGGTTCGGAAACCAGAAACTCGAGGAAGGCCATCGCCTGCAGGCGGTTGGTTGCGCTGCTCAAGACGGCGGCGGAAGTATATTTCGGTTCCGGAGGGATGCCTTCCTCCGGCGGTTCGGTGGAAGGCATGACGAGGATGTTCCGCTTGAGGGAAACGTCGACGAGCCCCTTTTCCACAAGCTGTTGCATGGATTCCTCGCTGGCCGGGAAGAAGAGGTCGGCGGGGATGCCTCCGCGGATGATGCGCTCGGCCAGGATGGTGGAGCGGCCCAAGGAAAGCTCGACCTCGAAGCCGGTCTGTTCCGTGAACAAGGGCGTGATTTCCTGCAAGGCGGGCTGGAAGGCCTGATCCGCGAAGATGGCCAGCGCCTGTGCGGAGGCGCATAGGGCGGAAGCGGCCAGCAGGGCCATCGCGGCAACAAGAACAGATCGGTTTTTCATGGGGTGGTTTTCCTTCCCGTGGGATCGAAAACGCGCACATTCAAGGGAACTGCGCGCATTTTGTCAATGAAAGACGGAACTATTTGAAATCCACGAGACCGGATTCCCGGAGGCTGACATAGGGGGCGGGATGGGGGCGTTTGCCGCCGATGACGATGTGATCGAGCAGCTGGATGCCGACGATTCTTCCGGTCTCGACCAGCTGGCGGGTGCTGCGGATGTCCTCGGCGGAGGGGGTGGGATCGCCGGAGGGGTGGTTGTGGGCGACAATGATGGCGGCGGCCGCCATCCGGATGGCCTCGCGGAAGACTTCGCGCGGGTGGGCGAAGCTGGCATCGAGGATTCCCTTGGTGACGGCTTCGGGCGCTTGCCGCAGGCGGTATTTCTGGTCCAGCAGCAGCACCCAGAACACTTCCTGGTCGAGCCGGGCGGTATCCTTCTTCAGGAGCGAAAGCACATGGGTCGGCTCGCGGATGAGGGGAAGGAGTCCGCGGTCCTCCTGGGCCGCCCGGCGGCCGAGCTCGAACGCCGCCCTCAGTTCCAGCGCCTTGACGCTGCCGATTCCCTTGATGGGGCGGGCGCTGGCGTCCCGGCCGCGGATGCCCCGGATTTCATCCTGGCTGGCGTCGGCGAGCCGGGCGAGAGAGCCCTGGTGGCGGTCCAGCAGCTGGCGGGCGAGATCGATCACGCTCTGGCCGCGGGTGCCGGCGCGCAGCAGGATGGCGACGAGCACCTCGTCGGGAACCTGGTCGATGCCCATATCCAGGGCCAGTTCGCGGGGGCGCCGGTGGTCCGGCAGGTCCTTGATGCGCGACAGCGAGATTTCATAGGGCGAAATGGATTCCATCGTCGGGGTTTTCATGGGGGAAGAGGATAGGGCAGCGCATGGCGCTTGAACAGTCCGAACGCCGCCGGGGACGGATGGACGGCCTTCCTTCCCGAGGCACCGGTCCAGTTCCGGATATTATAATATGCGGGACTTGTTTTGATTGAAAACAAAGGTGAATTCGAAGAAAACCTTCCTTGAAATCCAGTCCCGGATATTATAATATGCGGGACTGGAATCTTGGGAGGAGTTTTCATGGAATTGACCCCTACGCTTTGGAGGACGTGCCGCGTGCTGGCGGGGCCGACGCGGCTGGAGCTGCTTCGGCGGATCATCGAGTCGTCGGAGCCCTGCGTTTCGGAATTGACGAAAGCCGTGCGCATTTCGGAAACGCGCGCGAGCCAGGAATTGCGGCGGCTGCAGTCGCGCGGACTGGTGCAGGCGGCGAGGGAAGGCCGTTGGGTCCGGTACCGCCCGGCGCCGGATCCGAAAGTCCCCTCGGCCAAGCCGCTGCTGGCGGCGGCAAGGGCGTCTCTGGCCCGGCGATCCGCGATGGAAACGATCCGGGTGGCGAAGGCGTTTGGCCACGAGCGGAGGCTGAAGATGGTCCGCCTGCTGCAGGATGGAGTCCGGCGCGGGGAAGAGCTTCAGTTCCTGGCGGGCCTTTCCAGGTCGGCGCTGTTCCGCCATCTGGACGTGCTGAAGGCGGGCGGCGTGGTCCGCCGCTCCGGGAACAGGTGGGAACTGGCGCCGAATGTTCATCCGCTGGCGAAGGCGGTGGAGGCGCTGCTGAAAAAGGCCTAGGCGGTTCCGGCGGTTTGTTTTGATTTTTTTTCCACTCTGTGGAAAAGTCCGGACTCGTTTTTCCATGCCGTGGAAAACCGGGATTTGAAAGGATGAAGACATGAGCGACAGCAAGATCAAGGTTCCGGCGGACGGGCAGAAGATCACCATGGACGCCGGCGGGCGGCTGCAGGTGCCGGACCGGCCGATCCTTCCCTTCATCGAAGGCGACGGGACGGGGCCGGACATCACACGCGCGGCGATGATGGCGTGGAACGCGGCGGTCGAAAAGGCCTATGGCGGGAAGCGGAAGGTCGCCTGGATGGAGATCTACGCGGGCGAGAAGGCGAACGCCGTCTATGGCCCGAACACGTGGCTGCCGGCGGAGACGCTGGCCGCCTGCCGGGACTACCTGGTTTCGATCAAGGGCCCGCTGACCACGCCGGTGGGCGGGGGCATCCGGAGCCTGAATGTGGCGCTGCGGCAGGAGCTGGACCTCTACGTCTGCCTGCGGCCGGTGCGCTGGTTTGAAGGGGTGCCGAGCCCGGTGAGGAATCCGGAAAAGACGGACATGGTGATCTTCCGCGAGAACGCGGAGGACATCTATGCCGGCATCGAGTGGGCGGCCTACACGGCCCAGGCGCAGAAGGTGATCGACTTCCTGCAGAAGGAAATGGGTGTGAAGAAGATCCGCTTCCCGGGCAGTTCGGGCATCGGCATCAAGCCGGTGTCGGAGGAAGGCACCCGGCGCCTGGTGAGGGCGGCGATCCGCTACGCGCTGGACAACGGCCGCAAGAGCGTGACGCTGGTGCACAAGGGCAACATCATGAAGTTCACGGAAGGGGCGTTCCGCGACTGGGGCTATGCGACGGCGCGGGACGAATTCGGGGCGCGTCCGCTGGACGGCGGTCCGTGGCACGAGCTGGCGGATCCGAAGACGGGCCGGAAGATCGTGGTGAAGGACTGCATCGCCGACGCCTTCCTGCAGCAGATCCTGACGCGTCCGGCGGACTACGACGTGATCGCGACGCTGAACCTGAACGGCGACTACATCTCGGACGCGCTGGCGGCGTGCGTGGGCGGCATCGGCATCGCGCCCGGCGCGAACATCAACTATGCGACGGGCTGCGCGGTCTTCGAGGCGACGCACGGGACGGCGCCGAAGTACGCGAACCTCGACAAGGTGAATCCCGGATCGCTGATCCTGTCGGGCGAGATGATGTTCCGCTACCTGGGCTGGACCGAGGCGGCGGACCTGATTCTCCGCGGCGTCGAGAAGAGCATCGCCCAGAAGACGGTGACGTACGACTTCGCCCGCCTGATGGCCGGCGCGAAGGAAGTGAAGTGTTCGGAGTTCGGCGCGGCGATCGCGGCGAACATGTGAGCGCGAACAGCCGTTTAACGCAAAGGACGCAAGAGGCGCAAAAGGAACGCAAACGACGGACAGGATGAAGGATGGCGGAAAACGAGGTCAGCCGGGCGATTTACGAGTGCGCGATCGAAGTGCATCGGACGCTGGGCGGACCGGGATTGCTGGAAGGCGTGTACGAGGAATCGTTGGCCTGGGAATTGGAGCAGAAGGGCCTGAAAGTCCAGCGGCAAGTTCAGGTGCCGATCAAGTACAAGGGCCGCGGTCTTGGAACGCCGATGAGATTGGATTTGCTGGTGGAAGGAACTGTGGTGGTGGAGTGCAAGGCGACGGCGGAATACCATGCAATCTTCGAAGCCCAGGTTTTGACCTATCTTAGAATGACCGGATTGAAATTGGGATTGGTCGTGAATTTCGGCGAAAAATTTGTGAAGGATGGAATTCACCGGGTGGTAAATGGATTATAAGATCGGCGCTTGCGTGTCTTTTGCGCCGTTTGCGACTCTTGCGTTGAAAGGATTTGAATATGAGCAACCAGCAGAATCAGAAGCAGCAACCGGCAACGGCGTCGGACGGCATCACGCCGCGGGCGCAGGACTACGGGCAGTGGTACCTGGACATTGTGAAAAGGGCGGACCTGGCGGACCATTCGTCGGTGCGCGGGTGCATGGTGATCAAGCCGCACGGCTACGCGATCTGGGAGAAGCTGCAGCGCGAGCTGGACGACCGGTTCAAGGCGACGGGGCACGTGAACGCCTATTTCCCGCTGTTCATTCCGCTGTCGTTCCTGGCGAAGGAGGAGGAGCACGCGGCGGGGTTCGCGAAGGAATGCGCGGTGGTGACGCACTACCGGCTGAAGGCGGTGGACGGCAAGATCGGCGTGGACCCCGCGTCCGAACTGGAGGAGCCGCTGGTGGTGCGGCCGACGAGCGAGACGATCATCTGGGCGCAGTACAAGAGCTGGATCCAGAGCTACCGCGACCTGCCGCTGCTGATCAACCAGTGGGCGAACGTGGTGCGCTGGGAGATGCGCACGCGCCTGTTCCTGCGGACGGCGGAATTCCTGTGGCAGGAGGGGCACACGGCCCATGCGACGGAGGCGGAGGCGCGAGAGGAGGTTTCGCGCATGCTGGCGGTCTATGCCGACGTGGCGGAGAACGTGATGGCCGTGCCGGTGGTGCGGGGCCGCAAGACCGAGGGCGAGCGGTTCGCCGGAGCGATCGACACGCAGTGCATCGAGGGCATGATGCAGGACGGCAAGGCGCTCCAGATGGGCACCAGCCACTATCTCGGCCAGAACTTCGCCAAGAGCGCCGACGTGAAGTTCCTGAACAAGGAAGGCCAGCTGGAATACGTGCATGCGACGAGCTGGGGGGTCTCGACGCGGCTGGTGGGCGCGCTGATCATGACGCATTCGGACGACAACGGGCTGGTCCTGCCGCCGAAGCTGGCGCCGATCCAGGTGGTGATCGTGCCGATCTACAAGACGCCGGACGAGCAGGCGCGGACGACGGCCGAGGTCCAGGCGGCGGCGACGGAGCTGCGGGCGCAGGGGCTGGCGGTGAAGGTGGACGACCGCGAGGGGTTGCAGCCGGGCGCGAAGTATTACGAATGGGAGCGCAAGGGCGTTCCCGTGCGCATCGAAGTGGGCCCGAAGGATCTCGAAAAGGGCTCGTTGTGCGTGGTGCGCCGGTTCGTGCTGGAGAAGGATGGCGAGAGCGAACAGGACCTGCGCAAGCGCAAGAAGCAGTTCCTGCCGCGCGCGGAAGCCATCGCCGGCATGACGGCGCTGATGGAGACGATGCAGAAGGATCTGCTCGCGCGCGCCTTTGCCATGCGCGAGAAGAAAACGCGCATCATCGACACGCTGGAGGACTTCGAGGCGTTCTTCAAGGGCGAAGGCGGCGGATTCGCATGGGTGCACTGGGCGGGCACGCACGAGGACGAGGACGCGATGGCCAAGCGCTACGAGACCAGCATCCGCTGCATTCCTTTTGAAGACCAGATCCCGGAGGCCGCGCGCGGACCCGGGAAGTGCATCCTGACGGGCAAGCCCAGCGCGCAGCGGGTATTAATGGCCAAGGCCTATTAAACCCCATTGGCCATTCAGAATGAAGAATTGAGAATGGCGGAAGGCGGCCAGCTTAAAAAAGTGCTGGTGGTGTGCACGGGGAACACGTGCCGGAGCCCCATGGCGGCGGGGTGGCTGAACCAGAAGCTGGCGGGGAAGGGATGGGTCGCGGAGTCGGCGGGGGTGGCGGCCTATCCGGGGGGTGGCGCTTCGCCCGAGGCGATCGAGGTGATGCGCGAAATCGGCGTGGACATTTCGACGCATCGCACCCGGGCCCTCTCGCGCGACCTGGTGGAGGGAGCCCGCGTCATCCTGGCCATGACGGAAAGGCATGGGCGCGAGGTTTCGCGCCGCTTTCCGGAGGCGGCGGGGAAGGTATTCCTGGTGAAAAGCTTCGGGGCGGAGCCGGCGCGGGACGTGGCGGATCCGTTCGGGTTGTCGGCGGACGCCTACCGGCACACGCGCGACGATCTTCTCCTGGCGCTGGGGGATTTCCTGGTGCATTTGGCGGAAACGGGACAATTCAACCCGGAGCCATGAAGATCCCGATCTGGCAGGTGGATGCGTTTGCGTCGCGGGTGTTCGCGGGGAATCCGGCGGCGGTATGCCTGCTGGAGGGGTGGCCCGGGGACCGCATGCTGCAGTCGATCGCGGCGGAGAACAATCTTTCGGAGACGGCGTTTCTGGTGCGGAACGCAGAGGGGTTCGAATTGCGGTGGTTCACGCCGGTGGTGGAAGTGGAGTTATGCGGCCATGCGACGCTGGCGGCGGCGAAGGTGCTGTTCGACCTGCGGGGCTGGCCATCGCAGGAGATCCTTTTCCAAACGCGGAAGCGGGGGACGCTGACGGTGGCGAAACGGGGCGACCTGTTCGAGATGGATTTTCCGGCGCTGCCGGCGGGGCCGATGGCGGCGCCGGCGGGACTGGGCGCGGCGCTGGGGGCGGAGCCGCGGCAGGTGCTGGCGTCGACGGACGACTGGCTGGTGGTGCTGGACGACGAGGAGACGGTGCGGGAGTTGAAGCCGGATTTGGTGGCGCTGAAAAAATTCAACTGCCGGTGCGTGGTGCCGACGGCGCGGGGACGGGAGGCGGATTTCGTGTCGCGGGCGTTCGCGCCGCGGTTCGGGATTCCGGAAGATCCGGTGACGGGATCGGCGCATTGCGCGCTGGCGCCGTATTGGGCGGGTGTGCTGGGGAAGGACGAGTTGCGGGCGTTCCAGGTTTCCGCGCGGGGCGGGGAGGTGTTCTGCCGGAATGCGGGGATGCGGGTGATGTTGGCGGGCCGCGCGGCGGTATATCTGGAGGGGACCATCGGCGTTTGAGGGGCCGGGGAACTGGGGCGGCGCCTTCGCCGGGACCGGTTTGACGCCGGAAGCGAACGGCCGCAGGAAGGGGCAAACCGCTTTATTCGAGGGGGAAGAGCCTGAGACGGATGAAGAAGGGGATGCTGGAGGGAGAGCCGACGCGGTAGGTGTCGTTGCTGAGGAGAATGAGCTCCAGGCCGATGGGTTCGCGCCAGGCGGCGGCATCGACGAGGTTGGTGGTGATTTCGACGAGGTTGCTGATGCCGTGTTCGAGCATGGGGACGAGGGTGAGGAGGTTGGGGTCGCTGGACGGACCATGGGAGAAAAGGGTGGCGGCGGAATTGGTTTGCAGCAGGTATTCCTCGGCGTAGGTGACGCCGGTGGCGGGATTGGTGGCGGTGAGGGAGGGCACGCCGTGATCGGCGACCCACTGCTGGTAGTCGGTGAGGAGGGAGGCGACGGACCCGGGGGTGGGCGGCGCGGCGGCGGCCCAGCTGTCGGCGCCGGATCCCCAGGCGGCGGGGAAGCGGCGGGCGAGGGAGGATCCGCCGGCGTCGGCGGCGAGGGGCCAGGGGGCGTCGTCGTCGTAGTCGGCGACATCTTCGGTCAGCAGGGGGTAGTAGTCGGGGGCTTCGGCGGGGGGATCGTCGGGGCGGAGGAGGCGGACGGTTTCGCCGCCGTTGTCGAGGGCGCCGGAGAAGGGGCCGAGGAGGGGGACGTTGGTGGAGAGATTGTAGGTGGCGCGGAAATCGGCGAGGAGGGCGCTGTTGGACGCGGCGGCGGGATCGAAGGAAACGATGGCGAGGACGCCGCTGGCGGCGATGACGGTGTTGGAGGGGAAGGCGTAGTCGATGCCCTCATCGATCTGCCAGCGCGTCAGATCCACGGAGGAGGCGGAGGGGTTGGCGATTTCGACGAATTCGAGGTGGTTGCTGCCGGAGGGCGGGTGGTACATGATTTCGCCGATGACGAGGGGGCCCACGCGGGGGCCGCTGTTGGAGGCGCCGAACGTCCGGGAAAGCATGGGATATCCGGCGCCGGACCCGTTGGGCCAGCGGCCGAAGGATTCGCCATTGGCGGCGGGGCCGAACTCGACATGGTCGGCGAAACGGACGAGGTTGCTGCGGGAATCGGCTTCGAGGAGGTAGACGTCGTCGCCGTAGGCGCCGTCGAGGGAGAAGTCGTTGCTGCCGGATCCGCCCGAAACGTTGAAGTGGTTGGTTGCGTTGAAGACGATGTAGCCGCCGGCGGGGAGGATGGTGCCGTTGGAGATGGCGTATTTGCAGTAATTGGACTTGGCGTCGGAGAGGTACCAGCCGCCGATGTCGAGGGCGCTTTCCGTGGCGTTGAAGAGCTCGATGGAGTCGGAAAGCGGGGGGTCGGTGTGGGAGAGGACCTCGTTGACGACGATGCGGTTGTCGGGGCCGAGGCCGGCGGCGCCGGGGGAGCCGCCGAATTCGGAGCTGGAGCGCCAGGCGGCGGGATCGGCGTAGGCGGGGAGGGCGGGATCGGCGAGTTCGAGGGAGGAACCATCGCCGTCGGCGCGGCCGGGCCAGTCGCCGCCATCGGCATAGGCGAAGGCGGCGATGACGCCGCTTTGGGCGTTTTCGAGGCGGACGGTTTCGCCGCTGTTGCTGAGCTGCCCGCTGAAGGCGCCAATGACGCGGATGGCGGAATTGGTGTAGCGGATGCGGAAGGCGTTGGTGTCCTTGACGACGACGGCATAGGTGCCGTTGGTGAGGACGAAGGGAGGGAAGGTGGCGGTGACGCCAACCTGGAGGCTGAAACCGGAGATGTCCATGGGGGCGTTTCCGGCGTTGTAGAGCTCGACGAATTCGAGGGCCTGGGGGTCGGAGAGGCCTGCGGCGATTTCGGCGGCGGAAAGGTCGTGGGGATTGTAGTCGAGCTCGGTGAGGACAAGATCGAAAGCGGCGCTGCCGATCTCGACGGAGGCGGCGTAATTGGAGCCGCCGTAGGGGTGGAAGGTGGATTGACCGGTATTGTCGAAGGCGCGGACGAGATAGCGGAGGGTGCCGGTGGCGCCGAAGGCGGGGAGGGTGGCGGCGCAGGAGCCGTCGGCCTGGAGTTCCATGGAGGCGGTGTTGGTGGCGCCGCCCTGGAAGGAATAGAAGAGCGAGACGTTGGTGACGGAGACGTCGTCGAAGGCGCGGATGGAAAAGACGAGGGCGTCGTTGGTGCGGGGGAGGCTGGGAACCAGCGCAAAACCGGACAGGATGGGCGCGATGTTGGAGACGGTGCCGAGCTGGGAATAGGCGGAGGCGGCGCGGGTGCTGACGAAGGGAAGGACGCCGCGCGCGTCGGGCACGGGAGTGTAATCGCCCTGGCCGTCGGTATAGGAGAAGTAGAACTGGTCGTAGGACCAGTAGGGCCAGTTTCCGCTGTAGCTGCTCCGTTCCTGGTCCTTCATGTTGGAAACGTAGACCTGGTCCTGGAAGGGGAGGCCGGCGACGAGATTGGACCGGGCGTAGAAAGCCTCGGCGCCCATGGAGGAATAGGAAAAGAAGTTGTCCAGGATGCGCTTCATGTAGAAGGCGTAGCGCTTCTTGAATTCGGGGACGGCGAGGAGGCGGGCGGCGAGGGGGGCGTTGGGATGGCTGGTCGAGATGTTGGTCCAGCTGTGGATGTTCTGGTAGGCCCAGTCGGCGTCGATCCAGCGGATGTCGAAGGTGTTGTCGAAATCATAGGGCAGGTAGGTCCAGCGGCGGGTTTCGGGGTTGAGGAAGAGATGGTAGTTGTTGCCGTTGATCCAATAGTCGTCCCAGTGGCCGGCGAGGGCGTCGAGGGCGAGGCGTTGGAGGAATTCATCCACCTCGAAGGCATCCATGATGGCGTTGGGGAAATCGTTGGACGGCGTGTTGTTGAGGAGGGCGACGAAGGCGGCGAGGTCGTTGTAGGAAGTGTCGCCGGCGCCGCAGTAGCGGAGGGCGTAGGTGGTGCTGTGGGCGCTGTAGGAGGTGCCGGTGGGGCCGAGGTATTCGAGCGAGGCGGGGGTTCCGTCCATGTAGAGGCACTTGTAGAGGTTGCCGCGGTCGGTGCCGAAGCGCTGGCGGAGGAAGACGTCGTCGATGGGCTGGGTGTTGTTGCGAACGGCGTCGAAGAAGGAATAGTGGTAGGTGGAGTTGGAGACGACGAGGGCGACATGGTTGGCGTAGGGGGTGGGGAGGCCGGCAGCGCTGTGGAGATCGTTGACGAGCTTGGGCCGGGCCATGGAGGGGTCGTTGACGTCGGAGTTGAGGTTGAGGCGCTCCATGTCGAGGAGCTTCTGGCCAGGGACGAAGGCATTGAAGACGACGTTGAACGACCGGGGCTTCTGGGTCAGGCTGGTGTTGCCGCGGCACTGGATGCCAGCGTTGGTGACGGTGATGTCGATGTCGCCATGGCGGAAGCGGATGTTGGCGGAGCGGAAAGAGGTGGTGTCGGGGTTGTCCCAGTGGAGCCAGTTCCAGTCGTCGTTGGAGAGGGCGAGGTCGATCTGGGCGACGGAGTGGTCGGAATAGAGGGGATGGGGGGCGGGGATGCAGGAGTTGGAGGCGCCGGGGGTGTGATAGATGAGGTAGCCGGGCAGTCCGGCGCGGAAGGTGGGGTTGGTTCCATGGGTCTGGATGCCGTAGGAGATGTCGGGGAACTGTTCGGGGACCGCGGTGTATTCGTCTTCGACGGTGGAGCCATCGGGACGGACGAGGGCGAGATATTCCCCCTCCGAGGAAAGACTGAAATTGGCATGGAGGCGGGGGGCGGCGCGGTCCTTGCCCGAAGCGAACACGAGGAGGAATCCGCCGGCGGGGAGATTGGTGGCGGGAAACATCCAGCGGACGAGGTTGGTCTCCGTATCGGTGAGATACCAGCCGGAGAGGTTCACGGCGTCGTTGCTGGCGTTGTGGATTTCGATCCAGTCGGAATAGGCGGCGTCTTCGTCCTGGGTGACGGAGAGGTTGGACGCCATGAACTCGCTGATGCGGAGCTGGGCGGAAGCCGGCGCGGAAAGCAGGCCCAGAAGCAGCGCGCCGGCGGCGGCCGTGAAGCGGAAGGAATGCGGATGAGATGAAGGGAAGACCATAGATGGATCATATCCCGATCCGGACTGGAGGTCGAAACGTTTTTTCACAGAAAGAAACCGCTGTCTGACCGGCGACGCCAACTTTGCCTACCAGTACGACGCGCAGAACCGGCTGACCAACATCGCCCGCAAGGCCGATGGGGTTTCCATCCTGGCCAACCGCTACGCCGGCACGGGGCGGCGGGTGGAGGCGGTTCGGGCTGGCGCAACCGCTGAACGGTATGTATATTGTCCGGGAAGTTTTCTGGTGCTGGCGGTGCTGGATGGAAGCAATAACGTGAAGGAAATCTACACTCACGGCCCCGACCTCTCCGGCTCGCTTGGCGGCGCGGGAGGCATCGGTGGGATCCTGGCCCATACGGCCGGCGCCGCAGGCCCGGACACGCACTATCTGCATCCCGATGCCATGGGCAACGTCGTTATGACAACAGATGCCTCCGGGCAGACATCCTCCACGGTCCACTACGGCCCCTTCGGGCGCATCCTCGCCCGGTCGGGGGAGTTCCAGAGTCGATACCTGTTCTCCTCCAAGGAGTGGGAGGCGGCGGCGGGGCTGAGCTATTATGGCTATCGATTCGACAACACCACGTTGGGTAGGTGGATTAACAGGGATCCGCTGGAGGAAAGGGGAGGGAAGAACCTTTACGGGTTCGAGGGGAATAACCCTCTCCTTTATCGAGATGCGCTCGGGCTTGAAACAGAATGGCCAATAAGTGATCCACTAGGCGAGAAAGAATTGTTCGACAAGGGAAGTCAATTTGGACGGGGAATCGATCCGGCTGAAGTGCGGCAGGGCACCCGTGAGTTGACTGAGGCTGTGGCGAATACTGCAGTTACTGCTTTATCTTTTGTCCCCCCAGTAGGCGTCGGAGGTGGCGCTACGCGCGGTGTTGGTGCTGTGATTAGACGATGTCCAAAGGCCAAGGGCGTTTTGAATGCCGCAAAGAGCGCAGACAAGTTTAGCCGTACGCCAAAGAGTCTGATGGACGAGATGGTTCTCGATGCTGCCAAGCAAGGGAAAGGCACGAAGATCATAGACAATCTCGGCGATCCACAATTCAAAGGCATGGAAAAGTGGAGTTACAGCGAGAAGTCTGCCGCAGGTTTAAGGTCAGAAGTCCACTACGTTCGCGATCCCAAGACAGGGGAGTTAATGGACTTCAAGTTTAAGCATCAGGCTGAGACCTACAGGTAACTTGAGGGGACTTCTATGCTTGTTCGCTGCATTACCAATATTGTCGACAAACTACCGGCCCCAGCCGTCAAAGCGCGTCTACGTCAGTCCATCCATAGAGAAGGCCCGGATGAGGACTTGACCATCGGACAAACCTATCCCGTGTTGGCGATTGCCCGATGGCAAGATGGAGGAATCCGCGTTTACCTGCACACTGTTGCTGACAACGATCATCCTTATCCATATCCGGTTGAAATGTTTGAGGTGGTTGATGCGTCTTTGCCGGCTGGGTGGTCCCTGCACTTTGGCCAATGCCCAGACGGAATGACTATCGAACGGATTGGGTTTCCGGAATGGGCAAAGGATGATCAATTCTTTGAAAAGCTGGTCGATGGTGATGACGCCACGATAGCAATCTACCGTCAACAACGGCATGCTGTAGATTCTGTTGCTCCATCCACCCCCTCGCTACGCCGGTGACACGGCGTCTGCGTACGCACACGCCGCGCCACCGTCTCCGCTCGCCCGACGGCCTACGCCGTTGTCATCCGCCGTGCTTGCCTATCGGCGGCACGGCGGCCGCCAACGGCTCCGGCCTTACTCCGGCGCTATCGCGCCTCCGGGGCACCTACGCGCTGGCGCGCTCCGGTGGTGGTGTTCGCGGCCGAAAAGGGGTCAGTCCTATAAATTATAAAACGGCTTGACGGGGCGGGGGCTAGTATGAGGGAATGAGGGCATGCCGAGGAAACCGAGAGTGGAATATGCGGGGGCGGTCTATCACGTGATGAGCCGGGGGAACCATTCGCAAAAGGTGTGTCGGGCGGGATGGGGATTGTGAAGGGGTCGTTTCAAATTTAGTTCGCCGGGTGAGGGCACCCGGCCTACATCGGGATCCTTGAGCTACAACAATGTGGAAATGACGTAGGCGCAGGGGGCGCCTTTGCAGGCGCAGAGGGTGTCAGCCGGGGAGGGGGGAGGCGGGACGGGGGACATCAGGCCGGGGGCGTCGTTGCGGACGTTGTTGACGCGGGTGGAGACGGGATGGGCCGCGAACTCCGTGCAGGCGGCGGCGAGAAGGGCCTGCACCTCGCCGGGGGTCGCCGAGGGATCGAGCCAGCGGATCTGATTCTCCGGCGGGAGCACGACCGGCATGCGGGGATGGATGGAGGAGATGGCCGGCGCGGCCCTGGTCGATAGCAGCGCGCAGGAAAGCAGGGGCGCGGCGCCGGGGCGTTCCCGGGCGGACCAGATTCCCGCGAAGGCGAACACGGGCTCCGCGGGGCAGAAAAAGAAATAGGGCTGGCCGGATTCGCGTCCCGCGGCATCCGGCGCCGGTTCCTTCGGATTCCATTCGTACCAGCCGCGGGCGGGCAGCAGGCAGCGCATGGTGCGCAGGCTGTCGCGCCAGGTTGGCTTTTGCGCCGCATCCTCGGCGCGGGCGTTGAAGGTCATGGCCGGCGGCTTGTCCTTCGTCCACCAGGGTGGAACCAATCCCCAGCGCGCCGCCCGGAGTTCCATTCCGCCGTCCCCGCCTTGGACGAGGATGGGCACCTGGGTGGTCGGCGCGACGTTGAAGCCGGGCTTCCAGCCGCCGTCGCATCCGCAACGGACCTTGGGCCAACGTTCGACGATGGCTTCCTTTTCGGGCGATACGTAGCGGCCGCACATGGAGGCAACCATAGGGCGCCGGAACAGGGCGGTCAAGGCGGCGGGAGAGGGATGCCTCGGAAATAGGGGAAAAGCGGTGGAACGGGCGAAAAGCACAGGGAAAGCCCTGTTTATCAAAATACATCCATATCCGGCGCAGGGTATTGCATCAACCGCTTGACGCGGGCGGCCTGTTGGCGTTAAATGTTTTACTAAACCGTTTTAACCTTGGCGGGATGCGATGCGATCAAGACGGCTGTTTTTGGCAATCGTTAGCGGAATCCTGGGTCTGTTCCTGGCGCCCATGGCCCGGGCGGACAGCCTGGCGGTTTCGATGGATTTGGCACCGCTTTCGATTTCGGAAGCGGGGGGCTTCATGGATGTCGGGGGTGGGGAAGGCACCCTTCTTTCTTCCGAGCCGGGAAGGCCGCGCCTGCCGCGGAGGATGGCCACCTATGCCTTGCCTCCCGATGCCGACCTGTCCACGGTGGCGGTGACGGTCGACGCGGCGGAAACCGTGGAAATTCCACTGGCCCGTCCGGTCCGTCCGGCGCCGCCGTGGAGGACGTCGGAGGATTCCGATCCGTTCTACGGCGCGGCGGAGGCCATCGTGGACGGGAAGGACACGGCCATCTACGGCGCCGACGCGGACACGCCCGGCGCGGCGGCGACGCTGGAGGGCGTGGCGCAGATGCGCCGCTGGAAGCTCGTGCGCGTGGCGATCCATCCGGCCCTCTACAATCCCGTGCGGGGCGTGCTCAAGCAGGTGTCGCGCGTGTCCTTCACGATTTCGTACGGACTTCAGAGGGCGCGCAAGGTGGACCCCCTGGCGACCGACACGGTCCTGGACGCCGACGCCCTGGCCCTCGTGGCGAACGCCAAGGATGCCCGCGCGTGGTATCCCGCCGCGCCGGCGCGCAAGGCGGCCGCGGCGCCGGGCGAGGTTTACGTCGTCATGACCACGGACGCCATCTATTCCGATTCGACCAATCTCTACGGTCTCGTTTCCCACAAGCGCGCGCTGGGCTACGAGGTGCATACGGTGACGGAAACGACGGTCGATGGCGCGTCCGCGGCGACTGGCTGGAACGAAGTGACGGGGCAGGCGCCGGACGGCAAGGCCGACCGGATGCGGAAATGGCTTCAGGACCACTACGTTTCCATGGGCATCCAGTACGTCCTGCTGATCGGCAATCCGGATCCGGCGGCCAACGAGCTGCCGATGAAGGAACTCCACCACCAGGCCTACGTGTATCCCGTGGACTGCTACTACACCGACCTGACGGGCAACTGGGACATCGACGGCAACGGATTGTACGGCAACGAGACCAACGACGTGGAGCTGGCGGGCGGCGTGGATCTCGTGCCCGAGGTCTATGTCGGCCGCATTCCGGTCTATACCATCAATCCGGAATGGCGCGGCATCCTGCGCGGGATTGTCCGGAAAATCATCCACTACGAACTGGAAGGCGACATCGCCTGGCGCCGGGCGGGGCTGCTGCCGGAGAGCTTCAGCGACCTCAACACCGACGGCGGCTGGCTCGGATACCATACGGAAAACAACGTCCTGGCCCCGCAGGGCTGCGGTTCCCATACCCTTTACGAGCAGGGATCCGTGAACACGAACTACGACTCCGTGCTCGACTCCGACGAAGAACTGCTCGATGGCGCGACCGCCCGGAACTGGATGACCAACGACTACGGCATGGTGCTCTGGTGGGCGCACGGATGGTCGCGCGGGGCGGCGGTCTACGCCGGCGGCGAGGTGTTCACCTCGTACCAGTGCCCGATGCTCGACAACGGGCGCCCGGCGGCGCTGTTCATGTCCAGCTGCTCCTGCGGGGAGCCGTCCGACGACCTGAACATCAGCTATTCCATGCTGTGCGACGGGGGGATCGCCTCGGTGGCGGCGGGGCAGGTCTCGTGGTACTACTCGTGCCAGTGGTCGCCGGCCGAGGCGAAGGGGCACAACGCCTCGATGGGCTACGATTTCATGCGCAAGGTGGTGGCCGACGGCGCGACGTTCGGGCAGGCGCTCGCCGAGGTGAAGATGGAAGCCGACGGCTGGTGGAACAACCGGTTCACCTTCTCCCTCTACGGAGATCCCGCGCTGACCATCCACGACACGGGCGCGGATTCCGACGCCGACGGCCTGCCGGACCTGTGGGAAACCCAGCACGGCCTGACGGTCGGCACGGCGGACGGCGGCGGCAATCCCGACGGCGACGGCTTCGACAACCGCGCGGAATATGCCGCGGGCCTCGATCCGCAGGTCGCGGACAATCCAACATCGCTCTATTCTTCAATCTCCGTCGCCGCTTCCTTCAACGGCTGGAACGCGGCGGCGGGGAACCTCGCGCTGGTGGCCGACTACACGTGGCAGGGGACCGTCGAGCTGACCAACGCGGCCGACGTCCAGTTCAAGTTCGCCGCGGACGGCGGCTGGAGCGCCAACTGGGGCGACGACAACCAACTGGCCACCAACGCCGACATGTCCGGCGTGGGCGATTGGTGCAGCGCCAACAACATCCAGGCCGGCGCGGTGGACGGCCGCGTGCGCTTCACCTTCAACGACCTGACCAAAGGCTACCGCATCGAGCCCGCGCCCGAGCCCGACACCGATTCCGACGGCATGCCGGACGAATGGGAAACCGCCCACGGCCTGGATCCCGACGTTCCCGATGCCGCCGGCAATCCGGACCACGACGCCTACACCAACCTCCAGGAATACCAGAACGGCACCGACCCGCAGGCCTACGACGCGCCGCATTCGGCGTACGCCTCGATGGCCGTGGCGGGGACGTTCAACGATTGGGCGCCGGGGCTGACCAACATGTGCCTCGTGGCCGACTACACGTGGCGCGCCGACCTTGTCTTCACCAACCTGCTGTCCATCCAGTTCAAGTTCGCGGCGGACGGCGGCTGGAGCGCCAACTGGGGCGACAACGACCAGTCCCAGACCGTCGTTCCCCTGACCAACACCGCCGAAAGCGGCGGGGCGAACATCCAGGGCAACACCTCGGTTTTCAACGGCGCCTACCGTTTCACCTTCAACGAACAGACCCGCGTCTACAGCCTCCATGCCATCGCCGCGCCCGACACGGACAACGACGGGATGGACGATGAATGGGAAGAAGCCCACGGGCTCAGCCCGAAGAACGCGCTGGACGCGTGGGGCGACACGGACGGCGACGGCCTGGCCGCGCAGGAGGAATACGGCCTCGGCGGCGATCCGGCGCTGGAGGACACGGACGGCGACGGCATGGGGGACTTCGACGAAAGCATCGCCGGCACCTTGCTGAACGATCGGGAATCCATTTTCGCCGCGGTGGTGCAGTCCATCAGCAGCGATCCGCAGCTCACATGGCCCGGCATGACGGGCCGGACCTACACGGTCTACTACGCCACCAACATGTACCAGGCCACGCTCGAGCCCATGCCTGGCTACAGCAACCTGCCGTGCGCCACGCCCGGTCCGATGAGCCTGACGATTCCGGACCTGCCCGTCGGCTGCCACTACTTCGGCATCCAGGTCCGCAAGTAGGCGCCGCTCCGGGACCGTTGCCCCCCGATCCGGGGAATCGGGGCCCATGCCCTAAAGCGTCGTGCGCATCCGGGGGGGGGCGGGGTTGACTCCATGGTACTACCATGGTACTATGAACCATGCCCAAAAAGATCCGCCAGTTGATTCGCGAGCTCGAGAAGGCGGGTTTCGTGGATCGCGGCGGCAAAGGCAGCCATCGAAACTTCACGCACGTTCGCGGTGCGAAGATCACGCTGAGCGGAAATCCTTCGCAGGATGCCAAGCGATACCAGGAGCGGGACGTGGAGAAGGCGATTCGAGAGGTGGAGAAATGAAAGCGAGCGACCGGTATCTCAAGATCGTGGAATGGTCGGAAGAAGACGGATGCTATGTGGGCACCTGTCCGGGGCTCATGCTGGGCGGCATCCACGGTGCCGACGAGGCCAAGGTGTACCGGGAACTCTGCCAGGCCGTGGAAGAGTGGATCGAGATCTGCCGGAAAGACGGGACCCCGTTGCCGGCGGCCACGGCGGGCAAGGAATATTCGGGAAAATTCGTTGTCCGGGTCGGTCCGGAATTGCACAAGGCCTTGACCGTGGATGCGTTTCGCCGCGGCGAGAGCCTGAATTCCTACTGCGTACGGCTCTTGCGCGAAGAGCGCGGCTCCTATGGCGCATCGGCGCACAAGGGGTGGGCAAGCCGGCGTTCGGCGAAATCCCCGTCCCGCCGATAGGCGCAAGGAATGCCGTTCTGCCGCCGGGGGCGCCGCCCCCGGCCTTGGAATCAACGGCCGCCGGCCTCGGCACCTCTCCGGCACCTGCTCTGCGGTCCCTGCGGCGAAGGAACCGGCCTTAAACGATCGAATCGTGGCAGAACGCCTTGCGGCGGCAGGCGTCGCAATGGGCGCCCATCCAGACGGAATCGAACTGGGCGATGGCGGCGGAGACGAGCGCGGGATCGCCGGTCCAGATGCCCGCTTCGAAGTTGCGCCGGCCGTCGCTTTTCATGCCGATGCCGGCGCCGGTCAGATTCGCGGAGCCGATGTAGGCCGTTTTCAGGTCGAAGATCAGCATCTTGAAATGGACGCGGGGGCAGAGCACGCGTTCGAGGCCCCGTGCGAGGATCGGGTAGCGGTCGAAATCCTTCCGGAAGTTGGGGCCGGGTTCCTTGGCGTGGATCAGGCGGACGTCGACGCCCCGTTCGATCAGATCGGCGATTTCGCCGAGAAACGGCCGGGCCCGTTTCCCGCGCATCACGAAGACGTCCTTGAGGTCGGCCGTGCCGATCCAGAGCGTTTTCTCCACCTCCCTCACGCGCACCAGCACTTCTGCATAATGCGCCTCGTCGCGGATGTAGCGGGTCGTGGACTGGGCGGGCGCGGGCATGGGACCACTGTGGCACGGAGCGGACCGGAAGGCAATCCGGGGGAGGGGGAAGGGAGTCCAGCAGGAAAACAGGAAACGGCCGGAACACACGAAAAGACAACGGAGGGAAAGAATCCGGGAGGCGGCGGAAAAGGGTGAATGCCGGCGGGGGCGCCGGATGCGGGACCGGGGGCGGATTTCCGCCTATTGCGTGCGGCGCCGGGCGCGGCAAGCCCAAGCGGCCCCGGCCGCGATCGCGGCCAGCCCGAGCGAGACGGTGAGGATGGTGTAGTTCTCGAGGTTCCGGTTCGTGAACTGCTCCAGGGCGGCCAGCAGGATCGCGCCGATCCCGAGCCCCGCAAGGACGCCGCCGAGGCAGGGCCCCGTCGAACAGGCGCATGTTCCGGATTTTTCCATGTGACTCTCCTTGCGAAGCCGGTTCCGGCCGGGCGGAAACTACTTTGGGTTCCTGCGGCGGAGGGCCAGCGCCAGGGCGCCGAGGCCGAGAAGGCCCATCGTGGCGGGTTCGGGAACGACCGCGCCGTTGACGGTGATGTCGTTGCCGCTGCCTTCGAAGCTGCCCGTTCCCGACGCCAGCGAGGCCTCGTAGCCGTAGATGCGGAACTCGACGGGGCCGGCGATGTCCTGGAGTTCCGCCACGCCGGAGAGCGTCGCGGTCTGGGTGCCGGCGCCGACGGAAACCCAGTTGTTCAGGACGTCGCCCTCGTTGAAGCCGGTCGCGCTGGAGAACAGCGCCCAGGATTGCGGGCCGGAGGGGGAGGAATCGAAATTGAAGACGATGCTGTCCACGGAGAACGAATAGGTGGGCGACGCCTCGAGGCTGAAGGTGAAGTAGTCGTTGGCGGCCAGCGCCTGGGCCAGGGTGGCGAGGAAGCCGGTGCCGTTGAAGGAATCCGGATTGGAGACCGAGTATTGGAGGCCCGGGCCGTGGGAGAGGGTCGAATCCGCCATGCCCGTCAGCTCGGTGCCCGGCGCCGTGGCTTCCGTGCCGGCATATCCCGCGAAGTCCCACGTGACGAGGGTGGCGGCGGAAGCGCTTGCCGCGATCAGGACGATCATCCAGCCAACGAGCCATCTCTTCATGATTTGCCTCTTCGTCTGCCTGGGGTTCAGAACGGCGGGAACATCTCACATGAGAACAGGTTCATCGTAGGCCGGCGGGTCCGGGGGAGTCAATCCCTTAAAGCGGCGAAGGCGGCCGAGGCGCCGGACGAGGGACAAGGGACAACGGGCAAGAGGTTTCACACCAAGATCGCAAAGGCCGCAAAGTGGAAGACGGCGCCCGGGATCCTGAACCCCTTGAAGGTCCGGATCGAACCTTGGCGGACTTGGCGTCCTTTGCGAGGGAAGGATTCCGGTTCCCCCGGATTCATCTCTGCGGCGGGCAGGCTGTCAGGATTGTCCGCAGCCGGGCCTGGACCCGGTCGGGATGCCGGAGCTGGCATTCCCAGACGATGGCCACGCGCCAGCCCAGGCGGCGGAGGCGGCGGACGTGCCTGCGGTCGTTCGCAACGTTCCGGGCGAACTTCTCCGCCCAGAACTTCCGGTGGCTCTTGGGGGTGGATGCAATCTTGCAACCCTTGTGCCGGTGCCAGAAGCAGCCGTGGACGAAAACGACGGCCCGGTATTTGGGCAGGACGATGTCCGGCTTGCCGGGGAGATCCGATCCGTGGAGCCGGAAGCGGTATCCCGCGCGGAATATTATAGTGCCGCAGAGGGCGCAGAGAACACAGAGAGACTACTCGATATTGTCGTGTTTTTGGATGTTGTGGGTTCCGCAGAGTAGCTGGATGTTGTCGGCAGTGTTGGAGGCGCCACCTTTAGAAAAGGGGATGATGTGATCGAAGTGGAGATTTACGGTCGACCCACACTTGACGCATTTGCCGCCATCGCGCTTCCAAACTTCCAGTTTCACACTGGTGGGAATGATGCGGCGATGGATGGATTTCTTAGGAACTGGGACTCTAAAGTTTTCTTCGCCCTCGACGGCGACGAGCTTGAATTTGAAAACCTTCCTGCCGTGAGAAGTTTCGCGCCATGAATCCACGAGGTGGAAGACACCGTTGTATGACCATATTCCACCTTTGATCTTCTCATATACCCTCACGCGCTCAGGTGGGCGATTGCCGGCCTTATGGTCTTGGGCGGCCTTATGGAATTTGCCATTTTCGGTTAGGTGTCCGTTGGCGCTGACGCGGGGCTGATCGTGGTCTTTTGGTTGGGGGCACTGTGGGGACCGCGGGACGTCGTGACCTTCATAGATCAAGGTGGAGCCGTCTTTAGAAATCTGATCTTCGTAGGGGGCGCCAGGGCGAACGGACATCAGGATGACGGAGTGATTGTCCCGGAGCTCGAAGTTCATGCCACGCTGGAGACTGGTGCCTTCGCGGATGCACATCTCCATGTATGGAATGATTTCGTTCGCCATGTCAGTCAGTTGTCGGACTTCTCGGAGGTCGAGATGCCGGCGAAAAGATCGCCAATCCGGCATTGGAGAGCGCGGGATAGGCGGACGATGTTGATGAGGGACAGGTTGCGCTCACCCCTCTCGATTCCGCCTATGTAATTGGGGTGTAGGAAGGAAAGTTCGGCAAGTTGCTCTTGGGTAAGTTTTCTTCTTAAGCGGAGACGCCGCGCATTGGAGCCAAAGGTCTTAAGGATGGACTTGCTCATTTGCCGGCAGTCTATCCGCGAGCGAATTCACCGGCCACACACGATAAGTGTGATCACTCGGAGGCATGCTGAACATAACAGGACGAGACGTGGCGCAGGACATTGGGATAGATTTCAAGTTGGTATGGCGCTGAATATTTTCTGTCAGGCGGTTTTCGATGAGTTTGGCAGCGTAGGGGGCGAGTTGGTGATGAGAGGGGCGGGGCATGGCTTCCGTGCGGGGGGCTTCAAGGGGCGGGTTTTCCACATGTGGAAAAATCGCCGAAAGTTTTCCATTGTGGTGGAAAAACGATGACCGGCAACTAAACGCGAGGGGGCGGCGGGAATTGCCGGCTAGGGATGCATCCCCGGCGGGATTGCGCCACCCGTGCAAGGGTGGCCTACAACAACCGAACAGCCCGGCGGTCCGGCGAGAGGCGGGGCGGACGCTGATTACTTGACCAGCCAGATCTTGTCGATTTCGAGCTGGAAGGATTCGGCGCGGCCGTCGCCGGCGAGGATCTGGAGGCGGGCGAGGGTCTTGCCGGGGTAGTTGGGCAGGTCGAGGCGGTCGCCGTGGCGGATGGCGGCGAAGTCGGCGAAGGGGAGGGCGATTTCCTCCCAGTTGCCGCTGGTCTGGAAGTCGGCGGCGTAGGAATGGCGGGCGCCGGGTGCGGCATCGATGCGGAGCTGGTAGCGCTTGCCGTCGCCCTTGAGGCCAAGGTGGATGGCGCGGCAGGCGGAGACGTCGATGGAGGGGTAGTCGCATTGGATGGAGGCGAAGCCGCCGTCGTTTTCGAGGGAGATGGCGCCGGTGAAGAGGGCGTTGCCGGTTTCCGCGATGTCGAGGCGTCCTTGGGAGCGGCCGCCCATGACGTCGTCGTTCTCCACGTGCCAGCCGGCGGTGCCGGCTTCCTGGCTGAACTGGACGAGGGTCCGGTTGCCGGAAGAAGGCGGATCGGCGGGGTCGGCGGAAGGGCCGGTGGCGCAGCCGGTGGCGGCGAGGACCAGGAACGGGATCAGGAGCATCGTTTTCATGGCGGGGTTCCTTGAAGGCCGTTGGTTGAGGATGATCCTAGCATGGGAGGGAGGAGTTGGGAACAGGTAAGGCGAGACAATGGAAAGGGGGAGGAGGGAGAGAGGGGAGAGAGATTGCGGGATTGCAGGATTGCGGGATTCAGGGGAAGAGGGGAGAGAGAGGGGCGGGAGATTGCGGGATGGCGGGATTGCGGGATGGCGGGATTGCGGGATTAAGGGGAAGGAAGGGAGGATCAGGCGGGGGCGGCGTGGTGCTGGAGGAATTCGACGACGTCGGGATGGTTGTCCTTGGCGGCCAGCATCTGGGCGGTCTTGCCGTAGTCGTTGCGGGCGTTGACATCGGCGCCGCGTTCGACGAAGTAGCGGACGGCCTCGAGGTTGCCGCTCTTGGCCGCCGCCATGAGGGGCGTGAGGCCTTTCTTGCTCCGGGCGTCGATGCGGGCGCCCTTGCCGGCGAGGTAGCGGGCGATGTCGAGGTGTCCGCCGATGGCGGCAAGGAGGAGGGGGGGATTGCCTTCGCCGCCGCCGGCGTCCACGTCCGCGCCGCATTCGACGAGGTGCTGGACGACGTCGAGGTGCCCCATGCGGGCGGCCACCATCAGCGGGAGCTGGCCGTTCTTGTTCTGCACGTCCACGGGGATGCCGCGTTCCACGAGATAGCGGACGATGTCGAGGTGGCCGCCGCCGGCGGCGAGGTGGAGGGGAGGGTTGCCGTCCTCGCCCTGGGCGGCGACGTCGGCGCCGCGTTCGGCCAGGTGGCGGACGATGGCGGCGAAGCCTTTCATGGACGCCCACATGAGGGCGGTCCAGCCGTTCTGGTTGCGGGCGTTGACGTCGGCACCTTTGTCGGCGAGGTATTGGACGAGTTCCAGGTGGCCTTTGTTGGCCACGGACATGAGGGCGGTCCAGCCGGTTTCGTTCCGGGAATCGACGGGGATGCCGCGGTCCACCATGCCTTGGATCGCTTCGGGATCCGCGGCGTTGGCGGCTTTGACCAGGGCGGCGCCTTCGTTCTCGTTCATGGGGGGGGAATCTAGCATGGGGCGGGGGGCGGGGCAAGGCGGGCGGGGGGGCAGAGGCAGGGGAAGGGAGCGGAGTCGGGAAGAAGCGGGAAAGGGCGGTTCTGGAGTCCAGTCGGCGGTTGGCGGTGGGGCGGTTGGCGGGGGGGATTCCGATTTGTAGGCCCGGTCACCCGACCGGGCGGGATTTCGCCGGGTGGGGGCACCCGGCCTACAACGGGGCACAAGAAAGGAGAGATACCGGGGCGGGGAGCGGGAAAGGAAAGGGCCGCGCAAGGCGCGGCCCGGGGGGGCGATTTAGATTGGGGGTAAGAGGAAGATTAGGATTAAGATTAGGATTACGATTAGGAGTAAGAGCAGGGAGGGCTAGCGCTTGACCGCCTGGATGGCCTTCAGGACCTTTTCGGGGGTGAAGGGGAATTCGTTGAGGCGGGCGCCGGTGGCGTTGTAGATGGCGTTGCCGAAGACGGGGGCGGGTCCGTTGATGCAGATCTCGGACACGGACTTGGCGCCGAAGGGACCGGTCTCCTCGTAGGAGGGGACGATGATGGCCTGGATCGGCGGCTTATCGCGCATGGAGAAGATGTGGTAGTCGGTGAAGGAGGCGTTGGTCATGCGCCCGTTGCGGAACAGATACTGCTCGGTGAGGGCGTAGCTGATGCCGTTGAGGGTGCCGCCTTCGGTCTGGCCTTCGCAGAGGGCGGGGTTGACGGCGGTGCCGCAGTCGATCGTGGAGACGTACTTGAGGACCTTGATGTTGCCGGTCCAGGTGTCCACCTCGATTTCGGCGAAGTGGGCGGCGAAGGGCGGCGGGGACTTCTGCGTGATGTGCGAGGCGGTGCCGATGATCTGGTACTGGTTCTTGGAATAGAGCGAGTAGCAGGCGATGTCGGAGTAGGACACCTTGTGCTGGCCGTCCCTGCTCTGGACGTGGGCGTCCTTGCAGACGACCTGGTCCTCGGGGAGGTTGAGCATCTCGGCGCCGGTGTGGAGGATCTGGCGCTTGGCGTCGGCGGCGGCCTTGCGGGCGGCCTCGCCGGAGAGGTAGGTGGTGGAGGAGGCGTAGGCGCCGACGTCGAAGGGGGTCATGTCGGTGTCCGACGAGTAGACGATCATCTTGTCGGTGGTGGTGGCCAGTTCCTCGGCGGCGATCTGGGCGAGGACGGTGTCGGAGCCGGTGCCGAGGTCGGTGGCGCCGACGAGGAGGTTGAAGGAACCGTCCTCGTTGATCTTGATGGAGGCGCCGCCCATGTCGATGTGGGGGATGGAGGAGCCCTGCATGAGGGCGGCCATGCCGATGCCGCGGCGGTAGCGGCCGGATTTCCTGCGCCAGTCGGCGCGGTTCTTCCAGCCGATGGCTTCGGCGCCCTTGACGATGCACTCGCCGAGGGCGCAGGAGCCGACGGTCATGGGGACGCCTTCCTTGCCTTCGCCGAGGGCGGCGAAGACGGGGGAGCCTTCGCCGGACTTGATGTGGTTGAGCTGGCGGAACTTGAGGGGGTCCATGCCGATGGCTTCGGCCATCTTGTCGACGGTGGACTCCATGCCGAAGAAGGCCTGGGTGGCGCCGAAGCCGCGGTAGGCGCCGCCGACGGGGAGGTTGGTGTAGTAGACCTTGCCGAGGAAGTGGATGTTCTCGCAGCGGTAGAGGGGCAGGACCTTGGAGCCGCAGCAGGAGACGACGGTGAGGCCGTGGCCGCCGTAGGCGCCGGTGTTGTTCCAGCAGTCCATGCCGATGGCGGTGATGGTGCCGTCCTTCTTGACGCCGGCGCGGATGCGGACGCGGATGGGGTGGCGGGTGCGGCCGGTGCGGAAGTTCTCCTCGCGGGTGAACTGCCAGAAGCAGGGGCGGCCGGTGCGCAGGGCGAACATGGCGACGATGTCCTCGAGGAGGATCTCCTGCTTGGAGCCGAAGCCGCCGCCGATGCGGGGCTTGATGACGCGGATCTTCTGCACGGGGATGCCGAGGGTCTGGGCGACGATGCGGCGGCAGTGGAAGGGGACCTGCGTGGAGGTGGTGATGACGATGCGGCCGGCGGAATCGATCTGCGCGAGGGAGACGTAGGGCTCGATGGGGCAGTGCTGGGCGTAGGGGGTTTCGTAGGTGTCGTCGAAGGCGAAGTCGGCCTCCTTCAGGCCCTTCTCGAAGTCGCCGGCCTCGCAGCCGACGCGGGCGACGAGGTTCTTCTTCGGCTCGTAGGGGATGGGGATGGGGACGTGGGCTTCGGGCTCGTCGTGGATGACGGGGGCGCCGTCGGCCATGGCTTCGTCGATGGAGAGGACGGGCTGGAGGATCTCGTACTTGACCTTGATCCGGGCGAGGGCGGCGAGGGCCTGCTCCTCGGTCTCGGCGGCGACGGCGGCGACGCGGTCGCCGACGAAGCGGACCTTGGTGTCGAACATGAAGGTGTCGTAGGGGGAGGGTTCGGGGAAGCCCTGGCCGGCGGTGCAGTGGGCGATGCGCGGGACGTTGCCGTGCCAGAGGACGGCCTTGACGCCGGGCATCTTCTCGGCGTCGGAGACGTCGATGGACTGGATGCGGGCGTGGGGATGGGGGCTCCAGAGCATCTTGACGACGAGGGCGTCGGCGGGCGCGAAGTCGGCGACGTAGGACGGCTTGCCGAGGGCGAGCTGGCGGGCATCCACCTTGGTGACGGAGTGGTTGACCTGCTTGAAGTTGGCGGTGGGGTCTTGGCTCATGGGGGCCTCAAGGGTTCAGGGTTCGGGGTTCAGGGATCAGGGGAAGCATGGAATGCAAGAGTGCAGGCATGGGATTCAGGATTCGGGATGGGAACTGGCGCCTGAACCCTGAACCCCGGCGCTTTCCTGCCGGTCGAGGACCTTGCGGAGGGCGGCCCAGATCTTCTCGTAGCCGGTGCAGCGGCAGAGGTTGCCGTCCATGTATTCGCGGACGATGTCGTCGTCGAAGGTGGTCTCGGCCTTCATGAGGGCCTCGGCGCTCATGATCATGCCGGGGATGCAGAAGCCGCACTGGACGGCGCCGCCCTGGATGAGCTCCTGCTGGAGCTCGCTGGGCTTGTCGAAGGTGCCGATGCTTTCGATGGTGCGGATGTCGCGGCCCTCGGCCTGCATGGCGTAGAGGAGGCAGGCGTAGACGGCGCGGTCGTCCATGAGGACGGTGCAGGCGCCGCAGGTGCCCTGGCCGCAGCCGTACTTGGTGCCCTTGTAGCCTTCGCGGCGGAGGAGGGCGAGGAGCTTCTCGTTGGGTTCGGTGGCGAAGGTCTTGAGTTCGCCGTTGAGGGTGAACGAGACGGTGTTCGGATTCTGCTTCATTATTCGGCCCTCCCGCGGGCAAAGGTCGCGGCCCGCTCCAGCGCGTCCAGGATCGAGACTTCGGCGAGATGCCGGGAATAGTCGGGGCTCATGCCCTCGCGCCCGCGCCAGGGCGCGTCGGCGCCGGCCTTTCCGGCGGCTTCCTGGAAAACGGCGGTGGCGGCCTCGCGGCCGACGAGGGCGGCCTCGACGGAGGGGAGGCGGCGGGGGAAGGGGATGGCGCTGCCGGCGGCGACGCGCGCGGACTTGATGTTCGCGCCGTCGAGTTCGAGGCGGGCGGCGATGGTGACCATGGCGAAGGAGGCTTCGGTGCGGACGACCTTGATGGAGCCGAAGCCGTGGTGGGCCTGGAGGGCGGGCACCTTGACGGAGGTCAGGATGTCGCCGCCGAGGAAGCGCTTGGCAGGCTGGGTCTTGAAGTATTCGTCGGCGGGGAATTCGGTTTCCTTGCCGGAATAGATGACCATGCGGGCATCCATGGCGAGGAGGACGACGGGGAGGTCGGCCCAGGGGAAGACGCGGCAGATGTTGCCGCCGAGGGTGGAGATGTTGCGGATCTGGTGGGTGGAGATGCGGCGGCAGATTTCGTGCATGGCCCAGCGGGGGGCGCGGTAGCGCTGGATGTCCGCGAGGGGCGTGGTGGCGCCAATGTTGTAGAAGGCGCCTTCGTGCTTGATGAAGGAGAGGCCGAGGCGGGTGATGTCGACGGCGGTGACGGGGGTGTGGTCCTGCATGAAGTGGAGGGCGGTGCCGCCGGCGAGGATCATGCCCTTGGCGCCGAGTTCGCGCAGGTTGTCGCGCGCGGCGGGGAGGCTGGCCGGGCGGATGAATTCACAAAGTTTCATGGGGACTCCTTGGATGAGGTCGAAATAACGCGGGGAGTATAGGGGAGGGGCCGCTTGGCGGGGAAGTGAAAATTTGGGCGGAGGGTGGTGTAGCGGTTGACTGGAATCGGGGGGGGAGGGTTCGCAACTGGGAAGTTGAGAATGAGGAATTAAGAATTGGTGGAGCCGGGCAATCGAGATAAGCTGAAATACATGAGATCCACTTGGGTGATCGGTTTGGCGATGGTGTCGGTGGCGTTCCTCTGGGGATGCGGGAAGGCGCCGGAAACGCCCGCGCCGGCGGCGGAACCTGCGGTGGAGGTTCCGGCGCCGGTGGAGGTGTCGGGGGAGGCGGCGCTGGAGGAGGTCCGGAGATTCGTGGAGCTGGGGCCGCGGGATTCGGGGACGGCGGGGGCGGAGAAGGCGGCGAACTACCTCATGGGCCGGCTCCGGGAACTGGGAGTGGAGGCGGAGATCCAGGAGTTCCGGGACGCCTCGCCCAAGGGGGAGATCGTGTTCCGCAACGTGTTGGGGCGCCTTCCGGGGGATGGCCAAAGGATCGTGCTGCTGGGGTCGCACTACGACACGAAGGCCGGCATCGAGGGGTTCGCCGGCGCGAACGATTCGGGATCGAGCACGGGGCTGCTGCTGGAGCTGGCTAGGGCGATGGCGCGGGAGGCGCCGCATCCGGCGGAGATCCGGTTCGCGTTCTTCGACGGCGAGGAGTGCATGGAGGCCTACGGGCCGGCGGACGGGTTCCACGGGAGCCGGCACCTGGCGGAGACGATGGCGGCGGACGGCAGCCTGTCGAACGTCGCGGCGATGATCCTGCTGGACATGGTGGGGGACCGGGACCTGACGGTGACGATTCCGCGGAACAGCACGCCCTGGCTGGTCTCGCTGGCGTTCGACGCGGCGCGGGCGGAGGGGGTGCGCGGGCGGTTCCAGCTGGCCCCGTCCGCCATCGGCGACGACCACGAGGCGTTTTTTTCGCGCGGGGTGCCGGCGATCGACCTGATCGATTTCCAGTTCGGGAGCGCGCCGGGGCGGAACGACTACTGGCACACGGCGGAGGACACGATGGACCGGGTCTCGGCGGAGAGCCTCGGGGCCGTGGGCCGCGTGGCGGCGCGGATGGTGGCGGAGATTCCGGGCCGGGAATCCGCGGCCGGAAAATGAGGGGCGGCGCGGATTTTTCCTCGACAGGCGGCGGGCGCGGGGTCCAGCATTCATTGGAGAAAGAGAAGGAGCCGACGATGTTCAATCCCCAAGCAGAGGCGATGCCGGTCGGAGAGCTGCGGAAGCTGCAGGGCCGGCGGCTGCACGATTTGGCGAAGCGCGCCTACGACCACGTTCCGTTCTTCCGCGCGCGGATGCAGGAGAAGGGCGTGAAGCCCGAGGACATCCGGAGCATCGACGACATCGCCCGGCTGCCGTTCACGACGAAGACCGACTTCCGCGACCAGTATCCGTTCGGGATGTTCGCGGTGCCGCACCAGGAGATCATCCGCATCCACGCGAGCTCGGGGACGACGGGGAAGCCGACGGTGGTGGGCTACACGCGCAACGACATCGACAACTGGGCGGAATGCGCGGCGCGGTCGCTGGCGTGCGGCGGGGCGACGGCGGCCGACACGGTGCAGATCGCCTACGGCTACGGGCTGTTCACGGGCGGGCTGGGGATGCACTACGGGGCGGAGCGGCTGGGGGCGGCGGCGCTGCCGATGTCGTCGGGGAACACCGAGAAGCAGATCATGCTGATGAAGGATTTCGGGGTGACGGTGCTGTGCTGCACGCCGAGCTACGCGCTGCAGATCGCGGAGGTGGCGGCGCAGATGGGCGTGGACCTGATGAAGCTGCCGCTGAAGTCGGGCAACTTCGGGGCGGAGCCGTGGACGGAGGCGATGCGGAAGCGCATCGAGGAGCTGCTGCCGCTGAAGGCGCTGGACATCTACGGCATGTCCGAGCTGGCCGGCCCGGGCGTGGCGAACGAATGCCTCGAGCAGAACGGCCTGCACGTGTTCGAGGACCACTTCTACCCGGAGATCATCGATCCGGCGACGGGCGAGCCCCTGCCGGACGGGCAGAAGGGGGAGCTGGTGTTCACGTGCCTCACGAAGGAGGCGGTGCCGCTGATCCGCTACCGCACGCGCGACATCACGATGATCCTGGACGACGGGCCGTGCGCCTGCGGGCGCACGGGGCGGCGCATCCGGCGCCTGATGGGCCGGACGGACGACATGCTGATCATCCGCGGCGTGAACGTGTTCCCGTCGCAGGTGGAGGACGTGCTGGTGCGGATCGAGGGCGTGCACCCGCAGTACCTGATCATCGTGGACCGCCAGGGCAACCTGGACACGATGGAGATCAAGGTGGAGGTGACGGACTCGCTGTTCAGCGACGAGGTGCGCAAGCTGGAGGCGCTGCGCGACAAGATCCACCACCAGATCAAGGCGATGCTGAACGTGAACGCGAAGATCACGCTGGTGGAGCCGAAGACGATCGAGCGCACGCTGGGCAAGGCCAAGCGCGTGCAGGACCTGCGGAAACTGACCTAGGAAAGGAGCGGAACCATGAAAGTGCGGCAGATCTCGATATTCCTGGAGAACCGGTCGGGGCGCCTGGCGAGCGTGCTGAAGGAGGTGGGTCGCGCCGGCGTCAACATCCGCGCGCTGTCGCTGGCGGACACGAGCGACTTCGGCATCCTGCGGCTGATCGTGGACAACGTGGACAAGTGCATGAAGGTGCTGAAGGACAGTGGACACACGGTGTCGGTGACGGAGGTGCTGGCGGTCGAGGTGCCGGACCATCCCGGCGGCCTGGCGGGCATTCTCGATGCGCTGTCGGAGGCGGGCCTCAACGTGGAATACATGTATGCGTTCGTGTGCCGCGCGACGGAGAAGGCCGTGGTGGTGTTCCGCTTCGAGGACGTGAACGCGGCGATCGCGGCCCTGAAGAAATCGGGCATCTCCATCCTGCCGGCGGAAGTCGTCTATTCGCTGTAGGAACGGGGCGGCCGGACATCGGCGCTTCCGCCACGGGAGGGGGCGGGGGCGCCGTTTTTCACGGGGAGAGGGGCAGGTAGATTTCCGCGCGCCGGGCGCGGGAGAGCATGGCGGCCTCGCGGGTGCCTTGGGGATCGTCGGCGCCGCTTTTCCCGATGGCGCGGGCGGCGGCGAGCACGGCGGCGTTCTTCGCGGCCTGTTCTCCCGGCGAGAGGATGAGCAGGTTCCAGTCGTTTCCGGAGCTTTTCTCTCCAGGCGGGAGGGCTGGCCACTGGTCGGGATGGTAGCCGGAGGGGGTGTCGGGCCCGGGGAAGGGCTGGTAGATGCGGGTGGGGGCGAAGGACGAAAGGGAATCGCCGGGGGCGAAGACGCGGACTTCGGCGCCGGCGGCGCGGGCGCGCCGGACAAGGCCGAACGAATCCGGCGCCGGAAAGGTCCCGGGTTCGGGCAGGAACAGCGCGATGCGTTCGCCGGCGGCGAAGGGGACGATTTCGGGGAGGCCGGGACGCGGGAGGGGGCGGGGAACGGGCACGAGCCAGGCGGCGAGGGCCAGGAGGCACAGGCCGAGGGCCATCGGACCGATGGATCGGGTATCCATGGCGGGAAACCCTAAAGATTTTGGGAGGGGAGGGCAAGTGGCACTTGTCCGAACGGGGCGGGGGAGGCATAATCCGTCTCCAAAGAAAAAGGGTCCAACCCGGGAGAACAAAACCATGAGCAACGAGAGTCACGAATCGGTCATCGGATCGGATGTCGAAATCATCGGCACGATCAAGAGCAGCGGCACGGTCCGCCTGGACGGCAAGCTGGAAGGCGAGCTGCAGTGCGGCGGGAACGCCATCCTCGGCAAGAGCGCGCAGGTCAAGGGCAACATCACGGCGACCTCCGTCTCCATCGAGGGCAAGATCAACGGCAACATCCTCGCGAAGGACAAGATCGAGATGAAGGCGACGGCGACGGTGAACGGCGACATCAAGGCCCGCCGGCTGTCGGTCGAGGACGGCGTGACGTTCGTGGGCCGCTCGGAAGTCAATCCGAACAGCCAGCCGGTTCCGGCGCCGCAGCCGGGCGTTCCGCAGCGGTAGTCCTCCTTTCACCGTTCCGGTGCGCCGGGGCGCTCCCGCGGAAGCGGGGCGGCCGGAGGGCGCGCGGAAGGGAAGGATCCGGACGTGGCGGAAAAAAGAACCAAGGTGATGGACGGCTTTGCCGTCGTGCGAGGGCTTGCCCAGGCGAAGCACGATGGCACGCTTCCCCTGCCCGGCTCGCGAAAGCCGGCGGAGGACCTGTCGTCGCATCCGCCGCCGGCGGCGCTGCCGAAGGACAGCCCGCACATCGTCAAGACGATCGAGCCGACGAAGCGGACGATCCGCTGCTTCAAGTGCGGGTACGAGTTCAAGCTGGCGGGCACGACCAAGGCCATCTATTGCGCGAAGTGCCGCGAGAAGATCGACATGGGCGACTACGTGATCGACCGCCCGTGGTCCGAGGAGATCAAGACGGGAGGAAGCGTCATCATCCGGCCGACCGGGCGGCTGGAG
This sequence comes from uncultured Verrucomicrobiota bacterium, assembly GCA_937860055.1. Classification (GTDB taxonomy): domain Bacteria; phylum Verrucomicrobiota; class Kiritimatiellia; order CAIQIC01; family Lenti-01; genus Lenti-01. The sequence goes on along the minus strand of CALMBO010000028.1, from coordinate 160,411 downwards.
AACGTGCGCATCTGGGCCGGCAACGTGATCCTCGACGGCGGGATGGACGAGAATTCGTCCATCGAATGCACGCAATGGCTGGAGCTGGGGGCGCAGGCGAAGCCGCATCCGCGGCAGCTGGCGATGCGCAACCTGCGCGTCGCTGCGGGGGCGTCGATGGCGTTCAAGTACAAGCTGCAGGTGAACCACCTGGAGCTGCTGGGAACGCTGGAGGCGGACGTGGAGGCGACGGGGCTGGTCTCGATCCGCGACGGGGGCCACCTGAAGGGGACGGTGCGCGGCGCCCATCTGCAGGTGGAGGAAGGCGGCGGGCTTTCCGCCCGCGTGTTCATCTGGCCGCAGGGCAATCCGCCGGCCGAGGATTCGTGACCGTCTCCATGGGCGGGCACATCCATGTGGCGGGGGTGGCGGGGGTCGGCATGAGCGCGCTGGCGCAGGCGCTCCGCTGGACGCACGGCCGGGTGACCGGCTCCGACCGCTATTTCGACCAGGGGATGGATCTGCCGGTTTTCGGGGCGCTGCGGGCGGCGGGCGTGGAGATCGTGAAGCAGGACGGCGCGGCGGTGGAGGCGCGCACGGAGGCCGTGGTCTACAGCACGGCCATCGAGGAGGGGAATCCGGATTTCCTCGCGGCGAGGAGGGCGGGGGTGCCGCTGCGGCACCGCGCGGAGATGCTCGCCGGACTGGCGAAGGGGCGCCGGGTGCTGGCGGTGGCGGGCACGGCCGGCAAGACCACGACGACGGGGATGCTGGGCTGGACGCTGGAACAGCTGGGCGCGGATCCGACGGTGGTGAACGGCGGCGCGCTGGTGGATTGGGCCGATGCGCGCCACGTGGGCAACGTGCGGCGCGGCGGCGAAGGCGCCCCGTGGGTGGTCGAGGTGGACGAGAGCGACCGCTCGCTGCTGAATTTCTTCCCGGAATGGTCGATCCTGACGAACATCTCGCAGGACCATTTCACGCTGGAAGAGGTGCAGGACCTTTTCCGCGCCTATGCGGCGCAGGTGGGAAAGGGCATCGTGTGCGGCGCGGGGGTGGGTGCCGTCCTCGGAAAACAGAAGGTGAAGATCATCGAGGCCGCCGCGACGCCGGAACGGACGGCGGACGGCTGCGCGGTGGAATGGCGCGGCTTGAAGCTCTCCGTGCGACAGCCGGGCGCGCACAACGCGCTGAACGCGCTGATGGCGGCGGAACTGTGCGCGCAGCTGGGGCATGCACCGAAGAAGATCGCGGAGGCCCTGTCGCGGTTCGGCGGCATCCAGCGCCGGCTGGAGCGCGTGGATGCGGGCGGCGGCGTGCGCGTGGTGGACGACTACGGGCACAATCCGGCGAAGCTGGCGGCGGCGTGGGCCGCGGTGGCCGCGCCGGGGAACCGCGTGCTGGGCGCCTGGCGTCCGCACGGCTTCGGCCCCCTGCGCGCGATGATGGATCCGCTGGCGGAGGCGTTCGCCTCCGCCTGCCGCCCGCAGGACAGGTTGTGGCTGCTGCCGGTCTATGACGCGGGAGGGACGGCGGACCGCACGGTCGGTTCCGGCGATCTGGCGGCGAAGCTGGCGGCGCGCGGGGTGGCCGTCGAAACGGTGGAAAGCTATGAGACGCTGGGCGCGGAACTCGCCCGAGAGGCGCGGGCGGGAGACACGATCCTGGTCATGGGCGCGCGCGATCCGCAATTGCCGGTCTTTGCCCGCGCGATGGCGGCAAAAACAGCGGGCCGGCGGGAGGAAAAGACATGAATGAAGCGCGGCCGGTGGAAGAACAGACGGTTTTCGAGCGGAGGCCCGCGTACCGGGCCTATCTGGGGCTGATGATCTGGGGCGTCGTGCTGCTGCCGGCGCTGGGACTGGGGCTGATCCTGCTGCTGAGGGCCTGGTATCTCGTGGCGTCCACGCGCTACCGGCTGACGACACAGCGCCTGTTCGTGCAGACAGGGCTGATCGCGAAGCATCTGGAGGAGGTCGAGCTGTTCCGCGTGAAGGACGTCACGCTGAGCCAGGGGGTTCTCCAGCGCCTGCTCGGGGTGGGGAACGTGGTGGTGCTGTCGACCGACGACACTGCGCCGCGGCTGGAGCTGGCCGGCCTGCGCGGGCCGATGGACGTGAAGGAGCAGATCCGGGGCGCCTTCCGGGCCGCGCGCCAGCGCGAAGGCCTGCGCACGGCGGAATTCATCCCGTCGTAAAAAATAGGGGGGCGGCGGGGGCGGGGGTTTTCCACACCGTGGAAAACCGGGGCAATGTTTTTCCATTGCGTGGAAAAGCGGGGTTGGGGCCCCGTGGGGCGCCTTCCCGCGCCGGGAGCTTGACAGGGGCCGAGGTATTATGTATTGCGTAATACATGATGCGGAGTAGTCCATGATCGACGGGTGGATCACCCAGTTGCGGAAGGGGCTGCTGGAGTACTGCGTGCTGCTGGTGCTGCGGCGGGGGGAGGGGTACGGCTACGAGATCGTGCAGGCGCTGAAGCGCATCGAGGACCTGTCGGTCTCGGAGAGCACGGTCTATCCGATCCTGGGGCGGCTGCGGGAGGAGGGGTTCCTGAAATCGCGCGACGTGCCGTCGGACGCGGGGCCGCCGCGCCGCTATTTCTCGCTGACGCCGCGGGGCAAGGTGCGCCTCGCGGAGATGAACGCCTATTGGCCGATGTTGACGAACGCTTTGGAGCAATTGAAGTCCGACAAGGGGAAGGAATCCGGATCATGAAGTGGAGCGAGGCGGCGGAGCGGCGGGTCGAGGAATATCTCGGCGCGGTGGAACGTCATCTGGCGCACCGGCCCGCGGGCGTGCGCAAGGACGTGGTGGCGGGGCTGCGGAACCAGATTTCCGAGTCGCTCCGGCGGCTGGAAACGGCCGGCGGCGAGATCGGCCTCGAGGTCGTGGAACGGGTGCTGGCGGACATGGATCCGCCGGAGACGTTCGCGGAGGCGGCGGTGGAGGTCGCGGGCGAAGCCGCCGCCGTGCTGGCGCCGCAGGCGCTGCGGAGCCGGTCGGGCCGGTGGTTCGCCCTGGGCGTGGCGTTTCTGCTGGTGAACGCGTACGGGGTGTGGAAGTGGACGGCGCCGCCGCCGCCGGCGCCCGTCCCGGAGTCCGCGGGCGTCCCGCCCGCCGCGCCGGAACGGCCAGTGGAGCGGATCCTGCGCCTGCGGAGCGTGGAGCAGGTGGACCTGGCGGCGGACCGCGAGGTGACCCTGCGCCTGACGTTCAGCGACGAGCCGGACCGGAGCCAGCTGACGCGGTTCTTCCATCTGGCCGCGCCGGGCCAGGGCGACGTGGAATACTGGCTGATGGGGGCGATGGGCTCGAACACGGTGATGGTGGAGACGGCGCCGGTGCTGGCGGAAAGCCTCGAATGGACGCTGGAGCCGGGAATGCCGTCCGCCGGGGGGTCGAAGCCCGCGGACTCGCCGAAGCGCGGCTCGCTGGCCATGGAAATGAACCTGCAGCTGCGGGGCCTCGAGGCGGAGGTGTCGCCGTTCGATCCGCCGGAGCTGTGGGCGGATTTCACGGCGTTTCCGGATTCGAACGGGTTGAAGGACTACGTGGCGGTGGAGCCGGCGGTGGAGTACACGGTGGAAGCCGTGGATCACTGGCGGCACAGCGGGCTGGTGCTGCGGGGGGCGTTCAAGCCGGGCGAGATCTACGAGGTGGCGTTCAAGGAAGGGTTGCCGGCGGCGAACGGTTCGAGCCTGCCGAAGACGCTCAGCCGCACCGTGCAGTTCCCCATGCCGTCGCCGGCGGTGCGCGTGGAGGCGCCGGGGCGGTATCTGTCGCCGCGCGGGACGCTTTCGGTGCCGGTGTCGGCGGTGAACCTGGAGAAATACGCGGCGCGGCTGCGGCCGGTGTTCGCGAACAACCTGGTGCAGCTGGCCCTGCGCGAATCGGGCCATGGCTACGGGTCGCCGGTGGCGGATTTGACGGGGGCGCCGAAGACGATGACGAACGCGCTGCCGGCGGCGAAGGGCGGCGAGCCGGCGCGGGGGGCGGTGGATCTGCGCGCGCTGGCGGGCGGCGAACCGCGCGGGGCGTACTGGCTGGAGGTGGACGGCGAGCGGGCGGATGGCGACAGCCGGCTGATCGTGGTGACGGACCTGGGGATCGCGGCGCGGATGTTCCGCGGCGGGGCGCTGGTGTGGGTGAATTCCCTGCGGACGGCGGCGCCGTCGGCGGGCGCGGCGGTGACGGTCTACGCGCGCAACAACCAGGTGCTGGCGCGCGGAACGACCGATGAGCAGGGGCTGGCGCGGCTGGAATGGACGGAGGCGGAGGAAGCCGAGCCGTTCGTGGTCGTGGCGGAGCGGGAGGGCGATCTGTCCTATGTGGACCTGGTTCGCTCCCGCGTGGATCCGGGGGAGGGGCTGGGGGGCGTTCCGTATCTGGAGCCCGGCCAGACGGAGGCGGCGGTGTTCAGCGACCGCGGCGTGTACCGGCCCGGCGAAACGGTGTTCATGCAGGCGATCGCCCGCGACGACCAGGGGCGCGCGCCGGGATCCTTCCCCGCGCTGATGCGGGTGCGGCGTCCGGACGGGCGGATCTTCCGGGACATCCCGGTCGAGCTGGACGCCCATGGATCGGCGAAGGCGGAAGTGGAGATGCCGGAGTACCTGCCGACGGGGCGCTACGCGCTGGAACTGGCGATGCCGGGGACGTTCACCGTCCTGGGGGAGACAACGGTCTCGCTGGAGGATTTCGTGCCGCCGCAGATCCGCGTGGAGGTGAAGCCCCCGGAGGGGCGCGGCCAGGCGGGGGACATTTTCGCGTTCCGCGTGGCGGCCGCCCATCTGTTCGGGCGCCCGGCGGGCGGGCTGAAGGTCAGCGGGGCGGCGACGTTCAAGGCCGCGCCGTTCGCGCCGTCCAACTGGCCGGGCTGGCGCTTTGGCGACGATGAGAAGGCCTTCGCGTCCGTGTACCGCAATCTGGGGACGAAGGCGCTGGACGGAAACGGGGCCGCCGAATTCGAGGCGGAAAGCCGCGGGGCCTGGCGGCCGCCGGCGGCGCTGCAGATGGTGCAGCAGGCGACGGTGATGGAAACCGGCGGTCGCGCGGTGACGGCCTATGGAACCTCGATGCTCGATGCCTATCCGTTCTATATCGGCCTGAGATCCGGCTGGGAAGGGGCGGTTCGCGCGGGCGAGACGCAGCGCGTGGCGGTGGCGGAGGTGGCGCCCGACGGTTCGCCGGTGGCCGAGGGCAAGCCGCTGGTCCTGGTGCTGTCGCGGGTGACGTGGAATTCGGTGCTGCGGCGGAACCGCGACGGCCGCTATGAATGGAAGTCCGAGCGGCAGGTCGTCGAGATCCGCAGGGACACGATGGAGGCGGGCGGCGAGGCGCGCGATTGGGCCTTCGCGGTGGACGGCGCGGGCGAGTACATGCTGGCGGCGTCCGATCCCGCCTCGGGCGCGTCGACGCGGATTTCGTTCCATGCGGGATCGGCGGACGCGGAGTGGGTGGCGTGGAGCCGCGAGAAGCCGGGCCGGGTGGAACTGGCGTGGGACAAGGAGAAGTATGCGGCCGGCGAGGTGGCGCGGCTGCAGGTGCGCGCGCCGTTCCCGGGTCCCGCGCTGCTGACGGTGGAGACCGACCGCGTGCGCGAGGCGCGCGTGGTGGAACTGGAGAAGAACACGGCGGAGTTCGAGGTGGCGGTGCAGGCGGGCTGGGCGCCGAACGCGTACTGCACGCTGACGGCGATCCGGCCCGCGCAGGCGGAGGCGGTTTGGAGCGCGCACCGCGCCATCGGGACGATCGCGCTGCGGACGGACCGTCCCGCGAACCGTTTGCAGGTGGAGATCGAGGCGCCGGCCGTGGCGCGGCCGCAGGCGAAGTTCGCCGGCACGGTGACCGTGCGCGATGCGGCGGGGAACCCCGCGCAAGGGGCGGTGACGGTGATGGCGGTGGACGAGGCCATCTGCATGCTGACGGGGTTCGAGACGCCCGATCCCGAGAAGGTGTTTTCCGCGCAGCGGGGGCTGGGCGTGGATGCGTGCGACCTCTACGCCGAACTCATGCCGGTGGCCGAGGAGCGGATGGAAGGCGTGCCGGCGCCGGGCGGCGACGGCGAGGACGGGTTGAGGCGGCGGCTGAATCCGATCAAGGCCAACCGGTTCAAGCCGGTGGCGCTGTGGCAGGCGGCATTGCCGCTGGACACGAACGGGCAGGCCGCGGTGCAGATGGAGCTGCCGGAGTTCAACGGAGAGCTGCGGCTCATGGCGGTGGGTTACAACTCCACGCAGACCGGTTCAACCTCGACGCCGATGAAGGTGAAGCGCGATCTGGTCGTGCAATCCGCCCTGCCGCGGTTCCTGGCGATCGGCGACCGCTGCGAGGCGTCGATCGTGCTTTGCAACGAGAGCGCGGCGGCGATGTCGGTGACCGTACGCGCGACCTGCGGCGGGCCGCTGCAGGCGGAAACGGCGGAGCAGGCCGTGGCGCTCGCGGCCGGCGGTTCCACCCACCTGATCCTGCCGCTGGCGGCGGGGCCGGGGCCGGGGAAGGCGATCTGCACGATCGAAGCGGAAGCGGGCGCGGACGCCTTTCGCGAAACCATCGAGCTGGCGGTGCGTCCCGCGGCGGGAAGCCGCGTGGCCGCGACCAACCGCGTGCTGGCGGCAGGCGAGAGCGCAACGATCGAGCCTCCGGCGGATTGGCTGCCTGCGTCGGTTTCCATGTCGGGAGCGCTGTCGGCGCTGCCGTCGCTGCAGATGGGCCGCGCCCTCGACCACGTGGTGCATTATCCGTACGGATGCCTCGAGCAGACCACGTCCGGCGCCTTCCCGCTGCTGCATGCGGGGGACCTGGCCAAGCGGCTCCTGCCGGGGCCGCGGGCGATCGGAGAGGTGGAGGCCTGGGTGCCGGCGGCGATCCGGCGCGTGGTCTCGATGCAGCAGGAGAGCGGCGGGTTCGCGATGTGGCCCTTCGCGCGGGGCGTGGCGGAAGACGCCTCGCTCTATGCGACGCATTTCCTGGTGGAGGCGAAGGCGGCGGGATTCGAAGTGCCGGCCGACCGCCTCGACGCGGCGCTGGGGTGGGTGCGCGAACGCCTGGACCGGGCGATTCCGCCCGGCGCCGGGGAAGGCGAATGGATCCTCGACATGCAGTCGCGCGCCTACATGTGCCACATCCTCGCGCTGGCGGGGCGGCCGGATGCGGGGTGGAACGCGCGGCTCCGGGAGCAGACGGGCAGGCTGAACTTCGCGGCGCGCGCGCATGCGGCGTCCGCGCTGCTGCTGGCGGGGGAACCGCGGCAGGCGCTGCCGCTGATGGAATCGCTGCCGCTGCCGGTTTCGCGCCCGCGGGTGCCAGGGCGGTTGCTGGACAGCGACGTACGCGACGCGGCCCTGCTGTTGTCCACGTGGCTCGAGGTGGATCCGGAGAACGAGGCCGTGGCGCGGCTGGCGCAATACCTGCGCGACCGCCAGCGGGACGGGCACTGGGGCAACACCCAGGACGACGCGATGGCCCTGCTCGCCTTCGGCAAGCTGGCGCGGCACCTGCCCGAACAGGAGCAGCCTTTCAGCGGCGCCCTGACGCTGCCGGGGGGGGAGGAGCGGCGCTTCGCGGAGACGGACGGCACGGACTGGACGCTGGAACCGGGGGCGGGCGGGGCCGTAACGGTGAAGAACGAGGGTCCCGGGAAAGCATACCTGTGGGCGCAGTTCGAAGGCGTTTCCATCACGCCCGAGCCGGAGCGGTCGGTAGACCTCTCCATCCGCCGCGAATTCCTCGACGGGAACGGGAATCCCCTCGACGCCTCCGAATTGCCGCAAGGCGAACTGGTCGTCGTGCGGCTGGCGCTGGACACGAAAGGGCGCCGGCTGGACCAGCTCGTGATCGAGGATCTCCTGCCGGCGGGGTGGGAGATCGAGAATCCCAGCCTGGCCACGTCGCAGCAGTTCGAGTGGCTCCGGAACCGGAAGGAGCCCGACCTGCACCGCGAAGCGCGCGACGACCGGATGCTGATCTTCACGGGGCCGGTCCAGGACCGGGCGGCGTTCCACTATGCGGTTCGCGCGGTGACGCCGGGGACCTACGCGCTGCCGCCGGTCGTGGTCTCGGGGATGTACGAGCCGGAGATTCGCGGGGTCGGCACGGGCGGACAGGTGCGCGTGGTTCCGTGAAGCGGCGGGTACCAGCCTGGCTGAAGCGGACGCTCCTGGCGGGAGGGCTGGGAATGGCCGTGTTCCTTGCCGCGCTGCGGTGGGTGCCGTTTCCGGAAGAGAAGCTGGGGCGGCTGCCTGCGGCGGTGGTGCTGGCCGACCGGAGCGGCGAACCGCTCCGCGTGAAGCTGGCGGCAGGCGGATTCGATTGCCGGCCCGGCTACAAGCCGTCGCCGGAGCATTGGATCGCGAAGGCGATGGTGGCGGCGGAAGACCGGCGGTTCTGGGCGCATCCGGGGGTGGACGCGCTGGCCATCCTGCGGGCGGGGGCGCAGAACCTGCTGCTGGGGCGGCGGGTGTCGGGGGCCTCGACGATATCGACGCAGGTGATTCGGCTGATGGAGCCGCGGCGGCGGACGCTGGCGACGAAGGCGATCGAGGCCTTCCGGGCGCTGCAGATGGAGCGGCGTCATGGCAAGCGGGAGATCCTGGCGCAGTATTTGGACCGGGCGCCGTTCGGGGGCAACCTCGTGGGCATCGAGGCGGCGGCGCGGCGGTACTTCGGGAAGGGGGCGGGGGAGTTGAGCCTGGCAGAGGCGGCGCTGCTGGCGGGGGTGCCGCAATCGCCTTCGCGGCTGCGGCCGGACCGGCATCCGGAAGCGGCGAAAAGGCGGCAGGCCTATGTGCTGGAGCGGATGGAGGCGTGCGGGTTCATCACGGCGCGCGAGCGCGAAGAGGCGTTTTCGCAACCGCTGGCGGCGCGTTCCGGCACGTATCCGTTCCGGGCACCGCACTTCTGCGACCTGGCGGGCGTGCCGGCGCGGGCGGGGGCGGACGCAACGGTGCGCACGACGCTCGACGCCGATCTCCAGCGTTTGGCGGAGGAGATCCTGCGCCGCCATCTCGAGGGGGGGGCGGCGGAGGGAGGGGCGGTGGTGGTGCTGGAGGTGGCGACCGGCGCGGTGCGGGCGATGGTGGGCTCGCCCGACTATTTCGCGGCGGCGCGGGCGGGACAGGTGAACGGGGCGACGGCGGCGCGGGCGGCGGGTTCGACGCTCAAGCCCTTCGCCTATGCGCTGGCGATCGATCGGGGGCTGGCCACGCCGGCGACGGTGATCCCCGATGTGCCGATGCGCTTCCGCGATCTCGATCCGCGCAACTTCTCGATGGACTGCCGCGGCCTGGTGAGCGTGCGGGACGCGCTGGTGCTGTCGCTGAACCTGCCGGCGATCGAGATCGAGCGGCGGGCGGGCCAGGAGCGGCTGTGGGCGACGCTGCGCGAACTGGGGCTTTCGACGATCGACCGGCCGGCGGAGCATTACGGGCTGGGGCTGGTGCTGGGCAACGCGGAGGTGCGGCTGCTGGACCTGGCGAACGCCTATGCCTGTTTCGCGCGCGGCGGCGGCTGGGCGCCTGCGCGGTTCGTGGAGACCAGCCGGCCGCCGGCGGTGAAACCGGTGTTTTCGCCCGAGGCCTGCTGGATGGTCAGCGACATGCTGGCCGGCGACGAGCGGGCGATGGACACGACGGGGCATGCCGCCGATGTGCGCATGCCGCCGATGGCGTGGAAGACGGGGACTTCCGCCGGCCTGCGGGATGCCTGGACGGTGGCGTGGAACCCGGAAGTCGTGGTCGGTGTATGGGTGGGGAATCCGGACGGATCCCCGTCGGACCAGCTGGTCGGTCGCAAGGCCGCCACGCCCATCGCGTGGGACCTGTTCCGGCAGATGTATCCGGACAACGAAGGTCCGTGGTTTGCGCGGCCGGCGGGGGTAGAGGAGCGGACCGTGTGCGCCGCGAGCGGCTGCGCGCCGGGGCCGCACTGCGGGCACAGGATCGGGGATTGGGGCATCGCGCGGGTGTCGCGGCACGAGGTCTGTCCCGTGCATCGCGGCGGGCCGGAGGACACGTGGCCGGCGGCGGTGGCGTCGTTCCTGGCGCGGCGCGCGGCACCGGTGGCGGAGGAGGCGGAAGCGGAGGCCGTGCGGATCGTGGCGCCGGCGCGGGGGAGCACGTACCGGCGGGTGCCGGACCTGGACGTGGATGCACAGAAACTTGCGCTCGAGGCCGCCAGCGACCGCGCCGGGGAGGCGATCCATTGGTTCGTGGACGACCGATCCGTCGGAAAATCGCGGGCGGGCGAACCGCTGTTCTGGCCGCTGGAGCGGGGGACGCACCAGATCGTGTGCAGCACGGCGCGGGGGCTGAGCGACCGGGTGGAAATCGCGGTGGAATGAGGGGCGGAGGCGGGGGAGGAAATCCTTTGTTCACACGTCCTGCGGCCGGCGGAAGGCGGCGCGGAAAACTTTTTCCATTGCGTGGAAAAACGGCAGAAAGTTTTTCCATTGCGTGGAAAAGCAGGATGAGGGGCCCGGCCGGCGCCTTCCCGGGCCCGAGTCAAATCGGGGCTTGGCCGGGGACGGGGAGGGGGGTAGGATGAGGGTGCGGGCGGACGCCGCGGAGGAGCAGCGCATGAAGGCGAAAAAGGACGAGGGGAAGAAGGAGAAAAAGCTCAAGTACGAGAAGGAGCTGGCGAAGCTGCAGGTGGAGCTGGTGAAGCTGCAGGAATGGATCAAGCAGAAGGGGCTGCGGGTGGTGGCGATCTTCGAGGGGCGCGACGCGGCGGGGAAGGGCGGGGCGATCAAGCGGATCACGGAGTGCCTGAATCCCCGCATCTGCCGGGTGGTGGCCCTGGGCACGCCGACGGACAAGGAGAAGACGCAGTGGTATTTCCAGCGCTACGTGCCGCATCTGCCGGCGGCGGGGGAGATGGTGCTGTTCGACCGCAGCTGGTACAACCGGTCCGGGGTGGAGCACGTGATGGGATTCTGCACGGAGGACGAATACCAGGAATTCCTGCGGTCGTGCCCGGAGTTCGAGCGGATGCTGGTGCGGTCGGGGATCATCCTGATCAAGTACTGGTTCTCGGTGTCGGACGAGGAGCAGGAGAAGCGGTTCCGGGCGAGGATCGGCGATCCGACGAAGCGCTGGAAGCTGAGCCCGATGGACCTGGAGTCGCGGGCGCGGTGGGTGGATTATTCCAAGGCGAAGGACAAGATGTTCGAGGTGTGCGACATTCCGCAGGCGCCGTGGAACGTGGTGAACGCGGACAACAAGAAGAAGGCGCGGCTGAACTGCATCCACCACCTGCTGAGCCAGATCCCGTACAAGGACCTGACGCCGGAGAAGATCGAGCTGCCGCCGCGGCAGAAGCGGAAGGGGTACGTGCGGCCGCCGATCACGGACCAGCACTTCGTGCCGGAAGTGTATTAGGAAAAACAGGCAGGGACGCCGCGCGCGGCCTCCCACCTTGTTCACCCACGGCGCAAGGCCATGGGGGTCCGGGCTCCGGCAACTTATTCTTCCGGCGGCTGCATCTGCTGCAATTGCTGCATCATGGCGCCGAGGTCCATGCCTTCCATCATGATTTCCTGCATGCTGGCGGCCTGGACATAGTCGGAGGGGATGGCGAAGAGGGCGGGATCGGGGGTGGAGAAGCTGTAGTTCTTGAAGAGGATGGCGGACTGGACGGGCATGGCGGGCTGGCCGGGGGCCATGGGGGCGGAGGTGGTGGCGGTCATCTTGACCGGCATGTTCTTCTGGCGGGGGGAGAGGAGCATGGTCATGTCGCTGCGGACGCCGTCCTGGACCATGGTGACGCGGCGCTTGAGGCAGGTCTCGCCCTCGTAGGTTTCGGTGCCGAGGTCCTCGATCTTGGGCATGGAAGCGGCGGCGGCTTCGACCATGGCGGCGGCGGCCTCGCTGTCGTTGAGGACATACTTCTTCTTGGCGGGGAAGAGGGTGTAGGAGGCGGATTTGCCGCCCTGGGGAACGTCGATGACGACCATGGGGATGTTCATGAAGGGCATGGTCATTTCGCTGCGGGTTTTGCCGCCGTCGCGGACGATGCGGGAATTCATGCTCATGCCCATGGACTGCATGACCATGTCGCAGGAGTAGGTGGTCTGGAGGCCAAGCTGCTTTTCGAACTGCATCCAGGGCTGGGAGGCGCCCTGCGGCTGGGTGTCGGGACCCTGGGCGGGGACGGAGAGGGCGCAGGCGAGGACGAGGCCGGCGGCGGCGAGGAGGCGGATCGGGACGTTCATGGGTTGCTCCTTGGATGAAGTTTGATCCGAAGATACCACAACGGCGGAGGCGCCGGAAAAGATTTTCCCGGGGAGGGGGGCGCGTGGTAGGGTGGCGCGCATGGAAAAGCCGACCTTGTTGATCTTGGCCGCCGGGATGGGCAGCCGCTATGGTGGATTGAAGCAGATGGATCCCGTGGGGCCGTCGGGGGAGATCGTGCTGGACTATTCGATCTTCGACGCGCAACGGGCGGGGTTCGGGCGCGTTGTCTTCGTGATCCGGCGGGACATCGAGGCGGCGTTCCGGGAGGTGGTGGGGGCGAAATGGGAAAAGCGGATCCCGTGCGCGTACGCGTTCCAGGAGCTGGCGGACGTGCCGGCAGGGTTTGCGGTGCCGGCGGATCGAGCCAAGCCGTGGGGGACGGCGCATGCCATCCGCGCGGGGCGGCACGAGATCCACGGGCCCTTCGCGGCGATCAATGCCGACGATTTCTATGGCGCGGCGTCGTTCCGGGCGCTGGCGGGCCATTTGACGCAGGAAAAAAATCCGGCGGGGCATTGCATGGTGGCGTTCCGGCTGGGGCAGACGCTGTCCGAGCACGGGAGCGTGAGCCGGGGGGTATGCCTGTGCGGGAAGGACCGGCTGCTGACGGGGATCCAGGAGCGCACGAAGATCACGCGGCATGCGGACGGAACGCTGTGGGACGAGCCGGAAGGCGGAGTGGCCACGGCGCTGACGGGCGGGGAGCCGGTATCGATGAATTGCTGGGGCTTCATGCCGTCGGTGTTCGGCGAACTGGACACGGCGTTCGAACAGTTCCTGAAGGGGGATGGAGGGAGTTCGCCGAAGAAGGAATTCACGATACCGTCGGTGGTGGATGGCCTGATCCGGTCGGGGCGGGGGACGGTGAAGGTGCTGGACACGACATCGCGCTGGTTTGGGGTGACGTATCGCGAGGACAAGGCGACGGTGCAGGCGTCGATCCGCGAGCTGGTGGCCGGGGGCGAGTATCCGGCGGCGCTGTAGGGCGGGAGAGGGAGCCCGGCCGCCATCGAAGGCCGCCGGCTCCCCAAACATTGAAATGCGCTAGGCTTTGCGCTGAATCAAAACTTCTTCCACACCGTTCGCCGACGCGGGCGGGAAGAAGGGCTCCATTCCATCGGAAATAATCATAACCAAACAAGAAGGGTCGATGGATGGCGCCGGGGATTATGCGGTGCCTTGTGCATTGTTGGACGACAAGGGCTGAATTTGGGCAAAAAAGGTCCGTGCCAGGCATTATCGGGGGGGGGTAGCCTGGCACGGATGAATGCAGACGGGCGGAGTATGGGGGGATCTCCGTAGTCCCATCTGCTTGCTGCGTGGTTAGCAGCAAGTTGTTAAAATCGTGTTTCGAAAGATCAGTCGAGAAACCCTTGTTCCCCGATTTGTGAGCGCAATATATGCGAAACCGGGGGGGGTGTCAACCCCTCATTGGCGTTTTTTTACTTTTTTTCGGGAAGGGGTTCGGCGGGGCGGCGGAGGGCGGGGAAAGCCAGGAGGATGTCCTTGGGGACCCGGTATTCGGGAAAGGCTCGGTGGCGGTATTCGGCGACCTGCCAGGCAAGGTCCATGCGGTCGGCGGCGATCCAGGCGCGGACGAGCTGGTCCATGATGGCGATCTGGATTTCGGGGGGGCGCTTGAGGGCGTGGGCCCAGGCCTGTTCGAGGTATTTGGCGGCGGCGGGGGCGTCGCCCATGCGGAGGTTGATGCTGCCGAGGGTTTCGAGGATGACGGGATTGTCGGGATCGAGCCGGTTGGCCTTGGCGGCGTGGCGGAGGGCGACCATGAGTTCTCCGCCCCCGTTGAGCATGCAGAAGGCGAGATTGTTGAGGATCCGGGGATTGTCGGGTTCGAGGGCGAGGGCCTCGCGGAAGACGGGGATGGCCTCCGGAAAGCGTCCCTTGCGGACCAGGATGTTGCCCTTGCCGACGAGGGCGTCGACATCGACATCGCCGGAGGGGGCTTCCTCCTGAATGGCGTTGTAGGTGGCCTCCGCGCGGCGGTAGAAGCCCTGGTCGAACCAGAAGTCGGCCAGGAGGAGTTTTTGCTCGCGGGTGGGTTCGAAGCGGGAGAGCTTGCCGGGCTTGACCAGACAGAGGGCGGCGTGCTTGAGGGGGGCGCGCCGGGCGAAAAAGACCTCTTCCGGGACGGTTTGGATTTCGCCGTTGCCGTCGAGAAGCTCGATGACGTGTTCCTGGCGATCCCAGGCGACGGGAATGGCGGCGGTGGTGGCGGGGCTGTAGTGGATGTCCGGCGGCAGGAGAACCAGGAGGAGCAGGTTGTTGCCGAGGTTCTCCCAGAGGAAGCGCTCGTCGGCCTTGACGACCATCAGGAGGCGGTCCTTCTTGGCGGCGATGGTGCGAATGGCGTTTCGGTCGAACCGGCCCTGGGGGGAGGAAAGGGGGCTGATCTGCTCGATCTGCCGATCGGAAAGGGGGATTCCGTTGGCGGCGAAAAAGGCGGCGACGACGGCCTGGTCGGCCCGGAGCGGGGCCGCGGGGATTTCGGGGATGGAGCGCAGGGCCCGGCGGTTTTCCCCTCCGCGTCCGGAGGGGGTTGTGGCGCAGCCGGCGGAAAATCCCAGGAAGACGGAGACGACGAGGAACATTCCCCATCGGCGAATTGGAAATTCCTTGGCTATGGGCATCGTCCGCCGAAGGAGCTGGCAGGCCGCCTAGCGTTTGCGGGTGTGGTCCAGCACCTCGAAGATGCCGGGCGTTCCCTGGAGGATCTGGAGGGCGCGCTGGCGGGTGGCCTCGTCGGGGACGGTGCCATAGAGGATGGCGAGGCCGTCCTCGACGGTGGCGCTCAAGGTGGCGCGGGCGACCATGGCGTCGTCGTTCAGCCGGCTGTTGGCGATGGAGGAAATGCCTTCGTCGGAGGTTGGGTCGTCGGCGAGGTCCTGGCCTTCGAGGGCGGCGCATCCGGACAGGGCGGAGAGGACCGCCGAGGCGAGGACGGAAACAAGCAGCGATTTCTTCATGATGGGCTCTCCGTATGGGATCCGGCCGCCGGCAACATCCGGCGCGCGTTGGGATCCAGTCCGAGAATTTATGCCCCGGAAAACGGAATGTCAATGGCCGGGCGGTTGCCAGCGGGGGCGGGGTCTGCTAGGTTCGGCAACATGACCGAACAGAAGAAGAATTCATACACGATCAAGCTGACGCCGGAGCAGATGGAGGCGGCGGCGCGGATCCTGCGGGAAGGGAACTACCGGCCGCGGCGGGTGGAATACGCGGTCGCGGCGGCGGAAGGGGAGGACTGCCAGATCGTCCTGTACCAGAGCGGCAAGTGCCTGGTGCAGGGAAGGGGAGCGGCGGACTGGGTGACCTTCGTGCTGGAGCCGCAGGTGCTGGGCGAGGCGCGGCTGGGCTACGAGGACGTGCTGAATCCCGAGGCGAATGCGCCGCACATGGGCGTGGATGAAAGCGGCAAGGGCGATTTCTTCGGGCCGCTGGTGATCGCGGCGGCCTACGTGGACGAAACCATCGCGAAGGACCTGAAGGCGATGAACGTGCGCGACAGCAAGACGATCACGACGGACAAGGCGGCGCAGGATCTGGCCAAGAAGATCCGCGCGCGGCTCGGCGAGAAGTTCGTCGTGGTGTCGATCGGCCCTTCGGCCTACAACCGGCTCTACGCGACGATGGGCAGCGTGAACCGCATCCTGGCGTGGGGCCATGCGCGCGCGATCGAAAACCTGCTGGAGAAGGTGCCGGGCTGTCCGCGCGCCCTGAGCGACCAGTTCGGTCCCGAGCAGCAGATCCAGCGGGCGCTGCAGCAGAAGGGGCGGAAGATCAAGCTCGAGCAGCGCCACAAGGCGGAAAGCGACGTCGCGGTGGCCGCGGCGTCGATCCTGGCGCGGTCGGGGTTCCTGACGGCGATGGAGAAGCTGGGCGAAAAATACGCCGTGAAGCTGCCCAAGGGCGCCTCCGACAAGGTCAAGGCCGTGGCCGGCGAGATCGCGCAGAAGCACGGCGGCTCCGCGTTCCTGGAGGTGGCCAAGTGCCATTTCAAGACGACGGACGACGTGCTGGGCCCGCTGGGCAAGACGCGCGCGGGCGAGGGGCTGCCGCCCGCGCCGGAGCGGAAGGTGTTCGTGCCCCGGAGGCCTTCGAAATGAAACTGGTGCGGTTTGGCGCGCCCGGCGCCGAAAGGCCGGGCATCTGGCTGGACGGGACGAAGACGGAGCCGGCGCGCATCGTGGATGTGCGCGGGATGGTGTTCGACATCGAGGACTACGATGCGCGGTTCTGGCGCACCTTCGGGGTGGAGCGACTGAAGGGCCTGCTGAAGGAGAAAAGCCTCCAGACGGTGCCCGCCGAGGGGGTCCGCCTGGGGCCGCCGGTGGCGCCGCCGCGGCAGATCATCTGCCTGGGCAAGAACTACCGCGACCATGCGCAGGAATTCGACGCGAAGGTGCCGGAGTTCCCGGTCTATTTTTCCAAGAGTCCCGGCGCGCTGTGCGGCGCGGGCGATCCGATCCGGCTGAAGCCGGGGATGGAGCGGGTGGACGGCGAGGCCGAGCTGGCGCTGGTGATCGGGAAGCGCGCGCGCGACATCCACGAAGGCGAGGCCCTCTCCTACGTGGCCGGCTACACCGTGATGAACGACGTGACCAACCGCGACCTGCAGAAGGCGCGCGGGCAGTGGTTCTTCGGGAAAGGCGCGGACAGTTTCGCGCCGCTGGGCCCCTGGCTCGTCACGCGCGATGAAATCAAGCGGCCTCATGCGCTCGGCATCCGCCAGCGCGTGAACGGGGAGATCCTGCAGGACTCGAAGACCTCGAAAATGATCTTCCGCATCGACATGGTGCTGGCGGACCTGAGCCGCACGATGACGCTGGAGCCGGGCGACGTGGTCTCGACGGGCACGCCCGGGGGCATCGGATCGGCCCGCAAGCCGCCGGTGGTGCTGCACGACGGCGACGTGGTCGAATGCGAGGTCGACGGCATCGGCACGCTGCGGAATCCCGTCGCGATGACCTATGGCTGAGAGCCGGCGATGATCGCGGACAGCCTGCGGAGGGAGCCGGGGACGGAGGCGGAGTGGCTCGGGCCGCTGCCGGTGAAGGACTGGTTCGCGCATCCGGAACGGCGGCTGGAGATCGATCTGGGCTGCGGCAAGGGGCGCTTCCTGCTGGCCCATGCGGCGAAGAATCCGGAGACGAACTTTCTGGGCATCGACCGCATGCTGCGGCGGATCCGCAAGGTGGACAACCGCGCGCGGCGGCTGGACCTGGGGAACATCCGACTGATGCGGGTGGAGGCCTACTATGCGGTGGCCCACCTCCTGCCGCCGGCCTCGGTGGATGCGTATTACATCTTCTTCCCCGATCCGTGGCCCAAGGCTCGGCACGAGTCGCACCGGCTGTTCAATCCGCTCTTCCTCGACGCGCTATGCCGGACGCTCGCGCCCGGCGGCATCGCGCACGTGGCCACGGACCACCTGCCGTATTTCGATCAATTGTCGGGGATCTTCGCGGGCGATGCGCGGTTCGCGCCCGTCGAGCCCTTCGTTCCGCCCGAAGACGAGCAGACGGACTTCGAGCGGTACTACATCGGATCCAAGCCCATCGGGCGCCTTTCCGTGCGCAAAATCCAAGTCCGCTAGCGGGGGACGAAGCGGAGGGTGACGGGGGTGTGGTAGGGCGGGATGGTGTTGGTGTTGACCACGAGGATTTCGTCGTTGGCGCCGCAGGGGAGGGGGAGGTTGACGATGGCGTAGGGATCCCAGTAGGTGACGACGAGGGATTCCTCGGCGAGGGCCTTGAACTGGCCGTCCTTGACGATGGATCCGGTGAAGGTCCACGGGGTTTCGGGCAGGACGGTTTTTCCCTCGATGTTCCAGACGAACGATTCGGCGCGGGCGGTCCGGGTTTCGCCGCCGGATTTCCATTCGACGAGGATGTCGAGGGGGGCGCCCTGGGGCGGGCCCTTGCCGAGTTCGGGCATGGGTTCGCCGCCTTTGAGTCCGGCGAGGAGGAGGGCGGCCTGCAGGTCGAGGGGGTTGAGGGAAAGGACAAAGACGGACTCGTGGACCTTGCCCTGGATGCCGCAGGCGAGGACCTCGATGGCGCCTTCGGTCTGGTTGACCCAGCCGGTGGCGCTGACGGTCTTGGTGGCGGAATCGAGCTGGACGGAGCCGAGGATGGCGGTGGCGCCATCCCATCGCACGGGGGAGGGTTCGGGCTGGGGCTCGGACCCGACGGGATAGATGACGGGGGGGGCGTTGGTCGCGGCGTCCTGCGCGGGGGCGGCGGCGGAAAAGGCGAGGATCAGTCCAGGGGCGAGAAAACGGACAAGGCGTCGGTGCATGCGGTCTCCTGTTGTTGGTAAAGGGCGGTGGTCTCGGGGTCGGAGGGATTCCGGGCGTCGAGTTCGATGGTGCGGCGCGCGGCTTCGGCGGCGGCGGCATAGTCGCCATCGAGATGGCGGAGGACGGACAGGACGTACCAGGCTTCGGGGGCGCCGGGGTTGAGCTGCGCGGAGCGTTCGGCGAAGGCGAGGCCCTCGGCGATGTCGTTGCGCCGGGGTTCGGGGAGGCGGGCGAGGGCGGTGGCGAGGGCTTCGAGGATGGCGGGATCGTCGGGGAAGAGGGCGTCGAGGCGGCGGAAGACCTTGAGGCTGTTGGCGGCGCGGTCCTGTTCGAGGAGGGCGCGTCCGAGGCCGTAGAGGGCGGGGCCGTTGGAGGGGCAGAGGCGGATGGATTGGGCGTAGAGCTGCGAGGCGGTGGCGGCGCTGGCCGCGTTTTCGGCGGTGCGATTGAGCCGTTCGGCCTCGGGGGGGAGGGACATCGTGCGCCAATCGGCTCCGTCGGCGGCGGCGGGGAGGAGGGACAGGGCCAGGAGGCTGGCGAAGAACAGGAGGCGCATCGTCATTCCTTCAGGCGTGCATCGATGGCGGAGGGCTCGGTGCGCACGAGGGTGACGCCGCTGGGCAGGACGGCGCGGATGGGAAGCCGGACAGGCTCGGAACCGGAAATGCGCGTGATGTCCACGAAAAGGCGCAGATCCTCGGCGACGAGGGTCTTCATCAGCTCGGGGCGGCCCTTGACGGTGAGGGTGGCGACGTCGGGATCGAGATCGACGCGGATGGAGCGTCCCGGCGCCAGCATGGGCAGGACGGGCAGGTCGGGGAAGAGGGTGCTGACGGAACGCTCGACGATCAGCAGGTCGAGGGTCACGGCGGGCGGATCCATCTTCACGCCGGCGAGCTCGTCGCCCGCCACGATCGGCAGGCGGCGCTTGTTGATGGAACGGATGCGGCCGTCGAGGTCCACGGGCTCGGTGCGGACGAATTCGATGCCATCGAGGATCTGGGCGGGGCCGGAGAGCTCGACGGTGGCGGGCGTGACGACGGTTTTTTCGATTTCGTAGCCGTCGGGGAGGAGGTTCTGGGTCTCGGCCTTGACCGGGACCTGCTTGGTGATTTCGCGGTCGAGGCGCAGGGCGATGGAGGCCGGGCGGATGAAGTCGATGCGGGCGTTCCCGAAGGCATTGATGTTGGCGGGGCCGAGCTTGACGGAGAAGGGCTGGTTGTTGGCGTGGTCGCGGGCGTCCACGGTGGCCTTGATCAGTTCGCGGTTGAGGTAGCGCAAGTCGTCGCGCGTGCCGAGGAAGGCGACGTCGATGGCCGGGGCGGAGCAGTCCACGACGCTCCAGCCGGCCGGCGGCTGGATGGTCAGGGGGATGTCGGTGACAAGGGTGGAGTTGCTGGTGGCGGCGCGGATGGCGTACCAGACGATGACGGCGGCGGCGACGGAAACCAGGCGGATGCCGTTGCGGGTGCCGAGGAACTCAAGGGTTTTTCGGAGGTTCTTCAAATTCGCGCTCCATCAGTTCTTCGGTGCGGGCGAGTCCTTCGGCGGAGAGGTCGAGATTCTGCCGGAGGCGCTGCCAGCGGCTCTGGGTCTTGGTGGCGCGCACCAGCACGGAAGAGAGGATGCGGCGCAGGCGTTCCTCGTCCAGTCCCCGGATAAGGCGGCCCTTGTAGGCGAGGGAGATCGCGCCGGTTTCCTCAGAGACCACGATGACGACCGCATCGCTTTCCTCGGAGAGACCGACGGCGGCCCGGTGGCGGGTGCCGGTCTTTCCGATGTCCCGCGAAGAGAGCGGAAAGACGCAGCCGGCGGCGCGGACGCGGTCGCCTTCGATGATGACGCCGCCGTCGTGGAGGGCGGTGCGGGGGTAGAAGAGGGTGACGAGCAGGTCGGCGGAGACGAGCGAATCGAGTCGGGTGCCGGTTTCCTGGACGGCGAGGGTGCCGATTTCGCGCTCGAGGGCGATGAGGGCGCCGATCTTGCCTTCGGCGAGGAGCGAGACGGCCTTCACGATCTCGTCGAGCATTCCGCGTTCGCGCTGGGTGGAGAAGACGTGCTGCTTGCCCAGCTCGGCAAGGGCGCGGCGGATCTCGGGCTGGAAGATGACGACGACGGCGACGACGAGGTAGACGGAAATCTGCTGGAGGAGCCAGTTCAGGGTGTCGAGGTTGAACATCCGCGTCAGGACCAGCATGGCCACGATGGCGGTGACGAAGCCCAGCAGCACCTGCGCGCCGCGCGTGCCGCGGAAGAAGAGGATGGTGTAGTAGAAAAGGACGGAGAGGACGAGGATCTCGAGCAGTCCGCCCAGTCCGGGGAAGGGGACGTGCCGGAAGATGTCCATCCATGCGCTGTTCATGGCGCCAATTTGCCACGCGGGGCGGGGGGGTGCAAGCGCCAAAGCTTTCGCCGGAGGCCGGGATGGTGTAGAATGGGAACATGGAAACGAAAAGCAACGGAATCTGGCGGGCGGGAGTCCTGGGCTTCGCGCTGGCCGCGGGCGCGGCGGTCGCCGGCTCCGCGCCGGCCCGGGCGCCGGAGAAGGAGGAGGTGTCCATGCCGGAGAAGATTGTCAAGACCGACGCCGAATGGCGGGCGCAGCTGACGCCGGAGCAATACCGGGTCACGCGCCAGCAGGGGACCGAGCGGGCCTGTTCCGGGGCATTCTGGGACAACCACGAAGCCGGCACCTATTCCTGCGTATGCTGCGGCGCGAAACTGTTTTCGTCGGAGCACAAGTTCGAGTCGGGGACGGGATGGCCGAGCTACTTCCGGCCCCTTTCGCAGGAAAGCCTCATTTTGCGCGAGGACCGCAGCCTCGGCATGGTCCGCACCGAGGTGCTTTGCGCGAGATGCGACGCGCACCTGGGGCATGTGTTCTAGGACGGGCCGCGCCCCACCGGCCTGCGCTACTGCATCAACTCGGTCGCCCTCCGCTTCGAGCCTCTCCAGACGGAGAAATGAAGCCGGCGGGCGACAGGTCGCGCGGCTGGGCGAAGGGCTTCCCGCCTGTCGAGCCGAAGCGTGCGCGGGTGCTGATCCTGGGTACGTTGCCGAGCGAGGAATCGCTCCGGCGGGGACAGTACTACGCGCATCCCCGCAATGCCTTCTGGCCCATCATGGGCGAGCTGTTCGGCGCGGGGCGGGAGCTGCCGTACGCGGCGCGCCTCCGCAAGCTGGCCTCGCGCGGCGTGATGCTGTGGGACGTGCTGCGCGCGGCGCACCGGCCGGGCAGCCTCGATTCCGCGATCCATCCGCGGCGCCTGGAACCCAACGCGATTCCCGAACTCCTGGCGCGGCATCCGGAGGTGGAGCGGATTGTCTTCAACGGCGCGCCGGCGGAGGCGCTGTTCCGGCGCCACGTGGCGAAGAAATGCGGCGCGCGGCACGCCGCCCTCGAACTCGTGCGCCTGCCCTCGACCAGCCCGGCCCACGCCGCGCGCACCTTTGCGCAGAAGCTGGCCGCGTGGCGGAAAATTCTCGGCGCGCGCCCGTCCGGCCGCGGCGGGGCGGAAAATCACCACCTGCGGGCGAACAAGCCCAACAGGATGGAGACGACGACGATCACGGACAGCCGCAAGCTGAGCCGCGGTGCGCGCTTGTCGCCGGGATAGGTGAAGGACGTATAGAAAACGGCGCGGAGAACGCGGGCCGGGCGATGGGTGATGCGCGGCCGCCGCGCATAATAGGTGGCCAGGATGACCAGCGCGATCAGCGCGGCAAAGAGAAAGGCCGCGATGTGCTGTCCGAACAGGAAAAACGCGCCGGCCAACACGATCAACGGGATGGAGACCAGTGCCAAAACCACTTCTTCCAACCGGGCGGCGGCCATTTGAACATCCAGGGAGCGGCTGGGATCCCCGGCGGGCGGCGGCATCGGCACGTGATCAGGCGGCGGCGGGGCTCGGCCGGCCACCTTGAAACCGATGACAGGCGACATATCCAGCGTCGGTGGGCGGGCGGCAGGGTTGGGATACGGACTTCCGGCTCGCCGGAGTTTCCGGAAAGGCGAAGGTTTTCGGTTGTTGCTTGAATTTTTCACGGGTCGATGAAGACAGGATAATCCTTGGAGGTGGCCCGCGACAAGCGCATCCGGCCGGAAGGACTGGGGGGGGGGGGTAAGGTGCGGCTCGAAGCCGTCGGCCTGGCGCGTCGGCCCACGCCTCGCGGAGCTTTGAGCAGAAGCCGGTGGCTAGGCGCGCGGCATTGGAATGAGAACGCGCAAAGCCGGTTTCCGGCCGTCTCACATATTATAATATCCGGGACTGAGAAAATGCGTTTAAAAACAAAGAAATGTCAATGAATCCATGTTTTTGGTGTCCCGCATATTATAATATGCGGGACTTGGCATTTGGACTGTCCGGGGGGGGATGAGCCGCGTGGCGAGGAAGATCAGCCGGGCCAATCGAGGACGGCCGGGAACAGGCCGCGGACGGAGTTGAGAAGGAAGACGCGCGGGCTGGCGCGCAGGAGATCGAGGGGGATGCGCCGCTCGCGGAGGACGCCGCGGGCGAGGAGTTCGGCGCGGGCCGTGCCGGGCAGGAGCCCGCATTCGACCGGCGGGGTGCACAGAACACCGTCGATTTCGACGGCCAGGTTGGCGATGGCGGATTCGGTGGCCTCGCCGTCTTCGTTGTAGAGGATCACGTCGTCGTGGTCCGGGAAATCCGCCTTGGCTTCTTCGTAAGCGCGCCGGTTCGTGGTCTTGTGGTAGAGGAAGACATTGGCGCGGTCGACGGGCCGGCGGGCGAGGGCGACGCGGAAGAAAGGGGCGGCGGAGGGCGCGAAGGGAGAGGATTGGAGCTCGACATGGCCGTCGGCGGCCAGCAGGAGGCGGAGTCGGTGCGGCTGCGGAGGGATCGAGCGAGCCAGATCCGCGAGCTGCTGCCGGAGGCGGGGTTCGTCGCAAGGATAATCGAAGTAGGCTGCGGAATCCCGCAGGCGGGCGAGATGGAGTTCCAGGAGGCGGATGCCGTCCTCCGGGGTCCAGAGCATGGTTTCCAGGAGCGAAAAAGGCGGGGGGGGCGGCGCAGACAGGATGCGGGCCTTGGTGCGGCATTCGGCCTGCTCGGCGTCGCGGTCGGAATCCCAGACGATGCCGCCGCCGGTGCCGTATTCGGCGCGGCGGGTCCGGGTGTCGAGGAGGAGGGTGCGGATGGCGACGTTGAACTGCGCGCGGCGGCCGGGGGAGAGGAACCCGATGGCGCCGGTGTAGACCTGCCGCAGCGACGTCTCCAGTTCCGCGATGATCTCCATGGTGCGCTTCTTGGGCGCGCCGGTGATGGAGGCGGGCGGGAACATCGCGGAAAAGATGTCGGCGAGGGAGGCATCGGTTTCCGCGGCGACGGTGGAGGTCAGCTGCCAGAGGGTCGGATATTTCTCCAGTTCGCACAGGCGGGGGGCCTGCACGGTGCCGGGGCGGGCGATGCGGCCCATGTCGTTGCGGACCATGTCGACGATCATGAGGTTTTCGGCCCGGTTCTTTCCGCAGGCGAGGAGGGCGTCGGCGCGGGCGCGGTCTTCGGCGGCGGAACGGCCGCGCGGGGCGGTGCCTTTCATGGGGCGGGACTCGAGATGCGGACCGTCGAGGCGGAAGAAAAGTTCCGGCGAGGCGCTGCAGATCCGCCAGGGGCCGGCGGAGAGGTAGGCGCCGAAGGGGGAGCGCCGGGCGCCGGCCAGCGAGAGGAACGCCTGCCAGGGATCCGGGTCGAAGCCGTCGAGATGGAGGCGGTGGGTGAAATTGACCTGGTAGGTGTCGCCTTCGCGGATGTGGTGCTTGATGCGGTCGAAGGCGGCTTCGTAGGCGGCGGCGGAGAGATCCGGCCGCCAGCCGTCCGGGAGGGCGGCGGTTGCAGAAGGCAGATCGACGGGTTGGGGCTCGGGGAACAGGCCGAACCAGAGGAGGGGCAAGGCGCCGGGCGGGCGGGCGGGGAGCGAAGGATCGAAGGCCGGGGCGGCCTCGTAGGAAATCCATCCGGCGGCATGGAGGCGGCGTTGTTCGACGGACCGTTCGATGTCGCGGAGGCGGGGCAGGACCTCTTCGAGGCGGCGGGCGGAAACCACTTCGACGGGATCCTGGAAGCGGAGCCAGCGCCGCGCGGCCTCGTCGTGGAGGACGACGAGGTTTTCCTCGGGGGCTGGGGGGGCGGAAGGCATGGGGAGATTAATGAGGAAGGGCGGCGCGGGATTCAATCCAGAACCGAGGAAATTTTTCCATGCCGTGGAAAAGGGTTTTCCATGCCGTGGAAAACTGGCATTTTGGCGGCAATGAAAGTGCTGGCGTTGGAATTTTCGACGGAGGCGGCGAGTTTGGCGCTGCTGGAGGATGGCGCAGTGGCGGCGTCCCTGCCGGTGGATGCCGGCCAGCGCCGCAGCCAAGGGCTGTTCGATGCGGCGGAAGCGATTTTGAAAGGCGCCGGGTGGACGTTTGCCGATCTGGGCGCGTTCGCGGCGGGTCGGGGGCCGGGGTCGTACACGGGACTGCGGGTGAGCATGACGGCGGCGAGGGGCTGGGCGCTGCCGGAAGGCAAGCCGGTGTGGTCGGTATCGAGCGGGGCGGCGCTGGCGGCGGAGATCTTCGCGGAGAAGCCGGAGGTGGCGCAGGTGGTGGTGGCGGGCGATGCGCGGCGGGGAACGATCTGGGCGGGGCTGTTCGAGCGGGGGGAGGGCATCGGCGCGAAACCGGTCGGGGATTGGATGCTGCTGCCGGCGGAGGCGCGCGACGCGGAATGGCCGGCGGCGCATTGGGTGGAGGCGGGGCGCGTTCCCAAGGCGGAATGGGTGGGGCGGCTGTTTTTCGCGGGGGGGGCGAGCGAGGAGCTGCAACCGATCTACCTGCACCCGGCGGTGGTGGCCGCGCCGCGGTTCGATGCCGAGGGCAAGCCGCTGGCGTGACGGGCGGGATTCTCGGTTCTTGAAGTGGCGGGGGGAATCGCGATAGAGTACGGTTTTCCATCGGAAAGGACCTGAAGATGCAACGGATCATGCTGAAATCGAAAATCCACCGCGCGACGGTGACGGGGCTCGAACTCGACTACGAGGGGAGCATCGCCATCGATCCGGTCCTGCTGGAGGCGGCGGACATTCTTCCGGGCGAACAGGTCCAGGTCCTGAACCTGAACAACGGCGAGCGGTTCATCACGTATGCGATCCTCGGGAAGCGGGGCACGGGGCAGATGATGCTGAACGGGCCGGCGGCGCGGCTGGCGTACAAGGGCGATGTGATCATCGTGATCGCCTACGCGCCGATGGAGGACGCCGAGGCGAAGAAATTCAAGGCGACGGTGGTGAAGGTGGACGCGAAGAACCGGATCATGAAGGTCCTGAAGAAATAGGGGATTTCCATGGGCTTGCTGATCCGCGGTGGCGAGGTGGTGACAGGGGCGGGGCGTTGCCGGGCGGACGTGTGGTGCGAGGGGGGGAAGATCGCGAAGGTGGAGAAGGGGATCGCGCCGCCGCCGGGGGTGGAGGTGGTGGAGGCGGCGGGGAAACTGGTGCTGCCGGGGTTCATCGATCCGCACGTGCATGCCTACCTGCCGCTGACGACGGTGACGGCGAAATCGAATTTCGCGAACTGCACGCGGGCGGCGCTGCTGGGGGGGACGACGTGCATCATGGATTTCGCGGGGGCGGGGCGGGAGAAGGATTTCGACGAGGCGTGGGCGGCGTGGGAGGCGCAGGCGGCGGGGCAGGCGTCGTGCGACTACGGGTTCCACCTGATGGTGCGGCGGTACGACGCCGGGCTGCAGAAACAGCTGGAGCGGCTGGTGGCGAAGGGGCTGAAGTCGCTGAAGATCTACCTGGCGTACAAGCCGGCGCTGGCGATCGGGGACGAGGACCTGTTCCGGGTGCTGGAGTTTGCGGCGGCGAACGGCCTGGTGGTGATGGCGCACTGCGAGAACGCGGAGCTGATCCCGGCGTTGCAGAAGAAGCTGCTGGCGGCGGGGAAGACGGGGCCCGAGTGGCACGAGCCGAGCCGGCCGCCGATGGTGGAGGCGGAGGGGGTGTGCAAGTTCCTGACCTTCGCGGCGGCGGCGGGGGCGAAGGCGTACGTGGTGCACCTGAGCTGCGCGGAGGCGCTTTCGATGGCGGACCGGTTCCGCGGCAAGCTGGAGCACCTCTACATCGAGACGATGATCCAGTACCTGACGCTGGACAAGTCGTATGCGGAGCGGGGAAATTTCGAGGGGGCGAAGTGGATTTTGTCGCCGCCGCTGCGGGAGAAGAGCGACCAGGAGGCGCTGTGGGCGGGGCTGGCGGACGGGCGGATCGACACGCTGGGGACGGACCATTGCCCGTTCGATTTCAAGGGGCAGAAGGAGCTGGGGCGGGGCGATTTCACGAAGATCCCGAACGGGATCGCGGGGGTGGAGGAGCGCATGGCGCTGGCGTACACGGCGGGGGTGGCGGGCGGGAGGATTCCGCTGGAGCGGCTGGTGGCGGTGGCGGCGGAGAATCCGGCGAAGATCTTCGGGCTGTGGGGGCGGAAGGGGACGATCGCGGAAGGATTCGACGCGGACGTGGTGGTGTGGGACCCGGCGGCGAGGCGGACGATTTCGGCGAGGACGCAGAGCCTGGACACGGACTACAATCCGTACGAAGGGTTCGAGGTGGCGGGGGCGCCGGAAGTGGTGACGGTGCGGGGCGAGGTCATGGTGCGCAACGGGAAGTTCGTTGGGACGCCGGGGTGCGGCCGGCTGCTGCTGTGAGCGGGGCGGGGTTGGGCGAGATGAGAAGCGGGTTCCTTTCGGATTTTGCCGGCGGCCACGTCCGGCGGACAGCGGGCGGAACCCTTTTTCCATTGCGTGGAAAAACGGGAAAAAGTTTTTCCATCGTGTGGAAAAACGGGGGAAAGTTTTTCCATTGCGTGGAAAAAACGGCTGCGGTGCTGCTGGCGGCGGGTTGGCTGGCGCAGGGGGCGCAGGGGGCGCCTTCGCCGTGGGTGGTGGAAGCGGACTGGGGGCCGCTGGCGTCGTGGATGGAGGATGGCGACGGCAACGACCGTTTCCGGGCGGCGGGTCCGTTCTGGGAGAAGGCCGAAGGCCCCGGGGGCCAGAGCCTGCGGGCCTTCCCGAGGCCGCTGTGGGCGCGCGCGGCGGATCCGGCGAACGAGCGGACGGCGTGGGATTTCGCCTGGCCGGTGGCGTCGGGCAAGACGTTCGGGAAGGAGAAATCCTGGCGCGTGCTGGTTTCGTGGTTCCTTGATCCGGACCGGACGGACGCGGCGTCCGCCTACCGCTTCTGGCTGCTGCCGGTGTGGTTCCACGGGCGCGACGCGGGGGGGACGGGCTATGCGGCGCTGTTTCCGCTGGGCGGGGAGATCCGGAATTTCCTGTGGAAGGACCGCATCCGGTTCGCGTTGTGGCCGCTGTGGGCGCAGAGCGAGGTGAACGACGTGCGGACGACGGACGTGCTGTGGCCGGTCGTTTCGCGCACGACGACGCCCGACGGCCACCGGGAGCGCTTCCGCGTCTTTCCGTTCTATGCCTGGTCGAAGAACGCGCGGCAGTTCGAGAAGCATTCGGTGCTGTGGCCGGTCTGGACGCACGCTCGCTATGTGAATCCGAAGGCGGAGGGGACGGCATGGGTGCTGTTCCCCCTGTGCGGGAGGGTCGACCTGGACAGCCAGAAGGGCTGGATGTTCCTGCCGCCGGTGTTCCAGTTCATCCGCGGCGACCAGCTGTCGCGGACGTTCTGTCCGTGGCCGTTCTACCAGCGCGAGACGGGGGTGCGCGAGAAGTTGTACTTCTGGCCGCTGTACGGCCGGCGCAAGGACGGGGCGCTGGAGCGGCGGTTCTGGATCTGGCCGCTGGTGATCCACGAGCAGAACGAATGGGGCTTCCGGAAGCTGAACCGCTGGAGCGTGGTTCCCTTCTACCACAATGTGACGAAGGCGGAGAATCCCGCCGCCGCGGGCCGGCGGGGGGCGGAAGGGGCGCCAACCGCGGAAGGACCGGCGGAGGCGCCGCGCGTGGTGGCGAACCGCACGAAGGTGTGGCCGCTTTATTCGCGCCTCTACGACCGGGACGAAGGGAGCTACCGCCTGCGCCTGTTGGATCTGTGGCCCGTCGGGCATCCGCCGCCGGTGGAGCGGAGCTGGGCGCCGCTGTGGACGGTGCTGGACTGCCGCGTCCGGGGGGCGGACCGCGATCTCGACGTCCTGTGGGGGCTGTACCGCGATACGCGGCGGGAAGGCGGCGCGCGGGCGTTTTCGCTGTTCCCGGTCTGGCGGCACGAGCGGGCGGAGGGGGATGAGGGACGGCGGTGGTCGGTGCTGAAAGGCTTGATGGCCTACGACCGAACGGCTACAAATCGACAAGTGCGCTTCCTGTGGCTGGGCCGGGTCCGGCTGGCGCCGCCGGCGACGGCGGCGGACGGGAAGGGCGAGGTTGCGCCATGATCACGAGAGAACCCCAGATCTTCGATCCGCCGCCGACCGTGTTCGCGGCGGCGGGGCGGGGCATCATCATGGCCTGCCAGGGGACGGGGCAGGCGCTGCTGATGCTGCTGGGGGCGGCGGCGCAGGCGCCGCACCTGTTTTCGCGGAAGAACCGCGACGACGTGATGAGGCAGCTGTACCTGGTGGGGATCAAGAGCCTGGGGGTGGTGAGCGTGGTGGCGCTGTTCACGGGGATGATCCTGGCGCTGCAGGTGGGGCTCGAGCTGCGGCGGTACGGGCAGGAGAACAACATCGGCACGCTGGTGTGCATCTCGATGTTGCGGGAGATGGGGCCGTTCATGACGGGGCTGGTGATCGCGGCGAGCGTGGGGTCGGCCATCGCGGCGCAGATGGGGACGATGACGGTGGCGGAGGAGATCGCGGCGCTGGACGTGATGAGCATCGATCCGCTGCGCTACCTGATGATGCCGCGGCTGGTGGCGCTGGCGGCGATGATGCCGCTGCTGACGGTGTACACGAACCTGCTCGGCATCCTCGGGGGGGCGGTGGTGGGGGCGACGCAGCTGGGCATTTCGTGGGAGGCGTATTTCGACAACGCGTTCCGGTACGCGGAGAACAAGGACCTCTACGTGGGGCTGTTCAAGGCGTTTCTGTTCGGGCTGGTCATCGTGACGGTGGCGTGCTACCAGGGGTTCACGGCGACGGAGGGGGCGGTGGGGGTGGGGCGGGCCACGCGGCGGACGGTGATCGTTTCGTTCCTGCTGATCCTGGTGGTGGGCTACTTCGTGACGAGGATGTTCTACCAATGATCCGCTTCGAGAACGTGACCAAGCGGTTCGGGGCCAAGACGGTGCTGGACGACATCAGCTACGAGATCGAGCGGGGCGAGACGTTCGTGATCGTGGGCCGGTCGGGGGCGGGCAAGAGCGTGAGCATCCGGCACATGATCCGGCTGCTGACGCCGGAGGCGGGGCGGGTGTGGGTGGGGGACGACTGCGTGAGCGAGGCGGGCGGGAAGGGGCTCGAGCGGATCCTGGGGCGGTTCGGGGTGCTGTTCCAGAGCGCGGCGCTGCTGCAGTGGCTGAACGTGGAGGACAACGTCTGCCTGCCGCTGCGGCAGAAGACGGACCTGTCCGAGGAGGAGATCCGGGCGCGGGCGGCGGAGAAGCTGGCGATGGTGGGGCTGGAGGGGGTGGGGGAGAAGATGCCCGACAACATTTCGGGGGGGATGCGCAAGCGCGTGGGGCTGGCGCGGGCCATCGTGACGCAGCCGGAGATCATCCTGTACGACGAGCCCACCTCCGGGCTCGATCCGGTGATTTCGCGGCAGATCGACCTGCTGATCGACGACCTGCGGCGGCGGTTGGGCGTGACGAGCGTGGTGGTGACCCACGACCTGTACAGCGCGCTCTACATCGGCACGCGGGTGGCGATGCTCCACGAGGGGCGGTTCGCGGTGTGCGCCCCGCCGGAGGAATTCGTTGCATCGGAACATCCGGTCGTGAGAGACTTCCTGCAGGCACAAGGCATCGCGGACATGCGCGACGTCCGGAAGGCGTTTGGAAAATGAAGTTCAAGAAGCAGATTTTCGTCGAGAGCGTGGTGGGGCTGTTCAGCTTCGCCGTCATCGGGGCGCTGTTCATGCTGACGGTGGTGCTGAGCCAGGATTCGCTGTTCCGCACGGAGCGGCCGGTGGAGATCCTGTTCGACAACGCCATGGGCCTGCGCGTGGGCGACGCCGTCAGCGCGCGGGGCGTCACCGTCGGCAAGGTCAAGCAAATCCGGCTGGAGCCGGACGGGGTGCACGTGCTGGCCCTGCTGACGACGCCGGTGCACCTGCGGGAGGACTACCGGATCGAGGTGATGCCGACCTCGGTGCTGGGCGGGCGCTACCTGAACATCCACGAGGGCACCTACGAGGCCGATCCGATGCGGCCCGCGCCGAAGTTGCTGAAGGGAAGCCCCTCGACCGACCTGATCGACGCCGCCACGCGGACGGTGGAGGACATCCGCAGGGCCCTCAACGACGGCATCCTGGAGGATTTCAAGGCCACGATGGTCCAGGTGCGCAAGATCGCCACGCGCCTGGGCGAGGGCGAGGGGACGCTGGGCAAGCTGATCAACGACGACGCGGTCTACGGGGACGTGCAGCAGATCGCGGCGAACCTGCGCCAGGTCAGCGACCAGCTGGCCAAGGGCGAAGGGACGCTGGGCAAGCTGATGAACGACGGTCAGCTGTACGCGGATGCGCAGGCCGTCGCCGCGAACCTGAAGGACATCAGCGAGCGCCTGAACAAGGGCGAGGGTATGTTGGGCCGGTTGCTGAGCGAGGACGGCCAGGCCTACGAGGATCTGGCGGCCACGCTGGCCTCGTTCCGCAAGATGACGGAATCCATCGAGAAGGGGGAGGGCACGATCGGCAAGCTGGTGGGCGACGAGGAGCTCTACCTCGAGATCCAATCGCTGATGCGCGAGGCGCGGGCCGCGCTGGACGACATGCGGGAGACCTCGCCCGTCACCACGTTCACCAGCATCTTCTTCGGGGCATTCTAGCGGCAGGAACGGAGGCAGGACATGAAGAGGACCGGATGGAACGGGACGGCGGCGATGCTGATTGCCGCGCTGGTGTGGGCCACGATGCCGGCGACGCCGGCCCGGGCGGAAATCGGCGACGACTCGACGGATGCCGCGATCACGGTGGGCCTGATGGCGGCCGTGGTCGTTGTGTACGGCCTGGTCGCGCTGCGTTCCGACGTGGATCGCTACACGGAGGCGGAGAAGGAAGCCGTCATCGCCCATGCGGCGAAGATGGCCGAGGAATCGCCCATTGTCCTGAAGGCGGTCACCGCGCCCATCGGCTTGAATTCGCAGGGGGCGGGCACCCAGGCCGAAGTGGCCGGGGCCTCCATCGGCTGGCGGATGACCTTCTGACGAAGGCGGGCGCCTGGCGAATGAAGCGGATCGGGCCGAGGCCCGATCCGTTTTTGTTGGGGGGGGTGCTATCGCATCTGGCGGGCGAGGTGGACGCCCCACTCGCGGGCGCGTTCAAGTTCGCCGGGCTTGAGGGGGCCGGTCATGCCCGTGACGCGGAAACGACGACCCCACGCGAGGGGGGCATAGCCCGCCTTCTTCAGGCCTTTCAGAATGGCGCCGGTGGCGCCGCCGGGCGACCACCAGATGCGCGTCTCGAAGGCGGCGGCGCGGCCTTTTCCGGGAGGCAGGGTTTCGAGCCACGTGCGCAGGGGGGGGTGCCCCAGGTCCGGCGGTTTGGAGAACGAAGCGGCTTTCCGGCGGATGGTTTCCCGGATTTCGCCGGTGGGGAGGCGGAAGGCGAAGAGGGGCGATCCCGCCACGACCAGATCCACGCCCGAGAGGGCCTGGGGAGCGGCTTCGGCGGTGGACATCGCCTGCGCCTCCGGTCCGATGCCCTCCGCGATGGCGCGCGCGACGGCGGCCGTGTTGCCCCACAACGATTCATAGACCACTAACGCTTTCATGGTTCTCCTTTATGGACGGGCATGAGCGGGTGCCTCACGATGCGGGCAGTCTAGGCCGAGGGGCGGTGGGGAACAAGATTTTCCACGGTGTGGAAAACATTTTTCCACGCCGTGGAAAAGCCGGGCCGGTGACAGGCATTGACGGGGCCGGCGCCGGGCCATAAACTGATGGGCATGGAGAGCAGCGCAGAGCAGAAGGGAAAGTGGAGCGTGAAGATGCGGGCGCGGATCGAGCAGGCGCTGGAGGAGGCGTTTGCGTCGCGGGCTCAGACGGAGGTGGTCCGCGCGGCGCGCTATGCGGTGCAGGGCGGCGGGCACCGCTGGCGGGGCCTGATGGCGGTGGCCGCCGGCTCCATCTTCCGCGCGGATGCGGAGGCGCGCGCCCTGCCGCTGGCGGCGGCGCTGGAAATGATGCATGCGGCCTCGCTGGTACTGGACGACCTGCCCTCGATGGACAACGCCCTGACGCGCCGGGGCAAGGCGTGCGTCCATCTCGTCTTTCCGGACTGGGCGGTGGACATGCTGCCGGCGTTTTTGGTCAATCTGGCCTACCATGGCGTCGCGGACAATCCGTTGGCAACGGAGGAATGCCGGATCCGCGCGCTCCGGCTGCTGGGGGAGATGGGCGAGGGGCTGGCGCGCGGGCAGGAGCTGGACCTGGCGATGGGCCAGGCGCCGGTTTCCGAGGCCGCGTTGATGGAGTGCTATGCGCTGAAGAGCGGGTCGCTGTTCGTGGCGGCGCTGGCGGGCGGCGCGTTGCTGTGCGGCGCGGGGGAGGCCGAGGCCGCGGCGTTGCGCGAGGCGGGGGTGAAGCTGGGGCAGGCCTACCAGATCCTGGACGACATCGCCGACGGGCCGGAGGAGGACAGCGAGTACAAGGAGGCCGGAAGGGCCACCGCCTATTCCCTGTTCGGTCCCCGGGAGGCGCGGGCGCAGGCGGCGGAGAAACTGGCGGCCGTGGCGGGGATCCTGGACCGGTTTGGAGGCGGCGCGGGGCGGTTGCGCGAGGTGCTGGCGGAAATCCAGGCGCCGGCGGGAGGATGAAGGGAGGGGGCGGAGGTCGACTCAGGGAGGGGGGGCCGCAGAAGGAAAAACAGCCGCATCGGCATGGATGACGGCGAGGGCGGGGAATTTGACGGTGCCGATGCGGGTTCCTTCCGCCTCCCGCGTGGCGCGGCAGAGGGCGGCGGCACCGGGGACGAGACGCGGTTGCAGGGGAGCGAGCTGGCCGAGGTTGCGGACGTGGGCATAGTGGTAGTTCCGGAGCAGCTCCTGTTCCACGGTCCTGGCGAGAATCCGGGAAGATTCGACGGACGATGCATCCTCGGGCATGTCGAGGATCAGGGCATAGCCAGGCGTGGCATCCGGGCCATGGACATCCGGCACCAACATGGCAAAGGCCGGGCGGATGCGGGTGGCGGATTGCGCGACGGACAAGGCTTCGGCGACGTGGCGTTCATCAAGCTTTTCGCCGACGAGATCGGAGACGAGGTTGTCCTTGCCGAGGAATTCCAGGCAGGGGGTGGCGCGGCAGAAACCGGCGACGCGGACGCGGTCGTGGAGACGATAGCGCCAGAGGCCGCCGCCGGTGGAAAGCACGACGGAATATTCGCGGCCGGATTGCAGTTTCCAGGCAGGCAGGGCCATGCCCGTTTCCGGGTCGATGAATTCGAAGAAGTGCGAACGGATGGCGCAAGGGTGGAGGCGGCCGCAGCCGGTGGGGAGGGAGACGACGCCCTCCGTGGCCAGCAGGCCCTTGCCTTGGAGGGTGGCGCGGGGGAAGAGGGCGCGGAGGCGGGCCAGCCAGGGTTCGGAGCGCTCGCCGGTCCAGCAACTGATGACTTCGAGGCGGGGCCAGGCGCGGGAGATGTGTTCGGGACGCGCGGGCAGATCGAGCGACTCGAGTTCATCGGCCCGGCGCGGGTCGGGCGAAACGCGGGAGGCCAGGCGGAGGTGCAGCTCCGGTTCAAGCCCTGAAGCGGGCAGGTCGCCGGTGCGGAGCATGCGCAGGAGCGCGGGCCACTGGGGGGGGATGGCATCGAGCAGGAGGGTCAGGAAGGAGGGATGCCAGACGGAGATCAGGCGCAGGTTCGCATCCCGGAGCAGGAAGAACATCGTGAGGAGCAGGAAGGTTTCGCGATCGGCGACGAGGCGGAGTTCCGGGGGAATGGCCAGCAGTACCCGCGACACGAAGCAACCGACGGCGCCGAGATAGTCGGCATCGTCGGAAAATCCGATCGGGATGGAGTCCGGCGAGGCGTCGTTCCGGCGGGGAGGCGGGGTGTTGGGACTGACGGCCCAGTATTGGCGTCCGAGGAACAGACGGGGATGGGCGAGGTATAGCCAGGCAATCCAGGGCTGGATCGCGGCAGAAAATTCGCGCTGCAAGGAAGGCGTGAGCGGGATGAGCTTGGGCGCGCCGGAGGAACCGCTGGTCGGTTCGAGCAGAACGGGCATCTCGGCGGCAAGGGGAAAGGGCGCATTCAGGCGGGCGGCGGCGATGTCGGCGGCGAAATCATCGTATTCGGCCAAGGGGACGCGGGCGGCGAAATCCTCCGGCGTGCGGATATCGGCGAACCCATGGCGCAGGCCGAAGGCGGTGCCGCGATTTTGGCGGAGGAGGCGGCGCAGGACTTTTTCCTGGGCGCGTTGCGGGTGGCGCAGGGTGAACTGGAAGCGGATCCAGCCGGGCAGGCAGGAGAGGAACCACAGGACGTTTCCGGCGAAGGTGGCGAGGAGTTTCAGCATAGCCATTCCGGAACCGTGCTGCGGATGACGCGCCGGGCATAGGCATTGAGGTTCTCGGGGCGGATGGGGGCGAGGCACGCCAGTTCGTCCCCCTGCGCGAAGCCGGGATTGCGCGACAGGAAGAAAGCCACATGGGGATCCTGGCGGCGCGCGGGAGGGATGGTGGCCAGATCCGGGGCGAGGCGGTCGCCGCCGGCGGGGCGGATGACACCGGCGAGCCGGTCATAGGCCGCGCCGAACTTGTGGAAGGCGATTTCGTGGAGGAGCGCGGCCATCTCGGGAGGCGTCGGACGGTCCGGCGCGGGCCAGAAGCGGTTGAAGAACACCGGCAGGAAGCGATAGGTGCGGAAGCCCTTGGAGATCAGGAACCAGAACAGATCGCCGGGTCCGTGGACTTCCAGCAGGCGGAGCATGAGATGTCCGAAGCAACCGGCGAGCAGGGGGGTGTTCCAATGCGCGCGATCGACGATGGTGTCGCCGCTGAAGAGGAAGCGGACGGTCCGGCCTCCGCTGGCCAGCGAGAGGATTTTTTGCGTGGAGAATCCGGCGAGGGTCCCGTCGCGCGTGCGCAGGAGGATGACCCAATCCTTTTCCGCGAGGTCGAGAAGGAAGCGTTCGCGCCGGACCTGCGAGAAATGCCGAGCGTGAAGGGCCAGCATGCGTTCCCGGATTTCGCCGGGGAGGTGTTGCTGCGCGGAGATGGAGGGGAGGAGCGTCATGGTCAGAGCATGGCGGTTTCGAGGTGGGGGACGAGCCGGGGATCCAGGGAAACGCAGAAAGCGCGTCCGTCGTCCCAGCAGGCGAGATAGAGGCGGCTGGCGTAATGGAGGGCCGGAAAGCGCCGGAGGGCCGCGCGCAGGGGGTCGCGTTCGTGCAGGCCCACGACGAAATAATCGTGGGGCGAGTTCAGGTGTTCGGCGTGGAAGCGTTCGAGGAGGGCGGCGAGGAGGGAGGGGTCATCGTCGCGGATGCAGGGGAAGGCGACGTGGAAGAACCGGAGGCCCTGGCCGGGAGGGGGGAGGGGGCGGCGGCCGGCGAGGCGCAGGGCGAGATTGAGCGCGGGCCGGACGAGGCGGAGGGCGGGGGCATAGCCGGCGACGAGCGTCTGGCGGAACGAGCCTTGATCCCAGGCAGCGGCGGCTCCGACAATTTGGCCGCTGCGAACGGCAACCCGGAAATCGCCGGGAAGGAGACCTCGCAGGAGGGGTGTTCCGAAGTCTTCGCGGCGGAGCGAGGGAAAGAACTGGCGTTTGGGGCCCTCTGTACGGAGGAAATCGAGGATGAGGTCCAGCGGGAATTCGTTGCCGGCGCGGATTTCAACGCCCGGCGGCAGGATGGCGGGGCGGCGGCGACCGAGAGGAATGGCGCTGGACAGAAAGAGTCCCTGGTCGAGATAGGCCGGGAGGCCGGCACGGGCGCTGGTCAGGAGGGCGGCGGCGCCGGAATTGTCTTCGACGATGGTGGTGAGATAGGCCGGGACGCGGCGATCGGCCTCGTGGAGCTGGCGGAGGAAGCGGAAGCCGCGCGCCAAGCCGGTGGAGCGCCGGGCATGGGGGAGGGAGCGGAGTCCGCCGAGGTAGCCGATTTCGGATTCGCGTCCGTTGACAAAGGCGCGGCGGATGGCGCGGACGCCGCAGCCGACGACGGAATCCGAGTCGTCCGTAGCGACGATGGTTTGGTGAAAGCGGCCGAGGATTTCCTGGGCGGCGGACCAATCCGGTTCGCGCGGGAATGCGAGGCGGATCCAGCCGGGCATGGTCTGTTCGCGGGCCAAGCGGCGAAGAGACGGTTTGTGGGCGTCGGTGGCGAGGGAGAACTTCACGGGCGATCCTCCGGAAATCCGAAGGGCAAACCCTGGCGGCGGACAACTTCCCGTTGATGGAGGAGATTCTGGGCCAGGAAGACGAGCGCCTTGCGGGGAGTGCGGCAGTTGGCCCGCAGGTCGAGGGCGCGGCGGGCGACGGAGGGGAGCGAGTAGAAGCGGCGGCGATGGGATTCGCAGAGGCCGGCCAACTGCTGCGGGGACATTTGGGCGGGCTGGTAGACGACCTCGCCGAAGCATCCCGCCGGATGCAGCCACCACTGCGGATGAAGCAGGCGCCCCTGCGCGGCGAGGCGGTCATGGAGGGGGGTTCCGGGAAAGGGAACGAGGTGGTTGAAGGCGGTGAAGAAGAACTTCTGCCGGAGGGCGAAATCGAACACGCGCCGGAAGGTGTCGGGCGTGTCCTGATCGTAGCCGAAGACGAAGGTGGCGTAGATGGAGAGCCCGTGGTCGCGGAACGCCCGGATGGCGCGGGAATAGCCGCGGGCCTCGAGATTGACGGACTTGCCCATGTTGGCGAGGGTGGCCGGATCGAGGGATTCGAAACCGATGAGCACGCCTTGGCAGCCCGAGCGGCGCATGAGGCCCAGCAGCGCGGGGTCTTGGGCAATATGGAGGCTGGCCTGTCCGATCCAGGGACGGTTCAGCGGCAGCAAGGCCTCGCAGAGGGCGCGCAATCGCTCCGGGTCGGACCCGATGTTGTCATCCACGAAGAAGATCGGTTTGCGCAGGCCGCGGACCTCGCGGACGACCTCCTCGACGGGACGGTCGATGCAGCGGCGGCGGTAGAATCGGGAGATGGAGCAGAACTCGCATTGGAAACGGCAGCCCCGGGAGGTTTCGACGAGGGAGACCAGGCCATAGGGCCGGGAGCCGAAGATGGATCGGTCGGGGGCCAGTCCGGCCAAGACGGGGCGTTCGGCGGCATAGCGGGATTGGAGGCGTCCGCCGGCGGCGTCGGCGAGCAAGGCGGCCCAAACCGGTTCGGCCTCGCCCACGACGATGGCGTCAGCGTGGGCGGAAGCCTCGTCGGGGCACGCGGTGGGGTGGAAGCCGCCCAGGACGACGGGGATTCCGCGCTTGCGGAACCGGTCGGCGATCTGGTAGGCGCGGCGGGCGGTATAGGTTTCGACGGTGATGGCGACGAGATTGGTGGGGGTGTCGTAGCCGATGGCTTCGAGGCGGTCATCGAAGAAGGTGCGCGGAATGTCGCGGGGGGTGAGGCTGGAGAGCATGGCGATGCCGAGGGGCTCCATGCGCCAGGAGGCGGGATAGGGCGAGCCATCCGCCTTGCGGCCAACCGAGGGCTGGATCAGGGTGAGGTGCATGGAATCAGGTCCGGCCGGGAGAGGCCGGCATGGCGGGGGGAAAACGGTCGGCATCGGATTTCAGGCGGTGGCCATAGAGGCGGTAGGCCAGGTTGCCGACGGCGGAGATGCGGGTGTTCCGGTGGAAGCGGACGCGCTTGGAGGCGATGCCGAGCTTGAAGCTTTCGCGCCAGGCCCAGATGAAGCCGCGGTCGAGTTCCTCGGGCGACATGAGCCTGGGGCGGATGACGACGTGCTGGGTGTCGTAGTAGCGCCAGTTTTCATGGAGGATGCGGTTCTCGGCCTTGAGGCGGCGATAGGCGCGGGTGTTGGGGAAAGGGGTGTAGAGGGCGAAACGGGGGATGTCGATGCGGAGTTCGTCGATGGCGGCGACGGTGTGGCGGAAGACCTCGGGGGTGTCGTCGTCGAGGCCGAAGATGAAGCAGCCCTGGACGACGATGTGGCGGGAATGGAGGGAGGAGACGACCTCATGGTAATGGCCGGGGGCGTTGAAGCCCTTGTGCATGCCGCGGAGGGCGGCGGGGCTGACGGACTCGAAGCCGATGAGGAGATAGCTGCAGCCGGAATCGGCCATGAGGTCCAGGAGTTCGGGATCCTTGGCCACCTTGGTGGAGACCAGTCCGCCCCATTTCTTCTTGAGGGGACGGAGGGCGGCGAAGAGTTCCTTGGCGTAGTCGACGTCGTCGGTCAGATTGAGGTCGTGGAAGGCGAAGGTGCCGCCGCGCAGGGAGCGGACATCGGCGACGACGTCGCCGACCGGCCGGGTGCTCCAGCCGAGGGGGACGGCGGGGGCGACGCAGAAGTCGCAGGCCTGGCGGCAGCCGCGGGTGGCATTGATGGTGCGGGGCATCACATAGCCAAACGGTTTCTGCAGGTCCCGGCGGGGCAGGGGGAGGCCGGCGATCACGGCGGGGCCCTCGTGGCGATACTCCGGAAGGAGGCGGCCGGCGCACCAGTCGCGCAGCAGCCGGGGCCAGGTCTGTTCGGCGTATCCGACCACGATGGAGTCGGCGTGGGGGCGGGCCTCTTCGGTGAGGAGGGAGACATGGATGCCGCCGAGGACGACGGTCGCGCCGCGCGCGCGGAAGTGATCGGCCAATTCATAGCCCTTGAGCGCCATGCCGGTGATGAGGCTGATGGCGACAAGGTCGAATTTCCCATCCATGGGGATGGGCGAGACGCTGCCATCGACGAGCGTGACATCCAGGCTCAGGTCCGGGGGGACGAGCGCCGCCAGGAGGGTGCCGGTCAGCGGGGCTTCGCGGAAGGACATCCGGAGCGGGCCGCAATCCAGCACATGGGGCTGGCCGCCGGGCAGCAGGATCAACAGGCGCCGGGGAGAGGTCACGGCGCCTGCTCCATGCGGTCGGCGAGGCAGAGCGGGACGAGGTGGCCGTTCCGGATGGTGGCATCCGGGCAGTCCCGGCAGAAGTCGATGGAGCCATCCGGAAGCCATTCGGGTCCTTCCTGGAACACGATGTGCTTTTCCACCAGCGTTCGGCCGGGAACCAGGGAGGCGGCGATGAACGAGAGGGCCTCTGCGAGGCGGCCGCCGCCGGAGAGGGCGTTGAAGAGCAACTGGAGGCGGAAGCGCGCGGCGCCGGCCCGGTAGAAGAACGAATAGCGTCCATGGAGGCGGCGCATCATCTCCATGAAAAAGCGGTCGGAGCGGGCGGCGGCCATGGATCGCCGGCGCAGGCCGCGGGGGCTGCGGAGCGTGGCGGACAGATAGGTCAGCCAGCGGGGGCGATCGGGATTGAGGAAGGAGCCCACATGGGCAAAGGGAACCATGCCCTTGCGTTCCAGTTCGCCGCGGACCGTTTCGATGGAGAGCGGGCGGAATGGAACGGGACCGTCGTCCGCGCGGAGACCTTCGCGGACATCGCCGCGGACGCGGCGAAAGCGGGCAAAATCCGTCTGGGCGGTGATCAACATGAATTCCAGGTGGGGGGACTCCAGCATTTCCTCCACCGTCTCCATGAATTCCGGCAGGGTGTTTGGCGAGGCGATATGGGCCAATCCTGCGGCCATGCGGGATTCGGCGACGAGGCGGGCCTTGGAGGCCCTCAATTTCCGCCAGCCACCGGGATCGGATGGAGGGGGGGCGTCGGCCCGGGACTGGTTTTGCTGTATATGCAGCAGGATCGCATCGGCGCCGGCCCGGCGAAGGTTTTCGGCGCGGCCGGCATCGAGCAGGAGGCCGTTGGTCAATATGGCCACGCGGAGGTTCCGGCGGCGGATCAGGCGAATGATGTCCGGGAGATCCGGATGCAGCAGGGGTTCGCCGCCGGAGAGGGTGATGGTCTGGAGGCGGCGGAGCGCGAGGAGTTGATCCAGTTCCCGCCGGATCTGGCCAAGATCCTTCGTGGCGGGCGGGCGGCCGTTATAGCAGCTGGGGCAGGCAATATTGCATCCCCGGAGGATATCCAGGGTGGCGTGGGGCGCCCGATGGCCCAGCCACGGCAGGGCGATGGTTCCAAGAGAGGAGGGGTAAGACCGCGAAAGCATGGCTGGACCGTAGCAGGATGGAAAGAAGTCAGCAAGCGGAGAGAGAATCGGCGCGTGCGGTTCAGGGCTTGGTTGCCGGCGCGGGGCGGTTGCGCGAGGTGCTGGCGGAAATCCAGGCGCCGGCGGGGTGCCGACCTATTTGACCCCGGCGGCCTTGAAGAAGGTGTAGCAGAAGACTCCGTCGGATTCGGCGGTCCGATAGAGATCGCGGATGCCCTGGTCGAAGTCAGCGGGGGTGGAAAGGCCCGTCCGGAGAGCGGGTTCCCGGACGCCCTCGATCATGGCGGTGAAGGTCTTTTTCGTGAAGCCCTCGACGAGGGAGGGCTTGCTGGAATCGACGTAGACCATGCGGGGGGAGACGCGGACGGAGCGGAAGCCGGCGCCGGAGAGGAGAGGGTGGAGCTGGCGGCCGATCATGGCGTTGCCGCCGGCGCGGCGCTGGAGCTCGACCTGGCATTGGATGGCGCGGTGCGCGGCGGCGCTGTCGGGATGGAAGAAGACCGAGCCGTGGTCGCCCTCGACGACGGTGATTGTTCCGCCGGGCTTGAGATGGCCCTTGAGGATTTCCAGCGCTCCGGCGGGGCGGGGGAGATGTTCGAGGACGAAGCAGACGAAGATGTGGTCGAACGATTCCGGTTCGAAGGGGAGGTGAAAGAGGTCGCCCTGCCGGAATTCAACGTTGGAAAGGCCCGCTTCGGCGGCGCGGCGCCGGGCTTCGGCGACGGAGGCGGGGGAAATATCCACCGACACGATCTGCGCGCCGGGGCTGTTCCGGGCGAGGGGGATGGTTTGCGCCCCGACGCCGCAACCGGCTTCGAGGACGTGGCTGCCGGGGGGAAAGGCGGTGTCGGAGTGGAGAAGTTCGACAAGGGTGGATGCCTGGTCCTGCAGGCGCAGGTTCTCGCGCGGGTCGTAGCCGTGGACATAGGAGCGGGCCATGGGTTTTCTCCGGTTTTTCACAAGCCGCGGGCGGCGGATTCCCCGGGCCTGGTTGCCGGGGCGGCGGCCGGGCGTTCCGGGATGCGGAAGGGGAGGTCGGCCTGGGACTGGCCCTGCATGGCAGTGCCATCGCGGACGACGAGGGTCAGGGTGTGGGGGCCGGGTTCGAGAGTCGAGAGATCGAGGGGATATTCGATTTCGTAGCTGCGGGAAACGCCCAGATGGAGGGTGGCGGCGGCGCGGCCGACATCGCCATCGAGGACGAGGCGGCCGGTCCCGGCGGCGGCTCCGATGTAGAGGGCCTGGGCGAAGCCTTGTTCGGTGGAGACGGAGAAGGGAAGGGGCTGGCCATCTTCCCCGAGGGGGGCGCGGACGGAGATTTCCACGCGGTCGGACTTGGAGGAGGCGGTGATTTGTCCGGCTCCCTGGGAATTGATGGCCCAGGCGAGGCCGGCGGCGGCGGCGAAGAGATCCTCGGCGGGGGCGATGGTGTAGACGAAGCGGTTCGTGCCGATCTGCGCGACGAGTTCGTTGCCGACCGGGGCAAAGGGGCGGATGACGGCGGCGTGGTGGAGGCCATCGATGTAAAGGTCGAGGAAAACCGGCGGCTCGCCGCGGTCGTGGGTGGCGACGGAAATCCGCAGGTCGATTTCGCCGTCGAGCTCCGCGTGGCGCGCCGGGGCCTTGATCTGGACGGAGGGAGGGGCGGCGAAGGGCGCGGCGAGGGGATCGCCGACCCAGAGGCCCTGGTAGGGATTGCGGACGGACATGGCGAGGGCTTCGCCGGCGGTGAATCCGCGGGAGTACCAGAAGGCGATCATCGGATCGGGGAATTTGACATCGAAGGCGCAGGGTTCGGTGACGGTGCCGTAGGAGGCGGTGGCGCCGAGGCGCATCCAGTCCCAGACGGTGCTTTGGCCGAGGCAGGGGTCGGGGATCATGCCGGCGCAGGAGGTCAGGTGGTCGCCGATGGCGCCGGGGGCGAAGACGAGGCTGGCGAAGTTGGTCGGCAGATAGGCGATGCCGGCCAGATAGCCCAGGACCGGCCGCGCGGGGGTGGGATTGCCGGCGGCATCGATCTCCAGCATAGATTTCCTGCCGAAGAGGTCGAATTGGCGGGCGACGGCGGGATAGGCGCGGTGGCGGATGTTCCGCTCCTTGCCGCCGCCGTGGAGATAGAAGGCGCCCTCGGGGAAGGCGGCGATGGAGGCCACGGCGCGGTCGACCACCTGCTTGGTGGTTTCGAGATCGGGAGCGGTGAGGAGGAAGGGGATGGGCGTGTTGGTCTTGTTCCAGCCGGCGGTGGAGGTATAGGCCTGTTCGGCGCCGAAGTACTGGTTGACGGAGTTGGAGGCGACGTGGCATGGCGGCGCGCCGGGGGTGGGGGGCTTGTAGCCGTAGTACAGGACGGAGGTGATGCCGTTGTTGCCCTCGATGCGCGAGGGGAAATCCTTGCAGAAGACGAGGTAGTGGACCTGGCCGCCGAGCTTCCGGGCCGCAATGTGGGCGAGGATGGGCGCGCGGATGTCGCGCTCGAAGTCCGCGAGCGAAAGGTTGGGCGAACGGGGATCGGTCTTGATCGTGCAGATGTGCGATTCGGGAATGCCGTGCCTTTCGGCGTAGTAGGCGCCGAGGGCGCGGGAATCGCGGCTGGCGCCGTTGACGACGACGAGGGTGTTCAGGGGGCCGCCGCCGGCGAAGACGAGGGCCGGCAGGAGGCCCAAGGCCAGGGCGAGAAATATGGAGCCGCGATTCATCTTTGGGGAATTGTCGCGGATGCCGCCTCAAAATTCAAGCCGGCAGCCGGATTCCGATGCGGGAAGGCGTCGGAAAAGTGCCCGCGGGACAGAAGAGCCTCTTGCGGCGCCTTCCCGCCGCGCAGGGGAGGGGGCTAGGGGGCGGGGGCGAGGCGCTGGTAGAGGGCGAGGTAGCGGGCGGCGATGGAGGTCCAGTTGAAGTCGCGCGCGCAGCGTTCGCGGAGGGCGGCGATCTCGGGGCCGGGGCCGGCGCGCAGAAACTGAGAGATCTTTTCGGCGAGATGGGCGGGGTCGGCGCTGCGGAAGAGCCAAGGATAGTTTTGGCCGGTGACCTCGGTGTTTTCGGGGATGTCGGAGGCGAGGACGGGGACGCCGCAGGAAATCACTTCGAGGAGCATCATGCTCATGGCCTCGATTTCGGAGGGGAAGATGAAGAGCTTGGCGCCGGCGACGAGTTCGAAGAGTTCGGGCTGGGAGAGCAGCCGGGGCACGAGGAGGACATGTTCCGTGGCGCGGCAGCGGGCGAGGAGTTTTTCAGAGTAGTCTTGGTTGTGGCCTTCGAAGCCGCCGACGACGAGGAGGGGGAGCGCGGGTTTGAGTTGATCGTAGGCGTCGAGGAGATGGTGGAGTCCCTTGGTGGGGTCCATGCGGCCGGCGGCGAACATGAGGTATTGACCGGGGACGAGGCCGACTTTTTCGGCGAGCAGGGTTTGGGGGATGGAAGGGGCGGGGTTGACGCCGTTGGGGATGAATTCGATGGGGGTGGTGGAGCGGGCCTGGACCTCGGCGACCTTGGCGCGGGCGACGGTGGTGAGGGCGGAACAGGCGCGGATGAAGGCGGACTCCGAGAAGCGGAGGAAGGCCTTGGCGAAGGAGCTCCACTTGGCCCTTTCGTAGGGGTTGCCGTGG
This sequence comes from uncultured Verrucomicrobiota bacterium, assembly GCA_937860055.1. Lineage (GTDB taxonomy): Bacteria > Verrucomicrobiota > Kiritimatiellia > CAIQIC01 > Lenti-01 > Lenti-01. The sequence goes on along the minus strand of CALMBO010000028.1, from coordinate 115,971 downwards.
AAGGTGCCGAGGAGGGGCATGCCGGGGCGGAGGAGGCGCAGGATCCACGCGAAGGGGCCGAAGGCGGAATCGTGGGCGTGGGCGAGGCCGGGGCGGAGGACGAGAGCGCAATGCAACGCGCTGAGGAGGAAGAAGGAGGTGGCGCGGCTGTGCTTGCCTTTCATCGCGGGGATGGGGATGACGCGGATGTGGGGAGCGAAATCGAAGGGGCGGGGCTGGGCGGGGGTGCGGACGACGTAGATGTGGTAGCGGTGGCCGGCGCCGGCCGGGAGGTGGAGGAGGATGTTTTCGGCGACGCGGTCGGCGCCGGCGAAGGCGGGGAGGGATTTGCTGCCGAGGACGGCGATCTTCATGGGGCTACTTGTTCATCACGTTGTTGTAGGCGCCGTAGGGCTGCTCGGTCTTCTTCTGGAAGGTGGGGCGGAAGACCTTGCCGAGCCAGCTTTCGCGCCGGGGGGCGACGGGCGATTGGGCGACATCGCTGAAATCCACCACGCGGTCGAAGTCGACGGGGAGGCCGAAGGTGACGCGGAGCTTGTTGGCGAGGACCCACCAGAGGGGCTTGAGGCGTGGAAGCTTGGGGAAGAACTTGTTGCGCATGGCGGTCTTGGCGGAGCCGACCATCCAGCAGTTGTGGGTGCAGCGGGCGACGCGGGTGCGGGCTTCGGCGGCGCGGGGCCCCTTGATGATCTCCTTCCACGACTGGGTGGTCAGGTCGCCGATTTCGAGATCGGGGCGGACATTGCAGGCGTAGACGCGGCCCCAGGGGTCGACGAACGCGAAATCGCGCCCGGCGGTGCAGGGGATGAGGCGGGGCTGGCCGAGGATCTTCTTCATGAGGCCGAGGTTGAGATAGGCGCGGAACCAGTTCTTGGGGCGGCGGGACCGGAGCATCTCGACGATGAGGGGCTGGACGGCGCGGGCGATGCGGACGCGGTTGTAGGGTTCGTTGTCGATCTTGTGGAACTGGAAGCCGTTGTGGAGGGCGGAGGTGGCCATTTCGCCGCCATAGGTGCAGCAGAGCTTGTAGAGGTCGAGCAACTGGTCGCAGTTGTCGTCCTGGAAGGTGGTGGCGAAGCCGAGGTCGCGGCCGCCGGCGGCGACGAGGCGGCGCATGGTGGCGATCTTGCGCTCGAAGCCGTTCTTTTCGCCGCGGATGGCGTCGTTTTTGGCCCCGATGCCTTCGAGGGAGATGCGGATCTTGACGTCGGGGTGCTTTTGGACGATGCGTTCGAGCTTGTCGGGTTGAAGGCCGTTGGTGGAAATTTCGAGCTGGCGGGTCTTGGGGTGGAGGAGGTCGACGATCTCCTCGAGGTCGGCGCGGAGGGTGGGTTCGCCGCCGGTGAGGTTGAGGTAGTCGAAGCCGGAGGGGAGCTTGGCGAGGGTGGCGGGGGAGACTTCCTCGGCGGGGAGGGTGGGGTGCTGCCAGATATGGCACATGGAGCAGTGCGAGTTGCAGCGGTAGGTGAGGATGATGGAGATGTCCATGGGGGCGGAGAGTAGCGGAGGAGGGGGGGCGGTGGCAAGGACGGGGAGAGGAGGGGGAGGGAGAGAAGAAACGGACAGCGGGCACGGCTGAAATGGCGTGCCGGGGATGCCTGGAACCCACCACGGATGGGGGAACATGGCAGGAAAACAGGAAACATCCGGAAAACAGGAGAGGATTTGGAGCCCCGGCGCGGGGGAGGGTGCGCCAGTCTGGAATGGAGCCCCGGCGCCCCCGCAGGGCGGGAAACGGACTCGGGGCTGGATTCGGAAGGGGGGGGGTTGACTTTTCGGGGGGGGATGGGTATGGTGCGCGGGTTTTTGGAACGGGTCTGTCCGCGAGGAAGGGCCGGTTTGTTCTTTGTCACGGTCGGGCGCGGCGCCGGAAGGGAGTCGTTGCGCGATTGAGGAGGCCATCGAACGCATTGCCCGATGGTGTAATGGCAGCACACGGCCCTTTGGAGGCCAGAGTCTAGGTTCAAATCCTAGTCGGGCAACCATTGCGCCGGACAAGGAACAGACCCAAGGAATTTGAAGAATATGCAGAACCACATCAAGATTTTCGCGGGGAATGCGAACCGGCCGCTGGCGGAGAAGATCGCGGCGCGGGTGGGCATTCCTCTGAGCGTGGCCAGCATCGGGCGCTTCCCCGACGGCGAGATTTCGGTGACCTACGACGAGACGGTGCGGGGGCGGGACGTGTTCATCGTCCAGCCGACGGGGCTGCAGCCCAACGAATACCTGATGGAGCTGCTGATCATGACGGACGCGGCGCGGCGGGCCTCGGCCAAGCGCATCACGGCGGTGGTGCCGTTCTTCGCGTACGCGCGGCAGGACCGCAAGGACCGCTCCCGCGTGCCGATTTCGGCGAAGCTGGTGGCGAACCTGCTGGTGGCGGCGGGCGTGAACCGCGTGCTGACGGTGGACCTGCACTCGCCCCAGATCCAGGGCTTTTTCGACATCCCGGTGGATCATCTGTATGCGGCGCCGCTGATGGTGCGCTATCTGCGCGAGAAGCTGCCGGAGGAGAACCGCGTGGTGGTGGCGCCGGATCCGGGCGGCCTCAAGATGGCCTATTCCTATTCGCAGCTGCTGGGGGCGGGCCTTGCGCTCGCGGGCAAGCACCGGAAGTCGGCGACGGAAGTCGAGGCGATCGAGCTGGTGGGCGACGTGGAAGGCAAGGATTGCGTCCTGACCGACGACATGACGACGACGGCCGGCACGCTGTGCTCGGCGGCGCAGATGGCGAAGGACCACGGGGCGAAATCGGTTCGCGCGGTGGTGAGCCACTGTCCGATCACCCCGCTGGGCATCCAGCGGCTGAAGGAGTCGGCCATCGAGGAGCTGATCACGACCGACACCCTCCTGCCGCAGGCGGGATGGAGCGACTTTCCCGTCACCATTTTGACGGTCGCGGACCTGCTGGGCGACGCGATCAAGCGGATCTTCGGGGACGAATCCGTCTCCAAGCTGTTCGAGATTCATCAAGGGAGAACGCAATGAAAGAGACGAAACTGATAGCCAAGACGCGCGAGGCGAAGGGCAGCGCGTCGGCCGGCCGCCTGCGCCGCACGGGATGGTTCCCGGCGGTGGTGTACGGAGAGGGTCGCCCGGGCCTGGACATCCAGCTGAACGAGCACGATTTCGTGATGATGCTGCGGACGCACCGCAGCGAGAACATGATCGTGGACCTGACGGTGGAAGGGAAGGACAAGCCCCTCAAGGTGATGCTCAAGGCGATGCAGCACCATCCGCTGACGGGCCGGGTGATCCATGTGGATTTCTACGAGATCTCCATGACCCGGAAGATCCAGATCGACGTGCCGGTCAAGCTGACGGGCGTGCCGACGGGCGTCGCGAACGAAGGCGGCATCCTGGAGCACGTGCTGCGCGCGCTGACGGTGCAGTGCCTGCCGGCGGACATGGTCGAGGAATTCGAGATGGACGTGACGGACCTGCACATCGGCAAGACGCTGCGCGTGCGGGACGTGAAGGTGGATGCGGCGAAGTACAAGGTGATGAGCGACCCCGACCAGGTGGTTGCCGCCGTGGCCGCGCCGCGCACGGAGGAGGAGGAGAAGGCCGAGACCGAGGCCGAAGCCGCCACCGCCGCCGCCGGACCGGAAGTCCTGACCGAGAAGAAGGAAGAGGAAGGCGAAGAGGGCGCGGAAAAGGGCAAGGAAGCCAAGGCTCCGGCCAAGGAAGCCGCGAAAGCCCCCGCCGCCGAGAAGAAGGAGAAGAAATAGCCGCGTGAGGCGGCAGGAGACGGATTCCTCCCATGAAGCTGGTGGTTGGGCTGGGCAATCCCGGACGGGCCTACGAGCATACGCGGCATAACGCCGGGTGGCGGGTCCTGGACGAGTTTGCGAGGCGCCGGGGAGCGGATTTCCGCCGCTCGTGGCGGCGGCCGGTCCAGACGGCCAAGGCTTCGATGGAAGGCGCCGGAACCCTGCTGCTGGTGAAGCCGCTGACGTTCATGAACCTGAGCGGAGACGTGCTGCCGGCGCTGATGCGCCCGGCGGGGCTGTCCGCAAAAGACTTGATTGTCGTGACGGATGACATCAACCTGCCGCTGGGCAAGTTGAGGATCCGGCCGAAAGGGAGCGCCGGCGGGCACAACGGGCTGAAATCGGTGATCGAGCGCCTCGGGACGGAGGAATTCGCCCGGGTGCGGGTCGGAGTTGGAGAACAGGAAGAAGGAAAGAGCTTGAAGGATCACGTGCTGGAACGGATGGGTTCCGAGGAGCGCCGGGCGCTCGCGGAAGCCGCCGCCCGGGCGGCGGATGCGCTGGAGTGCATCCTGGCCCATGGCGTGGACCGCGCGATGAACCAGTTCAATTGAGGAGGCAGGAAGTGAAAAAATACGAGGCAATGGTCATCTTTCGGGAAAACCTGAAGGACACGGATTGGGACGGGGCCGTCGAGGCCGTCCGCGGCGAGATCGAGAAGCTGGGCGGCAAGGTGACGAGCAGCACGCGCCTGGGCAAGCGGGATTTCGCCCGCCCGATGCAGAAGCAGCAGAGCGGCCACTACGGCTTGATCGCGTTCCAGCTGGACGGCGACAAGGTGTCGGCGCTGCAGGCCCGCCTGAAGCTCGACGAAAAGGTGTTCCGCGTGCAGGTGGTTTCGGCCCCGGCCGTGGTCCCGCTGGCGAAGAAGGAACCGGCCCATGGCGTCGCTGAATAAGGTGATGCTGATCGGGAACCTCACGCAGGATCCCGAGGTCCGCCGGACGCCGTCGGGGACGGCGGTGTCGACGCTGCGCCTGGCCGTGAACGAGTCGTTCCAGAACAAGAGCGGCGAGCGCACGGAGCGGACGCTGTTCCTGGACGTGGACGTCTGGGACCGGCAGGCGGAGACCTGCAAGCAGTATCTGTCGAAGGGGTCGCCCGTCCTGATCGAGGGGCGCCTGCAGATGGACAGCTGGGACGACAAAGAGACGGGCCAGAAGCGCACGCGGCTGAAGGTGCGGGCGGAGCGGGTGCAGTTCCTGAGCGGCCCCCGCCGCGACGGGGCGGTGCGCGACACGGCGGCGGCGCCGGAGCCGGCCTCGTTCCCGGATCCGATTGCGAAGAACGACGAAGACATTCCCTTTTAAACATGGAGTAGCGAGATATGATGAAAGACAAGAAGAAACGGGCCCCTCGGCGCGAAGCGAAGACGGAAGAACTGGGGCGGACGCGGACGCGCCTGCTCAAGGCCGACCAGCAGGTGGACTACCGGGACTACGAGTTCCTGCGCAAGTTCATGACCGAGCGCGGCAAGATCGTGCCGGGACGCGTCACCGGCGCGAACTCGAAGCAGCAGCGCCAGGTGAAGCGCGCGATCCGTCGCGCGCGGGTGATGGGATTGCTGCCGTAGGCGGCGGAAAGACAGGTGTGCCATGGGAAAATCCATTGAAGTGATCTTGTTGGAAGACGTTCCGGAGCTGGGGCGTTCCGGAGACGCCTGCCGCGTCCGGTCGGGCTATGCCCGGAACTTCCTGTTTCCGCAGAACCTCGCGACGACGATGACCGCGGGAACGAAGCGGCTGATCGAGAAGAAGCGCGCGGAGGCGGTGCTCCGCCTGGCGAAGGAGAAGGAAGAGGCCGAGGCGCTGCTCCAGAAGCTGGAGAAGATGACGCTGACCTGTTCCGTGAAGGCGAACCCCGACGGGCGCCTGTTCGGTTCCGTGAGTCCGGCCGACGTGCTGGCGAAGCTGGCGGAAGCCGGCGTCGTCCTGCAGAAGAAGCAGCTGGCGATGTACGAGCCCTTCAAGTCGCTGGGCGACCACGAGGCCGCGCTGCACCTGCATCCCGAGGTGCGCGGCAAGGTGAAGGTGAAGGTCGTCGCCGAGAAGGTGGCGGAAGCCTCCGCGGCCGCGGAGTAGAGAAGAGGGCGGGGCCATGGCCGGAACGGGAGATTCGGGAGGGGCGGCCCGGGCGCCCCGTTCCGGGGACCGCGTTCCGCCCCATAGCGAAGAGGCCGAGCGGGCGGTCCTGGGATGCGCGCTGCAGGATGCGGCCCGCATCCTCGACCTGTGCATCGAGCGGCAGATCTCGCCGGCCTCGTTCCATGTGCAGAGCCACCAGTGCCTCTTCGAGGCGATGCTGGCCCTGCACGAAGCCCGCAAGCCGGTGGATTTCCTCACGGTGGCCGAGCGCCTCCGCGAGACGAACCGGCTGGACAGCGTGGGGGGCGAGGACGAGCTGGCGCGGCTGATCGCCGGCACGCCGACCACGGCCCACGCCGACTACTACATCCAGCGCGTCTACGAGAACCACCTGCTGCGGCGCATCATCGATGCCGCCCGCGTGGTGACGGAGGACTGCTACAAGGGGGAGGCGGAGGCGGAATCGCTTCTGAACGCGGCCGAGGAATCCTTCTTCAGCCTGAGCGAGAACAAGGTCGGCGTCGAGCGCACCTGGAAGCAGTTGATCGACCAGGAGGCGAAGGAGGTCGAGCGCCTGATCACCGAGAAGAAGGGGATCACCGGGATCTCGACGGGATTCGTCGACATCGACCAGATGCTGCTGGGCATGCAGGCTGGGGATCTGATCGTGCTGGCGGCGCGGCCGTCCATGGGCAAGACCTCGCTGGCGCTGAACATCGCCGAGAACGTGGCGCTGGGGGAGCGGAACCAGCCGCCGCGGCCGGTCGCCGTGTTCAGCCTGGAGATGTCCGCCGAGTCGCTGGTGCGCCGGATGGTCTGCTGCCGCGCGCGGGTGCCGGCGCAGAACCTGTCCACGGGCAACGTGGGGCGGGAGGAGCACGGCCTGCTGATGGGCGCGATGGACGCGCTGGCCAAGGCGCCGATCTACGTGGACGACACGGCGGGGCTCGAGGCGGTGGATCTGCGGGCCCGCGCGCGCCGCCTGAAGCGCAAGTACGGGGTGGAGTTCATCGTGGTGGACTACCTGCAGCTGATGAACTACTCGAAGTTCGCGGCCGAAGGGCGCCAGCGCGAGACGGCGGCGATTTCGCAGGCGCTGAAAAGCATGGCGAAGGAGCTGAAGGTGCCGGTGCTGGTGCTGAGCCAGCTGAGCCGCGCCCCGGAGACCCGGGAAAAGACGGCGGTGCCCAAGCTGTCGGACCTGCGCGACTCGGGCGCGATCGAGCAGGACGCGGACGTGGTGATGCTGCTGCGGCGGCCGTGCAAGTATCCGGCCGACAAGGAGTCGAACGACCAGCGCCTGGCGATCGTGGACATCGCCAAGCACCGCAACGGGCCGACGGGCGAAGTGCGGATGAATTTCGAGGATCGCTATACGCGGTTTGAAAACCGCGCGCCGACCGACGAAACCCAGGAGCATGCGGATGGCTAGGAAGACCGACAGGTTCAGGCGCGGGATCCTTTGGCTGGCGGCCGCCGGATGGGCGATGGCGGCGGAGGCGGTGCCGATCCGCGACATCCGGGTCGCGGCCGTGGGCGACGTGCCGGTCAGCGCGGAGCAGGTGCTCGCGCAGGTGAGCGCCCGGGTCGGGCAGGAGCTGGACCGGGCGGCGCTGTCGGAGGACATCCGGGCGCTGCAGCGTTCGGGCGCCTATTCGTATGCGGAGGCGCGGCTGGAGCCGGCGGCGGACGGCGGGACGATCCTCCTGTTCCGGGTGGCGGGGCGGCCGAAGATCCGCATGCTGGAGGTGTCGGGGGCGGACTATCTGGGCAACAAGAAGGTGAAGACGCTGATGGAAATCGCGTCGGGGGACCGTGTGGACAACGCGCTGCTGGGGCAGAAGGCGCAGAAGGCCCGCGACAGCTACCGCAAGGATTTCTTTCCGGAGTCGAAAATCACCTGGACCCTCCAGCCGGTCGAGGGCAGTCCGGAGTTCACGGACGTGAAGATCCAGGTGGAAGAGGGCAAGCGCGCGGTGGTCCGCCGCATCCTGTTCCGCGGGAACCGGCACATTCCGCGGCGCGAGCTGCTGAAGGTGATGACGCAGAAGCAGTCCTCGTGGCTGACGTGGATGAACAACGCGGGCATCTACGAGCCGGGCAGCCTGCTGGCCGACCGCGAATCGATCCGCAAGGTTTTCATGGACAAGGGGTATCTCGGCGCGACGGTGGCCGAGCCGACGTTCACCTATGTGAGCCGCAAGAAGATCGACATCTCCTTCGAGGTGGCGGAGGGGCCCCTCTACAAGCTGGGCGCGTGGCAGTTCGGCGGCCTGACGCTGTTCCCGAGCAACGAGGTGTCGCGCGGGGTGGTGGTGCTTCCGGGGGCGGACGCCTCGCTGGCGGAGATGGAGCGCGGCGCGCAGAACATCCGCGATTTCTACGGTTCGCGCGGCTACATCCAGACGGAGGTGGCTCCGCGCATCTCGCTGGACACGAACGCGGCGGTGGCGGCGGTGTCCTACCAGGTGCGGGAAGGCACGCTGGCCTATATCCAGAACATCGAGATCCGCGGGAATGCGCAGACGAAGGACAAGGTGGTCCGGCGGGAGATCGGCGTGGCGCCCGGCGAGATCTACAACGAGGTGAAGGTCCGTTCGAGCGAGAACCGCGTGCGGAACCTGAACTATTTCTCCTTCGTGAACGCCTATCCGGAAGGGACGGCGGTCTCGAACCGCTACAACCTGATCTTCGACGTGGAGGAGCAGCGGACGGGCCAGTTCATGATCGGCGCGGGCATTTCCAGCGTGGACGACATCATCGGGTTCGTGGAGCTGACGCAAGGGAACTTCGACCTGTTCGGGTGGCCGCGCTTCACAGGGGCGGGGCAGAAGCTGAAGCTGCGCGCGCAGATCGGCAGCGAACGGTCGGACCTGGAGATGTCGCTGATCGAGCCGTGGTTTTTGAACCGGCGGCTGTCGCTGGGGCTGGACCTGTTCCGCCACGACGCGCGCTACCTGAGCGACGAATACGACCAGATCAACACCGGCGGCTCGCTGACGCTGGGCAAGCCGCTCTACACCTTCAACCGCATCAACTGGATCTACGGGCTGGAGAACATCGACATCCGCAACGTGGAGACGAACGCGAGCCCGCTGATCCTGGAGGAGGAGGGCGGCCGCCTGAAGAGCTACGGCACGATGGAGCTGATCCGCGACACGCGCAACAGCACGTTCGTGGCCACGCGCGGGTTCCGCGGGGCGGCTTCGGCGACGCTCGCCGGCGGGCCGTTCGGCGGCGAGACGGACACCTACCAGTTCCAGCTGCGCGCCGCGCAGTACGTTCCGCTGTGGTTCGACCACGTTTTCTGCCTCCGCGGCTGGACGTCGATGATCCGGGAATACGGCGATTCGGACCGGGTACCGATCTTCGACCGCCTGTTCATGGGCGGGCCGCGCACCGTGCGCGCCTTCAAGTTCCGCAAGGTCGGGCCAAAGGACGAGGACAACGAGCCGATCGGCGGCCGCTCGGCGGCGACGGTGACGGCGGAATACACGGTGCCGCTGGTCGACAAGGTGCGCCTCGCGCTGTTCTACGATGCGGGCATCGTGTGGCAGGACCTGTTCGAGGAGGACGCGGAGAATCCCGCGGTCGGCGACGGCGTCTTCTGCGACGGCTACGGCCTGGGCGTCCGCTTCGACTTCCCGCAGTTTCCCATCCAGCTCGACTACGCGTGGCCCATCAACACCGACGAAGTCCTGAGCGACAGCGGCCGCTTCAGCTTCACCATCGGCTACACCTACTAGGGCCTGCCGCGCCGTCGTTGTTTCCGGCGCGGGAGGCGCCGTTCGGGTCCGGGGCGCGGGTTTTCCACAGCGTGGAAAAATCCATCAAAGTTTTTCCATTGCGTGGAAAAACCGCCGAAAGTTTTTCCATTGCGTGGAAAAAACGACGGGCGGCGCCTTGCCGCATCGGAGGGGGAGGCGGCCCATCAGCGCGAGAAGGCGTCGAATTCGGCAGCCCAGTCGGCCCGTGCGGGGAAGTCCGGGAGGCGCGCGGCGAGGGCTTCGACGAGGTCGGGGGCCGGATCCGGCAGGTCGATGAAGGCGCCGAGGGGGGGGCTGTCCTCTTCGGCGGTGCGCCAGAAGACGAGGATGGCGGGGGAGCCGCCGCAGGTTCCGAGCTGGTAGGGGGTTTCGATGATCATCGGGGGCAGGGTGAAGTGCGCGGTGGCGCGGACGGCGGGCACGAGGTTGGTGCGGGAGGTGGCGGAGACGCCTTCCTGGGCGCGGAAGGTGCGCCAGGCGCCGGGCCGGGAGCGGAGGCGGCGGACGAGGGTTCCGGTTTCGCCGGGCGCGAGCTGGTCGGGGAGCATGTCTCCGCGCCAGTAGAGGATGCCGTTCCGCTTCTGGATCTTGCCGTCGGCGGTGTCGAAATTCAGGATGACGCGGGGGGGCAGGGGGCGGGGGTCGGAGGCGAAGGGGATGCCGGCGGATTGGGCGGCGGCGGCGACGTGGCGTTCGGCCTCGGTGAAGATATCGGGGCCGCCGAGGGTGGCGGGATCGAGGGGAATGCGCGCGGCGGGGGCGCCGGCGGCGCAGAGCAGGAAGGCGATCGGGATCAACCGTCGAAGCATGATGGATCAGTTGAGATCGTGGTGGCGGGAAAGATGGAGGAATTCGTTGCGGGTGGCGACGGAGTCGTGGAAGCTGCCGAGCATGGCGGAGGTGACCATGCGGGAATTCTGCTTTTCGACGCCGCGCATCATCATGCAGAGGTGGCGGGCTTCGATGATGACGCCGACGCCTTCGGGCTGGAGGGTGTCCATGATCGTGCGGGCGATCTGGTTGGTCAGGCGCTCCTGCACCTGCAGGCGGCGGGCGAAGAGATCCGCCAGGCGCGCGAGCTTGCTGACGCCGATGATCTTGCCGCGGGGGATGTAGCCGATGTGGCAGACGCCGAAGAAGGGGAGCAGGTGGTGTTCGCAGAGGGAGTAGATCTCGATGTCGCGGACGATGACCATGTGGTTGGACTCGATGTCGAAGACGGCGGACTTGAGCAGGGCGGCGGGGTCCTGCTGGTAGCCGCGGGTCAGATAGGTCCAGGCGGAGGCGGCGCGCTTGGGGGTGGCGTGCAGGCCTTCGCGGGCGGGGTCTTCGCCCATGGCGACGAGCATTTTATGGAAGAGGTCTTGCATGGGGCGGATTTAGCCACAAGAAGGCGGAGTCCGCAATCCCGGAAAAAGGGGGAAGGCGCTATTCCGGCGGCAGTTTCGGCCCGGGGGGCAGGCCGGGATTGCGCATCAGGTGCCGGGATCTGGCCTGCTGGATGGCCCGGATGAACGCGTCGGGGCCGCCAGGCTGGTAGCCGAGTTTATCGATGAGTTCGCCGTCGGGGCTGAACAGGAGGATGGACGGGAAGCCCTCCACCCGGAAGTGCCGCATCAGGCGCTCGTTCCGGGAACGGAGGGCGGGATCCAGTTCCTTGCTCCGGGGAAAATCCGCGAGGACGCAGACGAGATCCGAAGCGGCATAATCCTGGAAGGCCGTTGTGGAGAAGACCTCGGCATCGAGCCGTTTGCACCAGCCGCACCAGTCGGAGCCGCTGAAGTTCAGCAGGAGGAATTTCCGGTCTTGGCGGGCGTCGGCGGCGGCTTCCGGCAGGTCGGTCCGCCAGGAGAAGGCGCGGCCGGTCCGGGGGGTGCAGGCGAGGAGGAGAGCGACGGAGAGCCAGAGGATGGTTTTCTTCATGACGAATTTTCCTTCCGTGAAGGGGAAGAATACCATGGCTCCGGAGGTTTCGCAAACGGGGCTTGGCGGGGGCGGGGACGCTGGGGTAGCATGGGCCCATGGTTGCATGGGTGCTGAAAGGGATGGCGAAGGCGGTCGCCTCCCTGCCGCGGAGCTGGGCGATGGCCCTGGCCGGGCAGGGTGGCTGGATGCTGGCGCATGCGGTTCGCCTGCGCCGGGCCTATGTGCTGGAGACGCTGGCGCGCTGCTTCCCGGAAAAGACGGAGGGGGAGCGGCGGGCGATCTATGCGGAGGTGTGCCGCCACCAGGCCCTCAATGTCATGGAACTGATGCGCCATGCCGGGGGGAGGGAAACGGAGTTGTCGGGGCTTTTCGAGGTGCGCGGGAGGGAGCATGTCGAGGCGGCGCGGGCGGGCGGCAAGGGCGTGCTGATCCTGATCGCCCACATCGGCAACTACGCCCTGCTGGCCCTGCAGGTTTCCCGGCTGATCGGCTATCCGCTGTCGATCATCGCCAAGCCGTTGCGGAACGGGACGCTGAACGACCTGTGGTGGGAGATGCAGCGGAAGGCGGGCGTGAACGGCATTCCGTCGCACAATGCCTACCGGGCCAGCGTGCGCGCGCTGAGGGACAACGGGCTGGTGGGATTCATGCTGGACCAGAACCGGCCGGCGGGACAGGGCGTGTTCGTGGATTTCTTCGGCAAGGCGGCGGCGACGACTCCGGGGCTGGCGGTGATGTCGGCGCAGACCGGCGCGCCGGTGGTGCCGGTCTTCATCCATCGGACGCCGGAAGGGCGCCATGTGGTGGAGGTGCGCCCGCCGATCGCGCCGCCCTCCGACCGCCAGGCGGAGACGATCCGGGACTTCACGGCCCGTTGCACGAAGATCATCGAAGACGAGATCCGGCTCCATCCGGAGCAATGGCTGTGGTGGCACAAGCGCTGGAAGAGCCGCCCCGCGGGGGAGGCCGCCGCTCCGGCGGCGACCTGAGGCGAGGGACGGGACGATGGCTCGGAAAAAACCGTTCGCGAAGAAGATCCGCCAGGCGCTGGAGGCGCCCTTGACGCGCGCGGGGCTGGCAGTGGTGCCGCGGTTGCCGCGCCGGGCGGTGCTGGGGCTGGCGCGGTTCCTCGGGAGCGCGGCGTACGCGTGTTCGGCGCGTTCGCGCCGGCTGGGGCTGGCGAATCTGGACCTGGCGTTCGGGGAGACGAAAACAGCGTCCGAAAAGCGGCGCATCCTGCGCGACTCGCTGCGGAATTTCTCGCTGGTGATGCTCGACCTGCTGTGGTTTTCGCGGGATTCGGCGGCGCGGATGGGGCGGTGGTTCGAGGCGGCGCCGAACATGCGGGAGGCGATGGCCCTTCGCGCGGCGCGCGTGGGGGTGACGGGGCATTTCGGGAACTGGGAGCTGATCGGGCGTTTCTGGGCGATGAGTCCGGGCGGCCTGACGAGCGTGGCGATGCCGCTGAAGAATCCGGCGGTGGACGAGCTGCTGCAGGCGGCGAGGGAGCTGACGGGGCAGCAGATCGTCGAGCGCGAAGGCGCGCTGAAGAAGCTGGTGCGGTGCCTGCGGGACGGGGGGACGGTGGGCCTGCTGCTGGACCAGAACACGGCGCCGGAGGAGGGGGGCGTGTTCGTGGATTTCTTCGGGAAACCGGTGGCGGTGTCGCCCGCGGCGGGCATCCTGGCGCCGATGACCGGCGCGGAAATCCTCTTTGGCTACGTGCTGCCGCGGGCGGACGGCACCTACCTGGGCGAAATCCCGCACGTGATCCCGGCGGCGGAGATCGCGGCGCTGGACCGGAAGGGCGCGGCGCAGGAGCTGACGCAGCGGGTCACGAAATTCTACGAAGAGGCCATCCGGGCGCGGCCCGAATGCTGGCTGTGGAGCTACAAGCGGTGGCGGCACATTCCGGAGGGGATGCCGCCGGACGGATTTCCATATTACGCAAAATAGAAAGGAACGGGACATGCTGGATTTCGCGACCTATCAGAAGCAGGCGATGACGACGGCGGTTTATCCGGGCCGGGGCGAAGGCAACTTCACCTATCCGGCGCTGGGGCTGGCGGGCGAGACGGGCGAGGTGTGCGAGAAGCTCAAGAAGGCGATCCGCGACGATGGCGGGAAGGTGTCGGAGGAGCGCCGGACGCTGCTGGCGAAGGAGCTGGGCGACGTGCTGTGGTACCTCGCCACGCTTTCGACGGAGCTGGGGCTGGATCTCGAGGCGGTCGCCGCCGGGAACCTGGCGAAGCTGGCGGCGCGGAAGCAGGCCGGCAAGATCCACGGCAGCGGGGACCTTCGCTGACATGGGCGTGCCGGCGGCCATCCTGTTCGACTTCGATGGCGTCATCGTGGACAGCGAGCGGCTGCACCACGAGACGATGGTGGAGGCCATGGCCGGGGAGGGCCCGGCGACGCCCTGGGAGTTCTATCGCGAGAACCTGATGGGGCTCGACGACCGGGGCGCCTTCGCCGTCCTGCTGAAACGCGCGGGGATCGAGCCGGCGCCGGCGGAGATCCGGCGCCGGGTCGCGGCCAAGGCCGTGCTGTTCGCCCAGCACGCCGCCGCCGGCCGCGTGCCGGCGTTTCCCGGCGCGGCGGACCTGGTTCGCGCCTGCGCGGCGGCGGGGCCGGTGGGGTTGTGCAGCGGGGCGCTGCGGAGCGATGTCGATCCGGTGCTGGCCGCGCTGGGGATCGAGGGATGCTTCGCGGAGAAGGTGACGGCGGAGGACGTGCCGGCGAGCAAGCCTGATCCGGCGTGCTACCGGCTGTGCGTGGCGCGGCTCGTGGCGAAATTCCCGCACCGCGGAATTTCGCCGGCGGATTGCGTGGCGATCGAAGACACGGGCGACGGGATCGCGGCGGCGCGGGGCGCGGGGATTCCGGTGGTGGCGGTGGAAACGAACCTGCCGGCGGCATGGCTTCGCGCGGCGGGGGCGGCGGCGGTGGTCGAGGCGCTGGCGGGCCTGACGCCGGAGAAGCTGGCCGCGCTGGCGGGGGGAGTCAATTAAGAATTGGGGGGAGGGAAATTGGGAATGGGGGGCGGGGGTTTCAATATCCAATGTCCAACAAGGAATATCCAAATTCCAAGGGGAGGGGGGGAGGAATTGCGGCTTGCTGGGGGGGAAGGGAGGGTGGTAGGGTTGGGGCCGTGAAAGGCAGCTTTTGATGGATAACAAGGCTTGGACAATCGTCACCGGCGGTTCCGGATTCATCGGACGCAACGTGGTGGAGGAACTGAACCGCCGCGGGGTGGAGCGCATCCTGGTCGTGGATGAACTTGGATCGGACGATCGATGGAAGAATCTGCGCGGGTTGAAGTTCGAGGATGTCTGGCTGAGCGGAAAGTTCCGCGAGGCGTTCCGGGCGGACCAGTTGCCGGCAGTGAAGGCGGTCTATCATCTCGGGGCGTGCAGCAGCACGACGGAAACCAACGCCAACTACTTGCTGGACAACAACTATCAATATACGCGCGAGCTGTGCGAGTGGTGCCTGGGGCATGGGGCGCGGTTTGTGTACGCCTCGAGTGCGGCGACCTATGGCGATGGGGCGCAAGGGTATTCGGACGCGGATTCGGCGACGCCGTTGCTGCTGCCGCTGAACATGTACGGGATGAGCAAGCACCTGTTTGATCTTTGGGCGCTCCGGAACGGGGTGCTGGGGAAGATCGCGGGGCTGAAGTATTTCAACGTGTACGGGCCGGGGGAGGACCACAAGGGCGACATGCGCTCGGTGATCCACAAGGCCTACGGGCAGATCCGCGAGGCGGGGGCGGTGAAGCTGTTCAAGTCGTACCGGCCGGACTACCGGGACGGGGAGCAGGTGCGCGATTTCGTGTACGTGAAGGACGCGGTGGAGGTGACGCTGTTCTGTGGCGAACACCCGGAGGCGTCGGGGCTGTTCAACTGCGGGACGGGCAAGGCGCGGTCGTGGAACGACCTGGCGAAGGCGGTTTTTTCGGCGATGGGGCTGGAGCCGAACATCGAATACATCGACATGCCGGTTTCGCTCCGGAGCAAGTACCAGTATTTCACGCAGGCGGAGATGGGCAAGGTCCGGGCGGCGGGCTACGCGAAGGCGTTCACGCCGCTGGAGGACGGCATCCGCGAATACGTGCAGGGCTATCTGGCGAAGAACTGAGGAGCAGCGGGCGGCACCATGGGCAAGAATCCGTTTCCGAAGGCGCCGGTGAAGGCGGTGAAGGCGGGGCGCGTCCGTTTCGGGGGGGGCGCGCCGCTGGCGTTGATCGCGGGGCCATGCGTGATCGAAAGCCGCGAGATGGCGTTCGACCTGGCGGCGTCGCTGGCGTCGCTGGCGAAGAAGGAGAAGATTCCGTTCGTCTTCAAGGCGTCGTACGACAAGGCGAACCGGACGAGCCTCCGCGCCTTCCGCGGGCCGGGGCTGGCGAAGGGGCTGGAGATCCTGGCGGGGATCAAGGAGAAGTTCCGGGTGCCGATCCTGGTGGACGTGCATCAGGTTTCCGAGGTGGAGCCGGCGGCGGAGGTGGCGGATATCCTGCAGCTGCCGGCATTCCTATGCCGCCAGACGGATCTGGTGGTGGCGCTGGGGGAGAGCGGCCGCGTGGTGAACATCAAGAAGGGGCAGTTCCTGGCGCCGTGGGACGTGCGGCACGTGGTCGAGAAGGTCGAGAGCACGGGGAACCGGAACATCCTGCTGACGGAACGGGGCGCGAGCTTCGGCTACAACAATCTGGTGGCGGACATGCGGAGCCTGCTGATCCTGCGGCAGTTCGGCTATCCGGTGGTGTTCGATGCGACGCATAGCGTGCAGCTGCCGGGCGGACGCGGCGAGGGGACGGGGGGCGACGGAAAATGGGCGCCGTATCTGTCCCGGGCGGCGGTGGCGGCGGGCTGCGACGGCTTGTTCTGGGAGACGCACCGGAATCCGCCCGAGGCGAAGTCCGACAAGGACAACGCGCTGCCGCTGGAAGCGATCGGTCCGCTGTGGCGGCAGTGCCGGAGGATCGATGAGCTGGCGTAGGGCGGTCCTCGGGGCGGCGGTCCTCCTGGGATGGTCTTCCGGCGCGTTTGCGCAGCTGGAGGGGCAGGCCGTGAAAGGCTTCCGCCTGCCGGAATACGACGAGGACGGGAAGCTGAAACAGCAGCTCTACGGCGAGACGGCGACCTTTCTCGCCGACGGGATCATCCAGTTGACGGGGCTGAAGATCGAGATCTTCCACAAGGGCGAGGTGACGGCGCGGGTTTTCTCGCCGACGTGCGCCTACGATCCCAACCGCAAGCGGGCGGCCTCGAAGGACCATATCCGCGTGGTGACGGAAAAGGCGGTGTTGACGGGCGACGGTTTCGCGTGGAACGGCGAAAACGAGCAGTTCCAGATCTTCAAGAACGCGAAGGTGGTGCTGGACGGGAGCCTGGATGCGGATGCACTGGCGCCGGAAGCGGCGTCCGCGGCCGTCCCGCCGGCGGCAGGAGAGGAATGAGCATGGAAAAGACCGGGAAATGGATGGGGCGGATGGCGGCGGCGACGGTCCTGTGGGCCGGGCTGCCGGCTTTCGCCGCGATGGAGGACGACGGCCGGTCGCTGGAGGCTTCGCCGGATGCGACGGTGGTGACGGCGGAGAAGCTGACGTTCGACTACATCAAGAAGTTCGCGCTGTTCGAGAACAACGTGCTGGTGAACGATCCGCGCCTGCAACTGAGCGCGAACCGGCTGACGATCGTCTTCACGGAGGACGGCGGGGCGCAGACGATCAAGGCGGAAGGCAAGGTGCTGCTGACGCAGGGGGACAAGAAGGCGCGCGCGGAAGTGGCGACCTACGACGTGGCGGCGGGGAAGATCGTGCTGGCGGGAGGGCCGCCGCAGGTGATGCAGGGTCGGAACATCCTGGAGGGGGAGGTCATCACGTTCTGGCGGGACGAGCAGCGGGTGGAGTGCAAGCCGAAGGCCCGCCTGGTGGTCTATTCGGAGGATTTCGGCGATGCGGAGTCCTATTTCAAGCGATAGGGGCGAATGGGGCTTGCCGGGACGGCGTTTTCAAGGTAGATTCAAGGCGATGAGGTAGATAGAGTGGCCGAGCCGACACGAGAAAACATGCTCGTTGAAACGCGAGGGCTGGTGAAGGAATACCGCCGGCGGAGGGTCGTCAACGGCGTGGCCATGAATGTGCGCGAGGGGGAGATCGTGGGCCTGCTGGGACCGAACGGCGCGGGCAAGACGACGAGCTTCTACATGATCACGGGCCTGATCCAGCCGACGAAGGGGCAGGTCTATTTCAAGGGAAGGGACGTGACCCGCCTGCCGATGTTCCGCCGGGCGCGGATGGGGCTGGGCTATCTGGCGCAGGAACCCAGCATCTTCCGGAACCTGACGGTCGAGGAAAACGTGATGGCGATCCTCGAGACGCTGCCCATCGGCGCGCGCGAGCGGCGCCGGCGGCTGGAATACCTGCTGGAGGAGCTGAAGATCGGCTACCTGGCGAAGCAGAAGGCCTATACGCTCAGCGGTGGCGAGCGCCGCCGGCTCGAGATCACGCGCGCGCTGGTGACGGATCCCTCGCTGATCCTGCTGGACGAGCCGTTCAGCGGCGTGGATCCCCTGGCGGTCTACGACGTGCAGCAGATCATCCGCGACCTGAAGCAGCGCGGCCTGGGCATCCTGATCACGGACCACAACGTGCGCGAGACGCTCTCCGTGGTGGACCGGGCCTATGTGATCTATTCGGGCGAGGTGCTCACCGAGGGCACGCGCGAGTTTTTGGTGAACGATCCGCAGGCGCGGGAGAAATACCTGGGCAAGGCGTTCAGCATGTGAAGAGACCCTTTCCATCGAAATCAACCACAACCAACAGAAGGGAGCCGTAATGGACATCCAGATCACAGGACGGAATCTGACGGTGAACGACGGATTGAAGGAATATGTGGATGGCCGGCTGGGGCCGGTCCTGGCGGATTATCCGCGGATCGAGAGCTGTCACGCGATCCTGGCGCATGAGAAATACCGCTTCACGGCGGAAATCATCGTGCAGGGAAAGGACAAGATGCGCGAGGTGGCGCAGGAGACCACGGACGACCTGTATGCGTCGATCGACGCGGCCGCGGAGAAGATCGACAAGCAGCTGCGCAAGTCCCGCCAGAAGATGATCGACAAGCACCACGACCGCCAGCGGCTGGCGGATGTGGAAGAGAAGACCGGGGCGTAGAAAGGCGCCTCGCGCGAGGGGGGCCGGCGCCGCCGGCCCCCGCGCGGAAAGGACCATCCAACCATGTGGCGGACAGCCGAAAGCCCCCGGATCACGGTCGCCGATTTCTTCGAGGCGGGCCGCGTTTCGCTGCGGCTGGATTGGGAGGCCAATCCGGAGGCGGCCGTCGGGCGCGAAATCACCGAGGTGTCGCTGAACCGCCCCGGCCTCGCCTTGGCGGGGTTCGTCCGCTATTTCGCGCATCGGCGCATCCAGGTGCTGGGACTTGCGGAGATGACCTATCTGGGAAGCCTGCCGGTGCCGGAGCGGATCGCGCGCCTCCAGACCCTGGCGCACGTGCCGGCCGTGGTGATGTCGCGCGGCCGCCGCCTGCCCAGCTACGTCCGGCAGGCGCTCCTGCCCTTGCGGGTGCCGGTGATCCGGACGCATCTGGTGACCGGCCATTTCATGAACGCGGCCACCGTCCTGATGCAGAACATGACCAACCCCCGCATCCGGGTGGCCGGCACCATGGTCGAGATCAACGGGGTGGGCGTGCTTCTGGAGGGGGAGCCGGGCATCGGCAAGAGCGAGATCGCGCTGGCGCTGATCAAGCGCGGGCACAGCCTGGTGGCGGACGACACCACCATCCTGACGCGGGACAGCACGGGGGCCATCCATGGGTCCGCCGTTCCCATCACGCGCGAACACATGGAGATCCGCGGACTGGGCATCATCCACGTGCCGGGCCTGTTCGGGGTGGCTTCGATGCGGGAGGGGATGCGCCTGGACCTGATCATCCGGATGCAGAAATCGCCCGCGGGCGACGACGCCATCGACCGCACGGGACTGGACACTCAGTTCCGCGATGTGCTAGGAGTCGACATACCGCTGATCACGGTTCCCGTGGCGGCGGGGCGCGATTTGACGAACGTGGTCGAAGTGGCCGCGCTGAACCAGCGCATGAAGCAGATGGGGCATGATGCCGCCCGGGAGCTGGACGAGAAGCTCAAGGTGGCCCTGGCCCGGAAGGATTGACGAGTGAGCCCCGAAACAGCCCAGAAGAATGCCGGTGGAAGCACGCTGACGCGTGACGTGTCGGTCCTCAACCGCTATGGCATCCATGCGCGGCCCGCGGCGCTGCTGGTGAAGACGGCCACCCCCTTCGCCTGCGAAATCCTGATCGAGAAGAACGGCGTCAAGGTGAACGCCAAGAGCATCATGGGCCTCCTGACCCTGGAGGGCAACCATGGCGCCAAACTGAAGATCCATGCGACGGGCGCCGATGCGGCGGATGCCCTCGCGGCCCTGGCGGACCTGTTCGAACGGAAATTCTTCGAGGACTGAGGAGGCCGTTTCCATGGAGGCCCAGCGGGAACTCGAGCTCAAGGGGATCGGGGTTTCCCCGGGCATCGTCGCGGGGCCGGTCCTGCTGCTGAAGTCGGACGACGTCCCGCTGCCGGAGTACGCGATTTCCGCCGAAGGTGTGCCGCGCGAGATGCTCCGCCTCGAGGCGGCGCTGATCGAGACGCGCCGCCAGCTCAACGAGATCCAGCGGCGCGTCGGCGAGGCGATGGGCAGCGAGAGCGCCGGGATCTTCGAAGCCCATCTGCATGTGGTGGACGATCCCAGCTTCGTGGACGAAATCTACCGGGATGTCCGCGAGAAGAAGAAAAACATCGAAAAGATCCTCTTCGAGGTCGCCGAGCGCTACGCCCAGACTCTGCTGCAGATGGAGGACGACTATCTGCGCGAGCGGGCCACCGACATCCGGGACGTGACCCGCCGCATCCTGAGGAACCTGGCCGGCGGGGGCGGGGACCTGCTGGCGGGGCTGGAGAGCCCGCGCGTGCTGGTTTCTCGCAACATCGCCCCGTCCGAAATGGCGGCGTTCGACCGCCGCAAGATCCTGGGCGTGGTGACGGAGCTCGGAAGCCCCACGTCGCACACCGCCATCATGGCGCGGGCGATGGAACTGCCGGCCATCGTGGGCATGCCGGGGATCTGCGGCCGGATGGCGGACGGCGACCGGGTCATCCTTGATGGGGTGCGGGGGATCCTGGTGCTCCACCCCTCGCCGTCGCGCGAGGAGGATTACGGCCGGATCGCCCGCAGCCGCGCCGTCATCCAGAAGCGCCTGTCCGGCCTGAAGGAAGAGGAGGCTGTCACCCGGGACGGCCATGCGGTCGTGCTGTCGGCCAACATCGAGATGCCCGCCGACGTGGACGCGGTCTGGGAACGCGGGGCGCGCGGCATCGGGCTGTTCCGCAGCGAATATCTCTTCATGGCGGAGGCGGGCGATCCCGGCGAGGAGCGGCAGTACAAGGCCTATGCCGAGGTCGCGAGGCGGATCATGCCCGAATCGGTGATCATCCGCACGCTGGATCTGGGCGGCGACAAGATCGCGGTGGCGGGCAAGATCCAGGAGGATGCCAATCCCTTCCTCGGCTGGCGGGCCATCCGCCTGTGCCTGGACCGGCCGGCGATGTTCAAGGCGCAGCTCCGGGCCATCCTGCGCGCCTCCGCGCACAATCCGAAGCTGCGCATCATGTATCCGATGATCAGCAACGTGGGGGAGGTGGACCGGGCCAACGCCCTCCTCGAGGAATGCAAGGCGGAGCTGTCGGCGTCCGGCATGGCGTTCAACCCGGCCATCGAGGCGGGGGTGATGATCGAAATCCCGTCGGCGGCGCTGACGGCGGATTTGATCGCCCCGAAGGTGAAGTTCTTCAGCATCGGGACCAACGACCTGGTGCAGTACACGCTGGCGGTGGATCGCGGGAACGATCGCATCGCGCATCTCTACGAGCCGACCCATCCGGCGGTGCTGCAACTGATCCGCCACACGGTGGAGGCGGGCCGCCGACACGGCATCTGGACGGGCGTCTGCGGGGAAACGGCGGGCAATCCGGTGCTGGTTCCCTTGCTGCTGGGGCTGGGGGTGGACGAGCTGAGCACCAGTCCGGGCGCCGTTCCGCTGGTCAAGGATATCATCCGGCACATCCGTTTGTCGGAGGCGCAGGATTTGGCCGAGGCGGTCCGGGGCCTGTCCACGGGGGCCGAGATCCTCGGCCGCTGCCGGGCCCTGGTCCGGCGGGTGGCGCCGGAAATACTTGAATTGGCCGAATAATACGGTACATTTCCCCGGATTATCGGTCAAAACCCCTGGAAGGAGAATCCCATGTCCAAGAATACCGTGTTCACGTCCGAGTCCGTTTCCGAAGGACATCCCGACAAGCTGTGCGATGCCGTTTCGGACGCGATCCTGGACGCCTGCCTGGCGCAGGATCCCAAGAGCCGCGTGGCCTGCGAAGCGCTGGCCAAGACCGGCATGGTCGTCGTGGCCGGCGAAATCACCACGAAGGCCATCGTGAACTACGCCGAAGTGGCCCGCAAGGCCGTGGTCGAGATCGGCTACAACCACCAGGAATCGGGGTTCAACGCCAACATCTGCGCGGTGCTGGTCGCGATCGAGAGCCAGTCGCCCGACATCGCCCAGGGCGTCAACGCCGCCAAGGCCGAGGGAAAGGCCACGGCCGAGCAGGGCGCGGGCGACCAGGGCATGATGTTCGGCTATGCCTGCGACGAGACCCCCGAGCTGATGCCGATGCCCATCATCCTGGCGCACCGGATCATGCGCACGCTGACCGACCTGCGCAAGGCCGGGAAGATGCCGTGGGTGCGTCCCGACTCCAAGAGCCAGGTCTCCGTCGAGTACGACAAGAACGGCAAGCCCGTCCGCGTGGATACGATCGTCGTTTCGACCCAGCATGCGCCGCACGTCTCGAACAAGCAGATCCGCAAGGAGATCATCGAGAAGGTCATCAAGAAATCCGTGCCCGCGAGGCTGCTCGACAAGCGCACCGTGTACCATGTGAATCCGACCGGCCGCTTCGTGATCGGCGGGCCGCAGGGCGACTGCGGCGTGACGGGCCGCAAGATCATCGTGGACACCTACGGCGGGATGGGCCGCCATGGCGGCGGCGCGTTCTCGGGCAAGGACCCCTCGAAGGTGGACCGCAGCGCGGCCTACATGGCCCGCTACGTCGCCAAGAACATCGTGGCCGCCAAGCTGGCGAAGCGCTGCGAAGTGCAGCTGGCCTATGCCATCGGCTATCCCGATCCGGTCTCGGTGCACATCGACACCTTCGGGACGGGCGCGGTTTCGGACGAGAAGATCTCGAAGGCCGTCCGCCAGGTGTTTGGCCTGAAGCCGGCCGAGATCGTCAAGCAGCTCAACCTGCTCCGGCCGATCTATTCCATGACCGACCAGTACGGCCACTTCGGCCGCAAGAAAGGCGACCGGAACTTCAAGTACTTCACGTGGGAGCAGACCGACAAGGCCGCCGCCCTCGTCAAGGCCCTCGCCAAGTAATCCCCGGTCCAGAGGGATTCCGGGAGGACGCCGCTTTGAGCGGCGTCCTTTTTTTGTTTTCCGGGGCGCGGGAAGGCGCCGCACGAGGCTGTTCGTCTTGATTTCCGGCGCCGGTCCCGCTAGAAGGGGAGGCATGAAAAACATTCTCTGCATGGGTTTGGCGCTGGTGTTCGGGATTCCGGCGGCGATGGGTGCGATTTCCCGCGATCCGTACATCGGCGCCGTCGTGATCGACGCGAACAACGGCAACGTCCTCTTCGAAGACGGCGCGGACAAGCCGGGCTATCCGGCCAGCATGCTCAAGCTGATGGACCTGTTCCTCATCCTCGACCGCGTCCAGCAGGGGAGCATCCGCCTCGAGGATCCCGTGCAGATCACCAAGGAAGTGTCCGCCATCGGCGGCTCGCAGGTCTACCTGGATCCGCGGGAGCGGTTCACCGTCGACGAGCTGCTTTATGCGCTGATGGTCCAGTCCGCGAACGATGCCGCGATGGCGCTGGCCCTCCATGTCGGCGGAACCCGCGAAGGGTTCGTGCGGATGATGAACGACAAGGCGAAGGAACTGGGCCTGTCGCCGGTCACGCAGTTCCATTCGCCCCACGGCCTGCCGCCCGGCAAGGGCCAGCGCCCCGACATGACCACGCCGCGCGATTTCGCCAAACTGTGCCGCGCCCTGGTCCAGGCGCATCCCGAGACGCTGAAATACACGTCGGTGACCTTCAAGGTGTTCCGCCAGGAGCCGCTCTTCGAGATGCGCACGCACAACCACCTGCTCGGCAGCGTGGCGGGATGCGACGGGCTCAAGACGGGCTACTTCGCCGACGCCGGCTATTCGATCGCCGCGACGGCCCAGCGCGACGGCGCGCGGGTGATCGCCGTGGTGATGGGCAGCGTGGATCGCAAGGTCCGCGACGCCAAGGCCACCGAGCTGCTCGCGCGCGGCCTGCTGGATGCGTCCCGCGCCCCGGCGGCCCCTCCCTTGCCGCCTCCGCCCGCCGTGAAGCCCGTTCCGGCTCCCGCCGCGCCTGCCGTGGCCGTCGACGATGCGGCGCAGGGCGAGGAACTGGCCGAGCCCGCCGGGGAGGAAGAGGCCGTTTCCGGAAAGGGCGGAGGATGGATGAAGAGCGTCGGCCTGGTCCTGCTTGGCGCGTTCCTTGCCGCAGTCGTGGGCATGGTGATCCAGCGCCGCCTGCTCCTGGGCCGATGAAGGCCTCCGATTTCGACTACGAACTTCCCCTGGAGCTGATCGCCCAGGAACCCCCCGAGCGCCGCGACGGTGCGCGCATGATGGTGCTCGACCGCGCCGCGCGCACGGTCGAGCACCGGACATTCGCCGATCTTCCCGCCTATCTGCGCGCGCAGGACCTGCTCGTGGTGAACGACACCCGGGTGATTCCGGCCCGCCTCTTCGGGCGCAAGGCCAAGGCGGGAACCGGAGGGAAAGTGGAATTCCTCCTGCTGGAGGAGACCGGTCCCGGCGTCTGGGACGCGCTGATGCGGTCCCGGCGCCGCCCCAAGGTTGGCGAGCAGGTCATCCTCGGCGAGGATCTGGCCGTGGCGACGGTGCTGGAGGAGGGGGAGCTCGGCCGCGTGAAGGTGCGCGTGGAATCGGAGATCCCGTGGCTGGAGGTGCTCGACCGCATCGGGCAGACGCCGTTGCCGCCCTATATCCAGCGGAAGGAGGCGACCCCCGAGCGCCGGGCCGCCGACAAGGTTCGCTACCAGACGGTGTTTGCGCGCGAGCCCGGCGCGGTCGCCGCGCCGACGGCCGGCCTGCATTTCACGCCGGAGGTGCTGGATCGCCTGGCCGGCCAGGGGATCGGCAAGGCCGCTGTCACTCTGCACGTGGGCATCGGTACATTCCGGCCGGTGGCCGTCGACAACGTCGAAGAACACAAGATGGATTTCGAGCGCTGGCAGGTCCCGGCGGAAACGGCGCGGAAGATCGCGGCGGCGAAGGCCGCCGGCGGGCGCGTGGTGGCCGTGGGCACGACCAGCGTGCGCACGCTGGAAAGCGCCGCGGCGCGTCCGGAAGGGTTTGGCGCGGGGCAGGGGCGCACGGACCTGTTCATCTACCCGCCTTATGGATTCAAGGTCGTGGACGCGATGGTCACGAACTTCCACCTGCCGAAATCCACGCTCATCATGATGATCAGCGCCTTCGCGGGCCGCGAATTCGTGCTGGAAGCCTACCGCGAGGCCATCCGCGAGCGGTATCGCTTCTACAGCTACGGCGACTGCATGCTGATCCTGTGAGGCGCCGGGCCGGTCCCTCGGCGGGGGAGGCGCCGTCCGTTGCCGCCGCGAAAGTTTTTCCATTGCGTGGAAAAATCGCCAAAAGTTTTTCCATTGTGTGGAAAAATTGGATTTCCGGCGCCGGGAGGGGCAGAATGGCGGCATGAACCTGGCAGGATTGGAGCGGATGGCCGAGCAGGAGGTGGCGGCGCTGCGGCGCGAGCTGCCTCCGGAGATGTCACGGCGGGCCGGAGAGGTGCCGGTCGTGATGATGTTGCGGCCGACGAAGGCGATGGAGCGCGACGGGATCGATCCGGACCTGCTGGGGCTGTTTGTCGGCCCGAACTGCGCGGAAGGCGCGGAGAGCGGCGATCCCCTTCCGCCGGAGATCCTCCTCTTCCTGGAGAATCTCTGGGATTACGCGGGGGGCGACGAGGGGATTTTCCGGGAGGAGGTGCGCATCACCTACTTCCATGAATTGGGGCACTACATCGGCCTCGAAGAAGGCGATCTGGAGGACCGCGGGATCGAATAGTCGGGCGGTGGATTTTGCTCGCTCCGTTTCTCAATTATCATATAATTCTGACAGTTTTGCAGGCTATTATGCATCGAGGAGGGCCATGAATCGCATCTATCAGGGGCGGGTAAGAAAAATGGAGTTGCTGGATTCCGGCAAAACCGGGGCCGTCTTGAAGGAATTCGACAAGTCCGGAGGCGAAATGCTCCTGTGGCAGCACCACGAGCTTTTCCAGGATGCGGTGAATTATTACTTGGTCTGCCTCATGGCCATGGCCAACGACAAGGAAAGCTTGGTTTTCAAAATCCGCGAGCGGACCGACGGCACGGATGATGCCGAGCATAACGTCTGGGCACCTTTTACCCGGAAAGGGCAGAAACGCCAAGGCATGAGGAGCGTGGCTAATTACTTTGGTCTAGATTCCGATACCGCTCGCTTGGCGGATTGCTGCAAGAAAGCCTTGGAAGGCAATGAGGCAGAACCCGGCCTGCTGGATTTGGCGCTCAAAGAGTTGCTGTTTTTCTGCAAGGGGGATGGGCAAATCCAGCAAGAGGGAAATAGCATGTTCCCCAGGTTTTTCGATGTAAGGTACAAAGGCAGTTACAATACGGGAAAGGATCCCGCATTGAAGGCTGGCGGCGAGGCGCGCTTGACCGGGGAATTGCATGGCCTTACCACTCAGGGCCAGTTCGAACAGTTTGCCCGGGAGATGCAGGTCAGTTGGTTGGTGAAAATCCAGGCCGGCAAAGTGGCGGAAGGCGAGGATGCCCGAAGCCGCCTGTTGAAGTCGATCGCCCATTTTGGACAATACTTCGGCACCCACAAGGCGACGACGAAGAAAAACAAGAGAATGGAGACATTCTTTGCCGAGCATTCCGAATGCAAAGACTTGATTCTGGCACTGGAAGAAAAAATCAAAGCACTGCCCATCGCTGATCTATCCGCCATTCCGGCCAATCGAAAATCCATCCCGGACCGGCTGGAGGCGGGTTTGTTGTTCAAGTTCTTCCCGTCCGCCGGCATGGCGGAAATATTGAAAGCGGCATTTCCGCCGGCCAAAACGAAGCGCGGCAAGACCCGTGGCGACGGGCAGGCGACTTTCACGGTATATGGCGACGACGCCATCAAGCTGGCGCGCGGCGAGCGGGGCTACGTTTTTGGGGCCTTCACGAGTCTGCCGTCGTTTTCGGGGGCCGACACGCCGGAAATCGCATGGAAACATTTCGACGTGCTGGCCTTCAAGGAAGCCCTCAAGGCGCTGAACCAGATCGAGGTGAAAGGAACCGAGCGCAAAGAGGAACAGGCCCGCTTGCAGGCGGATTTAGCATACATGCTGGGTAAAACCGACAAGTACGACGAAACCAACGAAGCGGCGCAGCCTCCGCCGGTGGTGGCGGGCGATCCCCGGATCCAACAATTGGAAAAAGTTCTGGTGGGCATGCGCCGCGCCTACGACATGACGGACGAAGAAGTGGCGGATTACGGATTGCACGAGCGCACCATCCGGGGATTCGATGGACTGCGCAAGGAATGGAACCAGCTTCCCCTCGACAACTTGAGCGCCGAAGAGGCTCAAAAACGGCTCAAGACGACGCTTTCGAAATACCAGGCCGAAAACAAGGAAACCATCGGCAGCGCCTCGCTTTTCGAGGAGTTCATCCGGCCGGAAAACTGGATCGTCTGGAAGACGCCGGATGCAGAGACGGCCGCCCGGTGGGAGGAGCGAAAATTCGGCGACAATCCGCTGGCGGCATTGGCGCAAAAGCGCGAATTGGAAGAAGACATCGAAACCCTGGGAAAACCCATTCGCTTCACGCCTGCCGACGCCCGGCATTCCCGGCGGCAGTACACGTTCGGCAACCAGACGGATTTCAACAAAACCAGAGGGACACCCCGGCACGAGGCCCGCTCATTGAGCATGGTTGTGGAACTGGCCATCGCCGAAGGAATGCGTTGGCACAAACGGCCGGTCCGGATTTCGTATTCCGCGCCGCGCTTCCTGCGCGACGGTTTGCGGGGTGGTGAGGAGGATCTGACGCGGATGCCTTGGTTGCAGCCGATGATGGCGGCCCTTGGCGTGCGCGACGAGTTGGCGCAGGACATGCACAACTATGCCGTGCTGCTGATGCCCGGCGAAAACCGAGATGGAAGCAAAGCCATCCACCTGAATTTTCCCGTCACGCTGGACGAGTTACAATTGGTCGGACGGCTGGGCAAGAAGGCGCGCTGGGCGGGGCAGTTTGCCGGGGGAAAAGAAAAGAACATCTACCTGCGCTGGCCCGGAGACGAATGGCCCAAAGAGTGGAGAGGCGGGCGCTGGTACGAGAATCCGGAGCCGTTCCGCCTGCTGGCGGTGGATCTGGGGCAGCGCGATGCCGGCGCGTTCGCGCTTTTGGTCTGCCGCCCGGATGAAGATTTCGGAAAAACGGCAGGCGGCGCCGTCCGGCATCATCGGTTCATTGGCGAGGCCGGCGGCAAAAAGTGGCATGCCGGAGTCGAAAAAACGGGGCTGCTGCGGTTGCCGGGTGAAGACGCCTTGGTTCTCAATAAAGGCAAGTGGGAACAGGAGCCGTACGGCGAAAAGGGGCGGAAGGCGTCTTCTGGAGAAACCGACCAGGCGCAGCAAATTCTGCAGGCGATGGGATACGGCGACAAGGGTTTGCTGGATGACGACCCGCTGCGGGATTTCTTCGTTACGCAGAACCGCAAGTTGTTGATGGCCTTGCGCTGGACGCAAGGACGGTTGGCCCGTCTGCATCGGTGGAATTGGATGCTGGCAGATAAAAATCGGAGTGAATCCGCCCGCGCGGAAATCCTTCAGCCGGATGCCGTTTCGAGCGAAATCGCGGCATTGGCCGGCGCCGGGAAATGGGAATTGGTCCAGGTTCGGTTGGGGGAGGAAATTCAGCGGCTGCAAGGCATCATTGAAAGCTCGCTGGTAGTGGTCGCCAACCGGGTTCTGCCGCTCAAGGGTCGCAAATGGGAATGGCGTGCTCGGCCGGATGGGAGCGGGTTCGTTCTCCGGCAGGGGGAACGGGGCTCGGACTGCGTCCCGACCCTGATTGCCGGCCAGCGCGGCCTGTCCATGGAGCGCATCGAGCAGATCGAAGACTTGCGGAAGCGCTGCCAATCCTTCAACCGGGCCTGCCTGCGTAAGCCCGGCGAACGGGCGCGGATGGGGCGTTCCGCGCGCGGGGTGGAGCTACCGGATCCGTGTCCGGAAATTTTGGACAAACTGGATCGCCTGCGCGAACAGCGAGTGAACCAGACGGCGCATTTGATTTTGGCGGAGGCGCTGGGAGTAAGACGAAAAATCCATGCCAAGCCCGAAGCAGAACGCTTTGCCAAGGATATTCACGGCGAGTATGAGAAGGTGCGGGAGCCGGTGGATTTCATCGTGCTGGAAGACCTTTCGCGCTACCTCAGCTCTCAAGGGCGGTCCAAGGGGGAGAATAGCCGGTTGATGAAGTGGTGCCACCGCGCGCTGTTGGGGAAGCTCAAGCAGCTCTGCGAGACCTATGGCATCCCCGTTTTGGAAACGGCGGCGGCCTATTCTTCGCGGTTCAGCGCCAAGGACGGAACGCCCGGATTCCGGGCCGTGGAGGTCGGGCTGGACGACCGCGAGCAGTTCCGGTGGAAAACCGCGCTGGCCAAGGGCGAAGAGGAAGCGCTGGCATTGTTTGCCATGCTGGAGGAAATCAGCGCAGGAGATGGCGGAAAGCGGCGAAAATTGCTGGCTCCGGTGGCAGGCGGTCCCTTGTTCGTGCCGATGCAGGGGCCGGTGGAACAGGCCGACCTCAATGCGGCGATCAATCTGGGCCTGCGGGCGGTGGCCGCGCCGGGCCTGCTGGACATCCACCACAAGATCCGGACGGTCAAAGACGACAAGGGCCGCGTGGTCCCCAAGACGCTGTCCAACAGGGAAAAGACCCGATGGGGCAAGAAGCCGCCTGAATTCAAACTGGGCGTAGGGACGGTGATCGAGCGCAATTCCAATTTCTTTCCCCTGTTGCAATTCGACGTGGATTACGAGCGCGCCGAGATGGAAGGTTTTGCCTGTCCATTTGCATCGGGCAAGGCCCTGTGGGGCACGATCAAGGCGAAACAGTGGGAGCGGATCGAGCAGCTCAACCGAGCGCGGGTTGCCAGGAACCGGTGGAGCGAAAATCTCCCGATGTAGCCATGGAAAAGCTGAACACGGTGGATGAAGCAACCGTGCCGCTCATGCCCGTGCGGCGACTGCACAATTTCGTCTATTGTCCGCGCTTGTTCTACTTCCAATGGGTGGAAAACGTTTTCGTGGAGAACGCGGACACGGTCGCCGGCTCCGCCATGCATCGCAACGTGGACGTGCCCAGCCAGATCAAAGAGAACATGCCCGATGTCTTGGAGGCGGGTATTACCCTGAAAAGCTTGGAACTTTCCAGCGAGGCGCTGGGGTTGGTCGGCGTGGTGGATTTGGCGGAAGCCACCGGGCAGGGAGTGGAACTGGTAGACTACAAAAAGGGGTCGGCCGCCCGAAACGATGCCGGCGAGCGGATGGCCAAGGAGGCGGATGCCATCCAAATCGCTGCGCAGGCTCTTTTGCTGGCCGAACAGGGGCGCGTGGCGGCTCGCGGCTGGATCTATTACGGGGCGGACAAACGGCGCGTGGAAGTACCTTTGGCTGCGGAATTGCTGGATCGGTGCCGGACCGTTCTGGCGGAGGCGCGTCGCGTGGCGGCTGGAACGAGCATTCCTGAACCGTTGGTGGGCGATCCGCGATGCCTGTATTGCTCGCTATATCCGGTCTGTCTCCCTGAAGAGTCGACCTATTGGAAAACAACTGGCGAACGTCCGCCGGAAATCGAGCGCCCGCCCCGGCCCGACAACGACGAAGGGGAAGTGCTGGTGGTTCAGAAGCCGGGTGCCCGGATCGGAATTCGCGGCGGCAACGTGGAAGTGTGGCTGAAGGATGAAAGAGTGGGCAACCTGGCACTGGGCCAACTGAAACAAGTGTACTTGTACGGTGCCGTGCAGATTTCGGAACAGGCCGTGCAACAGCTGTTGGAAGCGGACATTCCAGTGGCCTACTTCTCGCCAGCGGGGAGATTTCTGGGCCTATTGCAAGGGCTTGGAGCTTCCGGAACGGAAGCGCGCCGCGGGCAATATCGCCTGTTCGAGCGCGAAGACATCCGGCTGGAGCTAACGCGGGAAATCATTCGCGCGAAAATCCACAACCAACGGGTCATGTTGATGCGGAACGGGAATCCGGAAACGGCGGACGCCGAGGAACTGAAGCGGTTGCGCGACCAGACGGAGCATGCGACATCGCTGGATGAGGTCCGAGGTTTGGAAGGGAGCGCGGCCGCCACCTATTTCGGCAATTTCGCGGGCATGCTGAAGGCGGCCGGCCACGCTTTCGATTTTTCGGCCCGCAATCGTCGCCCCCCGCGCGATCCGGTGAATGCCTTGCTTTCGCTGGGCTACAGCATGTTGGCCAAGGAATTGGCCGGCATCTGCCATGCCGTCGGGCTGGATCCGTTCCTCGGATTCTTCCACCAGCCGCGTTATGGCCGCCCAGCGTTGGCATTGGATCTAATGGAGGAGTTTCGCCCGCTGATCGCGGACAGTGTGGCCATCAGCTTGCTCAACCGGCACGAATTGGACGAAAAGGATTTCGTATTCAGTTCCAAAGGCGTTTTCTTGGATGAGACCGGGCGGCGGGCTTTCTGGGAGGCCTATTTTCGGCGGATGGACACGGAGGTTTCCCACCCGCAGTTCAAATACAAGATGACCTATCGGCGCATGCTTGAGGTGCAGGTCCGGCAGTTATGGCGCGTTTTGCGCGGGGAGGCCGGCCGGTACTACGGCTTCACGACCCGATGAACCAGCGGCGCTATATCGTCAGTTACGACATCGCTGATCCCAAGCGGCTCCGGGGTGTGGCCCGCATTGCCGAAGGATTTGGCTATCGCCTTCAATTCTCGGTTTTTGAGTGCCTGCTGGACCCGCTGCGGCTGCAGGAAATGAGATCGGCCATGGACGGAATCATCCACCACACCGAAGACCAGGTGCTATTCATCACCCTCGGCGCGAAGGATGCAGACGGCAGCTTGTCCATCGAAGCCCTCGGCATCCCTTATGCCCAACACGCGCGGGTCACCATAATCTGATTTACTTTTGCGGCACATTTTGTTCCAATGCTCTCGCCTATAGGGCCATGACCACTTTTCCTCCGCCATTGGAAAAGCAGCTGTTTGAAATCCAGCGAGTGCGGCATTGCCTCGGGATTCGCTGAGGGGCTCTCGCAGTATAATGAATCCAAGGCGACTGCGCAGCTAAATGGGGTTTGCCCGACCATGCCGAAACGCAGTTTGTCTGGCGCGCTCGCAGGCGCATCTTTAACTAATTGAGCAGACTTGGGTTTTGTTTGTGACAGTTCCACTCGCTGGATTTCAAACCATGTTGAGGCGGCCTGCCTTCGACTGCACTTGAAGCACACCGAGCCCGTTCCACTCGCTGGATTTCAAACCATGTTGAGGCGGGCAAAAGGACCCCGACGCACGGGCGATGAGGGTGGTTCCACTCGCTGGA
Source organism: uncultured Verrucomicrobiota bacterium (assembly GCA_937860055.1). Taxonomy (GTDB): domain Bacteria; phylum Verrucomicrobiota; class Kiritimatiellia; order CAIQIC01; family Lenti-01; genus Lenti-01. The sequence continues at coordinate 83,559 of CALMBO010000028.1, read as the reverse complement.
TTTCAAACCATGTTGAGGCGGTCCAGATGCAATCCTTCGCGTCAAGGGAAAGCTGGTTCCACTCGCTGGATTTCAAACCATGTTGAGGCGGATGGAAGCAATTAAGGCGAAGGACACGGTGAACGGTTCCACTCGCTGGATTTCAAACCATGTTGAGGCGGCAGATAGGTCCGGACGGCCTGGAGCTTCACCGGTGTTCCACTCGCTGGATTTCAAACCATGTTGAGGCGGTCGAACCATTCCCCCATCTCCCCGTCGAATGATGTTCCACTCGCTGGATTTCAAACCATGTTGAGGCGGTTCCCCTCGGTCTCGGTCGTCTTGGGCCCCTGGGTTCCACTCGCTGGATTTCAAACCATGTTGAGGCGGTATTCCGGGACCTACGAAGGCCCGGCCTGCAAGCGGTTCCACTCGCTGGATTTCAAACCATGTTGAGGCGGGCGTGTAGGAAGTCGCAGACTTCCCAGGGTGCAGGTTCCACTCGCTGGATTTCAAACCATGTTGAGGCGGGCGGCATGGTTTGTTGCCCAGCAAGCCATCCAGGTTCCACTCGCTGGATTTCAAACCATGTTGAGGCGGATCTACAGCAATTCGGCGGCCGGGGCGACCACCTTGTTCCACTCGCTGGATTTCAAACCATGTTGAGGCGGGCAGGAATCATCTTCGTACAGACTCCGCACGAAAGTTCCACTCGCTGGATTTCAAACCATGTTGAGGCGGCAGTTTGATAAGTGCCCCTCCGCTGGGGTTGGGTGTTCCACTCGCTGGATTTCAAACCATGTTGAGGCGGCTCCATCCTGGCACCCTCGCCCTCCTCCATGCCTGTTCCACTCGCTGGATTTCAAACCATGTTGAGGCGGTTCTGCGGATCTTCAAGGCGGCCGGCGTGGAGAAGTTCCACTCGCTGGATTTCAAACCATGTTGAGGCGGAGCACCTCCAAGGGCCAGCACGCCACCGGAACGGGTTCCACTCGCTGGATTTCAAACCATGTTGAGGCGGAGCCAGGTGCGGGAGTCGCGCCGCCCACCAGGTGTTCCACTCGCTGGATTTCAAACCATGTTGAGGCGGCGATGATCCAGCGCCTGCGAGAATGCTGCGGGGCAGTTCCACTCGCTGGATTCCAAATCTCCGGGGACTTACTTTTTGGCTGCGTCGGCGGCGGGTTTTGATTTCTGGAGGGGGGGGAGGTCGGAAAGCTTTTTGGAGCCGTTGCGCTTGACGGGGGCGGCTTCGTAGAGGGCCTGGGCTTCGGGGAGGTGCTTGCGCAGCTCCTGCGTGCGCTTGAAGTCGCGCGGGTGGGTGGAGAAGATGCTGAGGACCTTTTCGACCTGGTTGTCGCTGGCGCCGGCCAGGCGCTCCCAGACGCGGGGGGCGGCGGCGGGATCGTAGCCGGCCCTGGCCATGTACATCATGCCGACGCGGTCGGCTTCCAGCTCGTCCACGCGGGAATACTTGGTGACGATGAGGCCGTCGTGCACGAGCATGAGGCCGCCGAACAGGAGCTGGAGATCCTCGTCCTCCTCGATCGACGCATAGACCATGCCGCCGGCGAGGATGAGGTTGGGCAGCATCTCGCGCGTCATGGCCTCGGTGGAATGGCGGCAGTTGACGTGGGCGATCTCGTGGGCGACGACGGCGGCCAGTTCGTCCACGGTCTGGACGAGGCCCTCCTTCGGGTCCCAGAGGCCTTCGAAGACCATGATGTTTCCGCCGGGGAAGGCGAAGGCGTTGACCATCCCGGGATCGCCTACATAGGTGACCTGGTAGGGGAGGTTGGTGATGTTGGCGACGGCCGCGATGTGGGCGGTCACGTCCTTCACGAGGGCGACGCGGACGGGATCCTGGTCGATGGGCGCCTTTTCCTTCTTCAGTTCGGCGATGGTTTCCTTGTAGAAATCCTGGCCGAGCTGGACATCCTCGTCGAGGCTGTAGATGTTCTGGACGGGCTGGCCGGTGACGAAGTCCGTGGTGGCGCAGCCGGAAGCGAGCGCCAGGAGCGCGGCCAGGAGGCCGAGGCGGATCAGGATCGGATTCTTCATGGAGGTCCTCCGTTCGATATGGCAGGAGAAGATAGCGGATTTTCGCTTCCGCGGGAAAAAACTTTCGCGCGCGCCGGGTTTTTCAGTTAAGGTCTCCCCCCGTATGGCGATGCCGGCGATCCAGCTGATCTACGTGAAAAACATCATTTCCCGGACGGTGAACGGAACCTTCCAGGAGATTTCGTTCGCGGCGCGCGTCCGCAACATCGGCTTCGGCAAGCGGGTTTCGGTTCATTGGTGCGGGGAGGACCGCGAATGGCGGGCGGCGCCGGCGGAATTCCGCTGCGAGGCGGGGGAGGGTCTGGAGCTGTGGACGGCGGAGGTTTCCGTGCCGTTGACGATGGAGTCGGCGATTCCGGGAAACATCGAATTCGCGGCGTGCATGGAGCGGGAAGGGGAGAAGCACTGGGACAGCCGCTTCGGCGGCAACTACCGTTCGGATGCGGATTCCGGCGTGATTGTTTTCGATCCGGCGGCGGTGCAGGCGATCGGGTGCGATCCGGGGCTGCCGGCGGGGATGGTCTCGCTGCCCGTGGAGGTGGCGGTGCGGCAGGAGCTGGAGCCGGAGGCCGTCGCGATCCACTGGACGGAGGACGGGTGGGTCACGTCGCATGCGGCGCACGCCTATTTCCGGCACAACCACTGGGACCTGAGCGTGGGGAGCAACGCGCGGAATCCCAACCGCTACGGGTGGGGGGTGTGGGCGGGGCGCATCCCGATTCCGCACGCCTACCGGCTGGAGTACGCGGTCGAATGCCGGACGAAGCGGGGGGTCTTCTGGGACAACCACGGCGGGCGAAACTACCGCCTGCGCCGCGGCACGCTGAAGGCGCTGACGCTGAACCTGCACACCTACCAGGAGGAGGATCCGCACCGGAAGTTCGAGCAGGTGGCGCGGGCGATCCGGGAGCAGAACATCGATCTCGTCTGCCTGCAGGAAGTGGGAGAGAACTGGAACGGCGGGGCGGGCGACTGGGCATCGAACGCCGCGCGCATCATCCAGGGCCATCTGTCGGTGCCGTACCATCTGCACACGGACTGGTCGCACCTCGGCTTCGACCGCTACCGCGAAGGCGTCGCGATCCTGAGCCGGCATCCTTTCGCCTATGTCGATTCGGGCTACGTGTCCGACAGCCGGGACCCCTACGACATCCACTCGCGCAAGATCGTGATGGCGCAGGTGCGCGTGCCGTACATCGGGCTGGTGAACGTGTTCAGCGCGCACCTGAGCTGGCCGAGCGACGGGTTCTATCCGCAGTTCGAGCGCCTGGAGCGGTGGGCGGACGAAAAGCACACGGACGAGGCGACCGCCACGCTGGTGTGCGGCGATTTCAACGTCGCGGCGGGCAGCGAGGCCTACCGGCACATCGTGGACGCGGGCGGATTCGAGGACCAGTATCTGAAGATCGTTTCGCCGCGCACGTTCCAGAAGGTGTTCCGCGAACGGCAGGGCGACGCGATGCGGCTGCTGGCGCAGGACGGGCGCATCGACTACCTGTGGCTCAAGCGGGGCAGCCGGCTGCGGGCGATCTGGGCGGAGGAGCTGTTCACGGCGAACCGCTACGGGCGCGTGTCCGACCACACGGGCTATCTGGTGGAATTCGAGCTGCGGTAGGGGGGCGCGATGGAGTTTGCCGAACAATACGCCGCGCCGACCGACGCCTGGATGGGGCCGCTCTATCCGCGCCGGAACGAGTTCAAGGAGCTGTTCTACCTGCGCTGGGGGCGCATCCGCTTCCGGGTGGACTGGGGCGCGGAGATGAACATCAAGGTCGTCCTCAAGGTGTTCCACGAGGACGGCACCTTCGAGCAATACCTGGCGCATACGGATCCGTGCGGCGGGGACTGGGACCGGCACCACCGCGAGACGCGCGATTTCTTCATCCATCCCCAGTCGATGCACCAGGGCCGCGTGACGTGCGTGAAGTTCTCCTACATCCTGCACCACCAGTTCCGCTCCATCCCGTCGCGCTTCGAGTACATCTTCATGGACGGGCCTGAATTCCGGAACGAGGGGGAGGTGCGGCGGCACGTCACGGAGCAGTGGGCCACGCCGAACCCGTACCGCACGCACGAGGTGGACGCCGGGCAGCTCCAGCGCGACGTGGACTGGATGAACCACCATTTCGAATCGCTGGGCCTGACCCCCAAGTTCACGAAGGGGCAGGCGTGGCATCCCTACCATCCCAAGCGCTACATCCACGACATGATCGACACGATGATCTGGCGCCGCCAGGCGGATCCGGCGCGCCCCCACGCCATCAAGGTCTGCGTGGATTGCGTGGACGACGGGGATTTCATCCGGCACCTGGTCCACGCGCACCGCCGCGGGGTGCCGGTGCAGGTCATCGTGGACTGGCGGAAGATGACGCTGACCAACAGTTCCAACTACCTCGACCTGAAGCGGTCGGGGATCGAGCTGCTGGGCGAGGTCTGCACGACGCGCGACCCCCTGGCCGAGGTGGCGACGGACATGCACAACAAATTCATTGTCTTCGGCGACGAGGATGCCATCGTGGGTTCCTTCAACATCACGTTCGACCGGTGGGGCAGCAACTGGGAATCGGGCATGACGTTCCGCTCCCACGGCATGTGCCGGCTGCTGGACAACATCTTCCAGTCCTGCCGCGGCGGGGTGATCCAGCGCTACGGGATCGATCCGTTCGCGCCGTTCAACCTGCTGTACACCTTCGGCCGCACCGCGATGTTGAACGGCCGCTACTACCGTCCGCACCAGGCGATCCTCGGGGAGATCTCGCGGGCGCGGCATTCGATCCACCTGTGCCTGTTCCTGGTCAACGAGCTGAGGGGGGAGCATGGCGACAGCGTGATCGATGCGCTGATCCAGGCGAAGAACCGGGGCGTCTACGTGCGCGTGATCCTGAACGGCCATCTCGCATGGGAGGGCGACCCGGCAAAGGAGCGCAGCATGTCCGACGAGCTGCAGCGGACGATGCTGCCGGCCGTGCGGCGCCTCCGCGACGCGGGGCTGTCCGTTGCGCTCGTCTATGGCGTCCACGACCGCGCCGTGCCGTATTCGCCCATCCATTCCAAGCAGTGCGTCATCGACGAGCAGATCGTCCTCGATGGTTCCTTCAACTGGTACAACACCTCTGTCCTCTCGCACGACCTGATGGTGGTGGTGAACAACCGGGAGGTGGCGCGGCTCTATCTCGAGGAGGCCCGCCAGATCCTCGAGGGATTCCGCGTCGTCTGGATCAGCCTCGCGCGCTGAGGCGGGCTTTCCGCGGATCAATAGGCGGTGGTGCGGTAGACGGGCTGGAAGAGGCGGGTTTGGCGGGCGCAGAGGGCCTGCACGGGGCAGGCGGGGCAATCGGGCTCGGCCGTTTCGGGGCACCGGGTCCGGTTCTGGAAGAAGAACCAGTCCACGGCGGCGGCGGAGAGCCCGGAACGCGCGATGAGCTTTTCGATGGCGCGATAGGTGGCGGCGCGTATGGCGGCCTCCTCCGGGGCGCCGAGGAGCGTGCGGGCCTCGATCTTTTTCCGGAGGGAGGCCTCCTCGATGCGGATGAGGCCGGTGCGGAGGGCGCTGCGCTGGAGGTGGTAGTCGATGATGGGGACGGCCGAATCCGGATCGGAGACTTCGAGGAAATGCTCGGGGCGGTTTTCCAGCACGATGGCGAGCAGCATGGCCTTTTTCTGGAGCGGGTCTTCCGCGTAGCCGGGGATTCCGGCGAGGGCCGAGAGCAGCGCGTACAGCGGCTTGGGTTCGGCGGCGGCGCGGCGGAGAAGATCGGCGGGGGCGAGGTCCCGGGAGGTGAACCACCGGGCATAGCCGCGGATGAGCTCGAGATGTTCGGTCCACATGGGCAGGGGGTTCCGGCCGGCATCGTCGTGGAACAGGGCGTCGAGTCCGGCATCCGGCATGGCCGCCAGCGAAGCCGGGGAGAAGACGTGCGGATCCTTCTGCCCCGCGCGGGTGGTGGCGCGGAAGAGGAAGTCGGATCCCTTGAGGTCGCGTCCGTCGAGGCGGGCGACCATGGGCCGGGCCCAGCGGTTGCCATCGAGGGTCCAGAAGCCGAACTGGTGGGCGCAGGCGAAGAAGAAGGTTTCGAGGACGCCGGGGCGGCCGCGTTCCGGATAGATGAACCCTTCGCTGGGGGAGCAGAAGTCGAACGGCCTGGCGTTTCCGGCGCCGCGCAGATGCCGGGCGAAGGCGTCGATCCGGTTTTCGTCCAGCGAGATCCTGTTCATGCGGGCCTTTCGCGGCCGTGGTTCATGCGGCGCCCTCCCGCAGAGGGGGCCGCGGAGCGGCTACTGGACGATGGGGGCATCCTTCCAGAGCTGTTCGAGGGCGTAGTAGGCGCGCATCTGGGGGGTGAAGAGATGGACGACGAAATCGAAGTAGTCGAGAACGAGCCATTCGCTTTCGACGGAGCCGGCGCGGCGATGGGCGGCGACGGGAGGGGTTTCCAGCCGGAGCTGCTTGGCGACTTCGTCGGCCAGGGCGCGCAGGTGGGGGTTGTTCAGGCCGGTGCAGAGGATCATGTAGTCGGTGACGCTGGAAACCTTGGCCACATGCATGACGACGATGTTCTCGCCCTTCTTGGATTCGAGGATGGCGCGGATCTTCTCCACGCGGGTCCGGAGGGCGTCGGCGGAGTGCGGAGCGCGCGCGGGCTTTTTGGCCGGCGTTTTCCTGGACACGGCCTTTTTCGCGGGGGATTTCCGGGACGCGGATTTCTTTGCGGCGGACCTGGGGGCGGGGGATTTGGAGTTTTTCATCGGTATAATTTATGTTCCTGAATGTAGCGGAGGACGGGTTCGGGGACAAGGGAAACGGGCTGGCCGGCGGCGATTTTTGCGCGGATGTCGCGGGAGGAGACATCGAGGGGGTTGCCGGTGCGGAGGTCGGAAAGGAGCTTTCCGGGCCAGGGGGGCGGGAGGTGCAGGGCGCCGGGATCGGGGACGAAGCCGGGCCGGGCGAGGGTGACGATGCGGACGGCGGAAAGAAGTTCGAGGGGCTTGTGCCAGGTGTGGAGCTCGGGGAGGGTGTCGGCGCCGATGATGAAGACGAAGCCCGCGCCGGGATGGAGGGACTGGAGGGCGCGGATGGTGTCGACGGTGTAGGACTTCCCGGGGCGTTCGAATTCGATGGGGAGGGCGCTAAAGCGGGGCTCGCCGGCGATGGCCAGGCGGACCATGGCGAGGCGGTCTTCGTTGGACGCGAGGTGGCAGGCGGGCTTGTGGGGCGGCACGGCGCAGGGGATGAACCAGACGGCATCGAGGCCGAAGAGGCGCAGGGCTTCGCCGGCGATGGACAGATGGCCGTCGTGGACGGGATTGAAGGTGCCGCCCAGCAGTCCGATGGCGCGAGGATGTCCGGGGGAGGGGGCGGGAGGCGGCATCAGAACAGCACCGGTTCGTCTTCGTCGGCGGGGGCGAGAGGCACGATCTGGCCGACGACGACGACGGGCATGTCGCTGTTCTCCACCCAGTATTCGCGCCCGCGGATGGAGACGGTCCGTCCGACGTATGGGCGGAGTGCTTCGGAATCGCCATGGATGTGGCAGATCATTTCGAGGATGCCGTTTTCGTCCTGGGTTTGCAGGCGGTAGCGGGACGGGGAGGCGGCCATGAAGGGGGCGTTGCGGAGTTCTCCTTCGACCTGGACGGCCTTGCCTTGGTTGGGCTGGTCCAGCAAGTCGAGATCGTCGACATAGGCCTGGTTGACCTTGACCTCGACGTTCCTGGACTTCTGCGAGATGACGGCGCTGGGCGTGGTGGGGATGGAGGTGGAAACGGACGGCTTGGCGGCAGGGCGCTTGGCGGGTGCGATGGCGTTCGTCGAAGAAGGACGGGGCGCCGGGGCGGGGAGGGCCGTGGCGGGCTTCAGCGCCGGCGCGGCAGGCGCGACGGTGCGGGGAGGGACAGGCCTGGCGGGCGTGGAGGGAACGGAAGCCGCCGGAGCCGGCTTCGGCTCTGCGACCGGTTTGGCGGAGGGGGCCTTTGGCGTGGAGGGAGCGACCTTGGGGGCGGGAGCCGGAGGGGGGGGCTCGGCCACCGGGGGGGGTTGAGGTTCAGGAACGGAGGCGGCCGGTGAAGGTTTGACCTCCGGCGGGGGAAGCGGTTCGATGGCCGGAGGGGCGGGCTGGGGCGCCGGGGCGGCGGCCGGTGCCGGCGCCGGCGCCGGTTTGGGCGGCTCCGGAACCGGGGCGACTTCCTGGATGGGCGTGGTGTGCGTGCGGACTTCGGAAAGATCGCCCTTCTTGACCCACAGGGTGGTGGAGGAGGGAGGGGCGATCTTGCACCAGTCGCCTTCTTCGCCGCGGGGCATGACGGCGGCGCCGCGCTCGAGGGTTCCGACGATTTCATATTCGATGCCGGGGCCGGAGCGGACCTGGATGCTCCTGGCGACGACGCGGTTGCCCTCGATGAAATCCTTGTTGAGCCAGAGATCGAGGCGGTCGGGTGGCGAGATGGCGGCCCAATCGCCTTCCGTGCGCGAGACGAAGAGGATTTCGCCGGAGGAGGCGGAGCCGACCTGCTGCGCGCCGGCGGAGGCCTGCGCATAGATGGGGGTGGAAGCGGCGGCGACCTGCATCCGCGTTTCGGCGGTGGCGGAGGAAGTCGCCATCGCGATCAGCGCGAGCAGGACCGTGCCCGTGGAAGAGGAAATTTTCATGGGCGGAAGTGTAGCGGCGGCGAGAGGGGGAAGCAACTTTTTCATTTGGTGGAAGATGTGGCGGATGGATATACTGGCCGCGATGAATCCGAATGCCGAACAAGCGCCGCCGGAAGGTCCGAAAGGCCGGACCTGGCTGGAGACCTTGCCCGCGAAGGCGAAACGAAACGCGGCCTCCGCGCTGGCGGCGTTGCCGGTGGACGCGGCTTCGGCGGCGGCGGAGCTCCCGCTGGCGATCGCGGCATGGGCCTTGGCGGATCCCGAGATGGCGGGTCGCCTGATCGAGGCGTGGCTGGCGACGGCGGACGGGGAGGGCAATCTCTCGCCGTCCTGTCCGGTGGTCTGCCAGCTGGCGGAACAGGTGGCGGAAACGCACCCGGAGCCCGAGGTATTTGTGGAACGCATCCTGCCGGTGTTGGCGCGGTGCGTGGAGCGCGAACTCGACCGCTACGATGCGAGGGGGACGGGCTTGCCGCTCTGGGGATCGGCGGCGGAGGCCCTTTTCCCCGCGGAATTCGCGCCCGGCCGCTTCACGGTGGATCTGGCGGTGCTGTTGTCGAACGAAGCTTCGGCGCTGGACCGGCTGGCGAAGGGGAATGACCGGTTCGGCCGGGCGCTGGACGCGGCCGAAAGCGAGCAGCGCGAACTGGACAACTGGCTGAAGGACAGCTTCTGGAACGAGGAAGCCTCCGCATTCCACCGCTACGATGCGGGAGGGGAGAACGTGCCGGATCCCTCGCCGTGCGGATTTTTCCCCCTGATATGGGAAGGGCGGACGGAGACGATGTCCGAGGGGTTGCGGTCGCGCGCGGCGGAGATGGCTCCCCTGGCCTGGCCGGCGCGGACGTGGGCGCTGTTTTTCGCGTTGCTGCTTCGCACGCCTCACAACAGCGTGGTGGCCCGGATGCACCGGGCCGGCCTGCCGGCGGGCGCGACGGCGGTGGAACAGGCCGCCTGGACCGTGCTGACCCTGGGGGCCGAGGCGGTCCGTTCGCCGTATGCGGAGGGGATCCCGCCGGCCGTGCGCTGGCTGGATGCGCATGGAAGGGCCATCGTCCGGGGATCGCTCGTCTGCGGCGGACTGCTGCTGATTTCGCTGCTGGGATGGGCGTTCTTCCACCGGGAAATGCCGGGTGCGGGAGATGGCGCCGAGCTGGAGCGAAAGGCGCGCCTGGCGTGCGAAGAGGGAGAGCATGCCCGGGCGGCGGCGGTGTATGGCCAGGCCCTCCGTCGCGGGGACGCCACCTATTTCCGCTATCGGCAGGCGGGAGAATGGATGCATCTGGAGCGGTTTGCGGATGCAGAGGCCGCCTACCGGGAAATCCTGGCGCGGGAACCCGGCACGCCGAACACGCGGCTGAACCTGGCGCTGGCGGTGTGGAAACAGGGGCGCCGCGAGGAGGCGCTGGAGCTGTACCGCGCCTTCGCGGAGGATCCGGCGGCTTCGGCGCATCCGGAGTTGGCGGCCCGCGCGCGGCTGGCGGCGGAACTGATCGGCCGGCAGGTCGCGCTGGACCGGGAATAAGGGACGGTTGCCGGAATCCCGGCGGGGAGCGTTGACAGGGGGGCGGCGGGGTGGAATAGTTTGCCCAATCTTCTGGAGAGGCGAACATGAACAGGACGACAGCTGGTTGGATCGGAGTGGTGGCGCTGCTGGCGCTGGGGGCGGGGTGCTTCCGCAACACGGTCTCGACGATCGAACTCGACATCCCCGCGATGAAGACCGAGGCCTGCGCGGAGACGGTGAGGGACGCCATCGCCCGCCTGGGCGAAGGGGCCATCCGGGACATCCGCATCGATCTGGCGGCGCGGAAGGCATGGGTGGACTACGACAATGTGCGCCTGGGGCGCCGGAACATCGAGGTGGTCGTGCGCCATGCCGGTTTCGCCGTGAACGATCTGTCGGCCGACGACGCGGCGCGCGCCAAGCTGCCGCCGGAGTGCCAATGAGACCGTCGATCGGGTTCCAGTGGGGATTGCGGCCGTCGGCGGCGGACGCCCGGACGGTGCTGGTGCAGGACGGGAAGCTGCTGGCGCCGTCTTCGTTGCCGGCGGCGGACCGGCGCGCGCTGGAAGCGTGGATCGGGGCGGCGAAATTCAGGGGGAAGGCGGCGGCCACGGCATGGCCGCAGGGAGTGTCCTTGCCGACGCTGCTGGTCGGCATCGGGAAGAAGAAGGATTTCCACGCGGCGCGCTGGCTGCGCGCGTGGGCGGCGGCGGGGCGCGCGCTGGAGAAGGCGGCGATCGTGCGGCGGGCTTCGTTCGAATGGCCGGCGGCCGCGGCGTTCCCGATGGATGCGGCGGAGCTGGCGGAACTGGCGGCGGCGGGGTTGCTGTCGGGCGAGTATGTGTTCGAGGCGTTCCGGGCCAGCCGGAAAGAGCATTCCTTTGTTTTCGAATTCGCCGGCGCGGCGCTTTCCGGGAAGGCCGTGCGCGAGGCGGTGCGCCGCGCGGAGATCGCGGGCGGGACGTTGCGGGAGGTTCGCGACTTGGCGAACCTGCCGGCGAACGAGCTGGGGCCGATGGATCTGGCGGCGCGGGCGAAGAAGCTGGCGCGGAGCGCCGGGATTTCGTGCCGTGTCTGGGACATGGCCGCGCTGGCCAGGGAAAAATGCGGCGCGCTGCTGGCGGTGGCGCAGGGAAGCCGGCGGCCGGGGTGCCTGATCCGCCTGGCCCACGCGGGGCGGCGCGGCCTGAAGCCGCTGGTGGTGGTGGGCAAGGCGGTGATGTTCGATTCGGGCGGCATCAGCCTCAAGCCGGGCAAGAACATGGAGTGGATGAAGTACGACAAGAGCGGCGGCATGGCCGCGCTTGCGACGGTGCTGCTGGCGGCGCGCCTGAAGTTGCCGCGCCCCGTGGTCGCGTATATCCCGGCGGTCGAGAACATGCCGGGCGGCGGCGCAACGCGGCCGGGAGACATCGTGAAGGCGCGCAACGGGAAGACGATCGAGATCCTGAACACCGACGCGGAGGGGCGGCTGATCCTGGCCGACGCGCTGTCGTTCGCGGCGGAGGAGAAGCCGGCGGCGATCGTGGACATCGCGACCCTGACGGGCGCGGCGGTGATCGCCCTGGGGCACGAGGTCACGGCGGTGATGGGCAACGACGACCGGCTGGTGCTGGACCTGATGCTGTCGGGCGAGGCCACGGGCGAGCGCCTCTGGCAGCTGCCGCTTTGGCCCGAGTACGACGAGATGCTCAAGGGGCAGTTCGCGGACCTGAAGAACATGGGCGACGGATCCGCCGGCACCATCGCCGGGGGGGCGTTCCTGAAGCACTTCGTGCCGGAAGCCGTTCCGTGGGCGCATCTGGACATCGCGGGAACGGCCTATCTGGAATCGGCGAAGCCCTACGGCGCGCCCGGCGCGACGCTGGCCTGCGCGCGTTTGCTGGCGGACTGGGCCCGGCGTTCGCACCTGGATTCCTGAAACCCGGTTCGATGCGCTTCCTGCTCGACCAGTTCATGGACTACCTGGCGCTGGAGCGCGGGCTGAGTCCGAACACGCGGCTGGGCTATGGGCACGACCTGTCCGAATTCCTGGCGTTCCTGTCGCGGAAGGGCCGCGCCGGCATCCAGGAGGTGGAACGGCGCGACATCCTCGATTTCCTGATGGAGGGCAAGCAGAAGGGGCTGGCGGCCCCGAGCCTCGCGAGGCGCCTGGTCGCCATCAAGGTCTTTTTCCGGCATCTTTCGCGCGAGGGACTGCTGGCGACGAACGTGGCCGACGCGATGGATTCGCCGCGGCTGTGGAAGATCCTGCCGCCGACGCTGACGGTGGACGAGGTGGATCGCCTGCTCGCCGCGCCCGATGTTTCCACGCCGCGCGGCTTGCGCGACCGGGCGATCCTGGAAACCTTCTATGCGACGGGCCTGCGGGTGAGCGAACTGGCGGGGCTGGCGCTGGAATCGCTGCATTTCGACGCGGAATACATCCGGTGCGTGGGCAAGGGCGACAAGGAGCGCGTGGTGCCCATCGGGGGGCGGGCGATGTCCGCGGTGCAGGCGTGGCTGGAGCGCGGCCGGCCCGCCTACGCCGCGAAAGGCGGAGGCGCCAGCCGCGCGGTGTTCCTGTCGCGGCAGGGAAAGCCCCTGACGCGCATCACGCTGTGGCGGCACATCCGGACCTATGCGCGGCGCGCGGGCATCCGCAAGGAAATCTCGCCGCACACGCTGCGGCATTCCTTCGCCTCGCACCTCCTGGCCAACGGGGCCTCGCTGCGGGTGATCCAGGAGATGCTCGGGCACGCGGACATCTCGACGACGCAGATCTATACGCATGTGGACCAGGGCCGGTTGCAGTCGGTCCACCACCAATACCATCCGAGGGCATGAGCATGGACTCTTCCGGACCCGAACAGCAGGAGCTGGAAATGCGCCTGGGGCATGTGTTCCAGCGGCCGGAGCTCCTGGAGGCGGCGCTGACCCACCGTTCGCATTCGGCGGAGACGGGACGGCCGGAGCTGGCGGAGAGCCAGCGGCTGGAATTCCTGGGCGATGCGGTGCTGGGAGCGGTTTCGGCCGAGTGGCTCGTGGCGCACCGGAGCGACTGGCGGGAGGGCACGTTGACCAAGGTGCGCAGCCGCCTGACGAACGCCGCCGCGCTGGCGCGGGTGGCGCGCAAGCTGGAGCTGGGGGATTTCCTGCGGCTGGGGCGGGGAGAGGAACAAAGCGGGGGGAGGGACAAGGGTGCGCTGCTGGCCGATGCGCTCGAAGCGGTGCTGGGCGCGCTTTGGCTCGATGGGGGGGCCGGTCCGGTGCGCGAAGTGTTTGCAACGTGGTTTGCCGCCGAGATCGCCGAGGCGGTCGAGGCCGGGGGAGACGACAATCCCAAGGGGGAGCTGCAGGAGCGGATGCAGCGGGAGAGGAAGGAAAGCCCCCGCTACGAGCTGGTCGAGGAAAGCGGGCCCTCCCATGCCCGCCACTTCAAGGCGGCGGTCTTTTGGGGAGAAGACCGGATGGGGGAGGGAGAGGGCGCCAGCAAGCGCGAGGCGGAGATGAATGCCGCCCGGTGCGCGTTGGACGGGTTGGATTCCCGGGAACGGCCTTAGAACGGCGAACCAGCGCTTTGGACGGCCGGATTCCTCTCATTTTTGGAATAAAAGGGATGGCCTTGGGAAAATTGTCAAAGCCCGGTTTTTATCGATTTCCGCCATTTGGATTAAAAAATCCAGCGCACGAATCAAAAATATTCAGGGTAAAACGATTTATCTTTTAGATTTCCCTATCTGCCTGTCCATTCGAAAGATGCGCGTAATGGATAGGTTTCCCAACGGGTTTCTTCCGATGGCGGAGGGAGAAAAAGGACTTGCAATCCCCCCCATGTGAAATAGAGTTCGCGCAGATTTGCACCCCGCTGTGGGGGGCAGGAAAAGTGAACCCGCAACGCTTCGGATCCGCCCCGGAGCAAGGAGTAGAAGATGAAGGAAATCAAGAAATCGTCCGCCAAGAAGGTGGCTCCGAAAGCGGCGCCCAAGGCCGCTTCGGGCAAAAAGCCGGTTGTGAAGGTGGCTCCCAAGGCCGCCGTCCAGAGCAAGCCGGTCAACCCGGAACAGCGCTACAAGATGATCGAGGAAGCGGCGTACTACATCGCCGAGCGCCATGGTTTCAATGGCGACAGCGCCTATTTCTGGTCTTTGGCCGAGGCCGAAATCAACACCAAGTTGAACTGATCCACTCCCTTTCCCGAAGAGGGATCGAGACCGCCGCAGGGTTTTCCCTGCGGCGTTTTTCTTTGCCCGGGAAGGGAAAGAGGAGTATGTTTCCCCCCGTCAGGTCTGGGAATGACCGCAAAGGGGTGGAAAGATGAAGCGAACCGTCAGCATCATGCCGTGCCTGGACATGCGAGAGGGCCGGGTGGTCAAGGGGATCCATTTCGTGGATCTGGTCGATGCCGGCGATCCGGTGGCCTGCGCCACGGCCTATGAAGCCGACGGGGCGGACGAGCTTGGGTTCCTCGACATCACCGCCACGGTCGAGAAGCGCCGCACGATGTTCGACGTGCTTCGGCGCGTGACCTCCGCCGTGAAGATCCCGGTGACGGTCGGGGGGGGGATCCGGTCGCTGGCCGATGTGGAATCGGCGCTGGAGGCCGGAGCGAAGAAGGTGAGCATTTCCTCGGCGGCTTTCCGCGATCCGGCTTTCGTGGCCGAGGCCGTGAAGCGGTTCGGGGGCAAGGCCATCGTGGTGGCGATCGATGCGGACCGCAATGCAAAGCTTCCCTCGAAGCGGGAGGTGTATATCGATGGCGGCCGCACGCCGACCGGGGCGGATGCGGTGGAATTCGCGAAGAAGATGGCGGACCTGGGCGCGGGGACGATGCTCCCGACCAGCAAGCTGGGCGACGGCTCCAAGCGCGGCTACGACCTGGATCTCATCCGCGGCATCGCCGATGCGACCCGTTTGCCCACGGTGGCCAGCGGGGGGGCGGGCAAGCTGATCCATTTCCTGGAAGCGGTGAAGGAAGGCCATGCCAGCACCTTGCTGGCCGCCAGCGTTTTCCATTTCGGGATCTTCACCGTGCGCCAGGTCAAGGCCTACCTTTCCGGCCAGGGCGTGGCGGTCCATCTCCCGCCGGTTCCGGGGGTGTGAAGTCCCGGCGGGGCTATCTCCGCCCGATGGCGGACTTCACCTTTTCCGCGAGCATTTTCCTGGAAAACGGCTTCTGGATGAAGTCCGCGTTGTTTTCCTTGACCCCCTGTTCCGCCAGCAGGTTGGCGGTGTAGCCCGACATGAACAGGTACTTGAGCCGGGGGTGCTTCTCCAGCAGGTGCCGGACCAGTTCCGGGCCGTTCATGCCGGGCATGATCACATCGGTGAGCAGCAGGTCGATCCGCCCCTTGTGGCTTTCGAAGAGCTGGATGGCCTCTTTGGGGGAAGGGGTTGCCAGTACCTTGTAGCCGAGGGATTCGAGGATCCGGCGGGTGGTGCGGAGGATGGTTTCCTCGTCCTCGACGAGCAGGATGACTTCGTGCCGGGAGGAGGCCAGGGTCTCCTTTTCGGCCGGTCCGGCGGGGGTTTCCTCCTCTCCCGTGTATCGGGGGAGGTAGATCCGGAAGGTGGAACCCTTTCCCTCCGCGCTGTCCACGAGGATGGCGCCGTGGTTCTGCTTGACGATGCCGTAGACGGTGGAGAGGCCAAGGCCGGTGCCCTTGCCGATCGGCTTGGTGGTGAAGAACGGTTCGAAAATATGTTCGAGCACATCCGGTCTCATGCCGCAGCCGTCGTCGCGGACGGTGAGCAGGGTGTAGGAGCCGGGGGCAATGTCGCCATGGGGGCGCCCTCCGGCATCGGGGATCTCCGCGTTGCCGGTTTCGAGGGTGATATGGCCTTCCTTGCCGATGGCATCGCGGGCGTTGATGCAGAGGTTGGCCACGATCTGGTCGAGCTGGCTGGGGTCGATCTTGACGGTGCCGAGATCCTTGCCGGGCTTCCAGACCAGCTGGACCCCTTCGCCGATCAGGCGCCGCAACATGGCGGACATGCCTTCGACGGCCTCGTTGATGTTCAGCACGCGGGGGGAGGAAACCTGTTTCCGCGCGAATGTCTGGAGCTGGCGGGTCAGGGAGGTGGAACGCTGGGCGGCCTTCTGGATCTCGAGGAGATCGGCATGGAGGGGCTGGCCCACCGGCACCTGTTCGATGGCGATCTCGGTGTAGCCGAGGATGGCTTGGAGCATGTTGTTGAAGTCGTGGGCCACGCCGCCCGCGAGGCGGCCCACGGATTCCAGCTTCTGCGCATGCACGAGCTGGGATTCCAAGGCTTCCTTTTCCTCCTGGTCCCGGAGCTGCTGGGAGATGTCGCGCTTGACGGCGACGAAGTTGACGATGCGTCCGGCGATGTCGCGCACGGGCGAGATGGATGCCTGTTCGGTATAGAGCGTGCCATCCTTGCGCTTGTTGATGAGCTGGCCTTCCCAGGTCTGGCCGGCCTCCAGGGTTTTCCACATCTCGCGGTAGAATTCCTTGTCGTGCTTGCCGCTGGACAGGAGGCGGGGGGTCTGGCCGATGGCTTCCTCGCGGGTGTAGCCGGTGATCCGGGTGAAGGCGGGGTTCACATAGAGGATGGTGCCATCGGGATCGGTGATGAGGATCGTCTCCCCGGACTGCTCGATGGCGCGGATCAGCTGCTCGCGTTCGGTTTCGGCGCGCTTGCGGGCGGTGATGTCGGAGATGAAGCCTTCCAGGGCGACGACGCGGTCCTGCTCGTCGTAGATGGCCTCGCCCTGCTCCCATGCCCATTTGGTTTCCCCGTCGCGGGTGGAGATTTCATATTCCCCCTCGTACCGGCGGTGTTCGCGGATGGCCTGCTGCCAATCGTTCCACACCTGTTCCCGATAGGGGGCGCGGATCAGCTTGTTGAAGGAGATGACCTTGTTCTGGACCAGGTCGGCGGGGGCATAGCCGGTCAGCTCCAGCGAACCCTGGCTGGCAAATTCCATGGTCCAGTCCTGGTCGTTCCGGCAGCGGTAGGCCATGCCGGGCAGGCTGGCCAGCAGCGCGGCATAGCGCCGGCGGCTTTCCCGCAGCTCGGTTTCGATGAGGTTTCGTTCGGTGATGTCGTTGAAAATGGAGGCGAACTGGCCGGCCCCCGACCGGAAGGCGGTCACCTCGAACTGGCGGCCCAGCGGCGTGGAGTGGTTGTCGAAAAACGCCGGCAGGCCGGTCTGGACCACGTTGCCGAAGGTTTCGATCCAACTTTCTTCGAGGTTGGGCAGCACTTCCCGAGCGGTCTTGCCGATGATGTCCGCGGCCTTCAATCCCGTGAGCCGTTCGAAGGCGGGGTTGACCGCCAGGAAGCGGTAGTCGACGGGGCGGCCCCGGACGTCGCAGACGATTTCGTGGAGGGCGAACCCCTCGATCATGTTCTGGAAGAGCGTGCGATAGTCCTGTTCGGCACGGCGGAGGTCGGTGATGTCGGTGCTGGTGCCCCAGGATCCCGCGATGTTCCCCTGGCTGTCGCGCATGGGGATTCCATTGCTGGAAACCCAGACGATGCCGCCGGAGCCCGTCACCACGGGATGGACGAGGTTCCGGAAGGGTTCGCCCCGTTTGACGAATCCCAGCACCTTCGCCTTGAAGTCCTCGCGCCCCTCCTCCGGATGCAGCTCGTAGAAATGGGTCTTGCCGACGAGGGTTTCCGCGGAATAGTCGGCGACGGCGGGGGTTTCGGGGCCCAGGCTGGTATAGAGTCCCTGGAGGTCGATCGCCCACGTGACGATGCGGTTCTGCTTCGCCAGGAGGTCGTAGCGCTCCACGGCGTCCGCCAGGGCCTTCTCGGCGAGTTTGCGGTCGGTGATGTCGCGGGTGACGCCGTGGAGTTCGAGGCGGCCGGTCTGCCGGTTCAGCCAGAAGCGGACAACCGCCTCGGTGGTGACAATGGTGCCGTCCTTGCGGGGCTGGAGCAGTTCGATGACGAAGAAGGAATCGGACTGGATTTTTCCTCGCCGGAACTCTTCGGCATGCACGCGGAGCATTTCCTGCAGCTTCCCGATCTGGCCCGGGGCCAGAGTTGCCTCCACGGTGCCGGCCATGACCTCGGCGGGGGTGAATCCCCGCAGCCGTTCGACCGACGGGCTCACGTAGAGGAAGCGCAGGGTTTCGGCATCCAGGATCCAGACCACATCCTTCATGCTTTCCGTCAGCATGCGGTATTTCTGCTCGCTTTCGCGCACCGCCTCCTCGGCGTGCATGCTGTCGGTGATGTCGATGTGGGTGCCCACGATCCGGGAGGTGGGGTTCCCGTTCTTGTCGGACAGCATCTGGCCGCGCGACCAGATCCAGGCCCACTGGCCATTCTTGCGTTGCATGCGGAATCGACAGTCGTAGGGCCGTCCGGGGTTGGCCAGATAGCTGGCCAGATAGCCGGCGGCGGCTTCCCGGTCGCCGGGATGGATCAGATCCAGCCAGAAGGACTGGACCGTCTGCCGTTCCGGGGGCAGGTCGAACTCGCGGGGGTCGTAGCCCAGCATGGTGAAGTATTCCGGACTGCACCACATCCGCCGGGTCGAGTCGTCGTATTCCCAGGCGCCGGTGTTCGAAGCCTTGATGAGGGCGGCGTAGCGATCGGCCGCCTCCTGCTTTTCCCGGGCCAGCCGCTCCATGGCTTCTTCGGCGAGCTTCCGGTCGGTGATGTCCGTGTCGGTTCCCCAGTATCCCGTCAGGTTGCCCTGCGCGTCCCGGATGGGGATGGCGCTGCTGGAGACCCAGACGATCTTGCCCGACTTGGCCACCATGGCGTTGACCATGTCCGTGACGGGCTGGCCGGCGTGGAAGAGCTTCAAGCCCTCCCGCTTGAATTCCTCGCGGTATTCGTCCGGGCACAGGTCGTAGAAATGCAGCTTGCCGATGATTTCGTCCGGCCGGTATCCGAGGATGAGCTCGGCCATGTCGCTGATGTCGACGTAATACCCGTCGATGTCGAGCTCCCAGGTGATGACCCGGCTCTGCTTTGCCAGCAAGCCGTAGTGGTGCATGCTGGCGGCCAGGTCGCGGCTCTGCTCGTTCACCAGGCGCGCCAGGTTCTCTCGGCGGTTGGCAAAAAACCCGAGCAGCCAGGCGCTGGTGCCGGTGAGGATCAGGCCAACCAGGGCCACCAGCCAGACCGTCGATTTCTGGAGGCGGATGAAGGCCGCCGTCGGCCGGGCCACGACCGCATAGGTTTTCCCGAAGGTGAGGAGGGGACGGACAATGGCTCCGGAGGGAAGGGGCTGCAGGTCCAGCAGGGGTTCTTTTCCCGCCCGTTGCGCGGTCGTGCCGAGCCAGACCGGGGACAGCCCGTGGCGCATTTCCAGCAGGTCGAGGGTCGCCATGGGCCGGCGGTCGGGATTCATGTTCAGGCTGGCATTCAGCCAGCGCTGGATGTTCAGGCCGGCCACGACGAGGCCGTTGAGGCGCTTGGGATGGCCCGGCCGGGAGGCCCGGCGGACCAGGCACAGCACTTTGCCGCGGTATTGGGATTGCAGGATGGGGATCGGTTCGATGGCGGTGGGCAGGCGGGTCTGGAGGGCGAATCCCAGCGCCAGGGTGCCTTGCGGAGTGGCCGAGCCGATGTCATAGCCGAGGGCAAAATCGTATTCTTCCCTCGGGGCCATGTGGACGATCGGATAGTACCGGTCCCGGGCGGCCGCCGTTTGAGACGAGCCGGTCGCGTCCAGTTCCCAGATGTGGTAGTCCGGCTTGTCTGTTCTGGCGGCGGCGGCGGCCTCGAACCCGGGCCGGTCCTTCGCCTCCACCGTGTCGGCCCATCCCCAGAACACCACCTCCGAGATGCTGGACAGATGCGCGGCGTACTGGCGGAATTCCTCGTCGGTCACCTCGTCGCTGCTTTCAAAGAAGGAGGCGAACCCGTTCATTTCCAGGTTCCGGAGGTCCTCGGCGATGCTGAAGATCGGATTGGCTTCGATGTCGGCCAGCCGGCGGAAGGCGATCTGCTGGTTGCGCACTTCGATCTGGTGGATCAGCCAGGCGATGGTGGCGGTCAGGACCAGGCCGGTGGCCGCGGCCAGGAAGGATTCCAGGTAGCGGAACATCCGGGTCCGGCCGGTCTCCAGCCGCGCCCGGAGGGCCAGCAGATAGTTTCCCCCCAGCCAAAGGGCGAGCAGGGCCAGTCCGGAGGCCAGCGGGATCCACATGGCGCACATCCGCATCCGGTTCCAGCGGCTCGCCTCGATGTCGATGCCCGCCACGGACAGCAATCGTCCGGTCCGCGGATCCTTCACCGGAACGAAGGCGCTGACCCAGACGCCCCAGCGGTCCGGCACCGGCCCCTCGACGGTTGACCGGCCGGCATCAAACACGCCGTGGAGAGTGTCAGTGGCTTCCTCGTAGGTCTGGCCCGGAGGAGAAGGGTCGGGAGCGTCGTAGGCCTCGGAATCCATCTGGAAGAAGACGGTGCGGTTGGTCGTGCGGCCCATCAGATAGATCCACTGCCAGTCGGGATCGATCTGCTGCGCCGCCATGAGCTGGGCCTTGAGGCGGCGGTATTCCGGCTTGTTCTCGTCGGAGATGTTCCCGTCGAGCTTCTTCAGGTTGTTCGGGTTGAGGGTCTGCACCAGCAGGCGGGTCTGGTGCAGCAGATCCTCGCGCATCAGGCGGTCCTGCCGCCAGAAGGCCCAGCCGGCGAAGATCGCGGTCAGCACCATCAATGCGGCGGCGCCCACGATCACGCCCAACGCGTGCTGAGGCTTTGCTTCCTGCAGCATTCGAGCCTTCATTCGTTTTCCTTGAAACCTGTCTCCGGCATGTAGGGGATGCCGATTGCCTACAGCATAGCCGCCGAGCGTTTCCGCCGCAACTGCCCATTTCGGGATTTCGCCTCCGGACGGCATTTGAAATCCCCGCCGGCTTGCGCTATTCTTGGGCGTCGGAAAGGATTCGGGATGCCATGAACGCCAACCAACTGACCACCAAGGCCCAGGAAGCCCTCCGGGACGCGCAGCGCCTCGCCGAGGAGCATCGCCACGGCGAGGTGGACACGATCCACCTCGTCCTGGCCCTTGTCCGGCAGGAGGGGGGGGTCGTGCCCTCCGTCCTGGAAAAGATCGGCGTCAAGGCGGACCTGTTTGGCGACGTGCTCGACCGGATGCTGGTTTCGCGTCCGCAGGTGGAGGGGGAAGGGCTTCAGCGGGGCGTTTCGCGGGACCTCCAGACGACCCTCGAGGCCGCTGCCAGGCTCGCCGCCCAGATGAAGGACGAGTATGTCAGCGCCGAGCACCTGTTCCTGGCCGCCCTCGGCCGGAAGAACGGCGAGGTGGCGAAGGCGGCCGGAGGGCTCGGCGTCACCGTCGAATCCGTCCTGCAGGCGCTCCAGGGCGTGCGCGGCAGCCGCCGCGTGACTGACGAGGCGCCGGAGGACAAGTACGAGGCGCTCAAGAAATACGGCCGCGACCTGACCGACGAAGCCCGCAGGGGCAAGCTCGATCCCGTCATCGGCCGCGACGCGGAGATCCGCCGCGTGGTGCAGGTGCTCTCGCGCCGCACCAAGAACAACCCCGTGCTGATCGGCGAGCCGGGCGTCGGCAAGACGGCCATCGCGGAGGGGCTGGCCCGCCGCATCGTGGCGGGCGACGTGCCCGAAGGGCTCAAGGACAAGCGCGTGGTCTCGCTCGATCTCGGCGCGATGCTCGCCGGGGCGAAATACCGCGGCGAGTTCGAGGACCGGTTCAAGGCCTTCATCAAGGAGGTCGTGGACAGCTCGGGGGCGATCGTGCTGTTCATCGACGAGCTGCATACGCTGGTCGGCGCGGGCAAGGCCGAGGGCGCGGTGGACGCCTCCAACATGATCAAGCCGGCCCTGGCGCGCGGCGAGCTGCGGTGCGTGGGGGCCACCACGCTGGACGAATACCGCAAGCATGTGGAGAAGGATCCCGCGCTCGCGCGGCGCTTCCAGCCCGTGCAGGTGGACGAGCCGACCGTGGAGGACACGGTGGCCATCCTGCGCGGCCTCAAGGAGCGCTACGAGGCACACCACGGCGTCCGCATCCAGGATGGCGCGCTGGTCGAGGCCGCCAAACTTTCCCACCGCTACATCTCCGGCCGCTTCCTGCCCGACAAGGCCATCGATCTCGTCGACGAGGCCGCCAGCCGCCTCCGCATGGAGATCGACAGCATGCCCGTCGAGATCGACGAGCTCGAGCGGCGCATCATGCAGCTCGAAATCGAGCGCGAGGCCCTGAAGAAGGAGAAGGATGCCGCCTCCCGGGAGCGCCTGAAGGCGCTGGAGAAGGAACTGGCCGAGATCCGCGAGAACAGCGCCGCCCTCAAGGGCCACTGGTCGCGCGAGAAGGATCTGATCGCCGAAATCCGCCAGGCCACCGCCGAGCTCGACGGCCTGCGCACGGAGGAGGAGCAGGCGCAGCGCCGCGGCGAATACGAGAAGGCCGCCGAGATCAAGTATTCCCGCCTGCCCGCCGCCGAGAAGAAGATCCAGAAGGCGCAGGACGCCCTCGCCAAGCTGCAGAAGGGCCAGCGCATGCTGCAGGAGGAGGTCACCTCCGAGAACATCGCGGAGGTCGTCGCCGCCTGGACGCACATTCCCGTCAGCCGCCTGCTCGAGGGCGAGAGGGATAAGCTGCTGCACATGGAAGACCGCCTGCGGCAGCGCGTGGTGGGGCAGGACGAGGCCGTCGCGGCCGTCTCCCGCGCCGTGCGCCGCTCCCGCGCGGGACTGCAGGATCCGAACCGCCCCATCGGCTCGTTCATCTTCCTCGGGCCCACGGGCGTCGGCAAGACCGAGCTCGCGCGCGCCCTCGCCGAATTCCTGTTCGACGACGAGCAGGCCATGGTGCGCATCGACATGAGCGAATACATGGAGAAGCATTCCGTCAGCCGCCTGATCGGCGCGCCTCCCGGCTACGTCGGCTACGAGGAGGGCGGCGCCCTCACCGAGCATGTCCGCCGCAAGCCCTATTCCATCGTGCTCTTTGACGAGATCGAAAAGGCCCATCCCGACGTCTTCAACGTCATGCTCCAGATCCTCGACGACGGCCGGCTGACGGACGGGCAGGGCCGCACCGTGGACTTCAAGAACACCGTGCTCATCCTGACCAGCAACATCGGCAGCTCCGCCATCCAGGAGGCCATCGAGAAGCATCCGAAGATGAAGCGGGGGCAGCCGGCCTGGGACGAAATGGAGAAGGCCGTGCTGGCCGCGCTGCGCCTGAGCTTCCGTCCCGAGTTCCTGAACCGCGTGGACGAGGTCATCCTGTTCCGGAGCCTGGGGATCGACCAGTTGCGCCGGATCGTGGAGATCCAGATCGGCCGCGTGCGCGGGTTCCTCGCCGAGAAGAACATCCGGCTCGAGGTCACCGAAGCCGCGGCGGAGAAGCTGGCGGGCGAAGGCTACGACCCCGCGTTCGGCGCGCGGCCCCTCAAGCGAGTCATCCAGCGCCTGGTCCTCGATGAACTCGCCACGAAGGTCCTCGCGGGCGAAATCCCCGACGGTTCCCTCGTCGAGGCCGATTTCGACCCCGACCATCCGGAGAAGATCGCGTTCAGCGTGAAGGCGTAGGCGGTTTTCCGGCGCGGGGGAACGCGGCTCACGCCTGCAGGAACGCTTCCATCTTGGCGAGGCCGTCGAGCGTGCCCATGTCGAGCAGCGGCGGCGAAACGGGGACCGCCACCAGCCGGCGCTGCCGGACCAGTTCCGGGAAGATCTCCTTCTCGATCGAGACCGCCTGGCCCGGCGGGATGGAGGCGATGAGGTCGAGCGGAAGCAGGTAGATGCCCGCATTCACGAAGCCGGCGTCGCGCTTCGCCTTTTCCCGGAAAGCGGCCACGATGCCGTCCGCGCCGAACTCCACCGTCCCGTAGCGCCCGGCGTTCTCGATGGGGGCGACGAAGATTTTTCCACACGGTGGAAACCTTTTTTCCACACCGTGGAAAACCGTAGAGAGGTCGAAGTTCGGGATCAGCGTGTCGCCGTTGAGGATCAGGACGGGATCGTTGGCGAGGAGGTCCTGGGCGTGGGCGTACCGGAGCGCGCCGCCGGTGCCGAGGGGCCCGGGTTCGCGGGAAAGGACGATGACCATGCCGTCGCTCGGGCGGTGCATGAGGTAGCGCTCGAACACCTCGGCCTTGTGCCCGGCCGCGAGGAGGATCCGCGTGATGCCTCCGCGCCGGAGCCACTCCAGCTGCCATTCGAGGAAAGGCCGGCCATTGACGGGCACGAGCCCCTTGGGGATGTCGGGGAACTCCTCGGCCAGGCGCGTTCCCAGCCCCCCGACCAAGATGACGGCTTGCGGAGTCATAGGGGGTCCACGGCGAGATCGCTGAAATAACCGGGGGAATGGATGGTTTCCAGCCCGATGGTTCCGGAGGGGAAGGTGGAATCGCTGGCCTGCACGATCATCTTGCCTTGTTGGAAAACCATGAGCGTGTTTCCGTTGGCGGTGATCTGCCACGGGAGTCCGTTGCGTACGCGCTCGTAATCGGTCTTGGCGGAGCGGAGGATGCGCTCTTTCCCGTTCTCCCGGATGCTCAAGGTGATTTCGCCGGTGTTGACGAGGTCGAGATAATAGCCGTTGTCGCGATCCTGGTAGCGGAAGTAGATGCGCAAGGAACTGCGGGCGGGGGGAGTGAACCAACCGTCGGAGCCAGCCGTAAATGTGAACGAGTAGTTCTGCCAATCGTGTCCGGGGGAATAAGAGAGGATGAAGCGCGTGTCGGCCCAGGACCTGGTCTGGATGGCACGTCCCTTCTCGAAAATCCAGACGTTCTGCAGAGCCTCCCAGCCGGGAGGCATGGTTATTCCGTCGAAATTTTCGGAGAAGGGGAGACGTCCGGAACGATATCGGGTCAGGATGGATCCCATGGCGTCGAGAAATTCGGGGCTCGCGGCCTTGTCGCGCAATCCTTGCCGATACAGGCGTTCCATCTCGGCCCGCAGGCTGTCTGCGGGGTCGGATTTCGGGGGTGCGATACAGGAAGGCGCCTGCCAGGGAGGGAATTTTCGATCGACCTCCTCGCTGTCGGGGATTGGCCTGGGCTTCCTTGGTATCCGGTCGGCGTTTTCCGCGTACAGGTTTGCCACGTCGGATCCCGAAAGCGCAGACGAGAAGATCCTCAGATCGTCGAGATCGCAGGCCATGAACAGGTCCATGGGATATTGAGCATGGTCGGTGGCGCCAATGAGCAGGTCGCTTTGGGGGTTGTGCGAGAGGGGACGGGGATGTTTTTTTGTCCCGGCCAATTTTCCATCGAGGTAGAGTTTCATTTCCGGTTCCGAAAACACCATGGCCACGTGATGCCACGTCCCCGTGTCAATGCGGGCAGATGAGTCCAGACGCGACTGATCTCCGTTGGCCACGACCATGCGGACGGTGCCATTGTTCCAGAACTGCAGGTCATAGGCCTCGTTGTTGTGGAACGAGGGGTTCCGCTTGTGGATCAGCAAGCCGAAACGGGGATGGAATTTGTTTACCTTGACCCACGCGGCGGCTGTGAGTTCCCCGGGTTCCAGCGAACGGTTCCGCGGGATGCGGATGTAGTCATCCACGCCGTCGAACCGCAGGGCGCGGCCGGAAAGACCGCGGACGAGCAGCGGCTTGCCATAGAGGATACCGTGGTTCCCGTAGCCGCTGGAATCAAAGACGGAAGCTCCGGTGCACTTTTTGAAATCGTAGTGCAAAACAAGCGGGCCGGCTGGCTCCGCACAAGGCCGGAGATTTGCGCAGGCGGGGAGAAGCAGGGAGAGAATCAGGATGGCGGCAAACGTGTTCAATTCATGCATGTTGCTTCGAAACACAAAACCAGCATAAGACGAAACATCCGGAATGTCACGGGATATCCTTTGACGGGCCAATCGGGCGGTTGTCAAACGGTGGGGGGGGTGGTATCGTCGCGGGATGAATTCCGTGGATTTGCTAGCCCTGTTCCCGAACAACCGCGCGAAGGCGTATGGCTCGCTGGGCGCGGAAATCGCGGCGGTGACGCCGCCGGTCCAGCTCGGGCTCCTGGCCGCCTATGGGCGGGCCGACGGGCTTTCCGTGGCCTTGCTGGACGCGGACGCGGAGGGGCTGCTGCCGGACGAGGTGGCGGAGCGGGTGCGGCAGCTGTCGCCGGGGCTGGTGTGCGTGGGCACCGACCACGTCAATTCGGGCGATGTGACCAAGATGCAGGCGGCGGGCGAGACCGTCCGCGCGATCCACCGTCTGGCGCCGGGGATCCCCGTCCTTCTGGATGGCGTGGTGCCGTCGGCCTATCCCGAACGGATCCTGCGCGAGGAGGAGGCGGACTTCGTTTGCCGCGGCGAATCGTATGTCCCGGTGACGGCCTTGGCGAAGTGGCTCAAGGCGCACGGGAGGGGGCGCCGGCCGGCGGCGGGGGAGATCCCCGGGATCTGGTCGCGCACGGGCGACGAAGTGGCCGACGGCGGCCGCGCGCCGATGTTCGCGGATGTGGACCAGCTGCCGGACGCGGCGTGGGATCTGATGCCCCCTTCGCGCTACCGGGCCCACCACTGGCATTGCTTCGACCGCCTGGACGACCGCAGCCCGTACGGCGCGATCTACACGAACCATGGATGCCCCTACAACTGCTCCTACTGCAGCGTCAACGTGGTGGCGGGCCGTTCGAACCTGCGCCTGCGCTCGGCGGACCGCGTCGTCGGCGAGCTGGAGACGCTGGTGGAAAAGTACGGCGTGCGCAACGTGCGCATCCTCGACAACGTGTTCACCGCGCACATGGAGCGCGTCGAGGAAATCTGCGACCGCATCATCGCCAAGGGGTGGGATCTGAATTTCTGGGCCTATGCCCACGTGTCGTCGATCCGCAGCCTGGACATGCTGAAGAAGCTGCGGAAGGCCGGCGTGCGCTGGCTGGCCTACGGTTTCGAATCGGCCAACGCGCGCGTCCGCGGATCCGTCAACAAGAAGACCTCCGAGGACGTGACGGACAAGGTGATCGGCTGGACGCGCGAAGCGGACATCTCCATCGTCGGCAACTTCATCTTCGGCCTGCCGGAAGACGACATGGCCAGCATGCAGGAGTCGTTCGACATGGCGAAGAAGTTCCGGTTCGAATGGGCGAACTTCTACTGCGCGATGGCCTTTCCCGGCACGCGGCTCTACGACGAGCTCGTGGCGCAAGGCGTGCAGATGCCGAAGGAATGGTCGGCCTACGGGCACTACAGCCGGAACTCCCGGCCGCTCTCGACCAAGTACGTGGATTGGAAGGATGTCGTGCGCTTCCGCGACGCGGCGTTCAAGGAATACTACGAGGATCCGGCCTACCAGGCCATGGTCGCCAAGCGCTTCGGCCCGGCGGCGGCGGCGTTCGTGCGGCGGATCCTGGAACACCCCATCCAAAGGGACTTCACATGAGCGGAGAGAAGAAGAGGAATCCCGACGAGCTGCGGGCGCTGGCGGCGAAGTTCCGCGCGGACACCCTGCGGATCCACGCGGCGGCGCCGGAGACGCGCGTGGCGTCGTCGCTGTCGGCCGTGGAAATCTACACCTGCCTGTTCTACGGCGGGCTGCTGCGGCACAATCCCGCCGACCCGCGCGATCCCGCGCGCGACCGGCTGATCGTCAGCAAGGGGCACGGCTCCATCAGCCTCTATCCCATCCTGGCGGACCGGGGATTCTTCCCGAAGGAGGAGCTGGCGCGGGTATGCCGGCCGGGTTCGTTCCTGGGCGGCATCCCCGATCCCGTCATCCCCGGCTATGAGACGGTGAACGGTTCGCTGGGGCACGGCCCCGGCGTGGGCTCGGGCATGGCGCTGGCGCTGAAGCGGCAGGGTTCCGACCGCCGCGTGGTGGTGGTGACGGGCGACGGCGAGCTGCACGAAGGCGCCGTCTGGGAGGCGTTCCTGTTCGCCGCGCAGCACCGGCTGGACAACCTGGTCCTGATCGTGGACGACAACGAGCGGTGCATGATGGACAACACGTCGCGCGTGGTATGCCTCGCGCCGCTGGCGGACAAGTTCCGCGCCTTCGGCTGGTCCGCGGACGAGGTGGACGGGCACGATGTCGGCGCGCTGTGCGAGGCCCTCGGCCGCGCGATGTCGTCGGATTTCCCCGGTCCGCGCGCGGTGATCGCGCATACGGTGAAAGGCAAGGGGGCGCCTTCGCTGGAAGGGGATCCCCTCTGCCACATCCGCACGCTTTCACCGGCGGAGGTGGAGGAACTGACGGGAGGTGCGCCATGAGCGGACCGAAGATGCGGATGCGGGATTCGTTCCTTCAGGCGATGAAGGAGCGGATGGCTGCGGAGAAGGACATTTTCTTCCTGACGGCGGATTTCGGTTCGCCGGTGCTGGACGGCGTGCGGAAGGATTTTCCGGACCGCTTCGTGAACATGGGGATTTCCGAGCAGAACACGGTGAACGTGGCGACGGGCCTCGCGCTGGAGGGGTTCCGCGTGGTGGCCTATGCCATCGCGCCGTTCATCACCATGCGCTGCCTCGAGCAGATCCGCATCAATCTCGCGATCCTGTCGCAGGTCCGGCCGATGAACGTGACGCTCGTCGGCGTGGGCGCGGGCTACAGCTACGAGGTCTCGGGCCCGACGCACCAGGCGCTGGAGGACATCGCCCTGATGCGCGCCCTGCCGAACGTGGGCGTATGGTCGCCGGCGGACGCCGCCACGGCCGCCGCCATGGCGCGGCAGGCGCTGGACGAGCCCGGCGTGCGCTACATGCGACTCGACAGCCATCCGCTGCCCGACGTCGGGAATGCCCCGACGGCGGACGAACTGCGCCGCGGATTCCGCCTCGGCGGGAGCCGGGGCGCGGCGGCGGCGATTGTTTCGACAGGCTACATGAGCCATCTGGCCGCCGCGGTGCGCGACGAACTGGAAGCCGGCGGCATTCCCGTGCGCACGGTGGACCTGATGAACCTGTCCTCGCCCGACATCGCCGCGCTGGAGGCGGCGCTTTCGCCCTGCCGCGCGATCCTGACGATGGAGGAGGGCTTCATCGGCCGCGGCGGCATGGATGGCCTGCTGGCGGCCCAGCTCGCGCCTCGCCTGCCGAAGGCGAAATGGGCGCATGCGGGGCTCGCGCCCCATTACAGTTTCGAAATCGGCCCGCGCGACGAGCTGCTCGCGGCCAACGGGCTCTCGCGCTCCGCGCTGGCGGAGCGCGTGATCGACCTGATCAACGCTTGAGCTTGAGGAACGCGGCGTAGGTTTCGCGCAGGCCGGCGGCAAAATCCGTCTTGGGCTGCCAGCCCATGGCGCGCAGGGGGGAGGCGTCGAGGCGCTTGAGGGGCGCGCCATCGGGCTTCGAGGCGTCGAATTCCAGGCTGCCTTCGTAGCCGACCACCTGCTTCACGGTTTCGGCGACCTCGGCGATGGAGAGGTCCGCGTCGGGACCGATGTTGATGGGACCCGAAGGCGCCTCGTATCTCTCGGCGAGGAAGAAGCAGGCGTCGGCGAGGTCGCGCGAGAACAGGAAATCGCGGCGGGGCTTGCCGGTCCCCCAGACGGAAATCGAGGGGATGTTCTTCTCCCTGGCCTCGTGCATGCGGACCATCAGGCCGGAGGCGACGTGGGCGTGGTCGGGATCGAAGTGGTCTTCGGGGCCGTAGAGGGTGGAGGGGATCGCCGCGAAATAGGCCAGGCCGTGTTCCTGGCGGATGGCCTCGCAATGGACGAGCCCGGCAAGCTTCGCGGCCGAATAAGCCGCGTTGGTCGGTTCGAAGGGGCCGGTCAGGAGGCTTTCGATGCGGAGAGGCTGGGCGGCGTCGCGGGGATAGCAGCAGGAGCTGGCGAGATAGAGCAGGTGGGGCACGCGCAGATGGGCGGCCGCGCCGAGGATGTTCAGCGCGACGCGCAGGTTGGATTCCATCAGGCGCGCCGGATGGGCGCGGTTGAGACCGATGCCCCCCGATTCGCCGGCGGCCACGAAGACGACGTCGGGGCGGGCCGCGCCGATGGCCTTTTCGATGGCCGTCGCATTGGCCCAGTTGGCGGTTTCGGCGGCGGAGAGCGTGGTGGCGGCGAGCCGGCGGCGCTTGGCCTCGGCGACGAGGGCGGCTCCGGCGAGGGTTTCACCGCCGGCAATCAGAATCCGGGCGCTGGTCAAATTCATGGGGGAAGGGTAGCATTGGCCCCGCAAATGAGCAAAGGGAAACCCATCGTGGTCTATCTGCACCGGTACCCGCCGGAGATCGAGGCGTTCCAGTGGCCGGCGCTGCGGGAACTGGCCGATGCGCTGGCTCCGGCCTACGAGCTGGTTTATGCCTGCATGGGACCCGCGGACGGGACGCGCGACGCCGAGCTGCGCCGGAAAATGCGCGTGGTCGAGCTTCCGTTTTCGGTGGACCAGACGAACGGACGGGACAAGTGGCTCAAGACCCTGCGGTGGTACCGGCATCTGGGCGGCCTGCTGAGGCGCATCCGGGAAATGGATCCTGCGCTGATCATCTGCAAGGAGACGCTGCCGCTCATCCCGGGGCGCGTGGCGAAGCTGGGGATCCCGACGATCATCGAGACGAGCGACTGGTGGTGGTCGATTTTGCTGGGGCATTTCGGCTGGGGGCGGAAACTGGCGGATTGGATGGAGGCCCGCGAGGTGCGGAGCTGGAACCGGCCGAATGTGAAGGCCACGGTCAGCACGAAGGCGGAGGGGCGGCTGCTGGCGGCGAGGGGTCTCGACGAATCGCGCGTCGCCGTGATCAATGCGCCGCAGAACCCGGGCGTGTTCCGTCCGCTGGATCCCGCGCCGGCGAAGGCGGAACTCGGACTTGATCCCGCCCTCAAGCATTTCGCGATCTTCGGGATCATCCGGGGGGGGAAGGGCTACGACCAGCTGCTGGACTGGTGGAAGCTGGCGGTGGCGAAGCATGCCGACTGGCGGCTGGTGATCATCGGCGGGGCCGGCGGCGAAGCCTGGTGCCGCCAGGAGATCGCGAAGCGCGGGCTGGAGCAGGCCGTGCACATGACCGGGTGGCTACCGACCAAGCAGGACGTGAACCGCTGGCTGAACGCCATGGATGCGCTTTTGGCGCACCGGCGCAATTCGCCGGACAACCAGGGCATCATTCCCAGCGCGCTTTACAACGGACTTTCGACCGGGCGGCCGGTGGTGGCGACGGGGCTGCCCGGCATTGCCGAGATCGTGCGCGACGGCGTGGACGGGTTCCTGTTCGCACCCGACGACGGGGGTTCGTTCATCGCCGCGCTGGAGCGCGTGGCGGCGGATCCGGCCGCCGCCGCTCGCATTGGCCGCGCGGGGATGGCGCGCGCGGCGGAATGCTTCAATCCGAAGAGCTCTGCGCTGGCCCACCGCGCGCTGGTCGACTCGATGGTCTGAACCTTCCTGGTTTTCCGGCGCGCGGCGATTCGGGCCCGGGGCGCTTGCCGGACTTGCCAGGGAGCAATCGCCATGGCAGGATTTCCGCCGTGAGAGCGGGTTGCGTACAATCGGCGGTTTCCCCTTGTTCGCTTCGGGGGCTTTTCCAGGCCGCCCTGCTTGGCGCGGCCATGTCGGTCGCCGGCCCGGTGCAGGGCGGTTCCATTCCGCTGTCGCCCGCCGCGGCGGGGGATTTCCAGGGGCAGGTGATGGCCTACGACGATGCCGAGGGCTACATGGAGTTCCGGGCGCAGGGCAATCGCGGCTCGCGGTTTGTCGTGCGGATGGATTTCAAAGGCTTCTGGGTCGTGCCGCAGCTGGCGCTGACGAAAATGGTGCAGCGCACGGGGACGAAGAACTGGACTGGACTGGCGGACATGTATTCCATCATGCCGCAGAACATCAAGATCACCGCGGACGTTCGCGGCCGGTACGGCCACCAGTTCTATGAAAAGGGCTATCTGTTCCGGAGCACGACGCCGCACCTGCTCAGCTACAACCTGGCGCGGCAGACGGCGCCGCCGCCCGAAGGGGTCCGGCCCATCATCGACCTGCTCAACTGGTACGGCGAGTGCCAGCGGACGCAGACCCGCGACGATCCCCAGTGGCAGCTGGAACTGCAGTTGTACGACCAGGGGGCGATCGACGGCCCGGCCTGGCTCACCGGGCGGTTGAACCTGGGCCTGCGCAGCCCCATCGAGACGATCCATGTGACGACGCTGCCGAACGCCGTCAGCCCCCGGCATTGGACTTCCGAAGGTTCCTACAGTTTCCAGTTCACCGCCAATGACCACTCGCCGCAAACGCGGGGCGAAATCCACACCCGGTCCTGGCCGCTGATCCGGTATCTGGCGCCGGCCTTCCAACTGGAGAACACGGTCGACTGGCAGGACCTGCGCCTGTACGCCGAACAAACCCTGGGCGTCGAACATTCCGGCCAGCCGGGATACGGCACCCTGCTCAGCGACACCCGATACCGCATGAGCGCCAGCCTGCGCATCGGGCCGACGAAGAAGCTGGACGTCTTCCTGGAGCCGGTGGACCCTCAGGAGCGCCTGTGGACACCCCAGCCGGGCCAGGTGCGCACCTTCAAGCTGACGCTGGAGGATCCCGGTCCCGAGGACATCGAGGCGGTGCGCTTCACCCTGCAGGACACGTCCCAGTTCCCGGGCGTGGCGGTCAATGCCGGCAACCATCTGCTGCACGACCGTTGCCCCGACTGCACGGCAGGCAAGCAGCCCGAGGCCTGGCCGTGGGAAACCTTCATGACCACCGGCGGCGAGGATCTGCCGGTGAAGCGCCGCTACACGCACTACAACGACTGCGCGCTCGACGCGCTGCCGGACCTGTTCTTCTGCAGCGAAGACAATCCGGAAGAATGGGAGTTCGGGGAGGGGGCTGTCCGCGAAGGACTGGCCTATACCATTGGCCAGCAGATCACGCGCGAAGGAAAGCCGGACAAGGAGGTCCGGATCCACGTGCGGGTCATGGATTCGGCGGCGGCCTCGCGGCTGGCGGCGGAGGTCCGGATCGCGGGGGTCTGGTATCCCGCGACGGCCCGCGGCCTCACCGCCGACGAGACCGAAACCGCCCTGATGCTGCCGCTCGACAAGGACCGCGACGGGATCCACGACGAGTGGGAATCCCTGATGGGGATTTCCGAACCCGAGCCGGACGAGGACAACCGGCCGGCGGGAACGGGGCCGGGCGACGGCCTGTGCAATTTCGACGAATACCGCGGAGTGGTATCGCAGGGCCAGCTGCGGCGGCTCAACCCCGGGGAGAAGGACGTGTTCGTGCATGATTATTCGGGGGCGTATGGCCCGGCGCTGGCCGAGGTCCGGGAGCGCTACCGGCCGCACAAGCTGCACCTGCAGATTCTGCGGGGCGACGAATTCAAGCACGAAACCGTCAACTACCTCGACGGCCCCTACAAGCGCGGGGACCAGTATCTGCTGGTCGTGATGACCATGGGCCAGGTGCCGGGGCTGGATATGACCGAAACGCTCGGGCGGGCGGCGGCGGTGAGTCCGCCCTGCCGCGAATACAACACCATCGTGACCGACATGAACGAATGGAGCGCCATGGTCTATGCGAGCAAGGGAAGCCTCGACTGGGAGCCGGAGGACCTGGACAGGAAGGCGGGCCTCCTGGCGCACGAGATCGGCCACAACATCAACGTGCCCCATCACGGGGAGGGGGAGGATATGCGCACGATCGAGGGCGTCCGGTCCTGGGTGGCTTGTCCGGCGGGCCAGCACAGCGGCGCAGACGACTGTTTCATGCGCTACAACATCGCCACCTATTTTTACGACCGGAATCCGGTGCCGCACACGCTTTCGCCGGACTGGCTGCTGCCCGGCCAACTGCACCCTTTCGAGGCCAAGTGCGCCCGGTCTCATTTCTGCGATACGCCGCAGGGCGCGTCCGCCTGCGGCGGCGCGGCGGCGGGTTGCGGGAACTGCCTGAGCCACATCCGGGTGAAGAGCTACTGATGAAAATACATACGTTCATTCTGTTGGTTGCGGCCCTGGCGGGATTGCTGGCGGGGTGCGGCCGCGGACCGGATCCGGGGCCTGCCGCCGGAAACAAGGCGGCGGAACCCGTTGCGGCCGGGGCGACGGCGGTTCCGGAGGATTCCGTGGCATGGGCGCCATCGAACCAGCCGACGGCTGTGCTCATGGTCAACGAATCCCCCTATGCGGAGATCGGGGCGGGTTGTCCGGTGTTCGTGGGGTGCCGGATTTCGAATCCGCAAGACGATGCCGATCTCCCGCTGGCCTCCGGAAAAGAAGTGTTTCCCCGGCTGGCGGGCGGTCCGGACGGGGCTGCGCCGACGTGGGAATTCCTGACAGAGGAAGCGGGAAGTCTGCCGCCGCGGACGGGAGCGGGCCTGCTGTGGCGGCTGACGGCGCCGTTGCCGCCGGGCGAGTATCGCGTGGAACTGGATTCTTCCGCGCTGATCCCCACGAACATATCCCTTCATCTCCGTCCGGCGTTGCTAACCATCACGCCCCATTCCTGCGACCCGCGCCTGGCTGCGCGCTGCGAGCGCCGCCTGCTTCTGCTGCAGGGAAAGACCCGCGAATACCTGGAGGCCGTGCAGGCCGCCCGCGCCGCGAATCCGGACGACGGCATGCTCCTGAAAGAGGAGGCCGACTCCCTGGAAAGCGCCGGCCGGAATGAGGAGGCCTTGCAAAAGTTGTCTGAACTTGGAGAGAAGATGATGGGCCGGCTACCGACCAATGCCCTCGCGGAGCCGCCGGAATGGCTGGTGTTCCGGATGGAACTTCTGCAGGACAAGATCGGCCGGCAGGCTGCCGCGGCAGGGAAGGCCGGGGCTAGCGGACGGAATTGAGGATGCCGCAGAGCCAGCGGATGCGGTCGGCGTCGAGGGTGGGGTAGTTGCCGATGTAGAAGCCGTAGAAATGGATGTGGTCGATGACGGGGAAGAGGCGGGGGATGTCGGCCTTGGGCGGCGCGATGCCGGCGAGGTAGGGCTGGCGGAGCTGGTTGCCGCCGCCGGCGTTGCCGCGCCGGTGCTCGATGCCGTTGACATCCATGACGGCCATGAGGCGGTCGCGGAGGACGTCGTCGGCCGTGTTCATCACCAGCGGGAAGGCGTAGTTGACGGAGCCTTCGACGAGGAAGCCGGTCCAGTAGAGCTTCGGGTCCAGGAGCGAGAGGAAGAGCTTGAAGTTCTCCGTGCGGCGCCGGTTGTTGGCGTCGAGGCGCTTGAGCTGGGAGCGGCCGATCACCGCGTTGATCTCCGTGCTGCGGAAGTTGCCGGTGGGCCACGCGAAGATGAACTTGGGGTTGAGGTCGGGGCTGGCGTCCTCCCACTTCTTCCGGAAGGGGGGGCTGTCGGACTCCCTCACCATGCCGTGGCTGCGGAGCATGCGGCAGGCCTGGTAGAAATCCTCGTCGTCGGTGCAGACCATGCCCCCCTCGATCGTGCTCATGTGGTGCGCGAAGTAGAAGGAGAAGTTGGAGGCTAGGCCGAAGGTTCCGGCCTTCTTCCCGCCGTGGGTCGCGCCGTGGGATTCGCAGACGTCCTCGATGAGCGGGATCCTGCGCTCCCGCAGTTCCGCGAGCATGCCGTCGTCGATCCCGTCGAACCCCTGGCAATGGGTCAGGAAAACGGCCCGGGTGTTCCGGTTCAAGGCGCGGACGACCTGCCGGGGATCCATGGCGAGCGTGCGCGGGTCCACGTCCACGAAGACGGGCGTGTGCCCGGCGGCGAGGACGGAGGAGATGTCCGACACCCACGTGAGGGTGGGGACGACGACCTCGCCAGGGCCGTGGAGATGCCGCAGGGCCGCCATCGTGATGAAGTTCGCGGAACAGCCCGAATTGACGAACACGCTGCGGCGCACCCCGAGCCATCGCGACCACTCCTCCTCGAACGCCCGGACGTTCGCGGACTGCGTCAGGATCGGGTCGCCCTTCAGGAACTCGATGACCGCCTCGCGGTCCTCGGCCACGATGTTGTTCTCCATCAGGGGAAGCTTGAAGTTCATGGGGCGGTTTCCAGGGGGGTGGGGTTGGAAAAGATGATCTGGGAGCCGGTGTGGTCGAGGTCGAAGGGGACGTGGAGGAGGTGGGAGAGGGCCTTGCGGACGGACGGCTGGCGGTCGGGCTCAACGTAGAGGAGGAGGAAGCCGCCGCCGCCCGCGCCGGTGATCTTGCCGCCGATGGCGCCGGCCCTGCGGGCGGTTTCGTACATGGCATCGATCTCGGGCGTGCTGACGCGGCTGCTGAGCGAGCGCTTGAGCATCCAGCTTTCGTGGAGGAGGCGTCCGAAATCGGCGAGGTCGCCCCCGCCGGTCAGGATGCGGAGTCCCTGGTCCACCATCGTGGCCATTTCGGAGAGCTCCCGGTTCTTCTTCGGGACGTTCTGAAGCTGTTCGGCGACGACTTCGGAGGAGTAGCGGGAGAAGCCGGTGAAGAACAGGAGGAGCGAATCCTGGAATTCCCCCATGCGCCGGGGAGGGAGGGGGACGGAATCGACGGAGATGGAATCATCCGGGGCGAAGCGGATGCGGTTGAGGCCGCCGTAGGCCGCGCTGACCTGGTCCTGCGAACCGACGCGGTCGCCGCAGCGGTCGCGCTCGATGTGGATGGCCTCGGTGGCGAGCTGCATCTTGGTGCGGGTTTCGCCCCGCAGGGCGTGGAGGGAATGGAGGAGGCCGACGGTGAACGAGGAACTGGTGCCGAGGCCCGTCATCTTGGGCAGGTCGCCGTCGTGGTGGATCTCGATGCCGTCGCGGATGCCGAGTTCGAGGAGGCATTCCCGGACGGCAGGATGCTTGATGTCCTCGACGCGCTGGACATCCTCGATGATGGAATAGACGACGCGGGACTTGTGCTCGAAGAAGGGCGGGAGCCAGCGGCAGGTGAGGTAGCAGTAGCGCGCGATGGCGGCGGCGAGCACGGCGCCGCCGTTTTCGCGGTACCACGCGGGATAGTCGGTGCCGCCTCCGAAGAAGGAAACGCGGTAGGGCGTGCGCGAGATGATCATGCCCGCGCCTGCGCTTTCAAAATCTGGTTCGAAAAAAGGTTCATTTGTCCGACGCAATTCATCATAGTACGGGCAGGTGAGGTGAAAATGAAGCAAATTTGGCGGATTCTGGGGGCGGCGGCCCTGCTGGGGGCGGCGGGATGCGGCGGGCGGCCGTCAGGGGAGGCGGCGACGGTGGCCTCGCTGGCGGCCCGGCTGGCCGATCCGCTGGAGCTGGCGCGGCTGGACCGGCCGGACACGAGGATGCACACTTCCTACGACCGCACGGGCGGCAACGACGACTTCGGCACCTTCCTGCGCGACAGCCGGGAGCCGGGCTGGCGGGTGCTGGTGGACCTGAAGGGCCCGGGATATGTCTCGCGGGTGTGGTTCACGGGCGCGAAGGATGGCTATCCGCATCGTTTCCGGTTCTATTTCGACGGCGAGGAGACGCCCCGGCTGGAAGGGGACATCAAGGAACTGTTCGGCGGGAAGAAGGCGCCGTTCCTGGCTCCGCTGGCGGAATACAACAACTACTGCTGGTATTCATTCGTTCCGATGCCCTACGCGAAGAGTCTGCGGATCGAGTGCGAAACGGGGCCTGCCGGCGCGAAGCCGTACTTCCAGGTCTCGGAATCGGCCCTGCCGCGCGGGACGCCGGTGGAAACGTTCGCATGGCCGCTGCCGGAACGCGACGTCGTCGCGCTGGAGAATCTCCGCGCCCTTTGGGCGGCAAAGAAGCTGCCCGAGGCGGGCGAGCGGCGGGAAACCGTGCTCTCCGATTGGAAGGAAGGCGTCTCGATCGAAGGTCCTGCGGTGATCCGCCGCTTGGAGTTCGAGCCGGAGTGGGCGAAGATCCCCGAGGAATCGCGCGATGCGGTGCTGCGCGACTGGGTGGTGTCGATCCGCTACGACGGGAGCACGAACGAAAGCGTGCGGGTGCCGCTGGGCGACCTGTGTGGCATGCCGTGGAGGCGGATCCGGGCACAATCGCTTTTCTTCGGCATGGAGAAGGACTCCCTTTTCTGCGCGTTCCCGATGCCGTTCGCGAAGGCGGCGGAGATCCGCCTGGAGGCGGGGCGGATCGCCGCGGTGCCGGTGAAGATCCGCGCGTGGGTCGGGAAGCAAGCGGAACCGCCCGCCGGCGCGCTGGGCTATTTCCATGCGGGATGGTGGCGGACGACGCCGAACGAAGCCGGGCGGCCCCATCCGGTCCTGCGCATCCAGGGGAACGGAAAGTACGTGGGCTGCCTGCTCTCGGTCTGCACGCTGGACGGATCGTATTGGGCGCTGGAGGGCGACGAGAGCATCCGGAGGGACGGCGAGAAGAAGCCGGGCTGGCTGGGAACGGGGCTGGAGGACTATTTCAACGGCGGGTGGTACTACCAGAACGTGATGGCGGGGCCGACGCACGGGTTGTTCGTGAAGGAGCCGTTCCGCACGGTTCAATACCGCGTTCATGCGATGGATCCCGCGCGGTTCGGAAAATCGCTGGACATGGCGTTCGAGCGGGGGCCCGACCAGAAAAGCCGGGCATTCTACGAGAGCGTGGCCTGGTGCTATCTGGACCGGCCGCAACCGGCGGACACGGTCCGCCTGCGCCCGGAGAACCGCGGCATGCCGCAGGATCCGCAGCTGGACATGGGCGGGC
Source organism: uncultured Verrucomicrobiota bacterium (assembly GCA_937860055.1). Classification (GTDB taxonomy): domain Bacteria; phylum Verrucomicrobiota; class Kiritimatiellia; order CAIQIC01; family Lenti-01; genus Lenti-01. The sequence goes on along the minus strand of CALMBO010000028.1, from coordinate 44,930 downwards.
TCATGACGGCGATGTGGAACCACGAACGCTTCGGCGATGCGCAGGGCGAGCGCGACGAGCTGTCCGCCCGCCTCCGGCGCTTTGGCGCGCAGCTGCCCGCGACAACGCGGCGGATGCTGGAATTCCGGCGGGCGCTGCTGGACGAGCAGCTGGGCGGTCCTCCCGCGCTGCCGGTGTTCCTGGCGGATACCAACGAAGCGGTGGCCACGGCGGCGACGATGATCCGGCGGCAACGGGCGGGCGAGGCGGCCTTGGCGGTCCTCTACGCCAACATGCCGGCCAAGCTGTTCGTGGACGGGAACGAAGTGGTGCAGGCCGGCCATCCGGAACGGCCGGCCTCCATCTCGTTCGAACTGCCTCCGGGGCCGCACGTGCTGGCCATCCAGGCCCCCCGCCAGCGGTATCCGGATTGGGTCCAGCTGGCCATCCGGGGAAAAGATTGGTTTGCCGGGACGGACGCGACGTGGAAATTCGCCTTCCATCCGGGAGGAGACTGGAAGACCATGGATTTCGATGATTCCGCCTGGCCGGAATTGGCGGCCCCAGGCGTGAAAGGCCCCCCCGAGGAACCGTTCATCTGGGTGGAGCCGGATCCCTTCCTCGATATGCAATCCAAAGCCCTCGGCATCCGTCCCCCCATGGAATGGCCGGGGCAGGCCTCCTTTGTTGTTTATCGGAAGAAGATCGTCGTGCCTTGAAGATCCCTTAAAACCCGGTTTCTCGCTTGCACCAACCAGAATGTTAGGATAGCATTAAAAGATAATTAGGTTAATGTGCAAATAGAGGAATCCTGTGATTCCGCGGATTCCGGGAGTAGAAGATCATGGCAGAGTCGACATTGAATTTTGAAATTGAAGACAGCAATGGCGTCCGTTTGATCCACGTGTCTGGGCCGTTGGATTCCGCGACCTACGACCAGTTCAAGAAATTCCTGGATCCCATGATCAGCCAATCCCACGCCCGAATCGTGCTGGACTGCCGGAATCTCAGCTATGTGAACAGCCGGGGGCTGACGTTGATGATGCACTACCAGAAGACCGCCAAGCTGGGCTTCTCGTTTTTCGGAATCGCCGGGCTTCGCCCGAACATTCTCAAAAGCATTGTGCTGCTGGGACTGGACAAGTCCGTGAAATGGTACCCCACGCTCGAGGAGGCCGTGCAGACGGCGGCCGCCGTTTGATCGGGAATCCCGCCGGGCAGGGGAGGTGAAGCGTGAACCGGCGCGGCAGGGGTGTTCACGCTGCTGTATTTCGTGGGTGAGGCCTCATGGGGCGCCTTGGCCCGGCTGGTGCGCGCCGGTCTTGCCGTTTGCCGGGAAAAATGTTGCGTTCGGGCGGATTTTAGGGCTGACAAACGGCGGGAATTTGATTTAGAGTGCGGACGTTGAGGGACCACCAAGGTCTCCGGCAGGAGTGATTGGAGAAAAAAGACATGGCGGACGCTGTCTTGACGACCCAGATCGAGAACCGCAATGGCATCCAACTGGTCCATGTGTCGGGTCCGTTGGACTCCATGACCCACGACCGGTTCAAGGATCTGCTGGATCCCATGGTCAGCCAACCCCATATCCGCATCGTGCTGGATTGCGAGCATCTGTCCTATGTGAACAGCAAGGGGCTCGCCCTGCTGGGCCGCTACCAGCGGGTCTCCCTCCAGAACCTGTCGTTCCTGGGGATTGCGGCGCTGAACCGGCGGATTACCAAGACCATCGAACTGCTCGGCATGAGCAAACTGGTCAAGCTGTATTCCACCGTCGAGGAGGCCATGCAGGCGGCATCGGTCTCGTGACCGGTCCGGCCCGGGCTCGGGGCATGCTGGAAACCGACATGGCCAGGAAATGCATGGCAGCGCTGATGGGCGTTGCTTTTTTGGTCTGCGCCTCCGTGTTCGCCTCCTGGTGGATGTCGGCTCCAGGGGCGCCGGCGGCATCCAAAGGCCATGCGCCGGCTTCTTCTTCCGTGAAACCGCCGGCTTCCGCCGTCCCGGCGATTTCTCCGCCCTCCAGGGCTTCCGCGAAACCGGTCCCGCCGAAGGCGTCTCCGGCCGCTCCCCTGGCGGCGTTGGAACGGAGCCAGCTGGAGCGGAAGGCGTTCCAGCTCGAGATGGAAAACGCCCGCCTGCGCGGCCGGCTGGACGACATGCTCAATTGGATCCTCGACAACGTGCGCGGCACCTTTCCCCTGCCGGAGAACCAGATGGCCAACCTGCGGCTGGCGCCGGTGGACACGAACCTGGAGGTCAGCGCCGACCTCGCCCAGCTTCTCCGGCTGAACGACGAGGAGGTGGACCGGCTGGACACGGCCTTTCTCGGCACGCGCGCCGTCCTGCAGGAGCTGGAGACCGAGAACATCTCGGTGGACCAGCCCGCCGAGAACCAGGTGGTCCTGAACATCCCGCCCTATGCGGAAGAAGGGCAGATGGTGCGCGAAGAGCTCTATGGCGAGCTGAAGAAGACCCTGGGCGCGGCGCGGTTCGACCGCTTCCTCCAGGTGGCCGAGGAAGGGCTCGACGAGCGCTTCGAGTATTTCGGGGAAGCGGACCGCACGCTCGAGTTCGAAGAGGTGACGGACGCCGTCTCCGGCGATGTCCAGCTTTTCGTCCGCGACGAGCGGGCGCTGCCCAGCAAGGAAGACCCGCTGCGGCAGGACATCACCGCCTCCGAGCGGATCGTGACCGAGCTGCCGGACGAATACTACGCCTATTGGAACTGGCTGCCGGCCTGCGTGACCCGCTTTGCGCGGAGCAATTGATGGAGCCGCGCCCGCCCAGCGGCGATTTCCTGAAGGAATCCCTCGCCCGCCAGCGGCGGCGGGAGCGGGACGAGAAGGCGCGGCAGGAACAGTCCAAGAACCGCATCCGCTGGGTCATTTGGATCTTCGCCTCCATCCTGCTGGTCGCGTTGATCGCCGACCTGCGCCACATTTCACGGCGCATGGCGGAACGGACGCGGCCGGGAGCGGTCGCGCGCAAGGGCGACGCGGCGGACATCGCCGGCGGATTGTCGGGAGACCGCTACGTGGACCCGTCGGGCCTGTTCAGCCTGGTGCCGCCGCGCCACTGGATGAGGGTGGAGAAGCCCGTCGACGAATTCTTCAACGTGGTGTTCCAGGGGCCTTACGGCATGGACATGGGCATCCAGGTGGTGGCGACCAACGGCCTGACCTTCGACCGGCTGGTCGAGAACCTGCGGCGGGTGGAGCGCAGCCTGGCCGCCGACACGCACATGGACTTCGCCTATGTGGGGCCCCATCGCGCCGTGAAGCGCTCCGTGCAGCTCTTCAAGAGCCGGCTGCTCCTGCTGGATTTCCTGACTGGCGACCTGGCGCACCATGTGCAGTTCAGCGCGCCCCCGGCCCTCTACGATGAATACGAGCCGGTCTTCCTGCGCCTCATGCAGACCTACGAGCCCGGACGCATCCTGTCCGCGCCCGTCCCGCCGCCTCCGGCGCCCTCGCCTTGACGCGGGTTCTGGTTGTCTTCCCCGCCCGGGCTTGGCATGATGCGGCTCCATGTCACAGAAGCGAAAACATGAGATCGCCTGCCCGCTGTGCGGCCGGGAGCAGCGGGTGGAGCTGTGGGATTCCATCAACGTGGACTCGGAGCCGGAGCTGCGCGAGGCGCTGCTGCTCAACCGCGTCAACCGCGTGGAATGCGAGGGCTGCAGGAAAAGCTTCCGCGTCGACAAGCCGCTGATCTACCGGGACCGGGAGCAGGACATCTTCGTGCATTTCGATCCGCTCGTGGGCGGTCGCACGCTGGCGGAAGCCGAGAAGTCCTTCCGCGAGGCGATGGCCGAGCTGGACCGGCTGCTGCCCAAGGACGTGCCGCCGCCCGAGGCGCACCTCGTGGTGGAATGGAGCGAGCTGGTCGAGCGCATCTTCCTGCTGGAGGAGGGGCTCGATGCCCGCCTCGTCGAGCACATCAAGTACATGATGTACCAGCAGAACGCCGGCAAGCTGCCGGCGGAGAAGAAGAACCTGCTGTTCGATGCGCAGGATTCGACCGACGACCAGCTCTGCTTCGTGGTCCAGGACCGGGCCACCCGCAAGCTGGAGTCCGTGCTGAACTTCGCGCGGGCCGACTACGAGGCCTTGGTGAACCTGTTTGATTCCGGCGACCAGCTCGCGCTGCTGGAAGAGCAGTTCCCGGGGCCCTACCTGAGCGGGCGGCTCCGCTATCTGCAGGACCTGGCGGAGCCATAGGGGGCCATGGCCCGGGAAACCCTCCAGCAACGGCAGGCGCGCGCGAAGGCCATCCTGCGCCGCCTGCGGAAGGCCTATCCGGACGCGAAATGCGAACTGGACTGGGGCACGCCGCTGGAGCTGGCCGTCGCGACCATCCTCTCGGCGCAATGCACCGACAAACGCGTGAACCTGACCACCCCCGCGCTGTTCCGGAAGTACCGTTCCGCCCGGGACTGGGCGGCGGCGCCGCAGGAGACGCTGGAAAGGGAATTCCATTCGACGGGGTTCTTCCGCAACAAGGCGAAGAACGTCCGCGCGCTGATGGCGCGGCTGGACGCGGAATTCGGCGGCGAACTGCCGGGCGATTTCGACACGCTGGTCTCGCTGCCGGGCATCGGCCGCAAGACGGCGAACCTGCTGGTGGCGACGGTGTTCGGGAAGCCGGGCCTCGTGGTGGATACGCATTTCATCCGGCTTTCGAACCGCCTCGGCTTCGTGAAGAACGAGACGGACGCCGCGAAGATCGAGCGGACGATGCAGAAGATCATCCCCGAGGCGGACTGGACGGACTGGTCGCACGCGATGGTGTTCCATGGCCGCCGCTGCTGCTTTGCCCGCCGGCCGGAGTGCGCGGCATGCCCGGTCCGGACCTGGTGCCCCGCGTCCGGGACGGGCGGAGTTCCGCCGAAGTAGGCCCATGGAAAACCGCAACGTCATCCGGTTCGCGTTCACGGTCGGCGGCTTCACGATGCTCAGCCGCTTCCTGGGCATGGTGCGCGACGTGCTGACGGCGGGGGTGTTCGGCACCTCGCTGGCGATGTCGTCGTTCGTGGTGGCCTTCCGCATCCCGAACCTGTTCCGCGCGCTGTTCGGCGAGGGGGCGCTTTCCTCGGCGTTCGTGCCGGTGTTCATGGCCTCGCGGCGGGAAGAGGGGGAGGACGAGGCGTGGCGGCTGGCGCGGCGGGTGTCGACCCTGGTCGGCGCGGTGCTGCTGGGGATCGTGGCCGCCGGGATCGCGGCGATGAGCGTCGCCTTGCTGTGGCCGGAGCTCAACGCCAAGGCCGCCGCCGTGCTGCCCCTCGCGCGGATCATGCTGCCCTATGTCTTCTTCATCTGCATGGCCGCGCTGGCGATGGCCGTGCTCAATTCCTACCGGAAGTTCTCGGTCTCGGCCTTCACGCCGGCGCTGCTGAACATCACGTGGATCCTGTCGATCCTGCTTCTCGTCCCCGTGGTGCGGGGCGGGCCCGCGCGGCAGATCCAGGCGCTGGCGTGGACGGTGTTCGCGGCGGGCGCGGTGCAGCTGGCCTACCAGATCCCCTCGCTGCTGCGCGTGGGGTGGCGGCCCGGCGTGGATGCGGATTGGCGCGACCCGCGCGTGAGGAAGGTGTTCCTGCTGATGGGGCCGTCCGCGCTGGGGCTGGCGGTGAACCAGGTCAACGTGATGGTCAACAGCATGCTGGCGCTGTGGGTGGGGGCGTGGGCGCCGTCGGCGCTGTTCTACGCCGAGCGCCTGATCTATTTCCCGCAGGGCATCCTCGCGACCTCGCTGGGGACGGTCCTGCTGCCGGTGCTGTCGGATTTCGCGGCGCAGAAGAAGCACCGCGAGATGCGCGAAGCCATCCACCATGGCCTGCGCACGCTGCTGTTCGTGATGACGCCGGCGGCGGTGGGGCTTTTCGCGCTGGCGTCGCCGATCGTCCGGATGCTGCTGGAGCACGGGTCGTTCGGGCCGGAGAGCACGATGCTGACGGCGCGGGCGCTCTCCTTCTATGCGCCGGGGCTGATGGTCTTCTGCCTCGCCAAGGTCTTCGTGCCGGCGTTCTATGCGCTGCAGGACACCCGCACGCCGGTCAAGATCGGCCTGTGCGGGGTGATGCTGAACTTCACGCTGAACGTGGCCTGCGCGGTGACGCTGCCGCTCTATTGGCGGCATGCGGGCATGGCCTTCTCGACGGTCATCGCCGAAGGATTCAACGGACTGGCCCTGGCCTACTTTCTGCGGCGGGAGCTGGGGCCGTTCGGCCTCCGCGGCATCCTCCAGGGGCTGGGCCGCGCGCTCGGCGCCTCCGCCGCCATGGCCGCCGTGGCCGTGGCCACGGAGTATTTCCTCACGGATTGGCTGTATCTCGGCCTGCATCTGCCTCGCAAGGCGTCCCAGATCATCGGCGTCCCGGCGGCCATCGCGCTGGGCGGGGCGGTCTACTTCGGCCTGGCGCGCGCCTTCCGCTTCCCCGAGCTGGGGTTCGTGATCGAGGCCCTGCGCGCCAAGAGGCAGAAGAAGGCGGCGGAGCCCGGGCCGTGAAGATCGTCCTGGTCGGGGAGATCGATTCCGGCAAGAGCACGGTGGTCCGCGCCGCGATGGAGCGGCTGGGGTGGGACAGGCCTGCGGGGTTCTTCACGCATTGGGCGGACGCGGGGCGCGGGGCGGAGGTGCTCTACTTCGAGACCTGGTCCGGGCGGCGCCGGCCCATGGCGAGGCGGATCGCCGCGCCCGCGGTTCCCGGCGGCCTGGCCTACGAACTGGACCGGGCGAATTTCACGGAGGCCGCCGTCGAAAGCCTGTCGGAGGCCGCGCCAGGGCGGCCCGTCGTCATTGACGAGCTCGGGGTGATCGAGCTCGGGGAGCCCCGCTTCGCCGAAGCGGTCGCGAAGCTGTTCCGCGGGTCCGCGCCGGTGCTGGCGGTGGTCCAGCGGCGCGCGCTGGAGCCGTGGACGGGAATTTTCGCGCGGGAAAACATCGACCGCCTGCTGGAGGTCGATGCGGCGACGCGCGACGCGCTGCCGGCGAAGATCGCCGCGCTATTCCGGGCCTGAACGACGCCCGCCCCCGGTGCGGGGAATCGCGGTCCGGCGTTTTTCCACAGCGTGGAAAAATCCGCAAAAGTTTTTCCATTGCGTGGAAAATCCGCCGAAAGTCTTTCCATTGCGTGGAAAAACAGGGCGGCGGGGCCCGTGCGGCGCCTTCCCGCGCGCGGGGCCGGATATTTCCGCTTGCGCCTTCCGATATACATGCATATATATATCGGCATGAGACTGCATGTGAAACTGGCGTTGGCGAGCGAGGCGGACGAGGAGTTCTGCGGCGCGGGGCTGCTGCAGCTGCTGGAGGGGATCGGGTCGCACGGGTCGATCCAGCAGGCGGCGCGGGACATGGATCTGTCCTACGTGAAGGCGCTGAAGATTCTGAACCGGCTGGAACGGGAGCTGGGGGAGACGCTGCTGGTCCGCCACAAGGGAGGGGCGGCGAGGGGGCATACGGAGCTGACGCCGTTCGCCCGGCGGTTCATCCGCGATTTTTCGGATCTGCGCCGGAAGGTGCGGAGGGCGGCGGATGCGGCATTCAAGGGATTTCAAAAGGAATACGGAAGGAAGACGAAATGAAGAAGACGAATTGGATGTTGGCGGCGGCCCTGGCGTGGACTCTCCCGGCCGCGGCGCAGGAGGCGCCTTCGCCGGTGTTTGCGCTGGGCGAAGTGCTGGTGGTGGGGGCGGAGGACGCGGCGGGGGACGGGGCGGCGACGCGGGTGACGGGGGAACAGGCGGCCCAGCGGGGGCGGGGCAACGTGGCGGACGCGGCGGCGCTGGCGCCGGGCGTGACGCTGACGCGGATCGGCGGCCGCAACGAGGCGGCGGCCTATGTGCGCGGCTTCGACACCCGGCAGGTGCCGCTGTTCATCGACGGCATTCCGGTCTACGTGCCCTACGACGGCAACGTGGACATGGGACGGTTCGACGTGTCCGACATGGCCGAGCTGTCCATCTCCAAGGGCTACAGCCCGGTGGTCTACGGCCCGAACACGCTGGGCGGGGCGATCAACGTGGTGAGCCTGCGGCCGACGCAGCCGGAGGAGTTCATGGCGCGGGCGGGTGTCTTCAGCGGGGAGGGATACGAAGGCGCCTTGCGCGGCGGCCTGCTGCGGGACGACGGGTACGCGCAGGCGGGGGCGTCGTACCGCGAACGCGACCATTTCCGCGTCTCGGACGATTTCGAGCCGGCGGCGACGGAGGACGGCGGGCGGCGGGAAAACTCGGACACGCGCGACCTGCAGGTCAGCGCAAAGGTGGCATGGACGCCGGGCGACGAAGGCGACGAACTGGCCGTCGGCTTCGTGCGGCAGGACAGCGAGAAGGGCGTGCCGGCCTATGCGGGGACGGACACGAACACGGTTCCGCGCTACTGGCGCTACACGGAATGGGTGAAGAACAGCGCCTATGCCGTCGGGAACATCGCGGTCGGCCGGACAGGCTACGTAAAGCCGCGTTTCTACTACGACACCTACGAAAACACGCTGAAGGCGTACGACGACGCGACGTACACGACGCAGACGAAGAAGTCGTCGTGGACGAGCATCTACGACGACTACACGTTCGGCGGGTCGGTCGAGGGCGGCGCGGCCGCGGGCGAAAGGCACCAGCTGCGCGGCGCGGCGCACTACAAGCAGGACGTGCACCGCGAGCACAACGCGGGCGGCCCGACCGCGGCCTACAAGGACGAAACCCTGGCGGCGGGAGCGGAGGACCGCATCGCGCTGACCGAAAGGCTGGCGCTGGCGGCGGGCGCCGAATACGCGGTGCGGAACAGCCTGGAGGCGGAGGATCCGAACAGCGGCGAAGATTTCGAGGACAACGACAACCAGGCGTTCAACCCGCAGGCCGGCCTGTTCTACGACGTGACGGGCGGGGTGTTCCGCGCCACGGTCGCGCGCAAGACGCGTTTCCCGACGCTGAAGGACCGGTACTCCTACCGGCTGGGGAAGGCGCTGGCGAATCCGGACCTGGACCCCGAAGTGGCGATGCACTATGAAATCGGATACGAGGGGCGCCTCGTGGAGAACCTCGACGGGCGCCTGTGCGGATTCTACAGCCGCCTGGACGACACGATCCAGCAGGTGGACCGCGTCGCGCAGGACGAGGAGGGGGCCTGGCTGTACCAGCTCCGGAACGTGGGCGAAACCGAAGCCGGCGGCGCGGAGGCGGGGCTGTCCTGGACCGTCGTGCCGGAACTGAAGACGGGCTTCGACTACATGTACCTGCATCGCGAAAACCTCTCGCACCCCGAAATCAAGCTGACGGACACGCCGGAGCACAGCCTGAGGCTGTTCGTGGAATGGGAGGCCTGTTCCCGCCTGACGCTGGTCCCGAACGTGGAGTACAGTTCGTCGCGCTATTCCTCGTCGACCGGCACGAAGGTGGACGGGTTCTGGCTGGGCCACCTCGATGCGCAGGTCGCGCTGCCGCGCGGATTCGGCCTGAACGCGGGCATCCGGAATATCTTTGACGAAAACTACGAACTGAACGAAGGTTATCCGGAAGAAGGGCGCAGCTGCTACGTGAGCGTCCAGTACCGTTTCTAGGGAAACCCAGGGCATGCTCGGCAAGGACCTGATCCAGGACATCGACTTCGGCGCGCTCTACCGGGAGCAGTGCCGGCGGTCGTCGTTCGGCTCGCGGACGAGCGCGGATTGGGACCGGCGCGCGGAGCGGCGGAGCCGGGGCGAAGGCGACAGCGACTACAGCCGCGCCTTCCTGGCGCGGATGGACCTGGCGGGCGCGAAGACGGCGCTGGACATCGGATGCGGCACGGGGAACCTGGCCATTCCGCTGGCGAAGCGCCTCCGGAAGGTCCATGCGCTGGATTTCTCCCCCGAGATGCTGCGGTTCCTGGAGACTCACCGGAAGCGCGCCGGCGTGGACAACCTCGTCGTGCACCGGCTGTCGTGGACCGATTCCTGGGCAAAGGTGCCGAAGGTGGATATCGCGATCTGTTCCCGGGCCCTCGGCGTGGAGGACCTGCGGGGCGCGCTGGAGAAGATGGACCGGAAGGCGCGCCTGCGGTGCTATGTGACGCTGCACGCCGGCGGGAGCTATCTCGGGCCGGATGTCCTGGCCCTGCTCGACCGGGAGATGGAGCCGCGGCCGGACTACATCTACGCGGTGAACATCCTCTACCAGATGGGCGTGAAGGTCCGCGTGGATTTCCTGCGTTCGCGGGGCGGGATGGGCTATGCCTCGGCGGAGGATTTCATCGGGGCCGTGCGATGGCGGGTGGGGGAACTGACGGAGAGGGAAGTGGCGCGGCTGCGGAGGTTCTACCGCGGCCTGCCGCGCGGGGCGGACGGAACGGCGCGCTATCGGCACGATTTCGAGTGGGCGATGCTGTCGTGGGAAAAGGCGCCGCGATGAGGACGGAGGACCTGGGCGACCTGGACCGGAACCGGGCCGTGGAGAGGCTGACGGCGCTCTGGGCCCTGAACGAGGCGGGGCTGGGCGGACTGATCCATGCCATGCGGGTTCCGTTCACGGGGATCGTGGTGGGTTCGACGGCGGTGGTGCTGATCGCGCTGATCGCGTTCTTCGCCGAACGGAAGGCGAAGGCGATTCTCAAGGCCACCGTGATCGTGCTGCTGGTCAAGGCCGCGGCAAGCCCCCACACGCCGCTGCCGGCCTACGTGGCGGTGGCCTTCCAGGGCCTTTCCGGCGCGCTGCTGTTCGGTTTTCTGCCGTCGGTCCGCCTCGGCGCGCTGCTGCTGGGCCTGCTGGCGCTCTGGCAGGGCGCGGTGCAGAAGCTGCTGGTGATGACGATCCTGTATGGAAAGTCGCTGTGGGAATCCGTGGATGCGGTGGGCCGCTGGATCCTGGGGAAGATGGGCAGCGGGCCAGGGGATCTTTCGCCGACCGCCTGGTTCCTGTTCTTCTATCTGGGCTACTACACGGTTGCCGGCCTCGTCACCGGCGGCCTGGCGGGCGCGATCCCGGACGAGATCGCGCGGGCCTTGAAGACGGCCCGGCCCGGATCCCTTCCCGTGTCCGGGGAGGCGCCGGAACTGGTTCTGCCGGCGCCTTCGCGCAAGCGGTGGTGGCAGCGCACGCCGTTCAAGGCGGGCGCGGTCCTCGCGGCGCTGCTGGCGGTCCTGATGCTGCTCCATCCGGGGCAGGAGGGATGGGCGAGGGGCCTGCGCGTATTCGTCCGCGCGACGATCGTGCTGGCGGTCTGGATGCTGGCGGTCCGGCCGCTGGGGCAGGCGCTGTTCCGGCGGTTCCGCCGCCGGGAACAGGGCGCCTATGGCGCGGAGGTGTCGCGCGCGCTGGAGCAATTCCCCGCCTTGCGGCGGGCGGCGGCCACCGCCTGGCGGCGGAGCGGCGATGCCGGCGGGTTCCGGCGCTGGAAAATATTTCTGGTGGAACTGATCGTTTTGGCGCTGGCCGGCGATTAAACAGGAAAAGGAGACTTCTTCGATGGACTGCCAACGGATATACGACTACATCGGCGCCTCCGGCGTGGCGCTGGTCGCCGTCGCCGCGGTCGCGGCGTACCTGTGCGCGAAGAACGCCATCTACCTCACCTGGATCGGCTGGGCCTTCCGCCGCCATATCGCGGGCCTGGTGCGCGATCCCTCGCGGCTGGATGCGGAGGCCGGCGCCCGCGCCGGAAATCCCTTGATCCGCATCTTCTCGGAAGCCGTGCGCGAAGCGTGCCGGGGCCACGACGACCTGCGCGCGGAGCTGGCATTCCTGTTCCACAAGAACTTCCGGAAGGTCAACCGGGCGATGACCCTGCTGCGGCTGGCCTCTGTGATCTCGCCCCTGCTGGGCCTGCTGGGCACGGTGATGGGCATCTCCAAGGTCTTCCGGGTGATCGCGTCGCAGGCCGTGGCCAACCCGGCCCTGCTGGCAAACGGCATCTGGGAGGCGCTGACCACCACGATCATGGGGCTGGCGATCACCGTCCCCGTGCTGTGCCTCTACTATTTCTTCCGGATGCAGATCAGCGGCTTCCAGGTGGAGCTGATGGAATACGCCGGTCGGTTCTCCGCGCCTCCGAAGAACCGCTGAAGGACCGGACCATGGAAGAAGCCCGGTTCCTCGACGACGATTTCGATGCGGACATCGACCTGACGCCGCTGATCGACGTGGTCTTCATGCTGCTCCTGTTTTTCATCCTGGCGGCGACGTTCAGCGCGCCGGTGCTGAAGGTGGCGCTGCCCCCGGCCCAAACGGCGGAGCGGGCGGAGGAAGATCCGTCGCGGCTGGTGCTGTCCATCGATGCCGGCGGGACGCTCTACCATCGGGACGCGCCGGTTTCCCTGGAGGAAATCCAGGGTCTGCTGCCCCCCCGCCCGGAGGGGGCGGTGGAGTTGCGCGTGGACCGCGCCGCGCCGTTCGACGCGTTCGTCGGCGTGATGGACCGGCTGCGCGCCTGCGGGAGAAGCAATGTCCTCATCGGCGCCACATCCGACTAGGCCCGCGCGCGACTCCGCCGACCGGTGGAGCGCGATTGCCGCCGGGGCGCTGGTGCTGGCGCTGGGGGCGGGAGCCGCCTATTTCGGCCGGCATCTCGATGCGTGGCCGGATTCCGGCGCCGCACAGATCTTTCCGGAGATGAGGATGGAACTGGCGCCCGTCCCGATGCCGGTGGTGGAGGAGCCGCCGCCGGCGCCTGCGGAAAAGCCGCCGCCGGAAGTCATCCCAGAGCCGGCGCCGGAACCCGAGCCGGAACCCCTGCCGGAGCCCGTGGTGGAGCCCGAACCCGAACCGGAAGCAGTTCCGCCTCCGGAGATCGAGTCGGCGCCCGCCATCGCGGCGCAACCGGAAGTCGAAGAGGAGGGGGATTCCGGCCGGGAGGACGCCATCCGCGCCGAATGGCTGGCGCAGTTGCGCAGGCGCATCGAGGAGAGCAAGTTCTATCCCGGTGCGGCGCGCTATTCCCGCGAAACCGGCACCGTCCTGCTGCGGGTGGAAATCCGGTCCACGGGCGAGATCGGGAAAGTCCGGATCCTGGAGAACACCGGATCGGCGCTGCTGGCCGAGGGGGCCCGGGGCATCCTGCGCCGCGCGGCGGAGAAGCCCCTGGGGACGAACACGCTGCCCGGCGGCTTCGAGGTGGATGTGCCGATTACCTACCGGATCGACCGCCGGTGACGGCCGGCGGGTTTTCCACGGCATGGATGGGCGGCGGGGGTGCATGCCTCCGGCGGTTTCCCCGCCGGAAAGCTTGCGCGCGCTTTACAAAGCCCGGGGGGTTGGGGTAGATTCCGAACGTTTTCAATCTTAAAAGGAAGAGGCAGAAAATGATGAAAAAGGCGGTTTTGTTCCTGTTCGCGGCCCTGCTGGGCGCGGGTGTGGCGATGGGCGGCATGCTCAGCGAAGAGCCGGGCGAGCTGACGGTTTCGGGCCAGTTCTTCTTCCCCGATTCCGCCGATTGCGATCTGTTCAAGGCCGGCTATGGCGCATTGGTTTCCTACCGCGAGTGGTTCAGCTTCCCGTGGGGCGCGGGCATCAGCCTCGGCGTGTCCCAGTGGCAGGTGGACAACGATTCGGACGCCTTCAAGTACGACAAGCTGAGCGACTACGACGGCGATGCGACGCTGATCCCCGTCGGCGCTTCGCTCTACTTCAACATGATTGATTGGGACAACTGGAACCTGATCCTCGAGACGGGGCTGCAATACGTGTTCGTGGATTCCGGCGTGACCGTCTACAACAACGAGGAGACGGCCCAGGAAACCCAGGACGTGGATATCGACGGGGCCATCCTGTGGAACATCGGCGCCGAATACGAGTACATGGTGACCGAGAACCTCTATGTGCTGGGCGGCCTCGGATACCAGATGGATGTCATGAGCGGCGACACGGAATATGCGGGCCGTTCCGTCCGCGATGCGGAATTCGAAGGCGGCTATGTCCGCCTCGGCGCGAAATTCCTCTTCTAGGCCGATCCTCCGCCGATGAGGCTGGTCATCCGCAAGGCACGTTCGCATCCGCGAACGTGCCTTCGGCTTTTTCCGGAAGGAGTCCATCGATGATCCGTTGCTATTTGCCTGCCGGCCGATGGGCGGCCGACCTGGCCGAGCTGGATGAATCGGAATCGAAGCATCTGGCTTCCGTGATGCGCGCCCAGGCGGGCGACCACATCGGGATCCTGGACGGGGAGGGGCGTCTGGGAGAGGCGGAGGTGGTTGCGCCGCACAAGAAGCGCACGTCGCTCCGCATCCTGTCTCGGACGTCGGTGGCGCCGTTCGCGCCGCGGAGGATCCTGGCGCAGGCGCTGGTGCGCGAGCAGAGGATGGACTGGCTGATCCAGAAGGCGGTGGAACTGGGCGTGCACGAAATCTGGCCGCTGCAGACCGACCAGGCCGTGGTGCGCATCCGGCCCGAAGAGGCGGAGAAGAAGGCGGCGCGCTGGCAGGCCATCGCGCTGGGCGCGTGCAAGCAGAGCGGAAACCCCTGGATGCCGAAGATCGAGCCGGTGCGGAAACTGCCGGAGGCGTTGTCCGCGCTGGCGGGGCGGCCGGGGGCCGCCTGCTTCGGCGCGTTGCAGGAGGGCGCCGTCCCGCTGCCGGATTTCTTCGGCCGGCTGCGCAAGGAGAACTGCCCGCAGATCGCGATGTTCATCGGGCCGGAGGGGGATTTCAGCGCCGCGGAGGTTTCCGCGCTGCTGGCGGCCGGAGTGCGGCCGGTCACGTTCGGGCCCATCGTGTTCCGCGTCGAGACGGCGGCGCTTTTCATTTTGTCCTCCTTGCAGTATGCTTGGCTCTGACCGAAAGGAACCGGAGATGAGCGAACTCGAACCCCAGGCCTTCACCATCCGCGGGAAGCCGGCGCATACCTTCCACCGGTTGCCCGCCGTCGGGAGCGTGGCTCCCGCCCTGCATCTGGCCGACCAGGAGTTCAAGGATTGGGCCCTCGGGGATTTTCCCGGCAAGAAGAAGATCCTGAACATCGTGCCTTCGCTGGATACGCCCGTTTGCCAGCTTTCCGCCAGGAAATTCAACGAGGAGGTCGCGAAACGCCCCGATGTGGTGGTGCTGACGGTTTCGGCCGACCTGCCGTTTGCGCAGGCGCGCTTTTGTTCGACGCTGAAGGCGCCGAACGGGAAGTTCCTCTCCACGTTCCGCTCGCCGGAGTTCGGGATGGACTACGGCACGCTGATCGTGGAGCACGCGCTGATGGGGTTGCAGGCCCGCGCGGTGATCGTTCTCGACGAGAACAGCGTCGTGAAGCACAGCCAGCTCGTGTCCGAGCTGACCCACGAACCCGACTACGCCGCGGCGCTGGCCGCCTTGGGTTGAGGATCGGGCTTTGTCCGGCATCGTTCAATCTGTGGCGTGGGCGTTGGCTCGCATGAGGGGCCCGGCGGAGTATCCGCCGGGTTCCGCCGCGCCCTATGCGCCGGACGAGGCGCTTCCCGAATTCCCGTCCCTGGCCGTCGGCGCGGAGCCGAACCCGGTTTTCCGGCTGGTTCGCGAAGCGTTGCGGGACCTGGGGCGCGATGCTTCGCGCTTCGGCACGCCGGCATGGAATCCGCTGGGCGACCTGGTGAAGCCCGGCGGCAGGATCGTGGTGAAGCCCAACTGGGTCTTCCATGCCAATATGGGCGGCGGCGGAATGGATTGCATGATCACGCACCCGTCGGTGCTGCGCGCCGTGCTGGAATACGTCTTTCTGGCGAAACCCGCGCAGGTGGTGCTGGGCGATGCGCCCATCCAGGGATGCGATTTCGAACGCCTGCTGGATTCCGGCGGGCTGCGCGCGGTGGTCGACGGTTTCCTGGCCCGGGGGCTGCCGCTGGCCGTGAAGGACTTCCGGCGCACCGTGATGAAGGAAGAGGGCGGGCTGAAGCGGGTGGACGAGGAGCTGCGTCCGGAATCGGAATATGCACAGGTGGATCTGGGGGCGGACAGCCTGCTGGAACCCATTTCACGGGATTGGAAAAAGTTCCGGGTGACGGTCTACGATCCCCGGAAGATGCGGGCGCACCATCGCCCGGGCCGCCACCGGTATCTGGTCGCGCGGGAGATTCTGGAGGCCGATCTGGTGGTGAACGTGCCCAAGCTCAAGGCTCACAAGAAGGCGGGGATCACCTGCTGCCTGAAGAACCTGATCGGCATCAACGGCAACAAGGAATATCTGCCGCACCACCGCAAGGGCGGGGCCGACGGCGGGGCGGGCGACAACTACGAACATGCGCACTGGCAGATGGCGCTGGGGGAGGCGCTGCTGGACGGGGCCAACCGGATCCGGGGGTTTCCGCGCCTCTACCGTTTCTGCGAGCGCGTGGTGTGGTGGCTGATGGCGGTGGCGGCGAAGGAGGATCCCTCCGTCCAGATCGACGGGAGCTGGCACGGCAACGACACCATCTGGCGCACCTGCCTCGACCTGAACCGCGCGCTGCTCTATGCGGACACGGGCGGACGGATGCAGGAGGCGCCGCAGCGGGAGGAGATTTCCATCGTGGATGCGGTCGTGGCCGGGCAGGGCGAAGGACCGCTGGCTCCCGATCCGCTCGCCACGGGCGCGGTCTTCGCGGTGCGCAATCCGGTGGTCGGCGATTTCCTGGGCGCGCGCCTGCTGGGGTTCGACCCCGCCCGGATCCCGCTGCTTCAGCATGCCGGCGACGACATGCGCTGGCGGGTAGGCGGGGCGCCGCCCGCCTTTCCGGATTTCCAGCCTCCGTTTCCGGCCGCGCTTGCTCCCAAGGGATGGGCCGGATACATTGAAGCCAGTCGGGCAGGAAGATGAAAACCAGGAAACAGGCTCAAAAAGTATTGGTCGTGATGGGCACCCGGCCGGAGGCCATCAAGCTGGCTCCCGTGGTGCTGGAACTGAACCACCACCGGGAATTTCGTTGCGTGCTGGTCACCACTTCCCAGCATCGGGAAATGCTGGAACCGATGCTGGAGTTCTTCGGCCTTTCTCCGGCGCATGACCTGGATGTCATGCGGCCGGACCAGAAATTGTGCGAGTTGACCGGCCGGATCCTGTCCGGCCTGGACCGGGTGCTGGAGGTTGAACGGCCGGACTGGGTCGTTGTCCAGGGCGACACCACCACCGCCATGGCGGCCGGCCTGGCCGCCTACTACCGGAAGATCCGCGTCGCGCACGTGGAGGCCGGCCTGCGGACGAACAACAAGTACTCGCCATTCCCGGAGGAAATCAACCGCCGGCTGGTCGGCGTGCTGGCCGATCTCCATTTTGCGCCGACCGATCTCGCCGTCCGGAACCTGCGCCGGGAAGGCGTGCCCGTGGGCGCCATCGTCCGGACCGGAAACACGGTGACCGACGCCTTGCTGTGGGCCGCCCGGAAGATCCGCCGGAATCCGCCGGAGATGCCGGCCGGGATTCCGCCACCGGCCAGAGGCCGGAAGCTGGTGCTGGTGACGGGGCACCGCCGCGAGAACTTCGGTGGCGGCCTGGAGCAGATATGTTTGGCCCTGAAGGCGGCGGCGGAGGCGTTGCCGGAGCTGGATTTCGTCTATCCGGTGCACCTGAATCCGAACGTGAAGGCGCCGGTCCATCGCCTGCTGGGCGGACATCCGGGGATTTTCCTGGTGCCGCCGGTGGACTATCCGGTGATGGTGGCCTTGTTGAAGCGGGCCTGGCTGGTCGTGACGGATTCCGGCGGCATCCAGGAGGAGGCGCCGACCTTCGGCGTTCCGGTGCTGGTGACTCGAAACACGACGGAACGTCCCGAGGGGATCCGCACGGGGAACGCTCGGCTGGTGGGGACGGACGGGCAGGCGATCCTGCGCTGGATCCGGAAGCTCGCCGGCGATCCTGCCGCATACGCCCGGATGGCGCGCGCGCGGAATCCCTATGGCGACGGGCATGCCGCCCCGAGGATCGGGCAGGCCATCCTCGGAAATGCCGCGCGGTGATGTCCCGCAAACCGCCTCATCCATGAACGCGTTCAAGTGGCTGGCAACGACCGTGGCGGGGTCGAAAAAGGGGATCCGGGACGTGGTGGTCTCGATGATCCCGCAAGGCATACGGGTGGCGACGGGCTTCGTTACCTCCGTGCTGATGGCGCGCGGGCTGGGTCCCGCCGGCCTGGGGCAGGTCGCCTTGGTGCAAAGCCTCGCGGAAACTTCCGCCCAACTGTCGGACATGGGGATCGGCCAAACGGCCATCCGCTATATTTCGCGGGCCGACGCGCAGGGGGATTCCGAGGGCCAGATGGCGGTTTCGCGCTGGGCGTTCCGCCGGCGGGTGATCCTGGTGCTTGTTTTCACGGTGCTTTTCTATTTCCTGTCGCCGTGGCTTGCCCGGCGGGTCTGGCATGCCGAAGACCTGACGGCCTTCCTGCGCCTGGGGCTGCTGAGCGGCGTCTTCATCGCCCTGTCCTCCGTTCCGTCCATCTATTTCCAATCGCTCAAGCGGTTCGGGATCAATGCCTCCCTCCTGACCGCCCAGGCGCTGATTTTCTTCGCAGGAATCCTCGGACTGGCATTCTGGAAGCACTGGTCCGTGGCTTCGGTGGTCGTGGTGGGACTGATCGCCTCCGGGATCTGCGCCGCGGCATCCCTGCTGCTGGTTCCCCGGGCTGCGCTATGGTCCGCCGCGGAGCTGAAGCGGATGTTTCCGGGCGATGCAAAGGCCTTGTGGAGGAGCCCCCGCCTGGATGGCGCCATGTCCAATGCGCTGGATGCGACCGAGCCGGGGCGGTTCGCGTTCTTCATGCTGCTGTCCTCGATCCTGGTGATCCTCATCGTCCGCGCGGACATCTGGCTGATGGGCGCCTATCTGGATGAGAGCCAGGTGGGGATCTACAATGCGGCGACCCGCTTCGCCCTGCCTCTGTCCATCGTGCTCAACGCGCTGAACATGGCGCTGTGGCCCCGGGCGTCGGCGCTCGACAACCTCCCGGCGGCGCGGGCCCTGCTGAAAAAGACGTTCCGGCTGAGCTTCCTGGTGGCCTGCGGAGGCGTGCTTTATGCGCTGTTCGTCCCCTTGTTCGCCCCGCTGCTGTTCGGGGCCCAGTACGAGGCCAGCGTGTTCATCGGTCAGCTTCTCTGCCTGCGGTATTGTTTTTCGCTGTTGATCTGTCCGATCGGCGTGGTGGGCTACAGCTTCGGCCTGGCCCGCATCTATTGGCTGATCAATCTCGCGCAGTTGGCGATCGTGGTCGCCCTGAACGTGTGGCTCCTGCCCCGGCACGGCCCCGCCGCGTCCGCGTTTGCCCTGATCGTCAACGATGCGATCGGATTCATGGTGGTGGGGGCCATTATCTGGCGGAGAATGTCCGCCGCAAAATGAGGAAATCCGCGGAATGAGCGAAGTCAATGCGCACCAAGCCAAGGATGTCGTTTCCGTCTGGGATGCCGTTGCCCGGAGATACACGCGGGACGACTACTGGGCCGGGCCCGAGAACCGGGCCAATTTCGAGGTCATCCTGGCCCATTCGGGCGATCCCCGCGGCAAGCGGATCATCGAAGTGGGCTGCGGGAGCGGCTTCACCTCGGTGCTGCTGGCCGAAACCGGCGCCGAATGCGCCCTGCTGGACATCTCGGGCGAAGCGCTGAACGTGGCCCGCGCGGCCTTTGCGCAGGCGGGCCTGGCCGAACCCCGTTGCTACAACGAGGACGCCCTCGACAACCATGTGCCGTCCGGCGCGTTCGATGTCGTCTGGAACGGCGGCGTGATCGAGCACTTCGACGACGACGGGAAGAGGAAGCTGATCCGGGAGATGTGGCGCATGGCCAAGCCCGGCGGTGTCGTCGTCATCCTGGTTCCCAATGCATGGTGCTGGCCGTTCCAATGGGTCCAGGCCTGGCAGAAATGGCGGGGGACGTGGCCCTACGGCTTCGAGGATGACATGAGTCCCCGGCGCCTCCGGCGGATGTGCGAACATATCGGGCTGGACAGGACGGTGACCTATGCGTTTAATCCCATATTGGGATGGCGATGGATCCCGGCCCTCCGGAGGGTGTTGAAGCTCTTGCGGCTGGAAACGCTGGAGCGGCATAGCCGGCGGTGCTGGATGGGAGCGGTTTCCGTCCTTGTCATCGAGAAGGCGAAAGATTGAAGGGGCCCGCCCCGTGTCCGTCGTTGGCCGGGCGGGAGTCCCCCGTGGCAGAACAAACCTGGGATGTCGAATGTCCGTGATGAACAAGCTGAAGGCCGGGATCCAGGGGGCGCAAAAGTTTTTCCGCCCCTCCGCGGCGGATGCCCTGCAGGAACGCATATCGGGGGAGCTCGCGCGCGCCGCTCTCCTGGCGCAGCCGGATTTTCCCGAACGACTCCATTTGCGGGAAAACTATGGGAAGGGGCTGCCGGAGCGGACGGTCGAGCTGCTTTTGGCCAGGACTTCGTACCGTCCCGGCTCCGAGATCCTGGACGTCGGCCATGCCAACGCCATGCGGTGCCATCTGGAGATGGTCCGTTCCCTGGAACAACCCCGGAACATCACCGGGATGGACATCGCCGCCCCGACATACGACACGCGGCCGTACTACCGGAATTCCGTCATGGGCGACATGACGGCCTGTCCCTTGGCCGACGAGAGCTTCGACCTCGTGTGGTGCATCTCCGCGCTGGAGCACATCGGGATGGACAATTCCGCCTATACCAAGGAATTCAAGGTCGGGCAGGAAATGATGGCCAAGGCGCTGCGGGAGATGTTCCGCGTGGTCCGGCGCGGAGGGAGCATCCTGGTCACGGTTCCGTTCGGCAAGCATGAGGACCATGGCTGGTTCATCAACTTCGGCCAGCAGGATTGGGCGCGTCTTCTGGACAATGTCCGGGCGGATTGCCGGATCCATGAGCATTTTTTCCGCCATACGTTCGGGCAGGGGTGGACCGGGGCGCCGGCCGTGGAACTGGAACATGTCGGATACTACGATCAATGCAACGGCGGAGCCGGGGGCCTGGCGGCCGCGTATCTCACCCGGAATCCGTGAGCCATGATCGACGGATTGCTCACCTGGCATTTGAAGGGATTTTCCGCGGCGCGGATCCTCGACGTAGGGCCGGGATATTCGTCGTTCGGCCGGACCGCCGCCGCCACTACCGGCGCACGGGAGATCACCTATGTCGATTGCGACACCTCCGTGCTGGAGTGGCAAAAGGCGGAGAATGCAAAAACCGGCGTCCAGACATCGACGGAGCTCTTCCCGCTGTCGGCCGGCGGGATCGACCGTCTGCCCGGCCCGTACGATGTGATCCTGTGCCAGGAAGTGCTGGAACATCTGGTGGACGCCGAAGCCGTTCTGGCGGCCTTGGCGCGCCAGCTGTCTCCCGGCGGCCGGATGGTCATCACGGTTCCCACCCGATGCTCCGAGCGCTGGCTGAAGCGGCTGAACCCGGCATACATGAGGGATGAGCCGCATGGGCATGTGCGCGAGTTCAGCCGGGCGGACCTGGAGCGGCTGCTGTCCGGGTGCGGCTTGGCGGCCGAGGTGATCCTGCCGACGCAGCCCCATTACTTCCTGGCCCACACGTGGCTGTTCGGGACGAGAATGAAGATCGAGGGCTCCACGGGGCGCATCCTGTCCGGCGGCTGGCGAATGCGGATCATGAGCCGGCTTTTGGAGGGCAGCCGGAGATTCTTTATGGCGACCGGCCCCGGTTTCTGGGGGCGCCTGCTGCCGCGGAACTACTTCGTGGTGGCGACGAGGCGGACGGCATGAAGATCGCCTTGGACGCCTCGGTTTTCCAGATCCCGCCGACCGGGATCGCCAAGGTGACGCTGGGGCTGTACGAGGCGTGCCGGAAGCGCGATCCGTCGCTGGACATCCAGATGCTCCACCATCAGCCGTTGCAGGTCCGCCTGCCGGCGGGATTCCGTTCGGTTCCTTGGGCAACCCGCGGTTTTCCCGCCCGTTTTGGACGGCAATGGGCCCTTCCGCTTTATGCGGCCCGTGCGAGGCCGGACGCGATCCATTTTCCGTGGAACGGCGGCGTTCCCCGGGGGCTGGGGCGCATCCGCGTGGTCGTCACGCTGCATGATGTCCTTCCGCTCGAGATCCCGGGATACTTCCAGGGGGAAGGGGAGGAAAGGGCGTACCGGAGGCAGAAGCAGCGGGACCTGGACCGGACGGATTTGCTGATAACGGACTCGGAGTATTCCAAGAAAAGAATTTTGCAGAACTTCTCGCTGGCCGCCGAACCGCTGGTTGTGCATCCCGGGCCCACCTTGCAGATGGCCCAAGGGGTTGGGCCGGAAGCGGGCGCCTCGGATCATTCCTATTTCCTCTATGTGGGAGGCTATCATCCCCGCAAGGGGGTGGACCGGCTGCTGGATGTCTTCACCGGCCTGCGCCGGGCCGGAAAACTCTCCGGCCGGCTTGTCCTGACGGGGAGCCGGGAGTATTTCTCCGCCGCTTTCCGGAAACAGGTGGAGGAAGCGGTGGCGG
The DNA here is from genome assembly GCA_937860055.1 of uncultured Verrucomicrobiota bacterium. GTDB lineage: Bacteria > Verrucomicrobiota > Kiritimatiellia > CAIQIC01 > Lenti-01 > Lenti-01. Next base: position 22,612 of record CALMBO010000028.1, on the reverse strand, counting down.
AAGGGCTCGTGGAAGAGAGGGGATATGTCAGCGACGAAATGCTGGCGACCCTGCTGGCCGGGGCCCGGGCCCTGGTCTATCCATCGAAATTCGAGGGGTTCGGTCTTCCTCCGCTGGAAGCCATGGCCCTGGGCTGTCCCGTCATCACCACGCGCGGAACCTCGCTTCCCGAAGTCTGCGGCGACGCCGCGGTCTATGTCGACCCTGACGACTCCGGCGATTTCGCCCGCGCATTGGTCGCCTTGGAACAGGACGATGGCCTCCGCCGCGACCGGAAGGAGCGGGGATTGAGGCAGGCGGCCCGCTTCCAATGGGACAAGGCGGCCGAGACATACCTGGAGGCCTTGGAACGCCTGCGCGAAGGAACGGGCCGATCGCCGTGACGGACCGCCCCGTCATCCTGTGCGAGCCCCAATGCCGGGGCTTCGAGCATGCGCTGTTCAACGCGGCTTTTCTGGACACGGTGTTGTGCGCCTATCCACGGTCGCCCGTGATCTTCCTGGGGGAGGAGGGGCATCTCGAATGGGTGAGGCAGATTTTGGAACGGCACGATTCCCGCTTTGTTTCCCGGGTCACATGGCAGGCGATGGCGATTCCTCCGCAACATTCGGCGGGGTGGCGGCGCCTGCCGGAAGAACGCGCGTGGTGCCGGCGGCTGTTTGACGCGTCGGCGGCGCATTCCCCGCTTTTCATGGGGGTGTGCTCGATCACCCCCACAGGATTGTTCGCCTTGAAGCTGGACCTGTACAAGCGGCGGACGAACGTGCCGACGCTGGTTGTGGTGCACAGCATCCTGGCTTCGATCCTGGATCGTCCGCCCCGCAAGCCCTGGAATTGGATTTCCAGCCTGCGCAAGGTCCTGGAAATGCCGCATCCGCGCTCGTTGAAATATGTGGCGCTGGGCGAACCCATCCTGCGCACGTTGCTCCGGGAGCGCCGGCGGCTGGGGCGCCATTTCTGCGCGTTGGACATTCCCTATTTCGAGGAGGCGGCGCCGCCGGCCACCCCTTCCGGCAAGATCCGCTTTGGCCATCTGGGAGTGGGGAACCGGCACAAGGGATTCGACCGGTTTGCGCAACTGGCCAGGGAAACGCAGGCCTGGGCGAAAGGCGTCGAGTTCAGCCTGGTTGGATTCGTGGACGACGCCGAGTGCATGTCCTATGTCCAATGGATTGCAGATGTCGGCGACAGGCCCCTGTCTCCCGAGGTCTATTCGGACCGCGCCGCCCGTTTGACCTACGCCGTATGGCTCGCCGACCCGCGGCACTATCGCCTGGCGGCCAGCGCTTCCTTCCTGGACGCGCTTTCGTATGGGAAGCCAGGAATCTATCTCCGCAATCCCTATGTGGAACATTATTTCGAGCGGATGGGGGATATTGGATACCTGTGCCGCGACTACGGGGAAGTGGGGCAGGTGGTGTCTTCCATCGCCCGGGATTTCCCCGCTGAACGCTATCGGAAGCAGTGCGAGAACATCCTCCAGGGGAGGAGGATATTCGAGCCTGCGGGACTGGCTCCATCGTTGCAGGCGATCGTTGACGGGATGGGTGGTTAGCCATGGCCGGACGGAAAGAAAAGCTGCTGGCCGTGGCCGGAACCGATTTCGACCGGTCCTATGCCGGCACCCAGAACCTGCTGGAGGCTCTGGGGGAGGTGTTCGAGGTGGAGGCCTATGTCTTCACCGATGCCCGGCGAGGCGGCTGGTATGGCCGGCTGCCTTTCCGGTGCCATGCCTTCGCCCTTCGCGGATCGATGTGGGATGCCGGGCGCTGGCGGCTCATGTCCAAGCTGTTCCGCCTGTTCGTCTGGTTCCGGATGTTGTTTGCCCGGCATGTGCTGATCACCGAGACAGCCTATTTGGCGGAGGCGGCGTTGGCGAAAAAGATCAGGGGGAGACATATGGTTCTGGCCCAGTTCTGCCAGGAACTGGCCTTGCCGGAGGAGTATCCGCAGGACCGCTGGCCTTCGACCCAGAAGCGGTGGGCCCGGGTGCCGGACATCGTGATCGACGTGGATCCGTTCCGGGCGAAGATCCGGATGGAATATTACGGGCTGGCGAAGATGCCCCATGTGCTGCGCAACACGTTCCCGCTTTCCCAAATGCCGCCCCGCGCGCCGCGCGGGCGGCTGTGGGAGCTGGCGGGCATTCCCCCCCCTCCGGCGGGGCTTCCGGTTTTGGTTCATGTGGGCGGGGTGGGGCGCGAAAAGCCGTTCGAGCGCATCATCGACGCCGTCGCCGAGTCAGGCGCGCCGGTCTTCCTGCTGGCGTTTTGCGCGGCGACCGAAGAGAAAATCCGGGGGCTGAGGGAGTACGCCTCGCGGAAAATGGCCTCCGGCCATTTCCATTTCTGTCCGCCGGTTTCCCGGGAGGCATTGCGCGCCAGTCTCTGGGAGGCGGATGCCGGGGTAGTGGATTATTCCTTCTCGGTGGAACCGACGGCGAACCAGCGATATTGCGCCCCGACCAAGCTCTATGAATTCATGGCCTGCGGATTGGCGGTGCTGGGGTCGGACAACGAATCTCTCCGGAGCATCATCGAGCAGGAAGGCATGGGCCTGTGCGCGCGGGGGGATTCTCCGCGGGATTTGGCCCTGGCCTTGTCGGAGATGCTCCGGACCGGCTTGGAGGGTATGAAGAAGAGGGCCGGACTTGTTTTTGCCGAGCGCTATTCCTATGAAACGGCCTGCGCGGCCGAGGTCCGCCGGATTGCGGACGAGATGAGATCCATCGCCGGCTAGGCGGGGAGGGCGGCGCTTCTCCGGCGTCCGCCGGAGGGCGAAATGGACTGATTGCGATTGCCTTCGGGCGCCAGTGATGCAAAATGCCCCCAATTTCCCCGAGCGAGGCGGCCCCCCCCCGAGTCCGGCGGCAAGGACGAATGGAATGAACGAGCAAGAGACAGGTCAACCTTCCGGCCGGGATGGGACGGGTGTGATGAATCCACCCGCCCGTCTTCCCGCCAGCCGCCGGGCGGCCTACCAGTTTCCGGTCTATAAATGGCTCGGCTGGCTGGCCGTCGCCGGGTTTGCGGTGGGGCTGACCGTCATGTTCTTCATTTCGGGGATGTTCGGCGTCCCCGCGCCACTGGGGTGGGCCTTTCTGGTCATCGTTTTTTCCGCCGGCGCCCTGCTTCTGGACCGGCCGAAGCTGCTGCTGAACTGCATGCTGTTCTATTTCCTTCTGATGCCCAGCAACCGGCTTTTCGGACTGGTGGGCCTGCCTCTGCCGGGGTTCATCGACGAACTGTTTTTCCTGCCCTTCATCGCCGTGATCGTGATGAACTGGATCCAGCGGCGGCAGCTCCGGGAAGCCACGATTTTCCCGGTGTTGTTCTGCTTCATTTCGGCCTTGAGCTGGTATGTGAACGGAAAGCCTTCTCCTTTCACGGCGGTGCAGGTCACGCTGATCATGCTGAAGTTCTACATCCTGTGGTATTTCTGCCGGTTGACCTGCACCTTCGGGGACCAACGCCAGCTGCACCGGTGGATGTGGGTCTATATCGTCTATATCGCGGCGCAATTCCTCTACAACATCCTGTGGCAGGGGGGGCCTTGGGCAAGGCTCCATCCGGATCGCAGCGGAGGCGTGTTCGGGCCGGATACCCACAGCGCGCACATGGTGGGGTATCTCAGCGTCTTCGCCCTGATCATGCTGGCCTCCTGGTGGATGGGGTCCGCGGCGCAGGCCCGGCGCCGGGTCCGCCGATGGGCGGTCTTCCTGGTGATCGTGATCTGCTACAACCTGATCTTCATGACGGACACGAAACATGCGCTTGTCCTGTGCCCCTTCGCCTTCTTCCCCCTGCTGTTCCATCCCAGCATCTCGGCGCGCATGCGGACGGGGCTGATTGCCGCCGGGGTTGCTTTTGCCATCGCTTCGGTCGTCTACTTCAACATGGCGGTCGGGGAGAAGCAACTGGGCCAATATTGGGATTCGATCGAAGACACCCCCAAGGCCGACCTGGTCTATGCCGTGACCAGCGATTTCCAGCATCTTGTCCCCTATCCCATCCTGGGGGCGGGACCGGGCCGGTTCACCTCGAACCAGGCCCGGGACGCAAGGACTCCATTGGCCCGGCGCTACATCCTGCCCTACTACGACGAGGCCCGGCGCCTGGGGTACTATGGCCGCCAGGGCACCACCGTGATTTCGTCGGTGGTAGGGGCCGTCAACGTCGATTTCCTTTATCTGATGGGCGAATTCGGCTGGCTGGGAACCGCCGTCTACTATTGGTTCCTCTTCTGGGTGATCATGCGGCTGCTCCAGAAGGCGCGGGCCTCCCTGTCGGACATGCTGCTGTCCGGGGCGTACATGGGCTTGGCGTGCTGCCTGATCTTCGTGCTCCTCATCATGCCCCTTTCCAGCACGACGACGATTCCCGTGCTGATGTTTCCGCTGTGGATGCTGATCGGGCGGTCGTGGGACATGCCGGCACATCCGGAGGACGGAACACCTCCCGCCCAGGCCTGAGGGAGCGGAATGAATCCGGAGAATCCAGCCATGGAGAAAGGCCCGCAGGGGGGATGGCCGTTCCTCCGGCGGCTCGTTGCTTGCGAGGTGGCCGCGACCCTGTTGTGCGGGGGATACATAGGGCTCGTCCTGGAGCCCCACAACCGGCTGTACATGCTGTTCAACCGCGAGGACACGGCGGCGTTGATTCTGCTGGTGGCGGCCGGCGGTTTCCTGGCGGCGTCATTGCTGCATGCCTTGGCAGGGGCGACGAGAGGGCGTTCGGACCGATGGTTGTCCCCCTGGTTTTTTTTCGGGATCGTGCTGGCCGCATTCAATTTCCGGCCGGCCCTCCGCCTGACGCTGGTCGATTACCTTCCCTGGCTGACCGGAACGGTGTACTACCTGCTGATCTGGGCGCTGGGGGGGGCGCTGACCGTGGCCGCCTATCGGAAGCCCCGCTGGCGGGACTGGGCGGCGGCGGGATGGCGGTACTCCGTCTATCTGTGGCCGATCCTGCCCATTCTGCTGTTCAATCTTTGCATGGCGCCGCGATGGGAGAACGTAAGCGGCGCTCCCTCCCGGCTCGGGCACCGCGTTGATGGAAAGGGCGCGCCGGTCCTGATCGTGATACTCGACATGATCGGATACGAGGATCTCTTCGCGGACGGGGGGAGGGTGAAGGACGAACTGCCCCGGCTGGGTGACTTCGCCAAGACGTCGACCGTCTACCATCGGGCAAGGGCGCCGGGAGACGAGACGGGACGTTCCATGCCCGGCTTCCTGCTCCAGGAGGAGGTCGGCATCGTGGAACTGGGGCGCGGTCCGGCACAATGGGCGCCGACAAACCGTCCCGGCGCATCTGCGAAGACCGCGGCAGAATTCGAGGAAGCGCTGCCCTATGCATTCCGGCAGGCGGGATACCGCCGCGTGCTCATCGGATATTATCTTCCTTTCAAGGCTTTGATGCCCGGCGCGTTCGACGAAGTGTTCATCCGCTCTTATTACGGGGCGGCGCTCTCCGACCAGGAAGGATCCCCGCTGGGAGCGGCGATCCTGCATCAGCTGGTCCGCCTCGTGGAGGAGTCGAAGGATCCCGTGTCGGCGGTCGCCAAACAATTCCAGCTCCACATCCGGCCGTTCAAGCAGTATTTCCGGAACCTGACGGCGGAAGTGCAGGCCGAGGGCCTCCGGCACATCCGCGACAGCCTGTCTCCCGGCGATTTCGCGGTGATCCATCTGCCCGTGCCTCATCAACCGTATGTTTTCGATGCGGAGGGAGGCCGCGGCCAATTCGGATATCTGAATCCCGCCGGATATCCGGCGCAGCTGGAATACGCGGACCGGCTTTTCGGCGAGCTGATGGAGGCGCTTCGGGAAACGGGAATGTGGGACGAATCGTGGGTGATCGTGCTTTCGGACCATGGTCCCCATTTCCGCGACTACAACGGGACTTCTGCAGGCAAGCGGCACGTCCCCCTGATGGTCAAGGCGCCGGGCCAGGAAATCCGCCGGGATGTCGATGTGCCCATCCGGCTGGTGGATCTCGGGGAACTTCCGGATTTTCCATTGAGAGCGTTGACGGCCGAAGCGGGAGAAACAGGCAGGGGGGACGTTGAAGACTGAAGCCCCCCATGTCGCCGGCTGCCTGTATTCCGCCGCTCCCTGGGCAAGTTTGAGCGGCGCGCCCATCTGCGCGCTGGAGCAACTGGTGGCGCTGCGGCCGTTCTTCGACGGAGTCCGCCTCGTTCTTTGCGAACATGGGGAACTGGAGGAGCGCGCCCGGGCGGCGGATGTGCCCGTCTGGTGCTCTCCGTTCGCATTCCGCGGGCTCCGCCAAGCCGGTCTTCGGAAGTTCATCGGCGGCATCGGGGCGGTGGTCCGGTCCCGCTGGGCCTATGTCCGGGGGTTGCGCCGCCTGCTGAAGGAAAAACCGGGGGTCCTCCACATCCACAGCCGCGCGGCGCATCTGCCCTATGCCCTGCTCGCGGGACGGTGGGCGGGGGTTCCCGTGGCCGTCACGATGCACGAGCCGTGGGAGGGGGGATGGGAGGCCTATTCCGAACTGTGGCTGATCCGCTTGTTTGCCGACCGGGTGGTTTTTCTGACGAACGCCATGGTTGCGCAATATCCGAAGGTGCTGAAACAAGTCGACGTGGTCTACAACCATTGCGAGATTCCGGCGGAACGGAATCCGCCTGCGAATCCGCGCCTCCGCATTCTGATGGCGGGGCGGATGAGCCAGGCCAAGGGGGCCGATCTCTTTCTCCAGATCTGCCTGCACCTGAAGGAACGGGGCGTGCCGTTCGACGCCCGGATGGTCGGCCCCTGGCTGGCAGACGCGGATCGTGCCGAGGCCGGGGAAACCATCGCGAGGAACAAGCTGGAAGATGAGGTGTCGATCCAGGGGACGCAGGCCCGGATGGAGACCGTGTACGGGCAGGCCGACATCCTGGTGCATCCCACCCGGCGGGATTCGTTCCCCCGGGTGGTGATGGAATCCATGTGCTGGGGCATTCCGGTCGTGGCGACGCGCGTGGACGGCATCCCGGAGATGGTGGAGGATGGCGTGACCGGGATCCTGGTCGGCGCCGGTGACGTGGAGGGATTCGCCGTTGCCGCGGAGCGCCTGTCGAAGGATCCGGATCTGCGCGCGCGGATGGGGGCCGCCGGCCGCGAGCGGGCGAAACAGCTGTTCTCGCCCGGCACCTACGTGGAGGCCATGATGGGCCTCTATCGTGGACTGCGGACGAGAGACGGGGCGGGAACCGGGAAGGGAGAGGGACCGTGACAGACCCTTCCTCCAAGGTCGGCGTCGCGCTGTTGAACTGGAACCAGTACGACGATACGGCCCGGTGCCTGCTGTCCCTGAGGAAGTCCGGTTTCCGCCCGGCCATGATCCTCGTGTACGACAACGGCTCCGAAGACGGATCGGGCGAACGGTTGCAGGCGGATTTTCCGGAGATCCGATTGGTGCGGGGCGGTCGGAACCTTGGTTTTTCGGAAGGCAACAACCGCGCCGTGAAGATCCTGGTGGATGCCGGCATGGATTTGATCTGGATCCTGAACAACGACACGGAAGTCGAGCCGGACTGCCTGGGCGCCCTGGTGCGCGGCCTCGAGGCGGATCCGGCGATCGGCGCCATCGGGGCCAAGATCTGGTTCATGGATGAACGCAAGCCCCTCTGCTATGCCGGGGCTTCGATGGATCCCAAAACCTTCCAGGTCCGTTTCCGCGGATTGAGGGAACGGGATGCCGGACAATATGACGTTCCCGGCGCCACCGAAATCCTTTCCGGCTGCTGCATGCTGGTTCGCGCCGGGGTGGTGCGTCGGATCGGGTTGTTCAACCAGGAGTTCTTCGCCTATCTGGAAGACATCGAGTGGAGCCTGCGGGCGCGGGAGAACGGCGTGGGGCTGTGGTACGAACCGCGCGCGGCCCTGTGGCACAAGATGTATGGCGCGTCGAACAAGGCCGGTCGCCGGGGGATCCCGAAATCCGCACCGTTCGTGGAACATCTGCTGGCGCGGAACTGGATCTCCATGATCAAGCTGCATACGCGGCCCGGCAGCGCGCGGCGGCTGTTCGCGCTCTTCCACCGCATTTTCCTCCGTTCCCTTCCGCGCCTGCTGTGCCTGCTGGTCCTGCCGGGGCGCACCCGGGCGGGCTGGGCGGGGCTGGCAGGCATCTGGGCCGGCTTGCGGAAGCCGGTGGATCCCCGGGATTGCCTGCTGCCGGAGGGAAAGGCGGACGAAACGGCATGAAGATTGCGACTATCTATACGCTGTATGGCCGCCGGGCCGGCGCCGAAATGTTCTTCGAGAAGACCGTCGAGGCTGTCCGGCGCCTGCACCCGGAAACGCGGTGGACCATCCTGTGCAACCGGGAAGCCGCCGCTGTTCTGCACCGGATGGATCCGGAGATCGAGACGATCCCGGTGCCGATGCTGGACAACCAGTTCAAGAAGGCCTTCTGGCTGGAGTTTCTCTCCGGGAAGATCCTGGACGCCTTGGATCCGGATGTGTTCTGGATTCCGAGCGGATGCAACTATTTCCCGGGAAGATGGAAGGCGCCGGCGGTGACGACCTTTCTGGACCTGGGCGAATACCGGGTGAAGGGGAAATACGATTTCAAGCGCACCGTTTTCCGCAAGCACATTTGCATTCCGCGCGCGGTGCGGCGTTCGGCGGCCTTCACCGCCATCTCGAGATTCACGGCGGACGACATGGGCCGGTTCCTCGGGATCAAGGATGTCGCCGTGGCTCATCCCGGGCCGGCGACGCATGGTGCCCTGCGGGTGGAACATGCGGAACGGCTGCTGAAAGAGCAGGGCGTGGATTCCCGGCGCTATTTCTTCGTTCCGGGCCGGACCGATTTCATCGGCAAGGGGCTGGATTTGATCCTTGATGCGCATGATCGCTTGGGCACCGCATGGCCGGGGGGGGTGAAGCTGGCGTTCGTTGGCCCGCAGGGGGACGGACATCCGCGCTTCCTGGAGCAGCTGCGGAAATCGGATGGCGGCCGCGGGCGGTTGCTCTACCTGGGGCGGGTGGAGGAGGATCTGCTGGGCGCGCTGTATCAGGAGTGCCTGGCCACGGTGATTCCTTCGCGCTTCGAGGGGTTTGGCTTCCCCGTGCTGGAAGCCATGGGATACGGCGTGCCCGTCCTGTGCTCCGATGCGGGGTCGCTGCCCGAGGTGGCGGGGGATGCGGCCCTGATGTTCAAATCGGGCGATGCCGAAGATCTGGCCGGCAAATTGCGGCAGATGGCTTCCGATGGGGCATTGAGGAAACAGTTGATGGAACGGGGCGCCTCGCGGCTGGCGCAATTCTCCTGGGACAAGTGCGCCGCCGGGATGATGGATGCCTTCGGACGTGCCGCCCGGAAGGCCGGAGGAACCGTCCGTTGATCCGGCGGGACTAACCGCGCTTCTCGAAGAGCAGGAGGGTGCGGGGGGAGTTCTGGACCGGCGCCCGGCGCACCAGCGTGAATTTCTCTCTGAACACGTCGAGGCAGCGGTCGAGCGTGACGTGGTCGAACAGGTTCACGCGGAATTCAATCAGCTTGCGGAACATGACGTCGTCGGTGGGGACGAACTCCAGCACGAGATGCCGCCGGGTCAGGGCGGCGAAGAGATCGCGGATGGCGGCCATGGGGAGGTTGGCGCCGACCAGCAGATGGTGGATGACCGCGAGGGCCAGCATGCAATCGGGCCGGGCCCGCTCGAGGAAGGAGGGGCGTTCGGCATTCATATAGCCGATGCCGGGGCTGGGGTTCGCGATGTCCACGACCATGGGGGTGATGGCCTTCGGCTCCTTGCGGAGGCGGCGGTACATCTGTTCGACCGCGCCGATGTCGAAATCGGTGGCGAGGACGCTGGCGCCGCAGTCGGCCGCGATGCGCGAATAGTCGCCCGTATTGCATCCGATGTCGAGGACCTCCGTGGGCCGGGCCTGCTGGATGAATTCGCGCACGAGGGATTTCTTGGACGCCTCGGCCGCCTCGTCGTAGGAGCAGATCTGCGTGTAGTCGCCCCAGACGGTTTCGGGGGCGATGGATTCCGCCAGCGCGGCGATCTTCTTGCCGAGCCGCCGGAGGGTCATTTCCTGCGCGGCGCGGCTGCCCGCGGGCGCGCCGGCGCTGGCCGCGGCGGGAGGCTTCGGGGCGGAAGCCTTGCCGGCCTTGACCTTCTTTTCCAGGGCGAACGGCAGGCCGACGTCGAGGATCAGCGACGGGCTCCACCGTTGGCGGAACGAAAAGGCCTGGCCGACCTGGAGGGTGGAGCGGCCATCGAGGTTGGAAAGGAAATAGGAACGGAGATCCCAGCCCGCGTGCTTCACGAGCAGCAGGGGATAGAGAAACATGCGGTTGAACTGGCCGAGGGCGAACCAGAGGTCGAGGCGCGCGGGTTTTTCGATGGAGGTCAGGTCGATGAACACGGGCCGGCCCTGCACGAACTGGATGTTGTAGGCCGTGGCATCCTTGAGGGAGAGCCCGAGGCGGAGCAGTTCGCCCTGGAGGCGGAGCGTGAGGAGGCCGGCATCGGCGAGCATGGAGGTGGACCACTCGTAGGGATAGGTGATGGAGGCGATCCGGTCGTGCTCCAGGAAGGCGGCGAATCCGGGATGGGCCGCCGAAAGCTCCGATTGCAGGGCGGCATCGTCCACGAAGCGGGTGCCGACCACGAGGCCTTCCCGGGCCCAGCGGGTCAGGTGGCCCTGGGCGTCCAGATCCCGGAGCAGCGCCGCGGCCGCCGGATCCAAGGCGCGGAAGATGCGCCCCTGGTGCGGGAAGACATAGCCGCTGGGGTCGCGGAAGGAGCCGGAATCGCGGGACATGCCGTTATTCCGGCTTCTTGGGTTCGTCGGCCTTCGGGGCTTCCCCCCCGGATTTCCTGCCGGTGAACAGGGCCTTGATCCTGCCCCAGAAGGCCGCGATCCCGCCGATGCAGGAGGCCAAGATGACCTGGATGAGAATGCTGCCGCTGCCGGGATCGATGTAGGCGAGAATCATGGGCGTCCTTTTCCTATATATGAGAGGCGAGTATAGGGGGGGAAGGCGGGGGCACAATAAAAAAAACCGCCTTTTCAGGCGGGGGCGTCCGGGATTTGGTGGAGGGTAGGAGGTTCGAACTCCCGACCTCCTGAATGCCATTCAGGCGCTCTACCAAACTGAGCTAACCCCCCAAATCCTCAGACGATGCGGGGTGTTGTATCACGCCCCCGCCGCTCCGTCAACCCGTCCGGCGAAAAAAACTTTCCCGGAAGGCGGGGGTTGACACGGGGGGGAGCTTTGCGTATTTTGCACGCCTGTTTGTGGAATTGGACCGGCATTTTCCGCCGGCTATGGAAACGAGGATTCAGATGGAAGCGTATGCGGTGATCGAAACCGGCGGCAAGCAGTACCGGGTTCAAAAGGATGATGTAGTGGCGGTCGAACTGCTGGCCGATGCCGAGGCGGGCAAGAAGATCGAACTGGGCCGCGTGCTGGCGATCCACGACGGCTCCGGCCTTAAAGTCGGCACCCCCGTGGTGGCCGGCGCCAAGGTCATGGCCGAAGTGGTGGCCGAGTTTCGCGCCCCGAAGGTCGTGGCGTTCAAGAAAAAGCGCCGCAAGGGATACCACCGGAAGGTCGGGCACCGCCAGGACCTGCTCAAGGTGAAGATCGCGTCCATCGCGTAAGGCAAGGAGACGGACAATGGCACATAAAAAAGGTCAAGGCAGCAGCCGCAACGGGCGCGACAGCAACGGGCAGCGGCGGGGCATCAAGCGTTTCGCGGGCCAGACGGTTTCCGCAGGCAGCGTCCTGGTCCGCCAGTGCGGCACCAAGAAGGCCGCCGGCCTCAACGTCGGCATGGGCAAGGACTACACCCTGTTCGCGCTGGTCGATGGAGTGGTCTCGTTCGACCGCGAAGGCAAGCGCGTCAACGTCCAGAAGCTCGTCCAGGCCTAGGCCGGCGGACGCGCGTCCCCCGGACGGCAGAGGGCGGCCCGCGAGGTGCCGCCCTTTTTGCATCCCGGGACGGAAGGCGTGAAGTCATGAAACCCACCACATTCGTCGATCAGGTCCGCATCCAGGTGTTCGCCGGCAACGGCGGCAACGGCGTGGCGTCGTTCCGCCGCGAGAAGTTCATCCCCTATGGCGGTCCGGACGGCGGCGATGGCGGAAATGGCGGCAGCGTGTTCCTGCGCGCGTCGAAGGATGTCGCCTCGCTGCTGGACCTGCATTTCGCCCCCCTGGTCCGCGCCGAGCATGGCGAGAAGGGAAGAAACCAGCAGCAATACGGCCACGGCGGCAAGGACAAGGTCGTTCCGGTGCCGACGGGCACCGAAGTGCGCGATTCGGAAACCGGCGAATTCCTCGGCGAGGTGCTGGCCGATGGCGATCTGCTGAAGGTGGCGCAGGGCGGCAAGGGCGGCCTCGGCAACATGCATTTCATGACCAGCACGCACCAGGCGCCGACGGAGTTCACGGAAGGGACGCCCGGGGAGGTCAAGACCCTGCGCCTCACCATGAAGACCGTCGCCGACGTGGGCTTGGTGGGCTATCCCAACGCCGGCAAGTCCACGCTGCTGGGGCAGCTCAGCGCGGCGCGGCCGAAGGTGGCGGCCTATCCCTTCACCACGCTGCACCCGCAGGTCGGCACCCTCGTGTTCGACGCCACGCACTCCATCCGCGTCGCGGACGTGCCCGGCCTGCTGAAGGACGCCCACAAGGGCGTCGGCCTCGGCCATGATTTCCTGCGCCACATCGAGCGCACGAATTTCCTCCTCTTCGTGCTGGACATGGCCGGCATCGATGGCCGCAACCCGACGGAGGACTACCTGAACCTGCGCGAGGAGCTGCGGCTCTACAATCCCGACCTCGCCAACCGCCCCTACTGGATTCTTGCGAACAAGATGGACGAACCCGCGGCGAAGAAGAATCTGGCGGCCTTCAAGCGCAAGACGAAGGAGAAGCCGCTGGAGATGGCCGCGGAGCTGGGCGAAGGCGTTCCTGCGCTGAAAACCAAACTCTTCAAGCGGTTCTTCCCCGGGGAAAAGCTGCTGGAGATCTGACGCGGGCCCTGTCCGCTTTCCGCTTGCTTTCCGGAGGGCGTTCACGCAGGGTACCCCGCCTATGGAAACAAATCCCCCTTCCGATTCCTTCAACGAATTCGGCTATCGCAAGAAGAGAAAGCCTGTTCGAGAGGATGATTCGCGGCCGGCCCGTCCCTACCGCACGCCGTATGGCGGCGGGGGGGGATTCCGGAAGCCCTATGGTCCGCGCGCCGAGGGCGAAGGCGGCGAAGGCGCCCCGCGCCCGTGGCAGAAGAAGCCGTATGCGCCCCGCGAAGGCGGCTTTCGCAAGCCTTACGGACCCCGGGCCGAGGGCGAGGGCGGTGGATTCCGCAAGCCCTACCGTCCGCGTCCCGAAGGGGAAGAAGGCGGATTCCGGAAACCGTACGGTCCGCGCAAGCCCTATGGCGGCGGTGGATTCCGCAAGCCCTACGGACCGCGCGCCGAAGGCGAAGGTGGCGAAGGCGCCCCGCGCCCGTGGCAGAAGAAGCCGTACGCGCCCCGCGAAGGCGGTTTCCGCAAGCCCTACGGACCCCGGGCCGAGGGCGAGGGTGGCGGCTTTCGCAAGCCCTACCGTCCGCGTCCCGAAGGGGAAGAGGGCGGATTCCGCAAACCGTACGGTCCGCGCAAGCCCTATGGCGGCGGCGGATTCCGGAAGCCCTACGGCCCGCGCGCCGAGGGTGAAGGCGGCGAAGGCGCCCCGCGCCCATGGCAGAAGAAGCCGTATGCGCCCCGCGAAGGCGGCTTTCGCAAGCCCTACCGTCCGCGTGCCGAAGGGGAAGAAGGCGGATTCCGGAAACCGTACGGTCCGCGCAAGCCCTATGGCGGCGGCGGTGGATTCCGCAAGCCCTACGGCCCGCGCGCCGAGGGCGAAGGCGGCGAAGGCGCCCCGCGCCCGTGGCAGAAGAAGCCGTATGCGCCCCGCGAAGGCGGCTTTCGCAAGCCCTACCGTCCGCGTCCCGAAGGGGAAGAAGGCGGATTCCGGAAACCGTACGGTCCGCGCAAGCCCTATGGCGGCGGCGGCGGATTCCGCAAGCCCTACGGCCCGCGCGCCGAGGGCGAAGGCGGCGAACGGCCGTCGCGCCCATGGCAGAAGAAGCCGTACGCTCCCCGCGAAGGCGGAAATTTCCGCAAGCCTTCCGGTTCCCGCAAACCCTACGGAGATGGCGATCGTCCCGTATGGAAGAAGAGAAAGACGGAAGGGGGCGCTCCGCCGCCCGCGGATGGAGGCGGCGCGCCGGAATAGGGATTGTCCGGCATTCCGTCCCCGGGCAGGAAACGATTGACCGCGCCCCGCGCGGCGTTTTAGACTGCCCCGGATTTTGTCACCAGATGCAGAGAGGTTAGGAGAAGAACGCAATGGCCAAGAATGAAGAACAAGTGTTGGAAGGCGCTTCCGTCAAGAGCGCGCTGCTTTTCGAGATGGACAGCGTGGCGCTGGGCGCCCGCAAGATCCGCTACGAGGTGCTGGCGGGAATCATGAAGGAGCAGCGCATCGAGCTGACCCCCATCCTGTTTTCGCGCTATTGCCTGCATCCGGCGCCTTCCATCTACATGCCGGAATTCCTGGCCGCGATGAAGTACACCGCCGCGACGCCCGAGCAGGTCGTCGACCGCCTCAACAACGAGACCACGTCCCGCCTCATGCAGAAGACGACCATGATCAGCGACGGCCTCATCAAGTGGATGGACGCGGCGCTGGCCCGCGGCGCGATCGTCGCCTGCGCCTCGATGCTGCCCCAGGCGTCCGCCGATGCCGTCGCCGCCCACCTCAATTTCGACCGCTGGGGCGTCAAGGTCTTCTCCGGCCTGCCCGCCGACCGGGGCTTCCCCCGCGCCGAGCATTGGCTCCGCATGGCCAAGGCCATCGGCCGCAATCCCAAGCGCTGCCTCGCCATCGTCAGCAGCATGGCCACCACCAAGACCGCCTTGGCCGCCATGATGAACGTCGTGGTCGTCACCGATGAATTCACGGAATACCAGGATTTCTGCGGCGCCAACCTCGTCTGCTCCGATCTGAAAGAGGTGAAGCCCGATGAGTTCTTCGAGCAAATCAGCTTCTAGGAAGTCCTCCCGGAAAGCCGCGGGGAACGCGGCGCCCCGCAGGAAAACCGCCGCGCGGAAAGCCGCGGCGATGGCCTCGCCCGCCGCCCGGCGCAAGGGCGTCGAGGAGCTGGCCCGCCTGCTGGACATCATGGCCCGCCTGCGCCGTCCCGGCGACGGGTGCCCGTGGGATCTCGAGCAGACCATCGACACCATCAAGCCGAACCTCATCGAAGAGGCCTACGAGGCCCTCGACGCGATGGAAAGCGGAAACCGGGACCATCTCGCCGAAGAGCTGGGCGATCTCCTGCTGCAGATCGTCTTCCAGTCGCAGATCGCCGCCCAGGAAGGCACCTTCAATTTCGCTGCCGTCGCCAAGGGGATCTCCGACAAGCTGATCCGCCGCCATCCCCACATCTTCGGCGACGTGAAGGTGGCCGACTCCAGGGAAGTCCTCCGGAACTGGGATGCCATCAAGAAGACCGAGAAGAAGGCCCGGATCTCCGCGCTCGACGGCGTGCCCAAGCATGTGCCGCCCCTGCACCGCGCCTACCAGCTCCAGAAGCAGGCCGCCCGCGTCAACTTTGACTGGAGCGACATCCGGGACGTCTTCAAGAAGCTCGAGGAGGAGATCGGCGAGCTCAAGGACGCCATCGCCCGGAAGAACCGCAAGCACGTCATCGAGGAGATCGGCGACCTGATCTTCTCCGTCGTCAACGTCGCCCGGTTCATGAAGGTCGATCCCGCCTACGCGCTGGAGCTGACCAACGCGAAATTCATCCGCCGCTTCCGCATCGTCGAGGACGAGATCGTCGCCAGCGGACGCAGGATGAAGGACTGCACCCTCGCCGAGATGGATGCGATCTGGGACAAGATCCGCGCCGCGGACAAGAAGCGCTGAGCGGTTCCGCCGGCCCCCGGCCGGGAATCGGCTCCTCCAGAAAAGGTTTTCCACGCTGTGGAAAACCTTTTTCCATGGCGTGGAAAACTACTTTTTGCCGACGATGCGCGGCTCGGTGCCGGCGAGCAGGCGCCGGATGTTGGAGCGGTGCTTCACGACCACCAGCGCACCCATGAGGACCAATGCGCCCGCCAGCGGGGGATTGTCCGTTCCGTGCATCGCAAGATAGGCGGCGGGGACGGCGATGGCCGCGAGGATCGATCCCAGCGAGACGAAGCGCGTCAGCGCGACGGCGAGGGCGAACACGGCGAAGCCGATGCCGGCGGCGGCGGGCGCGATGCCCAGCAGCATGCCCGCGCTGGTGCTGACGCCCTTTCCCCCCTTGAACTTCAGCCAGACGGGCCAGTTGTGGCCGGCGACGGCCGCGAGGCCGCAGGCCAGCCCTAGCCAGTCCGGCGCCTCCGCCAGCAGCATCGGGAAACAGAAGGC
The DNA here is from genome assembly GCA_937860055.1 of uncultured Verrucomicrobiota bacterium. GTDB lineage: Bacteria > Verrucomicrobiota > Kiritimatiellia > CAIQIC01 > Lenti-01 > Lenti-01. The sequence goes on along the minus strand of CALMBO010000028.1, from coordinate 6,170 downwards.
GGGCACGAAGCCCTTCACCGCATCGAGGACGAACGCCGCGATGCCCCAGCCCTTGCCCACGCAGCGGAACACGTTGGTCGCGCCGATGTTGCCCGAACCGACCTTCTGCAGGTCGATGCCCTTGAGTCGGGCGATGAGCAGCCCGTTGGGGATGGCGCCCAGCAGGTAGGCGGCCAGGACCAGCAGCGAAAGCATGAGCGGGGTGTTCGATATCATGGGCGAAGGATGAATTGGGGCGCGGAAAAACGCAAGAGGAGAGATGGAAGGGATGGAGGGGAAAGGGTTCGGGGTTCAGGTTCAATCCATCCGGACCCTGAAGCCCGAACCCTGAACCCTTTTGTCCGGGGCTCGACCGGGGCGGGGGCGTGGCGTATATTGCGCGGGACATGCCGGAGGAGAAATCCATATTGCTGCGGATGCGCGGCCGGGTTCAGGGAGTGGGATTCCGCCCGGTCGTGTTCCGCCTGGCGCACGAACTGGGGCTGCGGGGCTGGGTGCGCAACGACGCGGCGGGCGCGGAGGTGGCGCTGGCCGGGCGGGGCGGGGACATCGCGAAATTCCGCGCGGAGCTTCCGGGGCGCCTTCCGGCCGCGGCGGACATCCAAAGCGTGGAGGAGCTTTCCGCGCCGGCGGAACTGCCGGCGGGGTTCGAAATCCGGACCAGCGCCGCGCCGGACGGCGCGCGCGTGGCGGGGATCCTGCCGGATCTGGCGACCTGTCCGGACTGCCTGCGGGAAATCCTCGATCCGAAGGACCGGCGGTACCGGTATCCGTTCGCGAACTGCACGCATTGCGGGCCGCGTTTCAGCATCATCGAGGCCCTGCCGTACGACCGGGGGAACACGACGATGCACGCCTTCCGGATGTGCCCGGCGTGCGAGGAAGAGTATCGCGATCCGCGGAACCGCCGGTTCCATGCGCAGCCGAACGCGTGCCCGGTTTGCGGGCCGTCGCTGTCGTGGATGCGGGCGGACGGGACGGTCCTGGAGGTGCGCGACGAGGCGCTGCGGGCGGCGGCGGAAGCGATCCGGGGCGGGTGGATCGCGGCGGTGAAGGGGATCGGCGGGTTCCACCTGATGGTGGACGCCCGCGACGGCGGGGCCGTGCGGCGCCTTCGCGAGCGCAAGAAGCGCGACGAAAAGCCCTTTGCGCTGCTGTTCCCGGGGCTGGATTCGATCCGGGCGGCTTGCGAGGTGTCGGCGGCCGAGCAGGAGTGGCTGGAGTCGCAAGCCGCGCCGATCGTGCTGCTGAAGAAGCGGGAAGGCGCCGCCCTGGCGCGGGAAGTCGCGCCGGGGCTGCCGTGGATCGGGGCGATGGCGCCCTACACGCCGATGCACCATCTGCTGATGCGCGAGCTGGGCTTCCCCGTGGTGGCGACGAGCGGCAACCTGACCGACGAGCCGATCTGCACGGACAACGACGAGGCCCGGGCGCGGCTGGGGGGCATCGCGGATTTCTTCCTGGCGCATGACCGGTCCATCGCGCGGCCGATGGACGACTCGGTGATGGCGGTCTGCGGCGGGGAACCGGTCATGATGCGCCGGGGACGGGGCTTGTCGCCCTGTTCGATGCCGATGGCGGGCGCGCCGGATGGCTGGGTGGCGGCGGGGGCGCAGATGAAGAGCGTGGTGGCGCTGACGGCCGGCGGCAACGCGGTGATGAGCCCGCACATCGGCGACCTCGACCACGAGGGCGCGGTGCGCCTGTGGGAGCGGGCCGTGAACGACCTGGCGGGCCTGCACGGCCTGGAACCCCGCGCGGCGGCGGCGGATCTGCACCCGGGCTACGCCTCCACGCAGGCGGCGGCGGAATGGGGCGTGCCGGTGGCGGGCGTGCAGCACCACCATGCGCACATCGCGGCGTGCATGGCGGAGAACGGGCTGGAAGGGCCGGTGCTGGGCATCGCGTGGGACGGCACGGGGCTGGGAACGGACGGCACGATCTGGGGCGGGGAGTTTTTGGTGTGCACGCGCAGGGACTTCCGGCGCGCGGCCTGGCTGCGGCCGTTTCCGCTGATCGGCGGGGACGCGTCGGCGCGGGAACCGCGCCGGGCGGCGCTGGGCGTGCTGCGCGAGATGGGATCGGGCCATCCTCCGCCCGGATTTTCGCGGGCGGAGCTGGCGGTGCTGGACGGGATGCTGCGCGAGGATTTCAACGTGGTTCGGACGAGCAGCGCGGGGCGGCTGTTCGACGCGGCGGCCTCGCTGCTGGGCGTCTGCCAGAAGATGTCGCACGAGGGGCAGGCGGCGATGCGGCTGGAGGCCCTGGCGGGGGAGGCGGAGGCCCCGGCCTATCCGTTTGGATGGAGGGGCGCGGCGCTGGATTGGGCGCCGATGATCGAGGCCATGCTTTCGGGCGGTGAACCGCCGGCGGTGGCGGCGGGCCGGTTCCATGCGACGCTGGTGGAGATGATGGTGGCGGCGGCGAAGCGGGAGGGGCTGCGGGACGTCTGCCTGTCGGGCGGGTGCTTCCAGAACCGGAGGCTGCTGGCGGGGGCCTGGCGGCGCCTTCGCGAGGAGGGGTTCCGGGTGTGGAGCCATCGGGAGATTCCGCCGAACGATGCGGGCATCTGCGCGGGGCAGCTGGCCGTGGCCCTGGCGCGGGCATGATTTTCCGCCGGGGAGGCGGGAGAGGCTTGCAATTTGACGGGCCGGTTGGTGTAATGCAGTTGTTTTCGAGAACCTTGAGGAGATCGGGCATGAAGAAGTTTTTCTGGATTTGCGCGGCGCTGGTTCTGGGCTTGGGCGGCTATGCGGCTCCGCAGGCCGTGGCGCAGGAAGACGCCGTCCTGCTGGTGGCGCCGGCGCGCTACGTGGTGATGCAGGTGGCTTTCGACGTGGCGCGGCGCTATCCGACCGTGATGGTGAGCTACCAGGGCACCGAGAACGAGCCGGTGCTGCATGTGTGGAACGGCTACGAATGGATGCCGCTGTCGCTGGCGGACTACCAGAGCGGCGCGTTCCTGCAGACGTATCCGGGGCGCACGATTTTCCTGGGCGACGATGCCTTGCTGCCGTCCAGCCTGCGGTCGATCAGCTCCTGGTGCAGCAAGTCCACGCAGGTCCAGGACCTGGAGACGCATGCGATGGTGAACGCGATCGGCACCTATCTGCCCTTCACGCCGGCCGATTGGCGCTGGTTTGCGGGCCGCTACAACCTGACGCTGACGAACCTGAAGGCGGAAGAGGCGGAAGCCGCCAAGCGCGAGACGTGGTATGACGGCAAAGGCGCGGGGAAGGATCCGGCGCCGGGATTCTTCAAGTATTTCACGCGGTCCCGCCGCAACAGCGCTCCGGCCGAGACGGCCCCGGTGAAGCCGGTCGAGGTGTTCGAGGGCGAAGTGGTCGAGACCCCCGCTCCGTAGGGGCGAAGGGCGCGAACCGCCATGGGCCGTTGCGGAAACCGCAGGTGGGGAGGATGGCTGGCGCTGGCGCTGGGAGGCGCCGTGCTGGCGGGGCTGTCCGGCTGCAAGACCATCCACGAGGAGCTCCGGCCCATCCGCGAGACGACGCTGACGGTGGCGCGTTCCGGCGGCGAGGTGACCCTGTCGTGGATCGGGATGCGCGGGATGTACTACAGCGTGATGTTCACCGAGGAGCGGGGGGCGAAGGCCCAGTGGAAGCTGCTGCCGGATGCCGTGAACATCCAGGGGATTGCGATGGACGAACCCATCGTGGTGATGGATCGCCTGGAGCCTTCCCGGCAGCGCTATTACCGGTTGCTGCAGGACAGCAAGCCGCTCGTGCCTTGATCCGTCCGAGGGGGGCGGGATGCCGGGGAGAGGGGGGGGTGAAACCTTTCCTGCATTTTTTCATTGCGCTTCGGCCGCGCAAACCCCATTATCCGCGCCCGTTTGATCGAGCACCCCCGGGGCCGATTCGCAAGGCCGGCCGGGGGCGTTTGTTTAGGAAAAGAAGGCAATTATGGCAAGAGCAACACCCCTTTCGAAGGTGCGCAACATCGGCATCATGGCCCACATTGACGCGGGCAAGACGACCGTGTCGGAGCGCATCCTGTTCTATTCGGGCAAGACGCACAAGCTGGGCGAGGTGCACGACGGCGCGGCGACCATGGATTTCATGGTCCAGGAGCGCGAGCGCGGGATCACGATCCAGAGCGCGGCGACGACGCTGGGCTGGAAAGGCCACCAGGTGACGCTGATCGACACCCCCGGCCACGTGGACTTCACCGTGGAGGTGGAGCGGTCGCTGCGGGTGCTGGACGGCGCGGTGGCGCTGTTCTGCGCGGTCGGCGGCGTGCAGCCCCAGTCTGAAAAGGTCTGGCTGCAGTCCGAGAAGTACGAAGTGCCCAAGATCGCGTTCGTGAACAAGATGGACCGGACGGGCGCGGACTTCTTCGGGGTGCTGGAGGAGATCCAGGACGAGCTGCGCTGCAACGCGGTGCCGGTGGTCGTGCCGATCGGCAAGGCGGAGACGTTCCAGGGGATCGTCGATCTCGTGACGATGAAGGCGGTGTATTTCGACGATCCGGAGAGCACGGATTTCCGCCTGGCGGAGATTCCGGCGGAGAAGCTGGAGAAGGCGAAGAAGTGGCGCGCGAACCTCGTCGAGAAGTGCGCCGAGCAGGACGACGCGCTGCTGGAAAAATTCTTCACGGAAGGCGACCTCTCGGAAGAGGAGATCTGGGGCATTTTGCGGAAGGCGACGATTTCGCGCAAGATCGTGCCGGTCTATTGCGGAGCGGCGTTCAAGAACAAGGGCGTGCAGCACCTGCTCGACGGCGTGGTGAACCTGCTGCCGGCGCCGAACGAGATTCCGCCGATCATTTCGGCGGTGGCGGAGGAGGGCGAGGAGCCCGTCCGGCGCGAACCGACGGACGAATCCCCGTTCAGCGCGCTGGCATTCAAGATCGTGGCCGACAAGCACGCCGGCAAGCTGACCTACATCCGCATCTATTCGGGCACGCTGACCTCGGGCCAGAACGTGCTGAACAGCACCCTGGACAAGGGGCAGCGCATCGGCCGCATCCTGCGCATGCACGCGAACCACTCCGAGAACCTGGAGACGGCGGCGACGGGCGACATCGTGGCCGTCGTCGGCCTGGCCAACACGCGCACGGGCGACACGATCTGCGATGAGAGCCACCCGATCCAGCTGATGTCGATCGAATTCCCGGCGCCGGTGGTGTCGATTTCGATCGCGCCGGAGACGACGGCCGACAACGAGAAGCTCTCGGCCGCGCTCTACAAGCTGGCGGAGGAGGACCCGACGTTCACGGTGGGCTTCGACCAGGAGACGAGCGAAACGATCATCTCCGGCATGGGCGAGCTGCACCTGGAGATCATCGTGGACCGCCTCAAGCGGGAATTCAACGTGGCGGCGAAGGTGGGGCGCCCCGAAGTGGCGTACCGCGAGACGGCGACGCAGAAGATCGAGGGGCAGTACAAGCACGTGAAGCAGAGCGGCGGGCGCGGCCAGTACGCGCACGTCTGCCTGCGCCTCGAGCCGCTGAAGGCGGGCGAGGGCTTCGAATTCGTCAACGAGGTTGTCGGCGGGCGCATTCCGGCCAACTTCATTCCGTCGGTGGAAAAGGGCGTGGTGAAGGCGATGACGAGCGGCCCCTACGCGGGCTATCCGGTGGTGGACATGCGCGTCGTGCTCTACGACGGGTCGTACCACGACGTGGATTCGTCGGACTTCGCCTTCCAGGAAGCCGGTCGCGCGGGCTTCAAGGAACTGTTCCTGAAGGCGAACCCGATCATCCTCGAGCCGGTGATGTCGGTGGAGGTGACGACGCCGGAGGAATTCATGGGCGGAGCGACGGGCAGCGTGTGCCAGCGCCGCGGCCGCATCGAGACGATGGAGGAGAAGGGCGCACAGAAGCTCATCAGCGGCATGGTTCCGCTGGGCGAGATGTTCGGCTACGCGACGGCCCTGCGGAGCATGAGCCAGGGCCGCGCCGGCTTCACCATGCAGTTCGAGCATTACGAAGCCGTGCCGTTCAACCTCACCGAGCAGATCATCAAGGCCCGCCGGGCGGCGAACAAGATCCGGTAGGAAATCGCATCCCGTTTTGCGGGAGTGCGATGCAGGGGCGGCTGAAAAGCCGCCCCTTTTCCGTTTCCGGAGCCGCCGGGGGAGACGGAGGCGTAAAGAGATCTTAATGGAAAAAACGATTGACCTCTTGTGGCCATTATTCTATTTTTTACA